>DASRHY010000094.1:0-39974 GCA_035650275.1 Kribbellaceae bacterium | reverse complement strand
CGGGTGGGGCTTGGTTCCGGCCCGGTCGGGGTCGTCGATGGGGCGTCCGGGGGTGCCGGTGACTGGGTGGGGCTCGGTTGCGTTGCGGTCGGGGTCGGCGACGGGGTGTCCGGGCGTGCCGGTGACCGAGTGGGGCTAGGTTCTGGCTGTGCGGTCGCGGATGGGGACCGGGTCTCGTCGCGTCCCAGCGACCGGGTGGCGCTGGGCAGCGTCGCCGTCGGGCTGGGTAGCGCACTCTGCAACCGCGACGGCGTTGTTGTCGGGCGGTCACCGGAGCCGGGCTCTTCGCAGGAACCAAGCAGCAGGACCACCAGAGCCAGACCGGCGGCTCGCATCGCGAGCGGCCGTCGGATGTGAGCCGCCACTCTGGTCGCTCCCCCTCGTCGATGGTGCACCTGGACAACGTCTCAACCGGCCTCGATGACCCCTCGTCACTGCTCCTGCAGCGGCGCCTGTCCGCTCTGCCCCGCAGGAAGGAAGGTCGCACCATCTGAGCCGACCGGACTCATCCGCACAGGGCGATATCTGTCGTGCCGCCTACGCTCGTCGGTGGCGCGGGTCCGTAGGGTGGCGGCCATGACGGTTGACGCGGTGGTGTTCGACATCGGCGGGGTGCTGCTCGACTGGAGCCCGAACTACTTGTACGACGAGCTGATCGCGGACCCGGTCGAGCGCGAGCACTTCCTCACCCAGGTGGCGACCCCGCAGTGGAACATCCAGCAGGACGCCGGCCGGACCTGGGCCGAGGCGGTCGCCGAGCTGACGGCGCGGTTCCCCGAGTACGCCGAGTGGATCGCGGCGTACGACACCGGCTGGCTGCGGATGTGCGGCGGCCTGATCGCCGACACCGTCACGCTGCACGACGAGCTGCGCGCCGCGAACGTCCCGACGTACGCGCTGACGAACTTCTCCGCCGAGAAGTGGACGGTCGCGACCGAGGCGTTCCCCGAGCTGCGGAACTTCGACGGCACCGTGGTGTCCGGTGTCGAGGAGGAGGTGACCAAGCCGGACGAGAAGATCTACCGGATCCTGCTCGAGCGGTACGACCTCGACGCCGCGCGGACCTTCTACACCGACGACGTCCAGCGCAACGTCGACTCCGCCCGCTCGGTGGGCCTGCGGGCCGAGCTCTTCACCGACACGGCCACCCTCCGCGACCACCTCGCCGCCGCCGGTCTTCTCGTCGCGTCCGCCGAAGGGTCGTGAGGCGCTACCGCGGGCCTCGTAGACTTGGCCGGGCTGCCTGTCGAAGCCCCGAGGAGTTACAGCGTGTCGGTCCAGCCCATCCGGTTGTTCGGTGACCCGGTCCTGACCAGCAAGGCCGAGCCAGTCACCGACTTCGATCGCGAGCTGCGCCGGCTGGTCGGCGACCTCACCGACACCATGCTGTACGCGCCCGGCTCCGGGCTCGCGGCGCCGCAGATCGGGGTCGGACTACGCGTCTTCACATACAACGTCGAGGGCGAGGTCGGGCACCTGGTGAACCCGGACCTCACGCTCTCCGCCGAGGAGCAGCTCGGGCCGGAGGGCTGCCTGTCGATCCCGGATCTGCAGTTCGACTGCCGGCGCGCCCTGCGGGTCGTTGCCAAGGGCTACGACATGTACGGCGAGCCGGTGGTGCTGGAGGGTTCGGACCTGCTGGCCCGGTGCATCCAGCACGAGACCGACCACCTGGACGGTGTGCTGTTCGTCGACCGGCTGGACCCGGCCACCCGCAAGCTCGCGATGAAGGCGATCCGCGAGGCGGAGTGGTCCGGGCTATCCGGCCCGCCGCAGGTCAAGGTGTCGCCGCACCCGATGTTCGGGACGGGAATGTGAGAGTCGTCTTCGCCGGCACGCCGGACACTGCGCTGCCGTCGCTCGAAGCGGTCGCGGCCTCCGGGCACGAGCTGGTCGCGGTGGTGACCCGGCCGGACGCGCCGGCCGGCCGCGGCCGCAAACTCACCGCGTCGCCGGTCGCCGAGCGTGCCGCCGAGCTCGGGGTCGAGGTGCTCAAGCCCGCGTCGCCGAGGGACCCGGAGTTCCTGGCACGGCTGGCCGACGTTGCGCCGGACTGCTGTCCGGTGGTCGCCTACGGCGGGCTGCTGCCGCAGGCGGCGCTGGACATCCCGGTGCACGGCTGGGTGAACCTGCACTTCTCGGTGCTGCCCGCCTGGCGCGGCGCGGCCCCGGTGCAGCACGCGATCATCGCCGGCGACGACCTCACCGGTGCGACCACGTTCCAGATCGTCAAGGAGCTCGACGCCGGTCCGGTCTACGGGGTGCTGACCGAGCCGATCGGCCCGGACGACACCGCCGGCGAGCTGCTCGCGCGGCTGGCCCGGTCCGGTGCCCGGCTGCTGGTCGACACGCTGGACGGTATCGAGGCGGGCATACTGCGCCCGCAGGAGCAGCCGGCGGACGGTACGTCGTACGCGTCGAAGCTCTCCGTCGACGATGCCCGGCTCGACCTGACCGCGCCGGCGCGGCGGGTGGACCGGCTGGTGCGCGGCTGCCACCCGGCGCCGGGCGCATGGACCACGTTCCGCGGCGAGCGGCTGAAGGTGGTCGCCGCCAGGCCGCAGCCCGACGCCGCCGGACTGGAGCCGGGCGAGATCCGGGCGACCAAGAATCTGGTCGAGGTGGGTACCGGGTCGCACCCGGTCGAGCTGGTGACCGTCCAGCCGCAGGGCAAGAAGCCGATGCCCGCGGCCGACTGGGCCCGCGGAGTCCGGCCGGATCCGGGCGAACGACTGTCGTGACCCGGACCCCGCGGAACCGGGCGCAGGGCAAGCGCCCGGACCAGGTCCGCCGCGCGGCGTACCGGGTGGTCCGGCAGGTCAACGGCGAGGCCGGGTACGGCAACCTGGTGCTCAGCCGGGTGCTGCGCGAGGAACGGCTGTCCGGCCGGGACGCGGCGTTCTGCACCGAGCTGGTGCACGGGACGCTGCGCTGGCAGGGCACTTACGACGCGGTGCTCGCCCGGTGCGTCAGCCGGCCGCTGCCTGAGCTGGACCCGGAGCTGCTCGACCTGCTCCGGCTCGGCACCCACCAGCTGCTCCGGATGCGAGTCGGCGCGCATGCCGCGGTGAGCGAGACCGTGACGCTGGCCCGGGCCGAGCTCGGCCAGCGGCGCACCGGCCTGGTGAACGCGGTGCTGCGCAAGGTCAGCCAGCGCACCCTGGACCAGTGGGTCGACACGGTCGCCCCCGACGACCGGATCGGGCGCCTCGGTGTCGCTCACGCCCACCCGCGCTGGGTCGTGGAGGCGTTCGCTGCCGCCCTCGGCGATGACGGTTTCGAGCTCGAGCAGCTGCTTGCCGCCGACAACGAACCACCCCGCGTCACCCTGGTCGCCCGCCCCGGCCTCGCAACCGCCGACGAACTGTTGCGTCCGCCGAAGGCGAGCCAGGACGACGGCACTTCAGCGGACGCAACAGCAACGCCGGGCAGTTGGTCGCCGTACGCGGTGGTGCTGAGCGGGGGCGGGGACCCGGGAGCGATCGCGGCGGTGGCCGAGGGACGGGCCGGGGTGCAGGACGAGGGGTCGCAGCTGGTCGCGCTTGCGCTGGCGGCGGCGCCGGTCGAGGGACGCGACGAGCAGTGGCTGGACCTGTGCGCCGGACCGGGCGGGAAGTCCGCGCTGCTCGCCGCGGCCGGGAACGAACGGGGTGCGGTGCTGACCGCGGTGGAGCCGCAGCCGCACCGGGTCGAGCTGGTCCGGGCCAACCTGCGCGCGATACCGGGGGACCACCGGGTGCTGGTCGCCGACGGCACCGAGCCGTCCTGGCCGGCTGGCAGCTTCGACCGGGTGCTGGCCGACGTACCGTGCACCGGGCTGGGTGCGCTGCGCCGCCGTCCGGAGGCGCGCTGGCGTCGTACGCCGGAGGACATCACCGCACTCCGGCCGCTGCAGGAGCGGCTGCTGTCCGCGGCCCTGGACTCGGTTCGCCCCGGCGGGGTGGTCGGCTACGTCACCTGCTCCCCGCACGTCGAGGAGACCCGGGCGGTGGTGGACGCCGTGCTGGCCGGACGGCCCGACATGGCGATGCTCGACGCGCGGCCGCTGCTGCCCGGCGTACCGGACCTCGGTGACGGGCCCGACATCCAGCTGTGGCCGCACCGGCACGGAACCGATGCGATGTATCTCTCACTGATCCGCCGGTCCGCACCGTGAAACGATGTCATGAGCATCTGCCTCGACGGACATGATTGAGGGGTGACCCAGACCCTCACCGCACAGGCATCGCGACCGGCTGCGCCGGCCCAGCGGCGCCACCAGGTCTGGGGTCTGCTGGCCGCGTTCGGCGTCGGCATGCTGGTCGCGGTGCAGTCCCGGGTGAACGGCGAGCTGGGGCACGAGCTGGGCGACGGGATCGCGGCGGCTCTGATCTCGTTCGTGACCGGGCTGCTCCTGCTTCTGGTTGCCACCGCGCTGCTGCCCCGGGTGCGCGCCGGCCTGGGCCGGGTGGTGCGAACGGTACGGCGACCGGCGGGCCGGCTGCGTTGGTACCAGTGCCTCGGCGGACTGGCCGGCGCGTTCGTGGTCGCCTGCCAGTCGGTGACCGTGACCACGCTCGGGGTCGCCGTGTTCACCGTCGCGGTGGTCGGCGGGCAGGCGCTGAGCAGCCTGCTGGTCGACCGGTTCGGGGTCGGTCCGGCGGGACCGCAGCCGCTCAGCACGCTGCGCGTGGTCGGCGCGGTCTCCGCGCTCGGCGCCGTGCTCCTCGCGGTGGGCGACCGGCTCACCCACCCGTCCGGGCTGGCGCTGGCGATCCTGCCCGCGCTCGGCGGCATCGGCACCGCCCTGCAGCAGGGGATCAACGGCAGGGTGGCCCGCACCGCGTCCCGGGACGCGTACGGCGCGGTCGCCGCCGCCATCGTGAACTTCACCGTCGGTACGACGGCACTCGCCGTCGTGTTCGCCGGCGACCTGGTCCTGCGCGGCGCGCCGCGGGCACTGCCGACCGATCCCTGGCTGTACGTCGGCGGCGCGTGCGGCGTCGCGTTCATCAGCCTGGCCGCGGCGTTCGTCCGCATCGTCGGCGTTTTCGTGCTCGGGCTCGGCACCATCGCCGGCCAGCTGGTCGGCAGCCTGGTGCTCGACCTGACCGTGCCGGCCGCCGACCATCCGGTCACGGTGCCGGTGGTCGCCGGCACGACGCTCGCCCTCGCCGCCGTGGTGATCGCCGCGCTGCCCGGCCTGCGGCGCCAGACGGACCCTAGCCGTTCCGCGGGCTGACCAGCCCGGACTCGTACGCGAACACGACCAGCTGGGCCCGGTCCCGGGCATCGAGCTTGGTCATCGCGCGACTGACGTGTGTCTTCGCGGTGGCCGGGCTGATCACCATCCGTGCGGCGATCTCGGTGTTCGACAGGCCCCGGCCGACCAGCGTGACCACCTCGCGCTCGCGGTTCGTGAGCTCCGGCATGCTGCCGGGCGCCGGGTCCGGCCGGCGGCTGACGTACTCGTCGATCAGCCGCCGGGTGATGCCCGGCGACAGCAGTGCCTCGCCACGGGCCGCGACCCGGACGCCGTGCAGCAGGTCCGCGGGTTCGGTGTCTTTCACCAGGAACCCGCTCGCGCCGGCGCAGAGCGCGTCGAACAGGTACTCGTCCAGCCCGTAGTTGGTGAGGATCACCACGTGTACGCCGGCCAGGTGCGGGTCGGCCGCGATCCGCCGGGTCGCCTCGATGCCGTCCAGTACCGGCATCTGGATGTCGACCAGCGCGACGTCCGGCCGCAGCTCCCGGGCGAGCGCCACGGCCTGCTCGCCGTCGGTACCCTCGCCGACCACCTCGAGGTCGTCCTCGGCCTCGAGCAGGGCGCGGAACCCGCCCCGGATCAGCGCCTGGTCGTCGACCAGCAGCACCCGGATCACGACGCGCCACCGACCGGCAGCTCGGCCCGCACCCGGAACCCGCCCTCGGGCCGCGGCCCGACGCGGAGCCGGCCGCCGAGACCCACGACCCGCTCCCGCATCCCGGTCAGGCCGACCCCCGGCTCCGGCTCGATACCCGCCCGGGCCGAGCCGTCGTCGTCCACCTGCACGGTCAGCATCTCGGGCTCGAACGCGATACACACGGCGGCCGTCGCCGGACCCGCGTGCCGGGCGACGTTCGTGAGCGCCTCCTGGACGATCCGGTACGCCGTCCGGTCGACCTCGTCCGGCAGCGCGCGTCGTACCCCGCTCACCTCGACGGTCGCGGGCAGACCGGCGGACCGGGCGCGCTCGACCAGCGCGTCCAGCCGGTCCAGCCCGTTGCCGGCCTCGCGGTCGTCCGACCGCAGCACCTCGAGCGTCGCACGCAGCTCGCGCATCGCCTCGGTGCTCGCCTCCTGGATCGCGAGCAGCGCCTCCGGCACCGGCTCGCCGCGCTTGTGGCTCAGGTGCACGGCGACCCCGGCCTGCACCTTGATCACCGAGATGATGTGGGTGAGCGAGTCGTGCAGCTCGCGGGCGATCCGCAGCCGCTCCTCGCTGGCCCGGCGGCGGGCGGTCTCCTCCCGGGTGCGCTCCGCGTCGAGAGCGCGTTGCTCGACCTGGCGCAGGTACCCGCGGCGGTGCCGCGTCACCTCGCCGAGCACCTTCGCTGCGACCAGCCAACCAGCCAGCAGGGCCCACCGCTGCACCACCTCGCGGACCGAGCCGCCGTCGGCCTGGCTCAGGTCGATGGCCAGGCCGCCGAACAGCGCAGTGCTCGAGCAGATCAGTGCCTGAACGCGGTACCCGGCGTCGACCGCGGTGTACAGCGCGACCATTAGCGGGAACGCCGGTAGCACCCCCGGGTAGCCGCCGGCGGCGTACCCGAGCGCGCATGCCGCGGTCACCGCCAGCACCGCCACCGGCGCCTGCCGGCGGAACACCAGCGAGAGTGCGCCGACCACCGGCAGCAGGAACCCGACCAGGTCCAGCTCGTTTCGTCCCGGAGGCGCGATGAGGGCACCGAACAGCACCAGCACGACCACCCCGGCGGGCAGCAGCACGGTGCGTTTCAGCATGTCCGCACGATAGCCGGGCGTGCCCGGCCGGCACGTCGTCCCGACGTCGTAGCTGCCGAGTACATCCCGGGTTGCAGATCTGGCTCCGCTACCACTGGCCGGGCAGTGCGGAGTGTCATCCACAGCGCGACGACGGCACACCCGTCCGCGGGCGAGCATCTCGGGCATCGCGTGACATCGACCAGACATCGACCCATACATCGACCCGAGGAGCCCAGATGACCGAGCTGATCGAGATCCGGACCGCCGCGCGCCGGCTGCGCGCTGCGTTCACCGGCGACGTGCACGAACCCGGCGACCCGGCGTACGATGCGCTGCGGTTGCCGTGGAACCGCCGGATCGACCCGCGCCCTGCGGTTGTCGCGGCGGCGGCCGGACCACTGGACGTGCGCGACGCGGTCCGGACCGCTCGCGAGCTGGACCTGCCGTTCGCGGTGCAGTCGACCGGGCACGGGACGTACCTGCCGTCCGACGGCGGGGTGCTGCTGCACACCGGCCGGATGGCCGCCGTCGAGGTGGATCCCCGGCACCGCAGCGTCCGGGTCGGGCCCGGCGCCGTCTGGTCCGACGTGATCGCCGCCGCCGCGCCGTACGGGCTCGCCCCGCTGTCCGGCACCCCGTCGGTCGGCGTCGCCGGGTACACCCTCGGCGGCGGCACCGGCTGGCTGTCCCGTCGGCACGGGTACGCCGCGGACAGCCTGCTGCGTGCCGAGCTGGTCACCGCCGACGGCGAGCTACGGATGGTCAGCGACGACGAGTACCCGGAGCTGCATTGGGCCGTGCGCGGCGGCGGCGGCAACTTCGGCGTGGTCACCTCGCTGGAGCTCCGGCTGTTCGAGGTCGGCCCGGTGACCGCCGGGATGATCCTGTACGACGCGCGCCGGGCGCCCGCGCTGCTGACCCGGTACGGCGAGTGGGCCGCCGGTGAGCCGGACGCGCTGAACACCTCGGTGATCCTGATGCGGATGCCGGACCTGCCGATGGTGCCGCAGCCGGCCCGCGGTCGGTCGGTCGTCGCGCTGCGCGTGTTCTGCGACGGGACGGAAGCGGTGGCGCGGGCGGCGCTGGCGCCGCTGCTCGCGGTGGCCGGCCGGCCACTGGTCGACGGGCTCGCGGAGCTGACGTTCGCCGAGGCGGCGCCGCGGTTCGGCGGCCCGCCGCACCCGCCGGCCGCCGTCTGGCAGCACCTCGACCTGGTTCGCGAGATCACTCCGGAGCTGGTGCGCGTGCTGACTGCGGCACTCGATGACCCGGCGACGTCCGCGCTGACGGCGCTCGAGCTGCGGCACTGGGGCGGCGCGATGAGCCGTACCGATGCCGACGACGGTCCGGTCGGCCACCGCGACGTACCGTTCTCGGTGATTGCCACCGCGATGGCCTTGTCCGAGCAGGAGCGGGAGCCGGCGGCCGCGTCGGTGGCGACCGCGGCGGCCCGGTTGTGGCCGTTCGCGACCGGCGGCACCTTCCTCAACTTTCTCGGCGACCCGGCCCGGACCGCGAGCGCCTACACCACCGATGACTACGCGGCGCTGCGGGCGCTGAAGCGGGTCTGGGACCCGGACAACGTGTTCCGGCTGAACCACAACATCCCGCCCGCGTCTCCTGGTGAGTCGTGATGCCCCTACGGCTACGCGACGCGCCGCCACCAGCGCGGTGCTACTTGCGGGGTGCTGCTTTGATCCATACCGCGATCGGTATGTCGATACCGATATCGATATACGGTCGCTCGGGTCATCGTCATACACCGCACACCGCCGAAGCCGGCTCAGGCTGCGGGACGCGGAACGGCAGATGACCGGCGGGGGCGGAGGTCACTAGACTCGGCCGGGCCATGGGAATCCAGATCGCACCCAGCATCCTGACCGCCGACTTCGCCCATCTGGCGGACGAGGCGGCCGCCGTCTCGAACGCCGACTGGTTGCACGTCGACGTGATGGACAACCACTTCGTGCCCAACCTCACCCTCGGGGTGCCGGTGGTCGAGTCGCTGGCCAAGGCCACCGACCTGCCGCTGGACTGTCACCTGATGATCGAGGACCCGGACCGGTGGGCGCCCGGGTACGTCGACGCCGGCGCGAGCAACGTCACCTTCCATGCCGAGGCGTGCCGGGCACCGATCCGCACGGCGCGCGAGATCCGGGCCAAGGGCGCGCGGGCGGCGATGGCGTTGAAGCCGGCGACGGCGATCGAGCCGTACGAGGACATCCTGCCCGAGCTCGACATGGTGCTGATCATGACCGTCGAGCCCGGGTTCGGCGGGCAGAAGTTCCTCGACGTGTGCGTGCCGAAGATCCGCCGCACCCGCGACCTGGTCGCCAAGCACGGGCTGGACATCTGGATCCAGATCGACGGCGGGGTCTCGGCCGAAACCATCGAGCGTTGCGCCGAAGCCGGTGCCGACGTGTTCGTCGCGGGCTCCGCGGTGTACGCCGCCGACGAGCCGAACGTGGTGGTCGACAAGCTCCGCGCGATGGCCGAGGCGACCTGGCGGCACCGTTGAACAGCCAGCGCCACCCGGTGAAGAGCTGGCTGACCGACATGGACGGCGTGCTGGTCCATGAGGAGCGGGCGATCCCGGGCGCGAGCGAGTTCATCGCCAAGCTGCAGAGCTCGGGGCTGCGGTTCCTGGTGCTCACCAACAACTCGATCTTCACCCCGCGTGACCTGCGCGCCCGGTTGCTTGCCGGGGACATCGACGTACCGGAACAGTCGATCTGGACCTCAGCGATGGCGACCGCGCAGTTCCTCGAGGACCAGCGGGCCGGCGGTACGGCGTACGTGATCGGCGAGGCCGGCCTGACCACGGCGCTGCATGAGGTCGGGTACGTGCTGACCGAGCGGGACCCGGACTACGTGGTGCTGGGGGAGACCCGGACGTACTCGTTCGAGGCGATCACCCGGGCGATCCGGCTGGTCGACGGAGGCGCCCGGTTCATCGCGACGAACCCGGACCCGACCGGCCCGTCCGCCGAAGGCCCGCTGCCGGCGACCGGCTCGGTGGCGGCGCTGATCACCCGGGCGACCGGTGTCTCGCCGTACTTCGTCGGCAAGCCGAACCCGTTGATGATGCGCAGTGCCCTGAACCGGATCGACGCGCACTCGGAGACGACCGTGATGGTCGGCGACCGGATGGACACCGACATCATCTGTGGCATGGAGGCCGGCATGCGGACCGTCCTGGTGCTGTCCGGCTCCACCAAGCAGCACGAGGTGGAACGCTTCCCCTACCGCGCCACCCAGGTCGTCGACTCCATCGCCGACGTCCTCGACCTCCTGTAGCCGACCCCTTCCCCAGCGATCATCGGTCGGTTTGCGACAACCTGTGGACAACCGGTCGGCTGACCGCCGGCGGTCATGTGGCCTTGTTGTCCACAGGTTGTCGCAAACCGACCGATGATCGCCCTGGGTCGGGGGTCGGCGGTGGCCGGTGCCGGGCTGGTCGCCGCGGTGGGGTGTCCGGTGCGTGGCGCCCGCCACAGCGAAGTTCCGTCGGTAGTGGCACACTGGCTGGACCGAGTGAACCCACTCGCGTGCTCCGGGGTCGGTGAAATTCCGAGCCGGCGGTGACAGTCCGCGACCCGGTCGGTGCAGTACGGCTGACCGGTTGACCTGGTGGAACTCCAGGACCGACGGTGAAAGTCCGGATGGGAGGCGCACGCGATCGGCGTTCGTGCGTCGGCGCCGAATAGGCCCGTGCGCGCGTCCGCCGGTTGTCACGACCCCGTGAGTACGACCGCGGACGTGACGACGAGGGACGGATGACCCAGCAAGGCTCTCCGATCGACATCGCCTGGATGCGGCGTGCCATCGAGCTCGCCGCCCGGGGGATCGGCGGCACCCACCCGAACCCGGTGGTCGGCTGCGTCGTGACCGACCGGGCCGGCCAGCCGGTCGGCGAAGGATTCCACGCGTACGCCGGCGGGCCGCACGCGGAGGTCGCGGCGCTGGCGATGGCCGGTGACCGGGCTCGCGGCGGCACGGCGTACGTGACGCTCGAACCCTGCAACCACACCGGCCGGACCGGTCCGTGCAGCGAGGCGCTGCTCGCCGCCGGGATCGGGCGCGTGATCCTTGCGGTCCCGGACCCCGACGCCGAGGCCAGCGGTGGCGCCGCCGCGCTGAAGCAGGCCGGTGTCACTGTCGAGCAGGGGCTGCTGCGGGACGAGGCCGAGCGGGTGAACATGGTCTGGCTGCACGCGGTCCGCACCGGCCGCCCGTACGTGACCTGGAAGTTCGCCGGCACCCTGGACGGCCGCAGCGCCGCGCCGGACGGGAGCAGCCGCTGGATCACCGGACCAGCCGCTCGCGCCGACGTGCACCGGCTGCGTGCTGAGTGCGACGCGATCGCCGTCGGTACGGGCACGATCCTCGCCGACGACCCCGCGCTGACCGTCCGCGACGCCGGCGACGAGCTGGTGGACCGGCAGCCGTTGCGGGTCGTCGTCGGCCACCGCGAGACACCCGCGACCGCCCAGGTCCGGGCCGGCGATGCCGGCTGGATCCAGGTCCCCACTCACGACCCGGCCGAGGTGCTGCGCGCACTACAGCTGCGCGATATCCGGCACCTGTGGCTGGAGGGCGGTCCGACACTGGCCGCCGCCTTCGTCCGCGCCGGTCTGGTCGACCGCGTCATCGCGTACGTCGCGCCTGCTCTGCTGGGCAGCGGGCGGCCCGCGGTCGGCGACCTGGGCGCGGAATCGATCGGGGACCTGCGGAGGTTCCACCTGACAGACGTCGCGCGCCTCGGCGACGACGTACGCCTCACCCTGCAACCACGCGAGGAGACCGCCTGATGTTCACCGGAATCGTCGAGGAGCTCGGCACCGTCGACGCCCTCGACCAGCTCGACGGGGACGCCGCCCGGCTGCGGATTCAAGGTCCCACCGTCACCAAGGACGCCCGGCACGGTGATTCGATCGCGGTGAACGGCTGTTGCCTCACCGTGGTGGACGTCGAGAACGACTCCTTCACCGCGGACGTGATGCGCGAGACGCTGCGCCGTACCAGCCTCGGTGCCCTCGGCAACGGGTCACCGGTGAACCTGGAACGCGCCGTCGCGGCACACGCCCGGCTCGGCGGCCACATCGTCCAGGGCCATGTCGACGGCACCGGGCGGATCGTGCGCCGGGAACCCGCCGAGCACTGGAACGTGGTGACGATCGAGGCGCCGCCGGAGATCCTGCGGTACGTCGCCGAGAAGGGCTCGATCGCGGTCGACGGCGTCTCGCTCACCGTGGTCGGCGTGGACGACGCCAGCTCGACATTCACCGTCAGCCTGATCCCGACCACGCTCGAGCTCACCGTGCTCGGCCACAACCAGGCCGGCGACACCGTGAACCTCGAGGTCGACGTGATCGCCAAGTACGTCGAGCGGCTGCTGGGTGACCGGTCATGAACCTGTTCGACTGGTTGCTGCACGAGCAGGTCATGATCGCCGGTTCGCCGGTCCTGGTCCGCGAGATCGTCGGCAACGGGTTCGGCCTGGCCAGCGCGATCCTCGGGATGCGCCGGCTGGTCGCCGCCTGGCCGATCGGGATCGTCGGCAACGTGCTGCTGTTCACCGTGTTCCTCGGCGGGGTGTTCGACACCCCGCAGGACAAGGACCTGTGGGGCCAGGCCGGCCGGCAGGTGTTCTTCGCCGCGGTGTCGCTGTACGGCTGGTGGCGCTGGCACCAGAACCGCAAGACCGCGGCCGACGCGCACGGCGTCCAGCCGCGCTGGGCCAGCGGGCGCGAGCGGCTCGAGCTGCTGGCGCTGGCCGCGGTGATGTACGCCGTGTTCTACCCGGTGCTGAAGGCGCTCGGCTCGTGGGGACCACAGTGGGACGCGTGGATCCTGACCGGGTCGATCCTGGCGACGTACGGGATGGCGCGCGGCTGGGTCGAGTTCTGGCTGATCTGGATCGCGGTCGACGTGGTCGGCGTACCGCTGCTGCTGGACGCGAAGTTCTACCCGAGTGCTGTGATGTACATCGTGTACGGCGTGTTCTGCGTCGTCGGGTTCGTCGCCTGGCTGCGGGTCGAGCGTGCGCAACGGGCGCAGCCCGCCGTGGAGGCTGGGGCGGTGAGCTCGGCATGACGCTGCGACTGGACCCGATCGAGGACGCGCTGCACGAGATCCGTGCCGGCCGGGCCGTGATCGTGGTCGATGACGAGGACCGCGAGAACGAGGGCGACCTGATCTTCGCGGCGTCCAAGGCGACGCCGGAGCTGGTCGCGTTCATGATCCGCTACACCTCGGGCGTGATCTGCGTGCCGATGGAGGGTGCGGAGCTGGACCGGCTGGCGATCCCGCTGATGACGCCGCACAACCGGGAGCGGATGCGGACGGCGTACACGATCTCGGTCGACGCGCGCGACCACATCAGCACCGGGATCTCCGCCGCGGACCGGGCCCGGACGATCCGGGTACTTGTCGACTCGGCGTCGGAGCCGTACGACCTAGTCCAGCCCGGGCACGTCTTCCCGCTGCGCTACCGCGAGGGCGGCGTGCTGGTCCGCCCCGGGCACACCGAGGCCTCGGTCGACCTGGCCCGGCTCGCCGGTCTCACCCCGGCCGGCGCGATCTGCGAGCTGGTGAACGACGACGGCACGATGAAGCGTGGTGAGCAGCTGCGCGAGTTCGCCGACGAGCACGGCCTGGTCCTGATCTCGATCGCGGACCTGATCGCGTACCGGCGCCGGACCGAGAGCCAGATCGAGCGGATCGCGACCACTGTGCTGCCGACGGCGTACGGCGACTTCGTCGCGCACGGCTACCGCAACACCGTCGACGGTTCCGAGCAGCTCGCCCTGGTCCGGGGCTCGCTCGATGCTGACGGGCCGACGCTGGTGCGGTTGCACTCCGAGTGCCTGACCGGCGACGTGTTCGGGTCGCAGCGTTGCGACTGCGGTCCGCAGCTGGAGGAGTCGCTGCGCCGGGTCGCGGCCGACGGCGGCGTGGTGGTGTACCTGCGCGGCCACGAGGGTCGCGGGATCGGGCTGCTGCACAAGCTGCGCGCGTACCAGCTGCAGGATGCGGGCCGGGACACCGTGGACGCGAACCTGGACCTCGGCCTGCCGGCCGACGCGCGCGACTACGGCACCGGCGCGCAGATCCTGGCCGATCTCGGGGTGAAGTCGATCCGGCTGCTCACGAACAACCCGCACAAGCTCGCCGGCGTACAGGGGTACGGCATCGACGTCGTCGAGCGGATCGGGATCGCGATCGACCCGACCGAGCACAATGTGCACTACCTGCGGACCAAGCGAGTGCGGATGGGGCACCACCTGCCCGAGCATCCCGACGAGAACGGAGTCCTGTAGATGGCTGGCAGCGGTGCACCCACGATGCAGACACCCCGGGCCGACGGTCTGCGGGTCGCGGTCGTCGCGGCGCAGTGGCACACCGAGGTGATGGACGGGCTGGTCGCGGGCGCGCAGCGGGCGCTGTCCGAGGCGGGCGTCACCGACTCGGTCGTGGTCCGCGTCCCCGGGTCCTTCGAGCTCCCGGTGGCCGCGCTGCGGGCGGCGAGGTCCGGGTACGACGCGGTGGTGGCGCTGGGCGTCGTGATCCGCGGGGATACGCCGCACTTCGAGTACGTCTGCCAGGCCGCGACCACCGGTCTCACCCAGGCCAGCGTGGATTCCGGCGTACCGATCGGGTTCGGCGTGCTCACCTGCGACAACGACCCGCAGGCCCTGGACCGCGCCGGGCTACCGGACTCTCGCGAGGACAAGGGCTACGAAGCCGCCCAAGCCGCCCTCATCACCGCCCTCGCCCTCCGCTCCCTCTAACTACCGTTCATGGGCCCTGGTGACCCGGCGTGTCGTCATTCATCGGGCCCTTGCGACCAGCTGTGTCGTCATTCATCGGGTCCTTGCGACCAGGTGTGTCGTCGTTCGTCGGGCCTTTGTGACCAGGCCCGTCGCGCATCGCACTGCCTTGGTGAGCGTGGCGCCGCGGCTCGGGGCGCGGCTTTGGGCATCGGCCGCCCACGTCGCCGGCCCGGACGTTGCCGGCTGGCACCAAAGGGTGGTGTTGAACGGCCGCGATTGGTCGCGTCGCTTTCTTGGCGTTCGCCGACCGGCCGGGCCCGCCGGTCCGCGCGCCGCCCGTCCGCGCCCATTGGCAGGAACCGGTGGTCAGAAGGGCCCGATGATCGGCGACACGCCTGGTCGCAAGGGCCCGATGAACGGTTGTGCGCGGGTGGTCAGAAGATCTCGATGCTGCTGGGGGAGGTCGGCCAGGAGAAGGCGACTGCGGTGCTGGCGAGGGTGCCGGGCGTGAGCTCCTTCACCTTGCCGGTGACGGCGTACTCGGTCAGCGAACGTCCGCCGAGATACACCGCGCCAAGCTCGGTCACGGACAGCGCCAGGTCGGCGGCGTCGTCGGTGCGCTCGCAGCGGGCCTTCTCGGTGTCGCCGACCAGCCGGAACCGGCCGTTGTTGTCCGGCAGCAGCTCGTCGGTGATCTCGAGTACGACGTCGACGGCGGTGGCGTACCGCCGTTGCTCCAAGGCCCGCGCGACGTCGGTGATGCGCACCCAGAGCGAGTCCAGGACCTTCCGGTTGAGCGCGTCGGCATTGCTCACCAGCTGCTGCACCGGCTCCTGCAGCGAGGCGAAGTCGAAGTGCAGCCGGGCGGCGAGGTCCATGGTCAGTACGTGGTGCCACAGGGCGGCGTACGCGGCCGGCTCGACGGCGACCAGCTCCTCCAGGTGCACCTCGCTGGCCGGACCACCGGTGTCGAACTTGAGCTTGCCCCGCCACAGCAGGTAGCCGTCGACCGTGCCCGACGCGTCGGAGTGGACGATGATCCGCCGGGTGGTCTTGCCCTCGCGCCGCTCGGCCGGGTCGTCCAGGCGTCGTACCCACTCGAGTGCCGACCGGCCGGACACGCCCGGCCGGCTCCGCTGCAGGTCGGCGAGCAGTGGCGCGAGCACCTGGCCGGCGTCCTCGGCGGGGATCTCGCGGAGCCGGCCGGAGTCCGTCACCGGCTTCGGTCGCACCCGGTGCAGGTCGATCTCGTAGGTCGTCATCCAGGCGGCTGGCGCGTACCCGAACCGGCCGTAGATCGCGGACTCGCTGGCCCACAGCACGGCGATCGCTTCTGGCACCTCGCGCAGCTGCCTGGTCATCAGGTCGGACAGGATGCCGCGGCGGCGATGCGTGGCGCGCACGCCGACCGCGGTCACGTGCGCCGCCGGCACCACGGCTCCGGGGACGGACAGATCCCGGCTCATCGCCTTGGCGGTGCCGACCACTTCGTCGCCATCGGTGGCGACCAGCGCCCGGTCCGGCTCGAACACCGCCTTACCGGTCTCGTCCGGCTGGACGTCGAACATCAAGGCAGCGCCGAAGACACGCCTGAACTCGTCGTAGTCGTCGGCTGTCGCGGTGCGTAGAGGATAGGAAGAATCGGTCACCGCCGCATCGTCACACGCCCTGCCGACAACAGCCATCACCTTTCTGCCGGTGGTCAGGTCAGGAGGAGCTCGACTACGGGGACGAGGACGTCGGGGCGCTGGATCGGGAGCTCCAGGGTGAGGGTGCCGGGCGGGAGGCCGGCCGTGGTGGTGTTCTGCGCGGCCTGGGACGGGTCGACCACAGTGCGCTGCACCTCGGAGGCGTCGTGCAGCAGCTGCGCGTACCGGACCCGGTCCGCCATCCCGGACAGGTGGATGTGCTTCATCGGCCAGGAGAACAGGTGCAGGTACAGCCGGTCGCCGCGCTGCGTGAACCGGCAGTCGCCCGGCGCCTCCAGGTGCGAAGCGGGTCCGCACCCGTAGACCGACCGCTGGTGCAGCCGCATCCACTCGCCGACCCGCCCGAGCGTGTCCAGCGCCCGCGGGTCGAACTCGCCGCGGCCGGTCGGCCCGACGTTCAGCAGCAGGTTGCCGTCCTTGGACACCGAGTCGACCAGCATCCGGACCAGCAGGTCCGGCGACTTCCAGTCCAGGTTGTCCCGGTCGTAGCCCCAGCTACCGTTCAGCGTCTGGCACGCCTCCCATCGCACCGGCTCGCCGTCGCGGGTCATCGGCCCGGACGGCTGGTACTGCTCCGGCGTGACGAAGTCGCTCTGCCCGGGCAGGTCGAGCCGGTCGTTCACCAGGATTCCCGGCTGCAGCTCGCGCACCATCGCGAGCAGCTCCTCGGACCGCCAGTCGTCCCGGCCCTTGCCGCTCGGCGTGCCGTCGTCGTACGCGCGGCCCGGGTAGGAGAAGTCGAACCACATGATGTCGATCGGCCCGTACCGGGTGAGCAGCTCGCGGACCTGCGCGTGCAGGTAGTCGGCGTAGACCGACATGTCGCGCTTCCACCCACGAGCCTCGAGGTCGTCGCGCTGCGGGTGGACGACGTCGACCGGGAACTCCGGGTGGTGCCAGTCGATCAGCGAGTGGTAGAAGCCGACGCCGAGCCCCTCGGCACGGCATGCCTCGACAAAGGGACCGACCAGGTCCTTGCCGTACGGCGTACCGGCGACGGTGTAGTCCGACACGCCGGAGTCCCACAGGCAGAAGCCATCGTGGTGCTTCGTCGTCAGTACGGCGTACCGCATCCCGGCCCGCCGTGCGGCGCGCGCCCAGGACGACGGGTCGTACAGGTCGGGGTCGAAGTGGTCGAAGTAGGGCTGGTAGTCCTCGTCGGTCAGCCGCTCGTGGTTCTTCACCCACTCGTGCCGCGCGGCCAGGGAGTAGAGGCCGAAGTGCACGAAGAGCCCGAAACGCCAGTCACGGAATCGGTCCAGCTGCTCGGTCATGGAGGTCCTTTCGAAATTGTTCGCCACGGCGCGTGCGCGAGCGGTTGCGGATCGGTTGAGCGCGCCGGATGATGCATGAGGTTGATCTGCCGGAGCATGAAACGTGTGAGGCGAGTAGACATGAGACTTCGACTTCTGGCCGCAGGTCTGCCCGCGGCCGCCCTGGTGGGAATGATCGTGGCGCCGTCCGCGTCCGCCCAGACATCTGCCCAGACACAGGCCGACCTCGGGCTGGCCGCGGTCCCGACGTTCGTCGACGGGCTGTCCCAGGCGGTGTTCTCGACGAACCCCGCCGACTGGCACAGCGGCGAGGTCTGGGTGCAGGCGCCGTTCGACAGTGACCACGACGGCCGGCTCGACCGGATCCACACCGACTTCAGCGCGCCGGGCGAGGTGCTCACCGCCGGGCTGAAGGTGCCCGTCGTATTCGAGGACAGCCCGTACTACGCGGGGACCGCCGACCAGTACGAGAACTGGGGCGTCGACCACGAGCTCGGCGCGCCCCCGGCGACCCGGCCGCGGGCGCCGTTCTGGGAGGCGTTCAACACCAGCCCGACCATCAGCACCCGGTACGAGTCGACCTGGGTGCCGCGCGGGTTCGCCGTCGTCCACGCGGAGTCGCCGGGCACCGGCCACTCCGACGGTTGCGCGACGTCCGGCGGCCGGAACGAGACGCTGGCCGCGAAGGCCGTGATCGACTGGCTGAACGGCCGCGCGCCGGCATACACGACCCGGGACGGCAATGAGCAGGCCACGGCCGGCTGGACCACCGGCAAGGTCGGCATGCTGGGTACGTCGTACAACGGGACGATCCCGGAGGCCGTCGCGACGACCGGCGTGAAGGGCCTCGAGGCGATCGTGCCGATCTCGGCGATCTCGGACTGGTACGACTACTACCGCGCCAACGGCATGGTCCGCGCGCCGCACTCGTCGTCCAACCCGTCGGGCAACAACAACGCCTTCCAGGGCGAGGACCTCGACGTGCTCGCCGACGTCGTGTACTCGCGACTCGACGAGACCGGGCAGCGGACCATCTGCCAGCCCGTGATCGACGAGCTCGACAAGCGGCAGGACCGCGCCACCGGGAACCGCAGCGCGTTCTGGCAGGAGCGCAACTACATGAAGGACGTCGCGCAGGTCCGCGCTGCCACACTGGTTGCCCACGGCAACAACGACTTCAACGTGATGACGAAGAACGCGGCCCAGTTCTACGCCGCGCTGCGGAAGCGGGACGTGCCGCACATGTTCTACTTCCACCAGGGCGGCCATGGCGGAGCGCCGCCGGACGTGCTGGTCAACTACTGGTTCACCCGGTACCTGTACGGGGTGCAGAACGGGGTCGAGACGCTGCCCCGGTCGTGGGTCGTGCGCGAGCCCGCCGCCTGCCCGCCGCGACAGACCACCGTCACCGGCGACCAGTCGAACACCGCGACCCTCGTGGTCGCCGACACGAGCCCGTTCCGGATCGGCTTCACGCTGACGGTCCCGCAGACCAACGCCGACGGCACGGTCACGAACACGACCCGGCTGATCGCCCGCATCCCCGACGCGACACACCTCGTGCTGTCGTCCGCGGTGGCCACCGGGGCCGGCCAGAAGGTGGCCGACGGCACCGTCGTCAGCCTCGTCTGCGGCAGCGCCAACCCGACGCCGTACGCCGAGTGGCCCGACCCGGCCACCAGCGACGCCACCCTGCGGCTCACGCCGGGAGGGCAGACCCGCGGCGGCCTCACCCTCGGGCAGGGCGGCGACGGCACGGAGACGCTGGTCGACGACGCCTCGGTCCCCGGGATCACCTCGGCGAACGCGGCGAACTCGAACGTCCGGCTCGTCTACCAGACGGCTCCGCTCACCCAGCCGGTCCGGATCAGCGGTACGCCGACGGCCTCGCTCGACCTCGCGTTCAGCGCCGCCAGAGCCAACGTCACCGCCGCGCTGGTCAGCTATCCGCCGACCGGCAACGGCACGATCCTGACCCGCGGCTGGGTCGACCCGGCGAACCGCTACTCCGACTGGGCCGACGCGCCGCTCGGGCCGGGACAGCCGTACCGGATCAACGTCGACCTGCAGCCGAAGGACTCGGTCGTCCCGGCCGGCAACCGGCTCGCGCTGATGGTGTTCTCGAGCGACCGTGACTTCACCATCCGGCCCGCGCCCGGCACCCAGCTGACGCTCGGCCTGGACGGCAGCTCGATGACCCTCCCGGTGGTCGGCGGCTCGCAGGCGCTGAGGGCCGCGATCGGCTAGCGGCACGAGGGCACCAGCGGCCACCCAGACCAGCGACGAGCCGCCCGCGGCAGCGTGGCGAGCATCGACGCGGCCATCATCAGGTTCCGCTGGTTGCCCTGCTGACCGACGAGCTCGGTGCCACGGCCGCGAGGGTGGCGAGGACCGCTCGGCGACGGTTACGTAGGGCCATCGTGACCTGCAAACTCGGTAACACATCCGATGTATAGTCAGGCCACAGCCCGAGGTCAAGGCTCGGAGATGCCAAAGATCCGATCTATTCTTGCCTGTCTGATCGGATCAGTGAGACGTGCCACCGGAGTCGCGCATGAGGGTGACCGATCACGCGATCGAGCGGATCAAGCAGATGATCGTGTCCGGCGAGCTGTGCCCCGGCGACCGGCTGCCGCGCGAGGCCGAGCTGGCCGACCGGCTCGGGCTGTCCCGCAGCTCGCTGCGCGAGGCCGTCACCGCGCTGGCGCTGGTGCGGGTGCTCGACGTACGCCGCGGCGACGGCACCTACGTCACCAGCCTCGACCCGGAGCTGCTGCTGGAGCCGGTGGCCTTCGTCGCGGACCTGCAGCCGGACGCGTCGGTCCTGGAGTTCTTCGAGCTGCGCCGGGTGCTCGAGCCGGCTGCGACCGCGCTGGCGGCCCGGCGGATGAGCGACGACGCGATCCAGGCGCTGCGCCGGGTGCTGGACGAGGTTGGCCCTGACCCGTCGATGGACACGCTGATGGCCGGTGACGTCGAGTTCCACCGGCTGATCGCGGACGGCAGCGGCAACGCGCCGATGGCAACGCTGCTGGACGGCATCCGGCGGTCGACGTACCGGGCCCGGATCTGGCGCGGGTTGACGCAGTCCGGCGCGGTCCGGCAGACGCTGGCCGAGCACCGCGCGATCGTGGACGCGATCGCCGCACGCGACCCGGAGCTGGCCCGTTCCTGGGCCACCGTCCACGTCGCCGGCGTCGAGCGCTGGATCCGCGCCATACCCCGGCCGTACGGATAGCGGTATCGTCGGGACGAGCCGCCACCGCGTGGTGCGGACGAGGGCGGCGGGTCCTGGGAGGCGCGTGTATGACTACCTTCACGGCGTGGAAGTTCGAGGATCCCGACGGCGCGGAGAAGGCCGCCGGGATTCTCAAGCGTGCGGAGCGGGACCGGCTGATCACGGTCATCGACCACGCGGTTGTCTCCTGGCCGGTCGGCGCGTCGCGACCGAAAACCGACCAGGGGCACGAGGACAAGAAGCGCGGGGCCGGCTGGGGTGCTTTCTGGGGCCTGCTGGTCGGCACGCTGTTCCTGGTCCCGGTGCTCGGTGGTGTGGCCGGAGCCGCGATCGGCGCCGTCGCCAAGGCGACCGAAAAGCTCGGCATTGACGAGGCGCAGCTGGAGAAGATCCGGTCCGAGGTGACGGAGGGCACCTCCGCGCTGTTCGCCGTCACCGAGGAGGCCGACCTCGACCGCGTGGCGGAGCGCTTCCACGGCCTGCACAGCAAGCTGGTAGGCACGAACCTCACCGAGGAGGAGCGCAAGGTCCTGCTCGAGACCTTCGGCGGCGACTGACCCAGGCCCTAGGCGATCCGGGTCTCCTGCATTGTCCAGTTGGTCTCCCAGGTCGTGCCGTCGTCGGTCGAGAACGCCTGCTCCCAGCTGGCCGAGTCGTCGCTGAGCACCGTCCAGCGGTAGCGGCACAGGATCGGGATGCCCTGATGTGTGTCCTCGGCGACGAACTCGCCGACACCGTTCTCGAACCGTCCGCGCACGGGGGTCTCGTCCATCCGCAGGCTGCGGCTGTCGAACCAGTGGATCACCCACTCGCGCGCCGCCACGTCGTACACCCGGAACGTCATGCCCCGGTACGGCGAGGGGGACGGCAGCGCGCCCTCGTCCACGCTGACGCCGCCGTTGAAGTGCGTGCGTGCCTCGAAGGTGCTGTCGAACTCGTCCCAGTCGGTACACCCGGTCAGCCGTGACCGCAGCTTGCGGTGCCGGACCTGCCAGGTCCCGGTGAGGAAGTCGAAGTCGCTTGTCACCTTCGGCAGGTGCTCGGCTGTGACATCGACCGGCTCGTCCGAGGTCCGGCTGAAGCGCATCACCCAGTTGGTCTCCCAGCTGTCGCCGCCATCGGCCGAGTAGGCCTGCTGCCAGCGGGCGCTCCGATCGGTCACCTCCGACCACTCGTACGTCACCCGCACGGGCGTCCCGTCGGTGTGCACGTCGTCGCCGACGAGGCGGCTGACGCCGTCCTCCCAGGTCCCGTGCACCGGCGGGCCCAGCCTCCCGTCCTCGCTGGTGACCCACCAGATCGACCACCGGCCGGTCTCGGGCGAGTACAGCCGCAGCGACATCCCGGACGCACCGCGGTGCGGAAACGTGATCTCGTCCAGGCTTACCGCACCATCGAGGTACGTCCGCGCCGTCGCGTTGCTGCCGCCCGCGGTCTCCCACGCGGTGCTGCCGGTGAGCGGGTCGCGCAGCCGTTCGTGCAGCACGTCCCAGCTGCCGACCAGGAAGTCGAAGTCGGTGGACAGTCTCGTGTTCGTCGTCATGGAGACAGCGTCGGTCCGATACCTGCCAGATCGTGGCAGCGATCTTGTCCGACCCGGCGGCTAGCGTGCCGGTCGTGAGATCCAGCCGCCTTGTCTCGATCCTGCTGCTGCTCCAGTCCCGGCACCGGATGACCGCGCGCGAGCTGGCCGGCGAGCTGGAGGTGTCGCTGCGCACCGTGTACCGCGACGTCGAGGCGCTCGCCGCCGCGGGCATCCCGGTGTACGCCGAGCAGGGCCGCGCCGGCGGGTACCGGCTCGTCGACGGGTACCGGACCAGGCTCACCGGGCTGACCGAGTCCGAGGCCCAGTCGCTGTTCATGGTCGGCCTGCCCGGTCCGGCGGCCGCGCTCGGGCTCAGCCAGGAGGCCGCCTCGGCAGAGCTCAAGCTGCTCGCCGCGCTCGGGCCCGAGCAACGCGTCCGGGCCGGCCGGCTGCGGGACCGGTTCCACCTCGACGTCCCGGCCTGGTACCGCGAGGCCGACGACTCGCCGTACCTCGCCCCGCTCGCCGAGGCGGTGCTGCACGACCGGTACGTCGATCTCGTCTACCGCCGCTGGGCCGAGCCGCGTGAGGTGGAGCGCCGCGTGGCGCCGTACGGCTTGGTGCTGAAGAGCGGTGCCTGGTACGTCGTCGGCGACAGCGGGGGAGTGCGCACCTACCGGATCTCGAACATCCTCCGGCTGGCCCCGGCCGCGGACACCTTCGACCGTCCGGACGACTTCGACCTGGCCGCGCACTGGCGCCGGCACCTGGAGGAGTTCGACCGGCGCCGCTTCACCGGTACGGCGCTGCTGCGGCTGTCGCCCGGCCTGGTCCGGCGGCTGCCCGACCTGTCCGACGCGCAGCTCACCAAGGCGGTCGCCGGGGTGGCGCCGGACCACGACGGCTGGGTGACGACGGAGCTGCCGATCGAGTCCGACGGGCACGCCGCACAGCAGCTGGCCCGGTACGGTGCCGACCTGCAGGTGCTCGCCCCGACCGGCCTGCGCGCCGAGCTGCGGGCGCTGGCCCGCGAGCTGCTCGCCCTGTACGACAACGACTAGCTCAGGAGCTCACAGGATGCGGACCGCGTATGTCGCTGCGGCGCGCGCCGCAGTCGATCGCCGCTATCTAGTCGCCGCTATATCGGTTGCCGTTATCCAGGAGGACGGTTCAACGGCAGCAGGCCGCCCAGGATCACCAGTGCGCCGAGCGGCAGCAGGTCGAGGTCGACCGCGATCGGCACGAACCCGAGCAGCACCAGCACCGGGCTCCAGAACGGCAGCCGCCCCGCCACCACCCTGAGCACCAGCAGCGTGAGCAGGCCGACCTGGAACAGCACCGGCCCGAGGTTGAAGACCAGGTCGGGGACCTCGGCCGCCTCGTCGATGCTCGGGAACAGGTCGCCGAGGATCACCCAGACGAACGCGGCCGCTCCCAGCGCTACGGCCATGACGGCGACGATGCCGAGAGTCGAGTGCCGCTGTCCCGCCCGCGGCCGGAGCAGGGCGCCGAGGATCGCGAAGCCGACAATCGCCAGCAGGAACGCGGTGTGGCCGAGATCCCAGGCCCAGCCGGGCCCGTGCGAGCCGTCCCGGCCGTCGACCCAGCGGAGCACGCCGTAGACCAGCAGCAACAGCGGTGCGGCGACGGCGACGGCGGCGATGGCGCGATCCGCAGGCGTCATTGTCCGGTCTCGAGGGGTGATCGTGGTCACAAGGACGATCGTGTCCGGTTCAACCTCCACACCGGTACCGGGTGGAGCCCGCGTCGGCCCCTGACCGGCCCCTGACGCGACAATCGACGACGTCGAGACGCACCCGGAGCTCGGGCTGTGGGCGTACAGCCCGGCTGGTGGGCGGCAGCTAATGCCCGCACGGACCGGCCGCGCGGCAAGCCGAACCAGGTGCCGCGGCGGACGCTCGGCGTGGAGGCCACACGGACAGGGCATGCGCGGCACTCCAAGGTCGTGGTGTGCCCGGGTGCTAGTTTGCGCCACGTGTCGCAGCCGTTGCAGCAGCTCGCCGGGCGGGTCTGGCTCTACCCGCACGACCCGGACCCCGACGCGATCCGCGGGTCGGTCGCGGTCGTCGCGGACGACCGGGGCAGCGTGCTCGTGGACGCCGGCAACGGTCCGGCCGCGGCCCGCGAGGTGCAGGACGCGATCGCGGCCGCGGGCCTGCCGTCGCCGCGCTGGCTTGTGTACACCCACAACCACTGGGACCACACCTGGGGCGCGTGCGCCTGGGACGGTGTCGAGGTCGTCGGGCATGCGGCGGGGCAGCCGATCCTGGACGCGGAGGCGCGGCGGCCGTGGAGCCATGCGTACCTGCGCGACCAGGTCGACGCGAACCCGCGGCTCGGCCCGAGCTTCCGGGCCCGGGCGCTGGCGATGCCGTCCTTCGACGGGTTCCGGATCGTGCCGCCGGACACGACCTTCACCGATACGCTGACGCTGCCCACTGGCGTACGGCTGCGGCACGTCGGCGGGCAGCACGCGCCCGACTCGCTGGTCGTGCTCGACCCGGAGTCGTATGTCGCGCTGCTCGGCGACTGCTTCTACCCGCCGCCGTTCCACGAGCGGTCCGACGGTGACGGCACCGACCAGCGGATGGTGCGCCGGCTACTCGCCGAACGACACGACTGGTACGTCGACGCGCACTCCGCCCCCCGCCGCTACACCAGCGCGGCATCCAACGCCTGACCCCAGCCCGACTCCCCGGACCGACACGCCGCCCGGGATCGGTCCGGACGGCGTGTCCTTATGGGAGGTCGCCCGCGTCCGGTGCGGATCGTTGGCGGGCTATTTCTCGGTGTCGACGCGGATGAAGGGGGCCGGGCGGGTCGGGTGGTTGTTCGGGCCGTCGACCAGCACCGTGCCGTCGAACGTCACGACGCCGTCCGCGACCGCCTCGCGCTGCTTACGTTTGCTGCCCGCCGTGTTAACGCTGACCGCCAGCGGCCCGACCGCGGTCCAGGTGACGTCGAACGTGACCTGGTGCGTGCCGCCGAGGATGTCGCGGGCGGTGCCGGAACCGGTCGCGGTCACCGACTTCAGGTCACTGGTGCTCGTGATCGCCGCGGGCGCGGCCGCCGCGGCCCAGCTGAACGAGATGCCGCCCGGGCACACCGCCAGGAACTGGACCCGTGCCGTCGGGTCGGCGTCCTCGGTCTCGGGCGACTCGAAGTCGCGCGTACTGCGGACCAGCAGCGTGCCCTCGACGACCGTGCCGTCGGCACACGTGTGCGGCACCGCCCAGAACGACTCGGCGGTCTCCTCGAAGAACAGATCCTGCACGGCCGAGGCCTCCGGCGGTGCCGAGAACGCCACGAACCCCAGGATGGCGATCGGCAGGACGACCCGGCGGCGCCGCCCGGTAGGTGAGCTGGACATGAGCGGACCTCCCCGGCTGGGCGGCGTACGCGGCCGCGCCTGAACAGCCATCTGCACTATTGGCAGCCGGTCGTGACGCGGCAATGCTCCGGCCATGCGATCGGGCTATACCGCGAGACCGCACGCGGCGTACCCCGACCGACCCCCTACGCTTGGCGCTTGAGATGAAGACCTTCGACGAACTGTTCGCCGAGCTGCAGGACAAGGCCGAGACCCGGCCGGAGGGCTCCGGCACCGTCCGCGCGCTCGACGCCGGTGTGCACGCGATCGGCAAGAAGCTGGTCGAGGAGGCCGCCGAGTCGTGGATGGCTGCCGAGCACGAGACCCCCGAGCGTGCCGCCGAGGAGCTGTCCCAGCTGCTGTACCACGCGCAGGTGATGATGCATGCGCTCGGACTGAAGCTCGACGACGTGTATCGACATCTATAGGCCGGGCCACCCGTCGTACACATCGGTCTTCTTCAGAAAGGTCAGCGCATGCTGCGCGTCGCAGTACCGAACAAGGGCTCGCTGAGCGAGTCCGCCACCGAGATGCTCACCGAGGCCGGCTACCGGCAGCGGCGTACCACCAAGGACCTCGTGCTCACCGACGCCGACAACGACGTCGAGTTCTACTACCTGCGCCCACGCGACATTGCGGTGTACGTCGGCTCCGGCACGCTCGACGTCGGCATCTCCGGCCGCGATCTGGTGCTGGACTCGCGGGCCGAGGCCGACGTCGTCGTCGAGCTCGGGTTCGGCGCGTCCACCTTCCGGTTCGCCGGGCCGCCCGGGGTCGCGAACTCGGTCAAGGATCTGTCTGGCAAGCGGGTGGCCACCTCGTACGCCGGGGTGCTGGCCGACCACCTCGCCGAGCACGGCATCGACGCTTCGGTGGTGCGGCTGGACGGTGCGGTCGAGTCCGCGGTCCAGCTCGGCGTCGCGGACGTGATCGCCGACGTCGTCGAGACCGGTACGACGCTGCGCCAGGCGGGTCTGGAGGTGTTCGGCGAGCCGATCCTGACGTCGCAGGCGGTGCTGATCAGGCGCCGGACCGCGGAGCAGCCGGCCGGCCTGGAACAGATGGTGCGGCGGCTGAACGGTGTCCTGGTCGCGCGCAACTACGTGATGATGGACTACGACATCCGGGCCGACGCGGTCGAGGCGGCCAGCGCCCTGACCCCCGGCCTGGAGAGTCCCACGGTCTCGCCGCTCGCGCGGCAGGGCTGGGTCGCGGTCCGCGCCATGGTCCCGCGTGCCGACGCCCAGCGGATCATGGACCAGCTCTGGGAGGTCGGCGCCCGGGCCATCCTCACCACCGACATCCACGCCTGCCGCATCTGATGCCAACCGTTCATCGGGCCTTTGTGACTCGGCGTGTCGTCGCTCGTCGGGCCCTTGTGACCGAGGTCTGCCGTGCCTGAACCGGTCTGGGAGTTCCGGCCGCGGGTGGTCTCGGTGATCTCGACCGGGATGGCGATCTCGCTTGTCGCGGTGTTCGGGGTGATCTGGTTCCGGCTGCCGGACGTGTCGCAGCAGAGCTTCACGGTGTTCCAGCGGATCACGCTGCTGGTGTTCGCCGCGGTCATCCTCGGAATCCTGTTCCGGATGGCGACCTTGAAGGTGACCGCGTACGACGACGGGCTGCTGGTGCGTAACGTGTTCCGGACCTACCGGATGGAGTGGACGCGGATGCGGGCGCTGCGGTTCTCGCCCGGCGACGCCTGGCTGATGATCTTCGATGCCGAGGGCAACCGTTCCGGTGTGCTCGCCATCCAGGCCTCTGAAGGCCCGCGAGCGAACGTCGCCGCCAAACAGCTCGCCGCCATCGCCAAGTCCCACGGCGCCACCCCCCGCCCACCCCACCCCCCACCCCCCTGACTCTCCACTCCACCCCCAGCCCCAATCAGCCCCAAATCAGGCGATCATCGGTCACTTTTTCCTTTTCTGTGGATAACCGGCCAGGTACACGCCGGCGGTCAGGTGACCGCGTTATCCACAGAAAAGGAAAAAGTGACCGATGATCGCAAATGGACCCGCGGGGTCAGGCCGGCAATGGTGTGCCGGGGGGTTTGGAGAGTTTGGCCTTGGTGTCGGCGACGTCGAAACCGTGCAGGCGGAGCAGGTTCTCGCCGAGGATCTTGCGTTTCGCCTGCTCGGTGATCTGCGGGTACCCGTACCCGTCGCACAGGTCCTGCGGGAGCTGGAAGTTCCAGAACGCCTCCAGCGCCCACTGCGGTTGCCACAGCGGCGCCTCGCTGCCGTACACGATCTTGTCTTCGCCGCACCAGAACAGCAGCTTGCCGAGTACCTCGGCGAACTGCCGCGGCGCCCGCACGATGAAGTTCAGCGAGGCGGCGATCGACGCGTGCAGGTTCGGGTACCGGATCAGCTGCCAGCAGGTCTCGTCGATGAACGGCAGGCCGACGTGGAAGATCACGAAGTTGATGCCCGGGAAGTTCGCGGCCGCGCCGTCCATGTCCCAGGTCTGGGTGTGCTCGATCGGTTGTGGCCCGAGCGGCACGCCCTTGTGCACGCCGATCAGGTTCACGCCGAGCTCCTGGATCCGCTCGAACACCGGGAACGCGACCTTCGGATCGTCCATCCGCCACGGCACCGGGCCGGCGTCCTCGTACCGCACGTTGTAGAACTTGAACGCCTTGGCGCCGAACTCCTCGACCTGCCGGGTGACGTCGTCGACCGCCTTCTTGCCCTCGAGCGGGTTCACGGTGCCCCAGAAAACCGTCCGGTCCGGGTCCCGCTGGGCGAGCCGGGCGCACTCCTCCCACGGCGACAAGCCGTCCTTGTACAGGTCGGTCAGCGGCAGCGGCATCGCCACCAGCATGTCCGTGTCCGAGTGCTCGTAGACCATCTCCCGGATCTCGTCGATCGTCCACCTGTGCAGGAACTGCTCCGGCGGCATCACCGGCTGGCCGTCGGGCGTCAGCGTCGCGTGGAACGCGTACAGGTGGTTGGAGAACATCTCGCCGGGCTGGCCGTACGCATTGTCCTTCTCGAAGTTGAACGGGTGCGCGACACCGTCGAACACGAACGCATCGCCGATCACGATTCCTCCTCAGCGCGAACAGTCGCGAGGTACGCCGCCGGGCTCCCGGCGGCACTAGGTGGTGGCAGGAAGCGCAGCTTGGACCGGGCGCCGTCGGACAGCCGGTCCGGACCCCAGACCTCGTCCCAGACGATCCGGACCGACGCCTCCCGGACGCCGGGCATCGCGGCCACCGCGTCCTCGATGTCGGTCAGCACCCGGGACGCGAACGGGCACCACCCGGAGGTGAGCAGGAGGTCCACCTGGGCGACACCGCCGGACACCGTCGCCCGGTGCAGCAGACCCATATCGACCACCGAGATGCCCTTGTCGCGGCAGCACGGGTCGAACACCCCGCGCAGCGCGTCGCTCACGGCCGGGTCGACGCCTGTCGTCATAGGCCCTCCCTCGCTCTGACTCCGAGTCTCGGTACGGCGCCGCGCGGCCGGTAGACCCCTGGATTTCGGATGGTGAAACCGCCCGCGGCCGTGGCTACGATCGAGGTTGCGGCAGAGCCACAGGAGGGGAGGACCTTCCGATGAGCGACGACGTCCCCGACGACTTCGTGCAGAGCGTCTCCCGGGCGCTGCGGATCCTCGAGGTGGTGAGCCGCGAGCCCGGGCTGCCGGTGAAGGCGATCGCCCGGCGCGCGGAGCTGAACATCTCCACGACGTACCACCTGATCCGCACGCTCGCCTACGAGGGGTACGTCGAGCGGCTGCCGAACGGCTGCTACGAGGTCGGCCCGGAGCTGTCGCGCCGGTTCCACGATCTGGTCGGGTCACTCGCCCGGCCGGCGGGCTCGGGGGAGGTGCTGCGGCACCTGCAGCAGGTCACCGGTCTGAGCGCGTACCTGGGCCGGTTCAGCAACGGACGGGTGGTGATCGCCGACGTCGTCGAAGGGCCGGGATCGCCGTACCTGGAGGACTTCGAGGTCGGGCTGGAGATCTCGGCGCACGCGACCGCGGTCGGCAAGGCGCTGCTCGCCTCGATGCCGCGCCCGGCCCGGCGGGCGTACCTCAGCGACCAGGGCTTGAAGCCGTTCACCGCGAACACACGGACCGACCTGTCGACGATCGAGTACGAGCTCTCCGCGCTGCGAGCCGGCGCGCCGGTGATCGAGCACGGCGAGTTCCGCGACGGAGTTTCCTGCGCCGCGGGTCTGGTCGCGCGGTCCGAGCCGGACGACCCGTACTGGGCCGTGGTGATATCGGTCTGGGGCGACGACGTACGCCCGGAGGTCTGCGCCGAGCTGATGCGCGCCGCCGCAGACCTGGCCAAGGCCTGACCTGCGGGGTCAGGACGAGCCTGTGATGGTGAAGCTCGTGCTGACAGTGTCGCCGGGCGAGAGGGTGAGGAGGTCGTCACCGCTGGCGAAGGCGTTCGGCGGGCAGGTCATCGGCTCGACGGCCAGGCCGGCCCGGCCGAGCGCCTCGGCCGAGTAGAGCTGTGCCCACGGCGTATCCGACGTCAGCGAGGCCGTCATGCCGGTGTCCGGGTCGATCAGCCGCACCGTCCACCGGTCGTCCAGCCCCGTGAAGGCGGCGTCGACCGCGGCGTCGCCGATCACCCGTGGCGTACTGAAGTCGACGTTCGTCCCGGCGACGTCGACCAGTCCGCGTGGCAGCAGCCGTTCAGGGTCGACGTCCAGGCGACGCTGCGCGGTGAACGACAGCTCGCACTCGTCGATCCGCCGCCCGACCGTGAGGTATGGGTGCGCCCCGAACCCGTACGGCGCGTTGCTGCGGCCGACGTTCACCGCCGACACCTGGACCTGGAGTCCGGCCCGGCCGACCGTGTAGCGCGCGGTCAGGTCGAGCTGGTGCGGGTACCCGGGCTGGCCGTGCAGCCGGTGCGTCAGGACCGCGACCGCCTCGTCGGTGCCGTCGTCGAGCCGGTGCCACTCCGCCCAGCGGGCCAGGCCGTGACTGGCGTTGTGCCGGGCGGGCTCGGTCAGCGCGAGCTGCCGCTCGGTGCCCTCGAAGGTGTACCGGCCGTCGGCGATCCGGTTCGGCCAGGGGATCAGCAGCTGGCCCATCGCGGCGTGGCACTGCTCGGTCTCGCCGTATCCGAGGAGCAGCTCGCGGCCGTCGTACACGCAGCCCCGCAGCCCGCCGCCGACGCTCACCACGGTGGCTTCGTACCCGCCGCCGCTGATGGTCCAGGAGGTGCCGGACGGTGACACAGGTTGGCTCATGCGAGCCATCACATCAGGACGCGAGGCCGCGCGCATCGGCCGGGCGGGTCTTGATCACGATCTCGCGCTCCGGGTCGTGCGGGGTGGTCGGCGAGCCGTCGACCACCAGATCGGCCCGCTCCCTGGTCTCCTCGGCCGCGAAGTGCTCGCGCTCCCAGCGCATCCAGTCCAGCCAGCGGTCCCGCAGCGCCTCCCCGTCGCGGTCGATGCCGCGCTCCAGCCGCACCGTGTTCGTGGTCTCCACCCAGATCCGCAGCGACGGCCACGGCTCCACCCCGCGGTCCGCGGAGGTCACGCCCTCGACCACCAGCAGATCCAGGTCCGCGGGCACCGCGTGCTTCTCGGCGTACGCTCGCGCCTCCCAGTCGTACCGCCGGTAACGTCCCTCGAGGCCGGCGGCGATCCGGGCCAGCACGTGGTCGCGCAGCAGTGCGAACCCGCGGTCGGCTCCGTCCCAGCCCTCGTACAGGTCGTCCATGTGCAGCACCTGGACCGACAGACCGCGGTCGGCCGCACCGGCGGCGATCCGCGCGGCCAGTACGGTCTTACCGGACCCGGCGGGACCGTCGACGCACACCAGCCGGGTCGCGCCGAGCCGCGGCGGGGCAGCCGTGACGCGGTCCAGCAAGGCGTCCAGACGGAGCAGCTCAGTTGATTCCATGGCGCTTCAGGATGTCCTCGATCTCGTCGAACTCGCCCGCGTCGGGGTCGGCAGCCTTCTTCTTCGGCTGCTTCTTCTTCGACGCACTGGCGGGTGCCGGGCCGGTCGCGGTGATCTCGCCGGCCGCGCGCTCCGTCGTACCGACGCTCTTCTTGCCCTTGCCCTTGCCCTCGGCCTCGGCAGACTTGCCGCGGCCACGGAGCACGCCGGTCAGCACGAACAGCACCACCGAGACACCGAACAGCGCGACTCCGGCCCACACGCTCGGCGAGAAGACCAAGTTCACGACCCAGTCGCTGGCGGCCTTGACCACGTCCCAGAGCATCTCGAGCAGCCCGGTCAGGTACAACGAGACCGGTAGCAGCGACCAGGCGACCCCGCGGACGCCGGCCGTGGTACCGCGGCGCTTGGCCGCCGCCCAGGAACCGATCAGGCCGAGCAGGGTCAGGCCCACGCAGAATGGGAGCAGCGTCAGATCCGAGAAGTCAGGCACACCCCCAGGCTGGCACACCCTCGCCGTCAACCAAGGCGGGACAGCCCTGATGCCACCCTGAATACCCGCGCCCCGACAATAGGTGGATGCCTCCGGAACGCAGGATCGCCTTCTCCGAGTTCCAGCACGACGACGGGGCGGCGGACCCGCGCCTGGTGGACGCGATCGCGTCCGGCGACCACGGCCGGGTGCTGGCTGCGCTGACCGAGGCGAGGCTGCTGGTGCCGGTGGTGGCCATGCTCGGCGACGTCTCGTACGACGAGAGCGGCCTGGCGCGGGACAAGTCCGCGGACATGGCCGTCGTACTCGTCACCGGCCGTGACGGTCGACGGGCCTTGCTGGCGTTCACCGGTACGACGGCACTGGCGGCCTGGCAACCGGACGCCAGGCCGATGCCCGCGACCAGCACCCTCGCCGCCACGGCTGCCGTCCAAGAAGGCGCGGCCGCGATCGTGATCGACATCGCCGGACCCCGGACGGTGGTCGTCGAGACCGATGACGTGCAACACCTCGCCGCCGGCCACAGGGTCATCCGTCTCGCGGACGGCACCCACGCCTGGGCCGTCGACAGCTGACCCGGTCCTACCGTGACTGCGTGTGCGTGCGGCGATCGCCAGCTCGTCCGGCCCGACCGTGTGCGCAGATCGCCAGCTTGGGCCGACCGTGTGCGCAAGTCGCCAGCTCGGGCCCGATGTGTGCGCAAGTCGCCAGCTCGGGCCGATGTGTGCGCGCGAATCGCCAGCCTTTCGGGGTCAAAGCTGGCGATTCCGGCACACGCTGGACGGGTCCGGCGATTCCCGAACACGCTGGCGCGGTCCGGCGATTCCCGCACACGCTGGCGGGGACTGGCGACTTCCGCACCACGCGCGACGACCGTACGGCGTCAGCGCACCTCTCGCCCACAGACTGCGCCGAGCCCCGTCACAAAGGGACCGGTGAACGGCGACACGCCGCGTCACAAGGGCCCGATGAACGGCGACACGCCGGGTCACAAGGGCCCGATGAACGGGGTCAGGAGGGGAGGACTGGGCCGGTGTAGCGCTCGCCGGGGGCTTGGCCGGGAGCGTCGGGGACGGCGGAGGCTTCGCGGAAGGCGAGCTGGAGGGACCTGAGGCCGTCGCGGAGGGGCGCGGCGTGGTGGTGCCCGAGGTGCTGGACGCCGCCGTCGAGCAGCCCGGCCAGGGCGTCGATCAGGGAGCGGGCCTCGTCCAGGTCCTTGTGCTCGGGCAGGTCCTCGGCCAGGCCGAGGTGGACGGCGGCCGCGCTCATCAGGTGCAGCGCCGCGGTGGAGACGATCTCCACACTCGGGACTTCGGCGATGTCCCGCGACGCGGTCTGACCAGGAGTGGAGGCGGGGTCGGTCATGCTGTTACCCTTGCACGGCGACCGATCGGGTCCGGTGATACCCCACGGAATGAATCAAGGGTGTCGGCGGTTCCGGTCAAAGCGGAGGACCACCTCCCACCCGCACCGACCGCGAGGTCGTCGGGTCCTGGTCATGTCGGCAGCTCGGGGACACCGAGCGGTCGGCTGTCGGCTTTGTCCATGACGGGCGATGCCGGACAGGGAATCTGGGCCTCCGTGTGGATCGCACGGAGGCCTTCGTCATGTTCAGGCGGAGGCGTCCGGGCACCCACGATCATAAGTAGAGACAACCCAGGAGGACCCATCACCACTGAACTGCGCGTCAACGAGCGCATTCGCGTTCCCGAGGTGCGGCTGGTCGGACCGAACGGTGAGCAGGTAGGCATCGTCCGGATCGAGGACGCTCTTCGGCTGGCACAGGAAGCCGACCTCGATCTGGTCGAGGTTGCGGCGACGGCCCGGCCGCCGGTCTGCAAGCTGATGGATTTCGGCAAGTACAAGTACGAGACCGCGCAGAAGGCTCGGGAGTCACGCCGGAACCAGGCCAACACGGTCATCAAGGAGATGAAGCTCCGGCCGAAGATCGACCCGCACGACTACGAGACCAAGAAGGGTCACGTGGTCCGCTTCCTCAGACAGGGCGACAAGGTCAAGATCACGATCATGTTCCGCGGACGTGAGCAGTCCCGGCCCGAGCTCGGGTACCGGTTGCTGCAGCGGCTCGCCGAGGACGTCAGCGATCTCGGGTTCGTCGAGTCGAACCCGCGGCAGGACGGCCGCAACATGATCATGGTGCTCGGCCCGCACAAGAAGAAGAGTGAGGCGCGCGCCGACGTCGAGGCCGAGAAGCAGCGCAGGGTCGCTGACCGCGAGGCCGAGGAGCAGGCCGAGAAGGCCCAGCGCGCCGAGCAGCTCCAGCGCAGTGAGGCCGAGAAGGCCGCCGGCGGGCACAAGAAGCCCAAGGGTCCGGCCGACAACCTCGATCCGGAGTGAGCTGACAGCGACACGCCGCATCGACGGACCACCGACATACAGGAGAACCAGGCAGATATGCCGAAGATGAAGACCCACTCTGGGATGAAGAAGCGCATCAAGATCACCGGCAAGGGGAAGCTCCGCCGGGAGCAGACCAACCGTCGTCACCTGCTCGAGAAGAAGCCGTCCACCCGGACGCGTCGTCTCGCCGGCGAGGTCGACGTGGCACCGGCGTACACCAAGAAGGTCAAGAAGCTCCTCGGCAAGTGACGCCGAGCTTCCCCCACTTGCACACCGAAGCGGCGGGCGGGCCCACACCGCACGCCGCAGAAACACAAGGAGTACCCACCTCATGGCACGCGTGAAGCGGGCGGTCAACGCCCACAAGAAGCGTCGCGTCGTTCTCGAGCAGGCCAGCGGCTACCGCGGTCAGCGCTCCCGGCTCTACCGCAAGGCCAAGGAGCAGGTCAGCCACTCGCTGGTGTACGCCTACCGCGACCGCCGGGCGCGCAAGGGCGACTTCCGCCGGCTGTGGATCCAGCGCATCAACGCCGCGGCCCGCGCCAACGGGATGACCTACAACCGCTTCATCCAGGGCCTGCGCCTGGCTGAGGTCGAGGTCGACCGCAAGATCCTCGCCGACCTGGCCGTCAACGACGCCGCCGCGTTCGCCAAGCTGGTCGAGCTGTCCAAGGCGAGCCTTCCCAAGAACGACGACAAGGCGGCCTGACCACGCGCGAGCCGGGCCAGGAGGACTTGATGCTGACTCCGCGGTCGACGCGGATCAAGCAGGCCCGCAGGCTCGGCACGCGCACGTTCCGGCACAAGTCCGGGCGGTTCCTAGCCGAGGGGCCGCAGGCGGTCCGGGAGGCCCTGCGCACCGGGCTGGTGATCGAGGTGTACGCCGCGTCCGGAGCCGAGGACCGGCACCGCGACCTGCGCAACCTGGCCCGGGCGGCGAGCACGCCCTGGCTGCCGGTGGACGACGACGCGCTCGACGCGGTCACTGACACGGTCACCTCGCAGGGCGTCGTCGCGGTCTGCCGGTTGGTCGACGTACCGCTAGAGGAGGCGGTACGACGTGACGCCCGGCTGGTCGCGGTCGGTGTCCAGGTCCGCGACCCCGGCAACGCCGGAACGCTGATCAGGTGCGCGGACGCGGCCGGCGCGGAGGCGGTGGTGTTCTCCACGGAGTCGGTCGACCCGCACAACCCGAAGGCGGTCCGGGCCAGTGCCGGCAGCGTGTTCCACCTGCCCATCAGCCTCGAGGCCGAGGTCGAAGCCGCGGTCGGTGGCTGGCGGGAGGACCTCGGCCTGCAGGTGCTCGCCGCGGACGGTGAGGGCGACACCGACCTGGACGACCTGATCGACGCGGGCGGTCTGGCCACACCCACGGCCTGGCTGTTCGGCAACGAGGCGCACGGGCTCTCGGACAGCGTCACCACGCTGGCCGACCGGGTGGTCCGGGTGCCGATCCACGGCCGCGCGGAGAGCCTCAACCTGGCCACCGCGGCAGCCGTCTGCCTGTACGCGTCGGCCCGTGCCCAGCGGCGTACGGCTGATTCATAGACTTCTGAGCCACTACCCAGCCAGTCCACCGATGACCCGAGAGGGAACCATGTCGGGCCCGAACACGAACTACGACCCGGTCGAGGTCACGCCCCTGCACGCCGACGAGATAGCGCGGATCCAGAATGAGGCGCTCGAGGCGTTCGCGGATGCCGCGGACCTGGCGGCGCTGACCGAGGCGAAGCAGCAGCACCTCGGCGACCGCTCGCCGGTGGCGCTGGCGAACCGCGAGATCGGAGCCCTCCCGCCGCAGGCGCGCAAGGAGGCCGGCCAGCGGGTCGGTGGTGCGCGCAAGACGCTCACCGAGGCGTACGCGAAGCGGCTCGAGGTACTCGAGGCCGAGCACGAGCAGCGGATGCTGGCCGAGGAGCGGATCGACGTGACGCTGCCCTGGCACACCCCGCAGCTGGGTGCCCGGCACCCGCTCAGCCTGATCTCGGAGCAGATCGCGGACGTGTTCACCGCGCTCGGCTGGGACGTCGAGGAGGGGCCCGAGGCGGAGGCCGAGTGGCTGAACTTCGACGCGCTGAACTTCCAGCCTGACCACCCGGCGCGGCAGATGCAGGACACCTTCTTCGTGGACCCGCCGGGGTCGGGGGTGGTACTGCGCACGCACACGTCGCCGGTGCAGGCCCGCACGATGCTGACGCGCGAGCCGCCGATCTACGTGATCTGCCCGGGCCGGGTCTACCGCACCGACGAGCTGGACGCGACGCACTCGCCGGTGTTCATGCAGGTCGAGGGCCTGGTCGTGGACGAGGGCATCTCGCTGGCGCATCTGAAGGGCACCCTGGACCACTTCGTCGTACAGATGTTCGGCGAGGGTCTGGAGTCGCGGCTGCGGCCGAACTTCTTCCCGTTCACCGAGCCGTCGGCGGAGGTGGACCTGAAGTGCTTCGTCTGCCGCGGCGAGTCCGTCGGCAACCCGGACCGGCCGTGCCGGACCTGCTCCAGCGAGGGTTGGATCGAATGGGGCGGCTGCGGTGTGGTGAACCCGCGGGTGCTGCAGGCCTGCGGCATCGACACCGACCGGTACTCGGGCTTCGCGTTCGGGATGGGGCTGGAGCGGACGCTGATGTTCCGCAACGGCGTGGAGGACATGCGGGACATGCTCGAGGGTGACGTGCGGTTCAGCCGCCAGTTCGGGATGGAGATCTGATGCGGGTCCCACTGTCGTGGCTGACCGAGTACGTCGACCTGCCGGCCGGGGTGACCGGCCGGGACGTGGCCGACAAGCTGGTCAACGCCGGTCTCGAGGTCGAGACGGTCGTCGAGGCCGGTGCGGACATCAAGGGCCCGCTGGTCATCGCCCGGGTGCTCTCGTACGAGATCGAGGAGCACACGAACGGCAAGACGGTCCGCTGGTGCTCGCTGGACACCGGTGAGGACGAGCCGCGCTGGGTGGTCTGCGGCGCGCACAACTTCGAGGTCGGCGACCTGGTCGTCGCGGTGCTGCCCGGCGCGGTGCTGCCCGGCGGGTTCGAGATCTCGGCGCGCAAGACCTACGGGCACGTCTCGGACGGCATGATCTGCTCGACCCGTGAGCTCGGGATGGGCGACGACCACATCGGGATCCTGGTGCTGGGCAAGCACGAGGCGAAGCCGGGTGACGACGCGGTCGAGCGGCTGCACCTGCGCGACGACGTGCTGGACATCGCGGTCACCCCGGACCGCGGCTACTGCCTGTCGATCCGCGGTGTCGCGCGCGAGGTGGCGACCGCGTACGGCGTGGAGTACCGCGACCCAGCGGCGGTGCCGCTGACCGGCACCGGCGTGACCGGCGGCTACGGCGTCCGGATCGACGACGACCACGCCTGCCCGGTGTTCGTGGCCCGGACCGTGACCGGCATCGACCCGAAGGCGCAGACCCCGCGCTGGATGCAGCAGCGGCTGATGCTGGCCGGGATGCGGCCGATCTCGGTCGCGGTCGATGTCACCAACTACGTGATGCTGGAGCTCGGCAACCCGATCCACGGCTACGACCGGGCCCGGCTGGCCGGGGACATCGTCGTACGACGCGCGCAGGCCGGCGAGAAGCTGGTCACGCTGGACGACCAGACCCGCGATCTCGACCCCGAGGACCTGCTGATCACCGACGACTCCGGGCCGATCGGCCTGGCCGGGGTGATGGGCGGCGCGTCCACCGAGATCTCGGCGGCGACCACCGACGTGGTGATCGAGTCCGCGCACTTCGACGCGGTGGTGATCGCCCGGTCCTCGCGACGGCACAAGCTGTCCACCGAGGGAGCGAAGCGCTGGGAGCGCGGCGTCGACCCGGCTTTGCCGGCGTACGCCGCGCAGCGGGTCGCGGACCTGCTGACCGAGCTGGCCGGCGGCACCATCGCGCCGGAGCAGACCGTGATCGACACGTCCAGCCCGCGCGAGCCGGTGACGATCCCGGTGGACCACGTGCGCAGCGTGGCCGGTGCGCCGATCAGTGTCTCCGAGACGGTCACGCACCTGACCGCGGTCGGTTGCGAGGTCAAGCGCGGCTCCGGCGCGGCCGGCGAGCACCTGAGCGTGACCCCGCCGACCTGGAGGCCGGATCTGCGCGACCCGAACGACTTCGCCGAGGAGGTCATCCGGCTCTACGGGTACGAGAAGGTGCCGTCGGTGCTACCCGCGGCACCGGGTGGGCACGGGCTGACCGTGGTGCAGCAGCGCCGCCGTCGCGTCGCCCAGGCGCTGGTCGGCGCCGGGCTGGTCGAGGTCGTGTCGTACCCGTTCCTCGGAGACGCCGACCTGGACGCGCTCGGCCTGCCGGCCGACGACGCGCGCCGTAGCACGGTCCGACTGACCAACCCGCTGTCCGACGAGGAGCCGGCGCTGCAGACCACGCTGCTGCCGGGGCTGCTGAAGACGGCCGCGCGCAACATCGGCCGCGGCCAGACCGACCTGGCACTGTTCCAGAGCGCACTGGTGTTCAAGCGCCGGCTGGACAGCGGGCCGGCGCCGCTGCCGTCGGTCGAGCGCCGGCCCAGCGACGAGGAGCTCCAGGCTCTGTACGACGCACTGCCGGAGCAGCCGGCCCATCTCGGGATCGTGCTCACCGGCAAGCGGGTCCCGGCCGGCTGGTGGGGGAAGGGCGAGCCGCAGACCTGGGCGGACGCGGTGCAGGCGGCCCGCACGGTCGCCGCCGCGGTCGGGGTCGATGTCTCGGTCCGCAACGCCGAGCTGGCCCCGTGGCATCCCGGTCGCTGTGCGGAGGTGCTGCTCGGCGATCGGGGGGACGAGTCTGTCGTCGGGCATGCCGGCGAGCTGCACCCGAAGGTCTGCCAGGCGTACGGGCTGCCGGCGCGGTCCGCCGCGGTCGAGCTCGACCTGGACCGGCTGATCGCGGCCGGCCCCCAGATGGTTGCCGCGAGCCCCTTCTCGTCGTACCCGGTGGCGAAGGAGGACGTCGCGCTGATCGTGCCGGCGGACGTGCCCGCGGCCGAGGTCGAGGCCGCACTGGCCGAGGGCGCGGGCGAGCTGCTGGAGTCGGTCCGGCTGTTCGACCTGTACACCGGCGAGCAGATCGGTGAGGGCAAGAAGTCGCTGGCGTTCGCGCTGCGGTTCCGCGCGAGCGACCGGACACTGACCGAGGCCGAGGTCGCGGACGCGCGGCAGGCCGCCGTACAGGTCGCCGTCGACCGGTTCGGCGCTGTCCAGCGCGTGGCCTAGACATGACCACCCGGGTCGCGGTCGCGGCGCCGAACGAGGTGGCCGCGGACGCCGGCGTCCGGGTCGCGGCCGAGGGCGGGAACGCGGTCGACGCGGCGCTGGCGGCGACGCTGGTGACGATGGTCAACGAGATCGGCGTGGTGTCGCCGGG
>DASRHY010000093.1:0-16734 GCA_035650275.1 Kribbellaceae bacterium | reverse complement strand
AAGGGCGAGCAGCTCGTCGAGCCGGTCAAGCAGGAGGCCGCCGAGGTAGCCCGCGACATGAAGGAGAACCTGCGCGAGCCGGCGCAGCAGGCGGTCGACGAGGTCCGCGAGTCGGTCGGCGACGCCACCTCGACGGTGCGCAACGAGGGACAGTCCGCGACCCGGGATGTCACCGGCGCCGCGAAGCAGTCCGCCGAGAACCTGCGCGAGCAGGACGAATCGAAGCGCCGCTCCTGACCGAGCCGTCCGAGGCCCGGTTACTGGCGGGGCCCGCCAGGCCGTGAAGTTCGGCGGCTGACCGGCGCTGGCCGGGAGGAGCAATCAGGTAACCACGAATCCGGCTATGCCGCGACCGACGAGCACGACGATCGACAGGCTGTCCGATGAACAGGCCGTAGAGATGCTGCAGGCTGCAGAGAGTGAGGTTCCGCTCATGTCTTCGTCGCGGCGCTCCGGTGCCCCACCCGCTGAGTCCGCCGAGCCGGACGGACCGCTCGACTTACGTGGCGAGGACTGGTGGGCCGCGGTCAAACGGACCGCCCGCGAGTTCAGGGCCGACAACCTGACCGACTGGGCAGCGGCGCTGACCTACTACGCGATGCTCTCCATGTTTCCCGGGCTACTGGTCCTACTGTCGCTGATCGGGCTAGCGGGCAAGTCCACCACCGATGAGCTCATCACCAATCTCGGCCAAGCCGCCCCAGGGTCGGTGCGCCAAGTCATCATCGCCGCAGTCGACAACCTACAGAACAGTCGAGGCACCGCCGGGATTACTGCAGTCGTCGCCCTCGCCGCCGCGCTCTGGTCGGCGTCGGGGTATATCGCGGCATTCATGCGCGCCTCGAACGCCATCTACGACGTGCCCGAGGGCCGGCCGGTCTGGAAGACCCTCCCCATCCGCATCGGGGTCACGCTGCTGGTCACCGCGCTGCTCGCGATCACCGCCTTCGCGGTCGTGCTCACCGGCACACTAGCCCAACGCGCCGGCGACCTGGTCGGCGCCGGATCGACCGCAACCACCATCTGGGACATTGCCAAATGGCCTGTGCTTGTCCTCATAGTGAGCTTCATCTTTGCGCTGCTCTACTGGGCCTCCCCCAACGCCAAGCAAGGATTCCGCTGGGTCAGCGCCGGTGGCATCCTGGCCGTCCTGCTGTGGCTGACCGCCTCCGCCGCCTTCGCGGTCTACGTCGCCAGCTTTGGCTCATACAACAAGACCTACGGCTCGCTGGCCAGCGTGATCGTCTTCCTGGTCTGGCTCTGGATCTCCAACGTCGCACTACTGGTTGGCGCCGAACTGAACGCCGAGCTCGAACGCGGCCGCGCCATCGTCACTGGCCACCCCGAGGACCACGAGCCCTACGTCGAACTACGCGACACCGCAAAGCTCAAGGAAACCAACGACATGTGACACTCATCGGCCATGCACATAGTCTGCTTCGCGCACAAATTGTGCGGAGCCGAGTGAAAATGGTGCGGCGACAACACCGCCTGACCCACACGTCGTCCAGCGGCCTCGACTGACGTGACCAATCCGGGTCAGCAGGCGTATCCAGCTTGTCGCGGAGCGCGCTCAGGCACGCTGCACCGAGACGGGGATCTGGTGCTAGACCGGATCGCAAGCAGTGGTACGCCCTGCACCTAGCAGGAGGAGTCGTCGCGCACCCTCGAACCCACGACCCCGTGGGAGGACCACATCTACGCGCGGTAAGCGGTGGTTCGAAACGCTCGGAGTGGGGTACGGCGTGGGGATGGGCGACGAACGGCTTGCAGACGCGGCCCGGCGACTATCCAAGGCGCTGACGCCGGGCGACCTGGACCACACGCTCAGTCGGATCACCGAGGCCGCGGTGGAAGTGCTGCCACAGGTGGGGTACGCCAGCATCACCATCAAGCATGCCGACAGCAGCTTGGAGACCGTAGCGCCGACCGACGACCTGCTCCTCGAAGTCGACGCGGCGCAGTACGAGCTCCGCGAGGGCCCTTGCTACGAGGCGGCCGTCGATACCGTGCACGTCATCGCCCCGAACCTGGCAGCCGACCAGCGGTTCCCCCGCTACACCGCGGTCGCGGTCGCGGCGGGCATCCGAGCGCAGGCTGGACTGCGCCTCTTCGACGCCCCCAAGTCACAAGGCGCGCTCAATCTCTATGCCGAGCGCGTCGGCGCCTTCGAAGACCTCGGCTCGCTCGGGGATCTGTTCACGCACCAATCAGCCATAGCGATCGCGTACGCACACGAGATCCACGACCTTCAGGAGGCTATCCGCACGCGCGGCACGATCGGGAAGGCCGTCGGCATTGTCATGGAGCGCTACCGACTCACCGACCAGCGAGCCTTCGCCTTCCTGACCCGGTTGTCCCAGCATCGCAACGTGAAGCTACGGCTGGTGGCTGAGGAGATCGTCGCCGCCGGGCCGAACGTCCTTGACCAGAAGGACAGCGCTGATGAATGAAGGAGACCGGAGCTCAGCCTCAGGCCGGTAACCCAAACGTTGGTCGGATGCCTCGGCGCTGTTGCCCGCCGTAGCCAGATGCCGTAGCCGCGCCTCGAGCTGCGGCAGCACCTCCCGATCGCTATCTGACCGCTGCCCTTCGCAGACCTCGCTGACAAGCGCCTTGGCGAGCTGCCCCCGCAGAGATCTCCAACTCGGGCCGACAGCTCCGCGACGGTGCTGTCGAGGTCGTCGCGCTGGTCGTGCCCGGCGCCAGCGAACTCCTGCTCTACCAACCGCGCCACTCCACCGCCTACGACCTCTCCGGGCGTCCGAGCTGACCTAGAACGGCGTCACGGCGCGGAGCGGACCGTCCGGGCGGCCCGCGTCGAACGAGGTCGCCCGCCGCACTACGTGCGGGCCGAGGACAAGCATGTCCACCGGCGTCGACCCGAACAGCTCGAGCGCGTCGGAGGGGCTGTCCACCATCGGACGACCGGCGGTGTTGAGGCTCGTGTTCACCAGCACCGGCAGGCCGGTGCGCTGCTCGAACTGCTCCAGCAGCTGCGCCAGCACCGGCTCGGTGTCGCGGTCGACAGTCTGGATCCTGGCTGTCCCGTCGACGTGCACGACCGCGGGGATGCGGTCCCGCCAGTCCTGGCGGACATCGTGCACGAACAGCATGTACGGGCTGGGCAACGGCCCGTCGAAGATCTCCGCGGCGCGCTCCTGCAGCACCAGCGGGGCGATCGGCCGGAACTGCTCGCGGCCCTTGATGTCGTTCAGCCTCTCCAGGTTCGCCGCCCGGCCGGGATGGGCCAGCAGCGAGCGGTGCCCGAGCGCCCGCGGGCCGTACTCGGACCGGCCCTGGAACCACGCGACCACCTGGTCCGCGACCAGCGCGTCGGCCACCACCCGCGCGAGGTCGGGCGGGGTGTGAAACGGCAGCCGGGCGGTCCGGAGCCGCCGGGCCATCTCGTCGTCCGACCACTCCCGCCCGAGGGCCGCTGTCGGCATCGGCTTCAGCTGATCCGCCTCGCCGGCCAGGTGCAGCGCCGCGCCCAGGGAGGTCCCGGCGTCGCCGGCCGCGGGCTGCACCCAGACGTCGCGGTACGGGCCGCGCCGGGCCAGCACTGAGTTCGCCACGCAGTTGAGCGCCGTACCGCCGGCCATGGTCAACGCGGTCGCGCCCGTCCGCTCGTGCAGCCAGGTCGCCAGCTCGAGCAGCACCTCCTCCAGCCGACGCTGCACGCTGCACGCCAGGTCCGCGTGCGCCGCACTGATCTCCTCACCGCTCCCCCGCAACGGCGCGTACGCCGCCCAGTCCAGCTTGTCGGTGACGAACCCGCCCTCGCCGGTGGTGCGGACCAGCTCGCGGAAGTCGCCCAGGTGCCGGGGCTGACCGTAGGACGCGAGCGCCATGACCTTGTACTCGTCGCTCGAGCGCAGGAAGCCGAGATGCTCGGTCAGGTCCTCGTACAGCAGTCCGAGCGAGTGCGGGAGCAGCTGGGTGGCGTACACCTCCAGCCGCCGGCCGTCGTACTGTCCGGCGAGGTGGGACGCCCGCTCGCCGCGGCCGTCCAGCACCAGGCAGGCGCTGCGCGGGAACGGCGCGGCCAGCCCGGCGGAGGCGGCGTGCGCGACGTGGTGCGGGACGAACCGGACGCGGTCCGGGTCCAGTCCCGGCAGCGCGGCGGCGAGGAAGTCCGGTGCGCGCCTGGCGTAGTCGGTGCGGACGTGGTCGGCCGGGTCGGCGAGGCCGAGATCACTGGCCGGCAGGCACAGCGACGGGTCGTAGGAGTAGCCGACGGCGTCCAGCTCGTGCGGCTGCAGGTCGGCCCGCTCGAGGCACCACGCGATGGCCTGCTCGGGCAGCTCCCAGGCCGACCAGGGCACCGGACGCTTGCCGTGCTTGCGCCGGCTGAACCGTTCCTCCTCGGCGGCGGCGACGATCCGGCCGTCCACCACGACGGCAGCCGAGGGATCGTGGAAGATGGCGTTGACGCCGAGTACGCGCACGACCGGCCTCCCTGGTGGTCAAACGAATGCGACCCAGTACCCCGAGCACCACTCCTACACACGCGGTAGCGCCGCTGGTGCCCGGACGACGAAGACCCCTAGTCGATGAGCCGGAGCCGCGCCTCGAGGTCCGGGCCGACCCGCTTCCTGTTGACCATCGCCATCGGCAGCCGCGGAACCGCGCTGACCACTCCGCGCCAGGCACCTGGGCCGCGGCGGCACTGTTCGAGCGCGAGCCGGAGAACGGTCGGCCACGACCGCCGCATCACCGCCGTCAGCACGATGTTCCGGCTGATTAGCCGCTGCCGGACCCGGTCGGCCGACCGCCGCGGTGAGGGCTCGTGGCGGGCGACCAGCTCCGGCACGTAGCACTGGTCCCAGCCTCCAGCGGCCAGGTCGATCGACAGCCTCGCCTCCTCACCGGCGAAGAAGACCACGTGGTCGAACCCACCCGCCAGCAAGAACGCCTCTCGGCGTACGACGGACGCACAGGCCACGAATCCCAGCACGGGCCGCCCCGGCAGATCCGGCCGGGCTGGCAACGGCGAGTCCGCCATCAACGCACAGACGGGATCCTCCCGGCCGCCGTCGTCCAGCAGGATCCGTGCCGCCAGCAGGCCGATCCGTGGCCAGCGGTCAAGGATGGCGACCGCTCGCCGCAGCATCCCGGGCTCCCACCACGAGTCGTCGTCGGCGAAGGCGACATAGGGAGTGGTCGACAGAGCAACCCCCAGGTTTCGGGCGGGTGCGCCGTGGTTCCGGTCGAGTCGTACGGTCCGGACGTGCGGCATGCTGGCCGTGGCCAGTGCCTCCGCCGTCCCGTCGGTCGACCCGTTGTCGACGACGACCACCGAGCCCGAGTGACGGGTCAGCGTCTCCAGCAGGGCGGCCTTGCGATCGCGAGTGATGACCACCGTCGTCACGCGGTCGGACATCTCGGCATCACTCCCTCGCGGCTCCTCGAGCGCACCCGGTACCCGAACCGGCGGCTCCGTAACCCGCGACCTCGGCAGGTGCTTGTCAGTGCACGCTGACAGGACTCGTCGCCGCCGTACCGCGTGAAGCCGCCGCCGGTGGGTACTGCGACCCGGCCTGGGTTGTCGAGGAGGCGCCAGATGCGGGCAGTGGTGTATCGCGGGCCGTACCGGATCCGCGTGGAGGAGGACCGGCCGTCGATCGAACATCCGAACGACGCGATCGTGCGCGCCCGGCGCCTGCGCCGGACATGAGCGCCCGCCGGATCGTCGTCACCGGGGGCGCCGGGTTCCTCGGCAGCCACCTGTGCGAGCGGCTGCTTGCCCACGGCGACGAGGTCGTGTGCCTGGACAACTTCCTCACCGGTACGCCGGCCAATGTCGCGCATCTGCTCGGCCGGCACGGCTTCACCTGCACGCGCTGCGACCTCACCGAGTTCCTGCACGTCCCCGGTCACGTGGACCTGGTCCTGCACTTCGCCAGCCCGGCGTCGCCGATCGACTACCTGCGGCTGCCGATCCAGACGCTGAAGGTCGGCGCGATCGGCACCTGGCACGCGCTCGGCCTGGCCAAGGAGAAACGCGCCCGGTTCCTGCTCGCCAGCACCTCGGAGGTGTACGGCGACCCGAAGGTGCATCCGCAGCCGGAGACGTACTGGGGGCACGTGAACCCGATCGGACCGCGCGGCGTGTACGACGAGGCGAAGCGGTACGCCGAGGCGCTGACCACCGCGTACCGGGACAGCGAGGGGCTCGACACCGCGATCGTGCGGATCTTCAACACCTACGGCCCGCGGATGCGCCCCGACGACGGCCGGGCGATCCCGACCTTCATCCGGCAGGCGCTGGCCGGCGAGCCGCTCACAGTGGCCGGTGACGGCTCACAGACACGGTCGGTCTGCCACGTCGACGACACGGTCACCGGCATCCTCGCGCTCGCGTCCAGCGAGCATGCGGGACCGGTCAACATCGGCAATCCGGACGAGCGTTCGGTGCTGGCGATCGCTCGCGACGTCATCGCGGCCACCGGCAACCAGTCCCAGGTGGTCTTCATCGACCGTCCGGTGGACGACCCCGGCGTGCGCCGCCCGGACACCACGCTGGCCTGCGAGCTGCTCGGCTGGCAGCCCCGGGTGTCGTGGCGCGACGGACTGATCGCCACCATCGACTGGTTCCGTACGGCACTCGCCCAGGAGGCGTGATCAGCCGAGCTCTCGTACGGCCGCGAGCACCTCGTCGACGGTGATCCGCAGCAGTGCCGGGTCCGGGTGGTCCGCGTGCGGGTCGCCGGGCTCGGTGCCGTGGTAGATCACCTGGTGCAGCCCGGGGTCGACCAGCGGCCCCCAGTAGGCCGGTGGGGTCGGGCCGAACAGCGTGACCGAGCGGGTGCCGTAGGCGGTCGCGAGGTGTGCCACTCCGGTGTCGCCGCTGAGCACCAGCCGGGCGCCGGCGACCAGCGTCGCCAGCTCGTCGAGACCGAGGGTTCCACTGGTGTCGCGACAGTCGGACCGTGCGGCGATCGCGCGGCAGAGGTGCTGCTCGTGCTCGGAGCCGGTCAGGACCACGGTGGTCCGCAACGCGGTGGCCACCCGGGCCCAGCGGTCGGCCGGCCACCGGCGCGCCGGACTGGCCGCCCCTGGATGGATCACCACCGCATCACTACATCCACCGCCCGGCGGGGGCAGTCGCAGGTCGTCCGGGTCCGCTCCGGGAACCAGCCGGCACCAGCGGCGTACCTCGTGATCGTCGGGCCTCCAGGCCGGGCCGGCATGCCCGGCCGCCGGGCAGTCGAACGCGACCAGCTCGTCCGGGTCGCCGGCGAGCAGCAGCCGGTGGCTCTGCGGCCCGCGACCGTGCAGGTTCACCGCGACGTGCCGGCCCAGGTCGCGGCCCGGCGGTGCGTCGTCCAGACCGGCGGTGGGCACGACCGCGTCCACCAGGCCCAGCCGGCACAGCCAGTCCGACACCGGTGCCGGGCCGGCGAGCAGCAGCGGCCGACCGTCGTACCGGCGGCGCAGACCGCGCAGGGCCGGGATCGCGGTCAAGGCGTCGCCGAGGCCCAGTGCGCGCAACACCAGCACCGGCCCGGCGGTCATGGCCAGGACGGCTCCGTCGACGGGCAGACCACCAGCTCGCGGATCTCGAGTCCCGGCGGCAGTCCGAGCGCGTGCACCACGGCGTCGGCGACCTGCGCCGGCTCCGCCAGATCGGCATCCGGGGCCGGGCGGTAGTTCTCCGGCCGGCCGTCGAAGAACGCGGTCCGCATCCCGCCGGGCACCAGCATGGTGACCCCGACCCGGCCGGCGGTCTCGACCGCGAGCGCACGGCTGAACCCGACCACCCCGAACTTCGACGCGCAGTACGCGGTGGCATCGCTGAGCGCGCGCAGCCCGAGAGTGGACGCGACCGTGACGATCCTGCCGCGGGAACGCTCCAGCCTGGGCACCGCGGCGCGGGCGATCGCCGCGGTGCCGACGAGGTTCACCTGGATCACCCGGACCCAGTCGTCCAGCGCGACGTCCTCGATCCGGCCGCAGGCGTCGATCCCGGCCGCGGTCACCACGCCGGTGAGCGGGCCGACCGCGTCCTCGGCCGCGGCCAGTGCGCGCTCGGCCGCGGCCGGGTCGGCCAGGTCGACCTCGACCCAGGGCACGTCGGCGGCCGGTTCGTTCCGGTCGAGCGCGACCGGGTTGCCGCCGTGCTTGCGCACCGCTTCGACCACGGCAGCGCCGAGCCCGCTGGCGCCGCCGGTCACGGCCACTCGCTCGAGTGCGGACGACGTCATCACAGATCACCTTCCTGACGGGTGAGAATCCGGGTGGTGGACCGCCCGGCGAGCAGCGGCAGCAGCACGATCCGGCCGCCCCAGCCGGTGAGCAACGGTGCCTCCGGCATCGGGTTGCCGGCGTAGTCGGCGCCCTTCGCCCAGATGTCCGGTCGCAGCCTGCGCAGCGGTCCGGACGGGTCGTCGCCGTCGAAGACCTCGACCGCGTCGACGCTGCGCAGCGACCGCAGCACCCGGCAGCGATCCTCGATGCCGTGCACCGGCCGGCCCGCGCCCTTCAGCCGCCGCACGCTCTCGTCGGAGTTCACCAGTACGACGAGCAGGTCGCCGAGCCTGCGCGCCGCCTCCAGACTGGCGACGTGGCCCGCATGGAGTACGTCGAAGCAGCCGCCGGTGGCCACCACGGTGCCGCCCGCGGCGCGGGTGCGCTGCACCAACGTGCCGACATCGAGCTCGGCCGGTACCGGACGCGGCTCGTCCGCCGCGGAGACACCGCCCGCGCACAGCCAGGCGGCGGTATCGGTCACCGCGGCGCCGACCGCGGTGACCGGGTCCGCCCCGCCCGCCAGCTCCACCCCGACGGTGCCCGCGAACCGGTCCCCGGCGCCGCACGAGTCGCCGTGGTACTGCAGGGGCGCCGGCGTGAAGTGGGTCGCGTTGCCGGCCGCGGTGAACACACCGTTCATCCCGTCGGTCACGGCCACGGCGGCGCACAGCCAGCGTTCCCGCAGCCCGGCCGCGACCCGGTCCAGAGCATCGGGAGCGTCGCCGTGGAACCGCACCGCCTCGGCCCGGTTCGGTGTCGCCATCGTCGTGCCGGCGACGGGTACGTCGCCACGCGGATGCGGGTCCCAGACGATCGGCACCCGGTCGCGCCAGCGGGCCAGCACCGACCGGATCGCGGGATGGCCGGCGACCCCGCCGGCATAGTCGGAGACCACCACCGCGTCGGCCTCACGGAGCAGCTCCTCCAGCAAGCCCGGGTCGCAGGGCAGCTCGGACGGCGCCGGTACCGGCGGCTCGGTGTCCAGACGGACCAGCGCCTGCCCGGCGCTGCGCACCCGGGTCTTGCAGCGGGTGCCCGGTGTCGTCACCACCGCGGTGGTGGGCAACCGGTCGGTCAGCAGCGCGGCCAGCCGCTTCGCCGGCTCGTCGTCGGCGAGCCCGGTCGCGAGCATGACGTCGACACCCGGCCGCGCGAGCAGGGTTGCGGCCAGGCCGGCGCCACCGGCCCGCTCCCGGATCCGCTGGATCTCGACCACCGGCGCCGGGGCGTCCGGACAGACCCGGTCGACGTCTCCGTCGATGTCGGAGTCCAGCAGCACGTCGCCGACCACCAGCACCCGGCGGTTGCCGGCCGAGCTCACCGGGTCTCCTTCGCGCCGACCGCGCGCAGTACCGGCGGCCGTGGCGATCCGCCGTTCCGTCCGGTGACGGCCAGATGACGCTCGACCGTGGCGCACAGCGCGTGCACCGCTACCAGCTGGACCTCCTGTACGGCGGTCGCGGCCGGGCTGTCCACGGCGAGCACCCGGTGCCCGGCGTCTGCCAGCGGGTTCGGCCGCCGGCCGCACAGCACCCACACCTGCAAGTTCCTGGCGCGAGCGCGTTCGGCGGCGACCAGCAGGTTCCGGCTGCGACCGCTGGTCGACAGCAGGAGCAGTACGTCCCCGACCCGGCCATGTGCCTCGACCTGGCGGGCGAAGATCTCGTCGGCGCCGAAGTCGTTGCCGATCGCGGTCAGGCTCGAGGTCTCGGCATGCAGCGCGATCGCGGACAGCGGCCGGCGGCCGGTCTCGAACCGGCCGACCAGCTCCGCGGTCAGGTGCTGCGCCTCGGCGGCGCTGCCACCGTTGCCCGCGGCAAGCAACCGGCCGCCGTTGACCAGGACGCGGGTCAGCTCGGCACCCCAGTCCTCGACCAGCGCGCTCTGCCGGCGCAGGCTGTCCAGCGCGGGACCGAGCGCGTCCAGATGCTCGTGCAGCGTGCCGAAGCGTGTCATTCCCGTTCCCTTCCGAGACCGGCCGGCAGCGCACCGTGCGGACTGGTCACCTGTTCGTAGATCCGCTCGGTCTCCTCCGCCACCCGGGGCCAGGTGTACCGCTCGGCGACCCTGGCGGCACCGGCCCGGCCCATCGCCTCGCGGCGATCCCGTTCGGCGAGCAGCCCTTGCAGTGCCTCGGCCAGTCCGGCCGGGTCGCGCGGACGGACGTGCGCGCCGGTCCGGCCGTCGAGCACGGTGTCGAGCATCCCGCCGACCGCCGACGCGACCACCGGGCGGGCACACGCCATCGCCTCCAGCGGGACGATGCCAAACGGCTCGTACCAGGGCACACAGACCACCACGTCGGCCGAGCGGATCAGGCCCGGCACCTGGTCCCGCGGCACGGCGCCGACGAGCCGGACCCGATCGGTGACGCCGTACCGGGCCGCGGTGGCCCGCAGCCGCCGTACCTCGGGGTCGGAGTCGTAGTCCGCACCGGCCGGGCCGCCCGCGACGACCAGCTCGGCGTCGGGCACCTGTGCCATCGCTTCCACCAGCGTGGTGACGCCCTTGCGTTCGACCAGCCGTCCGAGCGACAGGATCCGGTGGCCGGTGCCCCGCCACCACGGCGCACCGAATGCGGCATCGCCGTGCGAGCGTCCGAAGAGCTCCAGGTCGACCCCGCACGGAACCACGTGCAGGGAGTCCGCCGACGACCCGAACGCCAGCAGCTCACGGACCTCGTCGGTCGCGGTCGCGACCACCGCGTCCACGTCGCGTGCGAGCGTGGACTCGATGTCGATCCGGTCCGGAGGGCTGGTGTCCTTGGCGCCCTGGTGCCGTCGCTTCACCACGCCGAGCGCGTGGAAAGTCTGCACTAGCGGGAAGTGCGTGCGCCGGCGAGCGGTCAGGCAGGCGACCCCGGACATCCAGAAGTGCGCGTGCACGACATCGGGCGGACGGGCGCGCCAGCGGCGGGCGAGCCAGTCGCCGAACCCGGCCATGTACGGCAACAGCTCGTCCTTGGGCAGCGCCTGCGGTGGCCCCGCCGGGACGTGCACGACGTCGACGCCCTGCCCGAGCGGGACCTGATCAGGCAGCTCGGCACAGTCGCGCCGGGTGTAGACCTCGACGGCGTGACCACGGTCGGCGAGCGCACGGGCCAGGGCCGCGACGTGCACGTTCTGCCCACCGGCGTCCTCGCCGCCCAGCGCTGCCAGCGGGCTGGCGTGCTCGGAGACCATCGCGATGTTCACCGGGTCACCTCCTTGAAGATCAAGTCCCAGTCTTCGAGGAACCGCTGCAGCCCGAACCGGCGCAGCGCATGTCTGCGGGCCGCCTGACCGCAGGCGCGCGCGGCGTCGCGGTCCACGAGCCACTGCCGCGCGGTCGCGGCGAGTGCGTCGACGTCACTGGAGACCAGACCCGCCTCGGGCGGGACGGACTCCGGCGCCGCGGTGGCGGCCAGGCAGAGCACCGGCATGCCGAGCGTCATCGCCTCCACCAGCGAGAGGCCGAGGCTGGTCCAGCGGTACGGGTGCAGGTACGCGAGGTGCCGCGGCATCAGCCGGTGCAGCACGTCCTGCGAGACGTCGAACCGGCCGGCCAGCTCCGGCACCGGGAAGCGGCCGGCCAGCTCCGCCGCACGGGTCTCGAGCTCGGCGGTTCCCATCCCGAAGTAGGTGACCGGGACCAGGCGGGACACCTGGCCGACCAGATCGGTGCCGGCCACCCGCCAGCGTCGTACCGGCTCGTTGACACAGACGGCGAGCGAGTCGAACTCACCGGTGTACCGGTCGCCGTGGTCCGGCACGCCGTGCTCGACCACCCGGGTCGGCGCGCGGCCGTTGTCCCACATCGTCCGGTTCCAGTCGGTGACGTGGACGACCGGTACGTCGTCCCGGTCGGCCATCGGGTGCCGCCAGCCCTGGACGTCGCCGCGTGGCGTGTTGTGCTCGACGTACACCGCCGGCAGGTCTACGCCGATCTGGCGTCCGGTCCACCGCCCCAGCAGGGCGGGCTCGGACGGGCGCTGCAGCAGCACCAGATCGAGGTCGGCGTCCCGCAGCTGCTCCGGCGTCAGCTCGACCACCGTGTCGGGCCAGTCGAACGTCCGCGCCCGGCCGAGGCCGTCGGGCCCGCGGTCGGGCAGCACCGGGACGACGTACTCGTGGCCGCCCTGGACCAGCGAGGTGAGCCACGAACCGTGCACATGCCATGCCAGGATCCTCACCGGGCCACCTCCTGAGTGAGCTTGGTGACGGCGTTGACGACTTCGTCCGGGGTGACGCCGCCGAGACAGGGATGGCCGGCTACCGGGCACTGCCGGGCCCGCGAGCCGCGGCACGCCGCGTACTGGTCGCCGAGCACGACCGACGGCACTCCCCAGGGCGCCCAGCGCTCGGCCGGCACCACCGGCGCGAACAGTGACACCACCGGGGTACCGACCGCGGCGGCCAGATGCGCCGGGCCGGTGTTGCCGACCACGACGCAGCGGGCCGCCGCCAGCAGCGCCGCCAGCTCCCGGTAGGACGTCCGGCCGCCCCGGTCCTCCGCACCGGCGACGGCGACCGCGCGGGTCAGCTCACGTTCCGCGGCCGAGCCGGTGACCAGCACCGTCCAGCCGTCGTCGCGCAGTGCTGCGATGATTGCCGCCGCCTGCTCCGCACCCGGCGCCCGGGCCGGCACCGAGGCTCCCGGGTGCACCACCACGAAAGGTGTCTCGGGCAACGAGTCCGTCCGTGGCGGCGGGCTGACCGCGAGCCGGCCGTCGTCGCCGGCGGGCAGCTCGTATCCGGCGGCCGCGGCCAGCGACAGCGCGCGCTCCACCTCATGGCCACCCGGACCCGGCCGGTGCCGCAGGTCGAGCAGCGAGCCGGGATAGTCCTCGCAATGCGCGGCGATGTCCGGGATGCCGGCCAGCCGGAGCAGGAGCGCCATCGGCAGCGGGCTCTGGTGGAACGACGTCAGCACCAGCGCACGGCTGAACCGCTCGGCCCGGAGCGCGTCCACCAGCGCCGCGGTGCGGACCGGATCGACCCGGGGCGGGTCGAACCCGCTCCACGGGCAGGGCCACACCATCACGTCCTGCACACCCGGAAGCATCCGCGCCGCCTGCTCGCCGGACGGCGCCACCAGCAGCATGACGTCCGCCGTGGCGGCCACCGCGCGGATCGCGGGACCGGCCAGCAGGACGTCGCCGTCGTTGTCGGTCCGGGTGACCAGGACCGACTGCATCAGGGCCTGCTTCCCGCGGACAGGCTTCCCGCGGACAGGTCGAGCACGTAGTCGACCGCCGCCGCCAGATCCGCCGCCACCACCGGCGCCGAGGCCACCTCGTCCGCCCGGGTCGCGCCGTTGGGTACCAGCACCGACCGGGCGCCGGCCGAGGCCGCGGCACGGACGTCGGCGCCGATGTCGCCGATCACCACCACCTGGTGAGCCGGTACGCCGAGTGCCGCGGCCGCCGCCCGGATCATCCCGCCACCGGGCTTGCGGCAGTCGCAGCCGGCGTCCGGAGGGTGCGGGCACACCTGCCAGGTCTGGAACGGCCCGAGCAGCTCGTCCACCCGCCGGTTCACCGCGTCCAGCTGATCGGGCGTGATCAGGCCACGGCCGATCCCGGACTGGTTCGTCACCACCCCGACACCGATGCCGACGTCACGCAGCCGGCGGACGGCCTGCCGCGCCCCCGGCACCGGCTCCACCCGGGCCGGCTCGGCGTTGTACGGCACGTCGCGAACCAGCGTGCCGTCCCGGTCGAACAGCACCGCCCGGACCGGACCCGGCCATGGCGAGACGCCGCGGTGCCGCACCCGGCCGCGTACCCGGTGCCAGACCGCCACCGGCGGGATCAGCGCGGACGTGACCGCCATCCGCGCAACCTCGTCCCGCGTGCGCGGGCCGTTCGCGAGCCGGCTCCACGCCAGCTCGGCGGTCATCGTCAGCCAGACGGCCGCCGCGGCGCCCGCGGCCTGTCGCCGGCGGGCCAGCACCCCGGCGGTCATCGCCGCGCCCGCCAGGACAGTCGGAACGTGCCGGCGGAAGCGGCCGCGGGGACAGTTCGCCCGCCGGCGCCAGTCCGGTCCATGCAGGGCCCGCATCAACGCGTCGTCGGCGTTGCCCCGCTGGACCCGGACACTCACCCAGAAGCTCTCGGGCCGCACCGGATGCAGCACGCGGCGGCTGCCGCGACGCAGCAGCCAACCGGCGCTCCGGATCCGCAGCGCCAGGTCGGCGTCCTCCCGATACGCACGCGGGAATCGTTCGTCGAAGCCGGCGACCTGCTGGAGCGCGAGCCGGCGGTACGCCATGTCGGCCGTGGCCCACTCCGCCGCCTGCAGTCCCGACGTACTGCGCTCCCAGTCCGTCGGAGCACGCTCGGCCGGTACCGGCACGACGATGCCCCCCTGCACCCCGGCAACCGCGCCGGCGGCCTGGCCGAGGTCGGCGAGCAGGTCGGCGCTCCAGCCCTCCGTCAGCCGGACGTCGTCGTCCAGGAACACCACCCAGTCGGAGCCGGTCGCCCGCCAGCCGGCGTTGCGCGCCGCCGCGGGACCGTGCCCGCCGGTGCGGACCACCGTCGCACCCGGGTACGCGGACACGTCCAGCGGCTGCTCCGGATGCCGGCGGTCGTCGACCACGACGACGTGGTCGGGTCGGTGTGGCTGCCCGGCCAGATCGGCCAGCAGGCCGGTCAGCGCGCGACGGCCGACGGTCGGTACGACCACCGCCCACGCAGGCTTGTCTGGGCCCATCTGGTGCCTCCCTCCGCGCACGGAACTCGGCATCCTCCGTGCGAGACTGCGCACCCGTACCCCGCCGGTACAGCCCTACACGCCTGGTAGCGCTCGGTTCTGCTGAGTAGCGCTTCGTGGTGGTGTGACTACCTCGGGACCAGTAGCTCGTGAGCCAGATCGCCGTTCTCGCAGGACTGCTGTGTTGGTCCTGGTCGTCGGGTGGTCCTACAAACGATTCGTGAGTTCTTGCGGTCAAGCAACGAGGTCGGGATTTCCGCGCCAGGAGTCGAGACCAAGGCCAGGCGCAGCGACGAGGTAGTCAGGCAACTTCGAAAAGCTGCAGTGCGAAGAGGCGGCGCCGCCTCTTCCCACTGTGGTTCCCGTGGCGGACCCGACGTCAGGTCGAACTCGTCGAATGTGCGGTCGAACGATTGGGTCGACAGCCCGTTGCTGTGGGTCAATGACCGCCCCGACAACTCCTACGAGCGGAGGGCATTCGAATACATTGGCGTGGTCGTCAACGAGGTCACGTCAATCGAACCGACGGTCTTCTCATTACGAGTAGCCGTCGGGAGTCCGGACGAAGAACCGGCGTACGCACCAGCCCGTCGGTCGAGATCGTCTGACGCCACGATCTGAATGTTCTTGATGGGTGAAGACCTCCCGGCGGGAGTGCAGCCGGGTAGGAAGTCCCAGGCAAGCGATCGGCACTGTCAGCTGACGCCGATCACAGATCCGTCGGCGTCGGTCCGATAACGGCCCTTTGCCAAGTCGACGAGCACCAACTCGTTGCCGAACGGATCCGCCACGACGGCGACCCTGCCGACCGGGATGTCGAACGGCGCCGCCACGACCTGACCACCCGCCTCAATCATCCGTGCAGTCGCATCGTCGACGCTGTCTACCAGCCATTTCGGCTCGTAGCGCTGCCTCGTGGCCAGCACGAGCTCAGTGTCACCTCCAGGCAGCCGCAGCCCCGCCTGGCCGAGCTCGTCGTTGCGCCACAACAGCTCATGCCCAGCTCGTCGTGGTAGAACGCCAGACCCGCGTCGAGGCTCGGGACCGCCACCGACACGGCATCGACGCTCTTCAGCAGTGAACCAGTGATGTCTGCAGTGTCGTTCACCTACTGCCGGCATCGGTACGACTGCGCGGTACGAGGTCCGGCATCGGTGTCGCGTCCGGTGACCGGTACGCCTCGTCGAGCCCGAATCAGGTCCTCGAATTGGGCCGTTTACGCCTGAATTACTGGGGTGTTGGCTGCGACTGTTCGCACGGTTTGGAGCGTCATTGGCCCCCACATACGAGTCCGTCCCAGGCCCCTGCCGGCGACAAGGAACTGCGACTGTGCGTCGGTGGTCAGCATCGGTGAGGACGCGGTCCACGGTCGGGAACTGCAGCAATGTCAGCCGGACCTGCCGGCGGATGTCGACGTCGCGGGCCGGGCATCCGCCGAGCAAGCGCACCCGGGCCACGCCGTCACGGACCGACAGGTCGGCGAATCCGGTGACCCGGCCGGGGAACAACTGCAGCCCGCGGGCGATCTCCGGCTGCGTCGGGCCCGCGAACAGACGTTGCAGCCCACCGCGCGCGACCGCAGGGGTGTCGACACTACGGCGGACCGCGACGATCGCCGGCTCGCCGGGGGCGGCGCTCGATGTCAGAGAAGTACACCGAGACCCGCCTCGCCGGGAACCGCGAGCCGATGTCGATCACGAGCCGGCTCGGATTGCGCAGGGTAAAGACACGGAACGGCTGCCGACGGACTGAACGCACCACAGGATACGGCGACGTTGCGAAC
>DASRHY010000092.1:0-61714 GCA_035650275.1 Kribbellaceae bacterium | reverse complement strand
CGCTCGGTCCGCGGTCGTCGATGTGAATGTGCGAACGGGTCGCCATGCGGCGGTCGAGAAACGCGGTGCGCCGGCGAAGCGCTTCCCCGGCGGTGTGCAGTACTACAAGGTCTCGCTGGTCGATCTGGGTGGCGACTGGGTCGTCCTGGACGTGGTGTTCAGGTGAGGAGAGCAGTGGAGCGTACGAGCCAGGCCATGTCGATTGTTGCCGCTGTCGCCATGCTGACACTGCTAACGGCATGCGACGGCGACCCTGAGTCGATGCCGCCGCCGAGCAGCAGCACCTCGCCGTCGTCGACTCCGCTCAGCTCAGCCACGCCTAGTACGACTCCTAAACCCACCGCACCAACGGTTCCACCCGCCGCGACGAACGGCCTGACGGTCACCTCCGCCGAAGCCTTCGCCCGCTTCTATCTGCAAGTTCTCGATCACCTCGAAGGAACCGGCGATGCCTCGCTCATGCGTCGATGGGCTGATCCAAGCTGTAAGTCGTGCCGCCTCCTCGCGAGCACGTTCGAGGATGTCTACAAGAAGGGCGGCGCCGTCACCGGCGACTACCAGACCGTTGATGTGAAGGTCAGCGAGGCCCGACTGAGCGGCGCCGACACGGCATTCGTCCGGCTCTCTGGCTCCGAGGGCACGAGCTATTGGCGAAAGTCATCAGGCAGTGCGCCGTCGACGTTTGCGCCGCATGAGGTGAGGTGGGAGCTCACCCTTGCCGCTTTGGAAGGCCACTGGGCGATGTTTGCGATGGTGAAGAAGGCATGATCGAGCGAGTTGGAGCCCTAGGACTTGGTGTCGTTCTCGTGGCAGCTGCACTGTCGATTCCCGACGGCGGGAGCATGGCCGCAACTTTCGGTGCGATGCCGTCGATGAGTTCGCGCAATGATCCGCCATCACCGGACGTGCAGACAGACGCGATCGGCGCCGTCATCAGTGCGATCACCAAAGATGAAGTAAAGGCGTCCCAGCGGCGTCTCGGTGGCCGCGATCAAGGTGAGCGACTCTCCACGTCACACGGCGGGCGCCGATCATCCAACCGTCAGGCGACGGATCGTGTTGGCACTGTGCGGTGTTCGCCGCTTGGGGTGGCCGGTGGGATCTCCATCCCGGGGCCATGCTCGGATCTCATCACCGGAATTCCGACCGAGCCGGTGCAGACGCGGCCGAGTATCGACCAGATCACGGCCACCGTCGTGCTCAGCGAGGCGCGGCGGCTGAACTTCCCCGGCTCGGTCGTGCAGGTCCAGCCACGTGGCAAGACGCTGGTCAACCTGGCCACGAACGTCTACGCGACGCCGCGCAAGATCGACCGCACGCTCACCGTGCTGACGTGGCCGGTGCGGATCCTGGCGACGCCGACGTACACCTGGAAGTTCGGCGACGGGACGAGCATCACCACCACGACGCCGGGCGCGCCGCATCCGCACGCAGAGGTGACGCACAAGTACCTCGCGCGCGGCAAGGTCGTCGTCAGCGTGACGCTGAACTACGACACCTGGTACCAGGTGCCCGGTGGTGACCTGCTGAACGCTGGCGTCGTGAACATCACCAGTCCTGGTACGCCGATAGAGGTCTGCGAGGCGCGACCGGTGCTCACCGACCCGGACAACGACGCGCCGCCGACGCCGACCCCGGCGGCGGCAACCGGCTGCCGCTGACCGACGGCTCATTCGACGCGCTCGGCCACCACCGGTACGGCACGGGTCATCGCCGTCACGATCGCGACGGGGATGAGCAGCAGGCCGCAGAGTATGGCGAGCCAGTGGAAGCCGAAGCTGTCCAGGACCGGTCCGGCCGCCGTACCGGCGATGGACGCCAGCACACCCATGGTCAGGTCCGACATGCCCTGCGCGGAGGTCCGGATGTCGGCCGGTACCGACTGGGACAGCAGGGCCGAGCCGGCCACCAGACAGGCCGACCAGCCGAGCCCGAGCATGACCAGGGCGGTCGCGGTCAGGCCGTGGGCGTTGTCCGGGGCGACTGCCGCGACCACCATCGCAAGTGCGAGCACGGTCAGGCCGATCGCGATCGTGCGGACCCGGCCGTGGCGGTCCGCGAGCCAGCCCATCACCGGCGACAGCGCGAACATGCCCGCGACGTGGCCGCTGATCACGAAGCCGACCACGGTGAGCGAGGCGCCGTGGTGACGCAGGTGCACCGCGGTCATCGACATCACCCCGACCATCACGGCATGCGCGACCGCGATCGAGAGCAGCCCGAGCCGGGCGTGCGGGATCGCCATCACCACCCGGAACGTGGCCGGCAGCGGCTGTCGCTCGGGGCGCGATCCGGTGACCGGCCGGGCGCGCTGCAACCGGAGCAAACCGAAGGACACCACCGCCAGTGCGAGAGCGAACGCGACCACCGAGAACAGATAGGGGCCGGCGAGCGCGTCGATGCCCAGCGCCGTACCCAGCGCTCCACCGACACCGGTCAGGTTCGGGCCGAGCACGACGCCGATCGTGGTCGCCCACACCACCAGCGAGAGCGACCGGGCGATGTGGCGCGGGTCGGCGGCGTCGGTCGCGGCGTACCGGGCCTGCAGGTTCGCGGCCGTGCCGCTGCCGAACATGCAGCCTCCGAGCAACAGCAGGACCAGTGAGTCGACCTGCGCGGCGACGATGCTGAGCACCGCGCCGCCGAAGCCGATCGCGTAACCGGTGCTGAGCGAGATCCGGCGTCCGCGAGCGCGGGCCAGGCCGGCCAGCGGTACGGCGAGGGTGGCCGCGCCGAGCGTCATCGAGGTCGCGGCCAGGCCGGCCAGCGAGGTCGACCCGGAGATGACCTCGGCCAGCAGGCCGGCGACTGCGATCCCGCTCGCCATCGCGATCCCGCCGAGCACGTTGCTGACCACCAGGACCCGGATCGTGATGCGCTGCAGATCGGCGGCGGTGCTGGCGGCGGTGTCTGTCACGGCCTGACTCTTTCACGAGGACCCGACAGATCCCTACGATCGGCCTTCTGATGAACGCGATGCGCATGGTCGGCGACCTGGCGTTGTCGACCGTCCGGCTCTGGTGGCGCTGCCTGGTGCCGTTGCTGGCCTGCATGCTGGCCGGGTACCTGGCCTTCGAGGCGCTGTTCAGCGCGTCATGGCGGCTCGGCGCGCGGGACGAGCGGGTCGGGCTCCCGGTGCTGGCGGTCGCGCAGCTGTGCGAGCTGGCGGCGTGGGTGGCGATGTTCCTCGTGGCCGGTCGCCGGCTGCGGCTCCCGCCGGCGGACGCGAGGCAAGGCACGGAGCGAGTACTCGACACCGTGCTGCTGACGCTCACACCGTTCCTCGCGTTCTACGCGCTGTGGGGTCTGCTGAAGCCGCTGATCGCGGACCACACCTATCTGGCGGTGAGCTACGAGGAGCGCGCCGGGGACACCCCGACGCTGGTCGGTGCCGCCGGCTGGAAGCTGTACCTGCCGGTCGCGGTCGCCGCGTGGTTGCTCAAGTCCGTGCTGGTGCGGCTCCGGCGGGACCGCGGCACGCTGCTCACCGCCGCGCTGGCCGTGCTGGAGGCGGTCTGGTTGTTCCTCGCCTTCTGGGCGCTGACCGAGGCCGCACAGGCCGCGACGGGCTGGCTCGGCGACCGCGCGGTCTGGCACTGGATCACCGGTGCCTGGAACGGCGTCACGGCGTGGCTGGGGCAGTTCACGCTGCCGTTCGCGCTGACGGTGCCGGAGATCGTCGCGGCGTTGTGGGACGGGTGGCGCGAGATCGTCTGGCCGGGCCTGAAGGACGCCGTCGCGCAGCCGCTGGTCTGGCTCGCGATCGCCGCACTCGTGTACCGCCGCGGCGGCCCGGCGCCGGGTGAGACCGTCGACCGCAGGATCGGGCGGCTGCGCCGGGATCGCCGGTTCGCGGTCGACCTGCTCACCCGCGACTACCGGGACAAGTACCTGCCGATGGTCGAGGCGCTGCGAATGGTGCTGCGGCTCGGGCTCGGCTTCCTGGCCGCGCTCTGCCTGCTGTACGTCGCGTCCGAGGCGCTGGCCGACTGGTCGTACGTCGGGGCGGTGGCGCTGCTGGACCGCGCCGTGGAGTACCCGGGCTTCCTGGAGGGGACCCTCGACCTCGGCCACCAGATCCTGGTTCAGCCGCTGCAGGTCTGCCTGCTCGCGGTCGCGTACGACCGGGTGGTCAGCCGAACTCGAGCGCTCTCGGCAGCTCGGCCCGGATCGTGACGCGTGGTCGCAACCGCTGCGCGTCCCGCGGTACCAGCGCCGCCACCACGAAGCTGAAGTCCTTGCCGGCCGTGGGTCGCTGCATGGCCGGGCCGTTCTGGTCCCCGTCACACCGCGAGGTCCGCCCGTCGATCGTGGTACCGAACTCCGGGTCGAACCGCCGTCCGTCCTCGTCCACGAACGCCACCTCGCACCACCCGTCTCCGGGCAGCGCCCTGTCCGCGCGGTACGTGATCCGCGCCAGCACCCAGCGCCCCGTGCCGGGCGCCGGCGCGACCCACTCGGCCGTACGCAGGTCGTCGGCGCTGCGCTGCCAGTCCAGCCGCCAGGTCGCCGGCCCGTACGACGCGCTCGTGCCGGCGGCGACGTACACGACGTCCGTCGGGTAGCTGCGCCGGTGCTCGTCCAGCTCTCCGCGCAGGCTCACGTACACCGACACCGGCGCGAGGACCAGCAACGCCAGCGGACCGATCAGCGCGCGGGTCCTCACCGGTAGCTCCGCTCCACCGCGGCCTCGTCCACCCGCGGGGTCAGCTCGAGCGCCGCGGCCGTATCGAGCTGGGCCGTGACCTCGTCGGCGTCCAGGCCGAGCGGTACCTCGACGTACAGCGGCAGCCCGAGGGTGGTGTGGTCGCTGACCCGCAGCACCGCGCCGGGGATCGCGTCGCGCGGCAGCTCGAAGACCAGCGCGCCGCGCTGCGGGAAGCCGGTGGTCAGCGAGCCGACGACCGGTGTGCCGGCGATCCGGGTGCTCGGCTCGTAGAGCCGGTCGCCGGTGACCAGCCGGGCGGTGACACTGGCCGGCTTCCTCAGCGCCTCGGCGGTGACGTCGAGGACCACGAAGACACCGGGCGAGGCAAGCTCCCGCCCGTCCACGAGCGCGGAGCGGGCGACCCGGACCGCGTGCACCTCGAGCCGCAGCTCCTCGCCGCTCACCGCCGCGCCGGTGCGGCCGTCGACGATCCGCTCGTGAGCACGATCCCGCAGCGGCGTCGTCAGCAGCAGGACGGTGGCGAGTGCGAGGCAGGCCAGGGCCGCGGCGAGCTCGGTGACCCGGCGGCTCATCGCCGCACCGGCGCTGGCTCGGGACCGAGCGGTACGTCGACGTACCGGGCCGGGTCGTGCACCCAGACCCGGTCGACCAGCAGGTTGCTCTCGTCCAGGGTGAAGTCGTCGAGCTGGAGCCGGACCCGGTCCCGCAGCGTGACACCGACTGGGAGGGGCAGCTGCAGCACCAGCCGTTCCGGCACGTCGGGGTGGATCATGCCGCGGAGCTCGTAGCTGCCGGCGTCGTACGAGGCCTTGAAGACGGCCGGCTCGCCGCTGCCGAGGACGGCCAGTGGTGCCGGTCCGGCACCGAAGCCGTCACCTCCGGTCGGGCTCTCGGACCGGTAGCCGCGGTTCACGATCTCCACCTCGGCGAACAGCCGGCGCTCCCGCTTGGTGTACTTGCGGTTCTCGTCCGGGCGGAAGTCCGACACCCACGCCCGGTGCACCGTCACGTCGGCCCGGTCCGTCCGGTAGGTCTCGCCGACGCCGATCGAGGTCAGCGAGTCCGACGCGTCCGCGAACCCGCCGGCCAGCGCGAGCGCGCCGGTCGCGACCACGACGCCGGCACCGGCGGCGATCCAGCGGCGGGACCACATGCCGGTCAGGATAGGGGTCGCCGCGGTGCATACCGGTGGGTTCTGGACCGCACCTGGCAGCGCGGCTGACGCTGCGGGTAGGGTCGCGGCCGACCTGTCCACCGTTGTCGCCGTCCGTTGGAGCATGCCCTGATGTCCGAGCAGATCGCGATCGTCCCGGCCCCGCGCGAGCTGGTCCGCACCGCCGGGTACTGGCATGCCGCGGACCCGGTCGCCGAGGCTGTGCGCACCGTGGTCGAAAACCTGCCGGAAGCCGAGTACCGGGTGGACGTGACACCCGAGGGCGCCCGGCTGTCCGGCGGCTCCGAGGACGCCCTGCGGCACGCGGAGCAGACCTTCCGGCAGCTGCTGTCGTCGGCCGGCGACGACGGCGTGCCGTGCGTCCGGATCGCGGATGCGCCCGCGTTCGGCTGGCGCGGCGTGATGCTGGACGTGGCTCGGCACTTCATGCCGAAGGACTTCATCCTCCGGCTGGTCGACGCGCTCGAGCTCCACCGGATGAACGTGCTGCACCTGCACCTGACCGACGACCAGGGCTGGCGGGTGCAGATCGACGCGTACCCGAAGCTCACCGAGGTCGGCGCCTGGCGACCGCGCAGCATGGTCGGCCGGATGACCCAGGAGCAGCAGCGTGGCGAGGAGCCGATCCGGTACGACGACGTGCGGCACGGCGGGTTCTACACCAAGGACGACCTGCGCGAGATCGTCGCGTACGCCGCCGAGCGCGGCGTCACCGTGGTCCCCGAGATCGACCTGCCCGGGCACATGCAGGCGGCGGTCGCGGCGTACCCGGAGCTGGGCAACAATTCGGACCAGCCGATCGGTGTCCGCGAGGTCTGGGGCATCAGTGACGACGTGCTGAACGTGAACGACGAGACCGTCGAGTTCGTCCGGACCGTGCTGGACGAGGTGCTGGACGTCTTCGACTCGCCATTCATCCATCTGGGTGGCGACGAGTGCCCGACCGAGCAGTGGGCGGCCTCGGACCAGGTTCGCGAGCGGATGGTTGCCGAGGGCATCGACGATGTGCACCAGGTGCAGGGCTGGTTCACCAAGCAGGTCGGCACCGTGCTGGCCGAGGCAGGCCGACGGCTGGTCGGCTGGGACGAGCTGCAGTACGCCGACCCGCCGGCGGACGCGATGATCATGGCCTGGCGCAGCGCGCAGGAGGGCGAGGTGGCCGCCAAGGCCGGGCACAAGGTGGTGATGGCGCCCACCTCGCACACGTACTTCGACTACTACCAGGCCGACCCGTCGGCCGAGCCGCTGGCGATCGGCGGCCTGACGCCGCTGCAGAAGGTGTACGAGTTCGAGGTCGTCCCGCCCGGTCTCACCGAGGAGGAGCAGGCCCGGATCGTCGGTACTCAGTGCCAGGTGTGGACCGAGTACCTGGCCGGCCCGCGCGAGGTCGGGTACATGCTGTTCCCGCGCCTGTGCGCGTTCGCCGAGCGGGCCTGGGGATCACCGCGTACGTCGTACGACGACTTCATGGCCCGGCTCCGCCCGCACCTGGACCGGATCGATGCCCTGGGCATCAACTACCGCCGGCTCGACTGACCTCAGCGCCCGCTGACCGACAGCGGGAACCAGCGGTTGCCGATCACCCGGATCCGGCCCTTGCCCTTCGGCGGAACGTAGGCGACCACCTCGTTGCGTTCCAGCCGGTCCATACGCTGCTTGATAGTGGACGGGAGGCCGAAGGCGTGGTGCAGGTCGCCGTACTGGTCGGTCTGCCAGGTCATGCCGGTGCTCCGACCGGTCTGGCGGTACGTGTGCCGGGAGTCGATGGCGAACCAGACGAGCGCGCCACCGGACTTGGTCCGCACCGCGTACACGGGTGTGCGCGCGGCCACCGCCTTGCTGCTGCCGGACCATCCATTGCCGGTGAAGGCGTCGCGGTTGTCTAGCAGGGAGGCTCGCGAGGAGCTCACGAACCGACCGTTCTCCACCCGCGCTGTGAACACGCTCTTCGAGCCGCGCGTGATCACGTCCGCGACCACGGCCGCGACCTTGCCCGGCGGCGCCGCCAGTCGGGCGTCGTCCGCGGGTACCAGGTCCGGGAAGTCCGCGACGTCGACGCCGGGCGACAGCGGACCGGCGGCGGTTCGCGAGAACGGCGCGTACGCGACCCGCCAGGCCGCTCCCTTCTGCTGTTGAACGAACACCAGCAGGTCCCGGGTAGCGGGCTCGGCACCCTTGTCGGTGGCCGCGACGAGGAACCAGCGCGGGTACCCGGTCACCTTCGGCGCGGCCGCCAAGGTCTCGGTGTACCTGATCTTCCAGTACCGCATGTCGTTGCGCTGGAACGCCTTGTACTGCGCCGTGTTCACCGCGAGCGCGGAACCGGTCTGCACCTTCGCGGCCAGGGCACGGTCGAGCGCCTTGTTGGCCTTGCTGATACCTGTGAAGTAGCGCACCAGTGCCGTGCGGGCTGCGCGTTCACTGATCGCCGGCGTGGGCTTCGGCGGTGGCGCGGCGACCGGCGCGACCTCGTTCGGCGCATCGTCGGAGTCGCTGCAGGCGGAGGCGGTCAGCGTGGCGTGGTATCCCGCGGACCACCGGTGCGGACCGTACGCGCTGCCATCGCGTCATCGTCTCCGATCGGCCGGCAACCACACAATCAGGTGCTTAGGGCAACGATGGTCAGACCCGGACCTCGCCCTGCGGTGTCTCGAACACCGCGGCCACCACGCCGGGGGTCCCGTTAGGCCCCACGAACCGCACCTCGACGTCGTCCATCAGGTGGTCCGCCGGATGCCCGACCCAGTCCGCGACCCGCTCCGGGTCGCCCGCGATCTCCAGGCAGGTCAGGCGAACCCCGCGGCCGCCGTTCGACGGGTGCTGCGACTCGTCGTCCCACTGGACGAAGAACGGCAGCTGCGGGTCGGCCATCGTGCCCTTCACGCCGATCTGCCGCCAGGTCAGGTTCACACCGTCCGGCCGGTGCCGGTTGCCGGGCACCGCCTCGCGTCCGAGCCGGTGCTCGATCGGGGTCAGGTCGTCGACCGCGACCACCCAGCCGAGCCAGCCGCCGCCCATCTCGGACCGCGCCCGCACGGCCTGGCCGAACGGCGCCTTGTCCGACGCCGGGTGGTCCAGCACGCCGACGACCTCGACGTACCGGCCGCCCTCGAGCGGAAGGATCTGGTTCACGGTCCCGAACCGCGGGTGCACGCCTCCGTCGACGAACCCGACGCCGAGCACCTCCGACAACCGCGCAACCGTTCCGAGGAAGCCGTCCGGTCCCGCTGCATACGAAAGGTGGTCGAGGCGCATGCCAGTCATTCTGACCGAGCACCTAACGCGACAGCGACCTGGGGGTGCGTCCCGCCGGACCGAACCGGAAGGCTTAGGATTGTGGGTCTGTCGCCGGATGGACCAGCAGCGGTTCCTTCGCATCCAGGTGCTGACGGCACAGGTCCGCCAGTACGTCGTACGCGGCCTGGCCCATCAGCGTGATCAGCTCGACCCGGCTGGACTCGAACACCGCCTCGACGCCGATGTGTGCCTCGGTGTTGCCGGTGCAGTACCAGTCCAGGTCGTGACCGCCGGCACCCCAGCCGCGCCGGTCGTACTCGCCGATCCCGATCTCGGTGTACGACGTCCCGTCCGGCCGCTCGACGGTGCGGAACGTGCGCCGGATCGGCAGCTGCCAGCACACATCCGGCTTGGTCTCGACGAAGTGCACGCCGGTCCGCAACGCCAGCCCGTGCAGGGCGCAGCCGGCACCGCCGGAGAAGCCCGGGCGGTTCAGGAAGATGCATGCACCGTCGACGACCCGGGTCTTCCGCTCGCCCTCGTCGTCGGTCTCGATCCAGCCGTTCCGCTTGGCCTCCTTGCGGTACTGCCAGTCGTTCTTGGTCAGCCGCTTGACCTGTTTCTTCACCCGCTGCTCGTCGTCGGCGTCGGAGAAGTGCGCGCCGAGCGTGCAACAGCCGTCGTTCGGCCTGCCCTTGTAGATGCCCTGGCAGCCGCCGCCGAAGATGCAGGTCCAGCGGGACGCCAGCCAGGTCAGGTCGCAGCGGAACACCTGGTCGGCATCGGCCGGATCGGTGAACTCCACATACGCACGGGGAAAGTCGAGAGAAACCTCAGGCACTGGTTAAGCCTACGCCGTGCTGGCGCGGCCTCGAGCAGGGCCGCTGCAACGCCGGTGCCGTCGCCGCGGTGCCCTTCCTCCGCTGAGATGGCAGCGCATCAGACACCGTTGGTCGTTCGACCGCGCGGGCCCTCGGTCACGCGGTAGCGTTGCTGCATGCGACTCGGTGTGCTCGACGTGGGGTCCAACACGGTGCATCTGCTCGTGGTCGATGCGCATCGTGGTGCCGCGCCGTTGCCGGCGTCCTCGCACAAGGTCGAGCTGCGACTGGCCGAGCACCTGGACAAGGACGGCAACATCGACGACAAGGGTGCCGACGGCCTGGTGTCGTTCGTCTCCGAGGCGGTCGAGCTGGCCGAGGACAAAGGCTGCGAGTCGGTGCTGGCGTTCGCCACCTCGGCGCTGCGCGAGGCGCCGAACGGTGAGCAGGTGCTGGAGCGGGTCGCGCAGGAGACCGGGGTCGACCTGAACGTTCTGACCGGCGAGGACGAGTCGCGACTGACGTTCCTCGCCGTGCGCCGGTGGTTCGGCTGGTCGTCCGGGCGGTTGGCCGTGTTCGACATCGGCGGCGGCTCGCTGGAGATGGCGGTCGGCTCGGACGAGCAGGCGACGGTCGCGCTGTCCGTCCCGCTCGGTGCCGGCCGGCTGACCCGGGAGGGGCTGTCCGGTGACCCGCCGAACAAGGACGACGTGAAGAAGCTGCGCAAGCGGATCCGGCAGGAGATGGCCGTGGTGGCGGGCACGGTCCTGCGCGCGGGACGCCCGCAACGATCGGTGGCGACCAGCAAGACGTTCCGCTCGCTGGCCAGGATCTGTGGCGCGGCGCCGTCCGACGACGGACCGTACGTGCCGCGGGCGTTGCGCGCGGAGGACCTGGCCGAGCAGATACCGAAGCTCGCGAAGATGACCGCGAAGGACCGGTCCGAGCTGCCCGGGGTGTCGGCGGGCCGCGCGCCGCAGCTGCTGGCGGGTGCGCTGGTCGCCGAGGCGGTGATGGACATCTTCGACGTACCGGAGCTGGAGATCTGTCCGTGGGCGCTGCGCGAGGGCGTCATCCTCGCCCGGCTGGACCAGCTGTGACCCGACGCACGACGCCGAAGATCGGCCTGTCCAGCGCATCGGTCTACCCGGAGTCCACCGCGAGCGGCTTCGAGCTGGCCTCGCGACTCGGGTACGACGGGGTCGAGATCATGGTCGGCATCGACGCGCTCAGTACCCAGGTGGATGCGGTGCAGCGGCTCGTCGAGTACCACCAGCTTCCCGTGCTCGCGATCCACGCGCCGTGCCTGCTGATCACGCAGCGAGTCTGGGGCACCGAACCGTGGGGCAAGCTCGAACGCAGTGCTGAGGCCGCCGTGGCGCTCGGGGCGGACGTGGTCGTGGCGCATCCGCCGTTCCGCTGGCAGCGCGAGTACGCACGCGGCTTCGTCGAGGGGATCGCCCGGCTGGAGGCCGAGACCGGGGTGATCTTCGCGGTCGAGAACATGTACCCGTGGCGGGCCCGCGGCAGCGTCGCGGTGCAGGCGTACGCGCCCAGCTGGGACCTGATGGAGGTCGAGTACGCGCACACCACTCTGGACCTGTCGCACTCGTCCACCGCGGGGCAGGACTGCGTGGAGCTGGCCGAGAAGCTCGGCGATCGGCTCACCCACATCCACCTCACCGACGGCACCGGGTCGGCCAAGGACGAGCACCTCGTGCCGGGCCGCGGCACCCAGCGCGGTGCGGACCTGCTCAGGCACCTGAGCGGCGCCGGCTTCGACGGCCACGTGATCATCGAGATCAACACTCGCCGCGCGCTCACCCGGGCCGAGCGCGAGACCGACCTGGTCGAGTCGCTCGAGTTCACCCGCAAGCACCTCGGCAAGCCGCGCTCGGCGTCGTACGCCGTCACCAGCGACGGCGAGGTGTCGGAGCTGTCGTCGTGACCGTGCGCCGTACACCGGGACGCCGCCCGGGCGGGCCCGACACCCGCGGCGAGATCCTGGACGCGGCGCGGGAGACCTTCGCCGCCAAGGGTTTCGAGGGTACGTCGCTGCGTGCCGTGGCCCGCGCGGCGGGCGTGGACGCCGCGCTCGTGCATCACTACTTCGACGGCAAGGAGAGCCTGTTCGTCGAGGCGATGGCGCTGCCGATCGACCCGCGCGTCGTCGCCGAGCGTGTGCTGGACGGACCGGTCGAGGGTATCGGCGACCGGATCATCGGCACCTTCCTCGCGGTCTGGGAGGCGCCGGAGTCGCGGGTCCGGATGAAGGCGATGCTGCGGGCGGCGATCAGCAGCGAGGACTACGCGCACCTGATCCGGGACGCGATCACCCGGCTGATCCTCGGCCCGGTGTCGAGCGTGCTGGACGTGCCGGACGCACAGTTGCGGGTGTCGCTGGTCGCCTCACAGTTGATGGGCGTCGTCCTGGTCCGGTACATCATCGAGCTGGATCCGCTGGCGAGCGCGACGCCGGACGAGGTCGTCGCCCGGATCGCGCCCACCATCCAGCGCTACCTCACGGAGTAGCGGCGACCAGAAGTCGGCTGCCGGACGGACCCATCGTCGACGCGATCGTGAGGATCTCGGTCAGTAGGGAATCGACGCCCACTTCTCGTTCTTGCCGACCGTGTCGTCGCCCTCGATCTCGCGGGGTACGTCGCGCACCGTGAGCCCGGATCGCTTGGCCTCGGCCAGCGCGTCCTCGTCGTACACCGACTTCCGCCAGATGTTGCAGATGTAGGTCCGGCTCTTCAGGTACTCGGTGTACCGGTCGTGGTGCGCGTCGTTCAGGCCGAGCGCGGCGAACACCGCCATCCGGTCGCCGGGCGACGGCGCGACCTTCCACCAGAACGGGTGCTGTCCCATCCGCCGGGTCGGCTTCGGGTCGCCGCCCCAGGTCGGGAACGTGCGCAGGTCGCCGTTGCCGCTGTGCGTCATCCGCAGGCTCCACACCGCGAGGTCGCCGAGCCGGTTCCGGACGTACACGTTCTTGCCGGTCTTCAGTGACGCCTGCTCGTGCGAGCCGACCCGCAGGTTCAGCCCGCCGGTGTACTTCTCGTGGTCTTGCAGGTAGATCCCGAACCGCAGGATCGTGTAGCGGCTCTGCCAGTCCGGTGCTGCTCCGTCGCTCCGGTCCGCGTTGTCCTTGTGGTAGCCGTGCTGCTTGCTGTTGATCGTGAACGAGCTGTCGCCGGCGTACACGATCTCGTCGCTGCCGAGCAGCCTGCGCGCGACGTCGACCATCCGGCCGTCGGTCAGTGCCCGGCGCATCCGCGGGTTCGACAGCAGGTCGCCGCCGTGCGATCGCGATGCCTTGGCGTCCTCCCGGAACGCCTCGATCTCCTCGGCCGTGTAGACGTCCCGCACGATCTGGTACCCATCCCGCCAGAACGCCTCGACGTCCACGGTGTCGCCCGCGCCCATCGTCTGTCCTTCCCTCGGTCGTCGTTTCGTAGAGATGCACCGTACTGCGGAACGCCGCGACATGTTGCCAGCGTCCGGCGACTGCGCTAGATTTCATCACATGATGAAAAACTCTGCGGAGTCATCCCTGGGGTCAGCAACCGCGGCGGTCCGCTGCCGCGACGTCGTCGTGGTCCGGGGTGAGCGCGAGGTCCTGCACGGGATCGACTTCGACCTGCACGCCGGCAGCGTCACCGGGCTGCTGGGCCCGTCCGGGTGCGGCAAGACGACGCTGATCCGGGCGATCGTCGGACTGCAGGCCAAGGTGACCGGGACGGTCGAGGTACTGGACCTGCCCGCCGGTACGGCCGCGCTCCGCGGCCGGATCGGATACGTCACGCAGGAGCCGAGCGTGTACCGCGACCTGACCGTGACGGAGAACCTGCGCTTCTTCGCGGCCGTGCTCGGCGTACCGTCGTCCGACGTCGACCGGGTGATCGCCGAGGTCGACCTGACCGACCACGCCGACGCGCTGGTCGACCGGCTGTCCGGCGGGCAGCAGTCCCGGGCGTCGCTCGCCGCCGCGCTGCTCGGCCGGCCCGAGCTGCTGGTGCTGGACGAGCCGACCGTCGGCCTGGACCCGGTGCTGCGCCGCGACCTGTGGAACCTCTTCCACCGGCTCGCCGAGGACGGCGCCACACTGCTGGTCTCCAGTCACGTGATGGACGAGGCGAGCCGGTGCGACCGGCTGCTGCTGATGCGCGATGGCCTGCTGCTCGCCGACGACACCCCGCAGGCGCTGCTGGAGAAGTCCGGCGCGGACGACATCGAACAGGCGTTCCTGACCCTCATCGACGCCGAAGGAGGTCCGCGATGAACCCGCGGATCACGCTCGCCGTGGCCGGCCGGGTGCTCGCCCAGCTGCGCCGCGACCACCGCACCGTTGCGCTGATGATCGTGCTGCCGTGCCTGCTGATCACGTTGATGTGGTGGATGTTCATCGACTCGCCGAACACCTTCGACCGGGTCGGCGGGGCGCTGCTCGCGGTGTTCCCGTCCATCATCATGTTCGTGGTCACCTCGGTGGCGACGCTGCGGGAGCGGTCCGGCGGCACCCTGTCGCGGCTGTTCACGATGCCGATGGCCAAGCTCGACTTTCTGCTCGGCTACGCACTCGCGTTCGCGCTGATCGCGGTCGTGCAGGCCGTCGTGGTGGTGACCATCTCGCTGTACGCGCTGGACCTCGACATCCGCGGCGACCCCTGGCAGCTGGTGGTGGTCGCGATGCTGGACGGTGTGCTCGGTGCAGCGCTCGGACTTTTCGCCAGCGCGTTCGCGTCGACCGAGTTCCAGGCCGTGCAGATGATGCCGGCGGTGATGATCCCGCAGATCCTGCTGTGCGGCCTGCTGATCCCGCGTGACCAGCTACCGGACGTGCTGCATGCGATCAGCAACGTGCTGCCGCTCTCGTACGCCGTCGACGCCGTGCAGGGCGTGATGGCCGACCAGGGGTTCGGCGCCGGTGCGGGACTGGACGTCCTGGTGGTGGCCGGGTTCATCCTGGCCGCCATCGCGCTCGGTGCCGCCACGCTCCGGCGTCGTACCCCCTAACGCAGCGGTACGCCCGGCGGATAGGGTCCGGCCGCCGGCCGGAACACGGCCAGGGTCGTGCCGGGGAAGCGCAGGTCGTTCAGCGGTGTCAGCACGGCGGTGCCGTCGGAGACGACCAGGCCCTGCGGGCTCGTCGGCTGCCAGACCCGACCAGCGGCGCGCCACTCGGGGCTGACCGTGACGACCCGTTCGCCGGGGTTCGGGCCGCGCGCCGGGACGGCGTACACGAGCACGCGCAGGTCGGCGGGCAGCACGGCGGCGAAGTCGGCCGCGCTCGATCCCTCGCTCGGCAGCTCGACCAGCACGGCCTGCTGCCGGGTGCCCTTGTGCGTCTCCTGCACGGACACCCGGAGCAGCACCGTGCTGCGCGGAGGTAGGTCGAGCTCGGGGTCGCCGATCGATCGTCCCTCGCTCACTCCGGCGATCGTGCCCTCGACGACGAGCGCCGACCGCGCTGCGAGCCCACGCGTCGTCCGCTGTGGTTCGTAGTCGATCCCGGTGCTCGCGACGAGGGCGTACACGGCGTTCAGTGACCGTTCGGGAGCCGGGGGGTCGCCGGCGCCGCAGGCCGTCATCATCAACACGGCCAGTCCGGCGGCCGCCATCGTCATCGAACGGTGCATGGTGGTCTTCCTCGACAGGTCAGAGCGGCTGGTTGAGGTGCCAGACGTGGTGGTCGTTGTAGTGCTGGTGGCCCGACGTGATGTGGCCGCTGACCATGCAGTCGCCGTACGGTGGGTCATGGTGCACCAACCGGCCGTAGTGACCGACCTCGTGGCACGCGGTCTTGTTCCGGTTCAGGTCGTTGGCCAGGTTGTCCGGGTTCATCCAGATGTTGGCCTGCTGGCAGCGACCCGCGTCGGTGACCCGGACGCACTGGTACGCGCCGCGCAGCCCCGGATCGTTTGTGACCCGGAAGACGATGTCGGTGTTCGAGGTGCAGTCGGCCATGAAGTTGCGGGTGAAGCTCGTCTGTCCCTGCAGGTTCTGCATCGCGTAGTGGGCGGCATCCTTCAGTCCCGGACGGTCGGCGAACGCGTTGCCCCAGCAGTACGTCACCTCACGGTTGTCCGGACCCGGCGTGTTGAGCCAGGGATCCGCGCTCGCCGGCGCCGCGTTGACCGCGGCCGCCGCCGCGACGATCACGGCCAGTGCCGGGATCCCGCGGAGTACTCGTCTGGTGGACATGGTGGTCTCCTCTCTGACCGGTCAGCCGGGTGTGGCACCGGGTGCTGGATAGAATCCCGGCGCCGGTCAGCGTGGTCGCGGAACTCGATCAAGATCGATCAGCTGGGAGGTGGGTGCGGGTGCCAGCGGAGCTTTCCGGACGCAGCGGAGAGCCGCCCGGTCCGGCGGGGGCGCGGAGTGTCGACGAGCTGAGCTCACGGTTGCGTGCGCTGCAGGCCTGGGCCGGACTGCCGTATCGCGAGGTGCATCGCCAGGTGGTCAGGTCCCGGCGGCGCCGCGGCGTGGTCGAGCTACCGTCGTTCAACACCGTGTACCGCTGCCTGCAACCCGGCCGCAGCCGGCTGGACTGCGAGCTGGTCGCGGACATCGCCCGGGTGCTGCTCGGCGACGAGCAGCGGGCGGTGGAGTGGCTGCAGGCTTACCAGATCGTTACCGGCCGGGCGATCGACGCCTCACTGGTCACCGTCGCCGACGTGCTGCCGGCGGTACCGGCGGACTTCGGCGGACGCGATGCCGAGCTTGGCGTGCTGTCCGCGACGGTCCGCGACGGTGTCGGCGTGGTCGCGGTGGACGGCATGGCCGGGGTCGGCAAGACCGCGCTGGTGCATGCGTTCGCGCACCGGCTGCCGCGTGCCGACGTGTGCCTGGCGGTCAACCTGCGCGGCTACGACCCGGACCGACCGCCGGCCGACCCGGCCGCGGTGCTGGACGGCTTCCTGCGCCGGCTCGGCGTACCCGGTGCGCAGATCCACGGCCTGGATCTGCCCGGGCGGGTCACCCGGTTCCGGCAGCTGCTGACCGGCCGGCAGGCGCTGATCGTGCTGGACAACGCGGCATCGGAGGATCAGGTCCGGCCACTGCTGCCCGGTACCGACGGCTGCGTGGTGCTGGTGACCAGCAGGCAGCGGCTCGAGCTGCCCGGCAGCCGTGAGCTCCAGCTCACCGTGCTGTCCGCCGACGAGTCGGCCGAGCTGCTGCGGCGGATCGCCGGACCGGCCCTGATCGACCCGTGCACACCGGAGACCGCCAGGATCGTCGAGCTGGCCGGCCGGCTGCCGCTCGCGCTGTCGTTGGTCGGGCGCCGGATCCGGGCCAGCAGCGGCTGGTCACTGGCCGACCAGGTCGAGCGGCTCGACGACCAGCGCCGCAACCTGCGGCTGGATGCCGGCGTCGAGCTCGCGCTGGTCACCTCGTACGACGCGGTGCCGCCCGAGCACCGCCGGACCGTCCGGCTGCTCGGACTGGTCCCGGGCCGGTCGTTCGACGCGTACCCGGTCGCCGCGCTCACCGGCAGCTCGGTCGATGCGGTGCGCACGGTGCTCGCCGAGCTCGCGGCAGCGAGCCTGGTCGAGGAGCCGATGCCGGGCCGGTACGAGCTGCACGACCTGGTCCGGATCTTCGCCGCCGCCCGCGCCCACGACGAGGACGCCCCGGCCGGGCGTCGGGCCGCGCTGACCAGGTTGTTCGACCACTACCGGGCGGCCGCCGCGGCGGCGATGGACAGCTACGCCCCGCACGAGGCGCACCGCCGCCCGGACCTCGGTGCGCCGGCGTCGGAGCTGCCGGCGTTCGCCGAGCGGGACGATGCCAGGTCCTGGCTGGACACCGAGCGCGCGAACCTGCTCGCGCTGGCGTCGTACTGTGGCCGGCACGGCTCGCCCGACCACACCGCGCACCTGTCGATCATCCTGTTCCGCTATCTCGACGTGGCCGGGCACTACCAGGACTCGCTGGCACTGCACGGCCTGGCGAGCGAGGTCGCGGACCGGCCGCTGCGTGGGCGCGCGCTGTACTACCTGAGCATCGCGCGGATCACGCTCGGCCAGTACGGCCCGGCCGCCGAGGGGCTCGAGGAGGCGGAGCTGATCTTCCGCGAGAACGATGACCGGACCAGCGAGGCCGCCACCCTCACCACGATGGCCGGGCTGCACTGGCGGACCGGGCGGTTCGCCGACTCGATCGAGGCCTACGACCGTGCGATGGTGACGATCCAGGAGACCGGCGACCAGAGCGCGGCCGGGCATGCGCTGTCCAACCTCGGGCTGGTCAACTGCCTGCTCGGCCGGTACCCGCGGGCGCTGGAGGTGCTGCGCGAGGCCCTCGAGATCGTGCGGCGGTCCGGCGACCAGGTGGCCGCCGCGCACACCCTGACCGCGATCGGTGGCGTGTACGAGCGGCTGGGCGAGCTGGACCGTGCCGAGACCGCGATCACCGAGTCGCTGGACACGGTCCGGGCGGCCGGCTACCGGCTCGGCGAGGCGGACGCGCTCAGCCACCTCGGCGCGGTCCGGTTCGCGCAGCGCCGGCTGGACGAGGCGCTGGAGTGCTTCCGGCAGGCGCTCGACCTGGTCCGTGCCGACGGTGTCCGCGAGCTGGAGGTGCAGACCCTGAACCGGTCCGGTCCGGCACTGCGCGCCGCGGGCCGTATCGGCACCGCCGCCCGGTACCACCGCCGGGCGCTGCGGCTCGCGACCGCGATCGACGACCGCTACGAGCGGGCCCGCGCGCACGACGGGCTCGGCTGGTCGCTGGTGGAGGCCGGCAAGCACGCGGCGGGGATGGAGCACTGGCGTCGTGCGCTGGAGGTGTTCGACGAGCTGGGAACACCGGAGGCCGGCGAGGTCCGCGCGGTGCTCGACGAGCACACGCTCGGCGCCGCGGGCGACCTCCGGCACTGATCCCGGCTCAGCAGTCGCGCTGCCGGGTGTACGTCGCCGGGCCCGGGTACCGAGGCGCTGGTCTTCACCGGCTTGCCGAGGTCGTCTGCGTGGTCAGCGTCGCCGTGGCGGCCGGCAGTACGGCAAGCGCAGCGCCGGCCTCCCTCCGGGCGGTGATCGGATGATCACGTACCAGAGTCGCGGCCTGCCGGTCCGGTCGCCTGGTTCTCGATCGAAGTCGATCACCGCGGCATACCGAGGTAAGGTCCTGTGCCGGACAGCCTCGGGGAGCGCCGACAGGGAGGTGCTGTGCGCAGGTTCAACACGCCACCGGGATGGCCACCACCGCCGAACGTGCGCTGGCGCCCGCCGCGGGGATGGGCGCCGCACGAGTCCTGGCCGGCGGCACCGGCCGGCTGGGCGTTCTGGATCAACGAGCACGGCCGCCGGGTCGCCGGTCCGCTCGGCCGGTTCGGCGGGCCGAGCCTTGCCTGGCCGGTGGCCGGCGTGGGCGTCCTCGTCGCACTGCTGGTGTTCGCGTCCTGCGGGCCGCTCGGCTCCGACGGCGATCCTGTCGCCGGCAGCGGGTCGGCGACACCCGGCGTGTCCGCGTCCGACGACCCGACCGGGGGCTCGACGCCATCGGCCTCACCGGACGAGAGCGAGTCGTCGACGCCGTCCCCGACCACGTCGATCCCGACCGACGCCGCGACGTCGAGTCCGTCGCCTACGCCCACACCGGGCAGTCCGAGCACGACGCCGACCCCGACGACGACCTCGGAGACGCCCGGCCGTTCAACGCCGGCGCCGACCCCGTCGGCGGTGTACTACAAGAACTGCGGCGCGGTCCGGGCCGCCGGTGCGGACCCGCTGCACCGCGGTGAGCCCGGTTACTCGCCGCGGCTGGACCCGGACGGGGACGGCGTCGCCTGTGCCCGCGGCGGCTAGCTGGCAGCTGTCTGGTCAGGCGGCGCAGCGGAAGCCGCGGTTGCCGGCCGAGGAATCCGGGATGTTGTGCGACCTGGCGGCGACCCGGTAGCGATCGCAGTACCAGTCGTGGCAGAGGTACGAGCCGCCGCGCATCACCCGGCCTTCGCCGTACAACCGCACCATGCTCGTGGCGTGTGCGGCACCCCCTAGTCTGAGGCCATGGCTGCGAACCGTCGGATCGCGATCCTCGGTGCTGGTGTGATGGGGGAGATGCTGCTGTCCGGGCTGTTGCGCTCGGGCCGCGGCCCCGAGGACGTGCTGGTCGCGGAACGTCGTGAGGAGCGCGCCGACGAGGTGCGTCAGCGGTACGGCGTCGAGGTGGTCGGCAACGCCGATGCGGCGGCGAAGGCGGACATCCTGCTGCTGGTGGTGAAGCCGCAGGACATGGCGGCACTGCTCGCCGAGATCGCGGACGCGGTGCGGACCGACCAGCTCGTGGTGTCGCTGGCCGCCGGTGTCACCACCGCGTTCGTCGAGTCCCGGCTGCCGGACGGCGTACCGGTGGTCCGGGTGATGCCGAACACGCCCGCGCTGGTGAACGAGGGGATGGCCGCGATCTCCCCGGGCACGCACTGCGACGACAGCCGGCTGGACCTTGCCGAGGAGCTGCTCGGCGTCACCGGGAAGGTGGTCCGGGTCCCGGAGAAGCAGCAGGATGCGGTGACCGCGATCTCCGGCTCAGGCCCGGCGTACCTGTTCCTGGTGGTCGAGGCGATGATCGAGGCCGGGGTGCACCTCGGCCTGCCGCGGCCGACCGCGACCGAGCTCGTCGTGCAGACCCTGGTGGGTTCCGGCGCGCTGCTGCGCGAGACCGGGGAGCACCCGACCCTGCTGCGCGAGCGGGTCACCTCGCCGGGCGGTACGACCGCGGCCGCGCTCCGCCGGCTCGAGGACCACGGCGTCCGGGCCGCGTTCCTGGCCGCGCTGGAGGCCGCCCGCGACCGTTCCCGCGAGCTGGCCGCCGAGTCGTAGCAGGGCTTCAGTCGAGACGCAGGTCGGCGGCGACCGGCCAGTGGTCGCTGGGCAGCAGGCCGCCGGGCCGGTCGAAGCTGACCCAGGCCCGGTCCGCGGTCCAGTCCGGCCCATGCAGGATGTGGTCGATCCGGTCCCGGTCGGTCGCGCCGGTGAAGTCGTGCCAGGTGCCACCGCTTGCCTCCGGCAACGGATCCTGCCAGCCCGCCTCCAGCAGGGCCGTCAGCGGTGGCGAACCTGGCACGTTGTTCAGGTCGCCGAGCAATACCCAGGCCCGGTCCGGTTCGTCGGACAGCCACCGATGCAACAGCTGTGCTGACTCCAGCTGGGCCCGCTTGCCGGCATGGTCGAAGTGCGCATTCGCGACGCCCGCCAGCTGCCCGGTCTCGTGGCGGAGGCGGACCAGCGTGACGATCCGCGGCAGGTCCGCGTCCCAGCCGACCGACCCCGGCGTGTCCGGTTCGTCGGATAGCCACCGGGTCTCCTCCGACTCCACCGTCCACGCGCCCGGCCGGACCAGCACGGTGGAGTGCTCACCGGTGCCCGAGCGGTCCCGGCCGACCCCGAGCACCCGGTACGAGCGGAACGCCGAGCGCAGGAAGGCGAGCTGGTCCGGCAGCACCTCCTGCAAGCCGATCACGTCGGCGTCCAGGGCGTTGATCGCGGCAACCGTCACGTACCGGCGCATCGGCCAGGCGTACTGGCCATCCGGCGCCGACGAGTTCCGGATGTTGAAGGTTGCCACTCGCAACGAGACAGCCACATCGACCTCCTCACGGTACGGCAGCCATCATGTCGTGTTCAGCCGAGTCCGCAACCCGGCCGTGTCCCAAACCCATCGCCGCGGCGGCCCGTTCCAGCGTCGGCGTGGCTGCCACGACCGCCCGGTCCCGCCCGGCGGCGAACAGCGCGTCCAGCATGGCCGGGTCGCCCGCGAGCTCGGCGTACCGGCGCTGCAGCGGCTCCAGCACCGCGACCACGGCGTCCGCGACGTCCCGCTTGAGCTCGCCGTACGACGAGTATGCGGTGGCCAGCCTGACCGGGTCGTCGTCGGTACAGGCGGCCAGGATCTCCAGCAGGTTGGTGACGCCGGGCTTGGCCGCCGCGTCGTGCCGGACCTCGCTGCCGGAGTCGGTCACCGCGCGCATGACCTGCCGGCGGACCACGTCGACGGGGTCGAGCAGCCGGATCACCCCGGTCGCATCGTCGACGTCGGACTTGCTCATTTTCGTCGTCGGCTGCTGCAGGTCCTTGATCCGCGCCGCCAGTGCCGCCTTGTCCAGCCGCGGCACCACGAATGTCTCGCCGTACTCGCGGTTGAACCGGACCGCGACGTCCCGTGCCAGCTCGACGTGCTGGTCCTGGTCGCCGCCGACCGGCACCCGTTCGGCGCCGTACAGCAGGATGTCTGCGGCCATCAGGCACGGATAGGTGAACAGCGAGGCGCGGGTCATCGGCCGGCCGCGGCCCTTCTCCTTGTACTGGATCATCCGGGACAGCTCACCGACGTACGCTGTGCACTCCAGCAGGTAACCGAGCTGGGCGTGCGCCGGCACGGCCGACTGGATGAAGACCGTTGCCTCCGGCAACCCCGCGGCGAGCATCAGGGTGGCCGTCTCCCGGGTGAGGGCTCTGAGCCGGCGCGGGTCGTGTTTGGTCGTCATCGCGTGCAGGTCGGCGACGAAGAAGAAGTCGCGGGAGCTGTCGCCACGGGACGCGAACCGGCGCAGGGCGCCGAGGTGGTTGCCGAGCGTCAGCCGCCCGGACGGCGTGATGCCTGAGACCGAGACCATGATCTGGTTCCTTCCTGGTGCTGAGGTGGTGCTGCCTCGGCCGAGGAAGGATGCCAACACATGACGAAGGCCGCCTCGGCGAGGCGGCCTGGTGGATGCGTGTGCGAACGCGCCGGAGGGACCGCCGTCAGGCGGCCCACCACTGGGTACGACGCGTACCGGTCACGGCTCCAGCGTAGAGGATCCGAGTCGGGACTGTTACAAACCGCGCCAACAAATATGCGGCACGGCTCGTCTACTGCCTCGAACCGGACCTGAGGGGGGTCCACAACCACGGTGAGGGGACCGATATGAATGGAAGGAAGCTGCTTGCGCGGGTCGCCGCGCTGGCGGTGTTCGGCGCCGGACTGACCGGCGTCGGGATGGTCACCGGCGCGACGCCTGCGATGGCCTGCGACTCGGGCGACAACTCGCACCAGTTCGCGCGCAGTCTGCCGCAGGTGCGGTACGGCCAGAAGGGCACCTATGTGCTGGCACTGCAGCTCGATCTGCGGGACCACGGGTACAAGCTGCGGGGCACCGGCTACTACGGCGGCAGGACGCTGGCGGCGGTGAAGGACTACCAGCGCAAGCACCGGATCAGGGCCAGCGGCATCGTCGGCCCGAAGACCTGGGACTCGCTGATCGGCAGCAAGTCCACAGCCCTGACGGGGCCACAAATGGTCAGGCACCTGCCCGACTACCAGGTCCGGCCCGGCGACCGGGACCCGCGGCGCACCTGGATGGTGTACGAGGTGGTCTCCCGGACCGCGACGAACTACGACCGGGTCGCAAAGGCCTGGGACGGCCGGACCTACGGACCCGCGATGCAGCAGCTGGTCAAGGAGTTCCAGCGCAAGGTCGGGATCAAGGCCAGCGGCATCATCGGCCCGAAGACCTGGTTGGCCTACTACCGGGTTGTCTCGGCCACCGGTGGGTGGGGCTGCTGAAACCCATGTGACAGACCGCAGAGCGCACGCGACTATGCGGTCATGACATCGACGGTACGCAGGCTGGGCGTCGCCGACTGGGAACAGTTGCGCGACGTCCGGCTGCGTGCGTTGCAGGACTCGCCGTCGGCGTTCCTCAAGTCGTACGAGGAGGAGTCGGAGTACGGCGCGGACCGCTGGCGGACCTGGTTCTCCGATCGGACCGCCGTGTTCGCCGCCGAGCGTGACGGCAGCGCCATCGGGATGATCTGCGGCATCCCGGCCGGCGAGGACGAACGCGACCCGGACGCCGCGATGATGGTCGCGATGTGGGCCGACCCTGCGGTGCGAGGCTCCGGCGTCGCGGTCGCGCTCACAGACGAGCTGGTTGCCTGGGCCAAGGAGTCCGGCTACCTCCGGCTGGTGCTCTGGGTGTACGACGTGAACCCGCGGGCGGCGGCGTTCTACCGCCGCTACGGCTTCGTCCCGACCGGTCGCGCCGAGACCCTCCACGACGACCCGCGAGTGCTCCGCCTGCTGACCCTGGACCTCTGACTCGCGGCGCGGGCCCCCGAGACCTAGGGTCAGACATATGAGCGGTGACGGACGGCTGGTGTACGACGAGGAGCTCACGGCGTACGACTTCGGCCACGGCCATCCGATGAGCCCGATCCGGGTCGACCTGACGATCCGACTGGCCCGCGAGCTCGGCGTACTGGATCTGCTCGACGTGGTCCCGGCGCCCGTCGCGGACGACGCGCTGCTCGGCACCGTTCACACACACGAGTACATCGCCGCGGTGAAGCGCGCCGGTGCGGATCCGGACCGGCCCGACCTCGAGCACGGACTGGGCACCGAGGACACGTTCTGCTTCCCGCACATGCACGAGGCGTCCGCGCACGTGGTCGGCGCGAGCGTCGAGGCAGCCCGGGCGGTGTGGGAGGGCGACGCCCTGCACGCCGCGAACATCGCCGGCGGGCTGCACCATGCGATGCCGTCCGCGGCCAGCGGGTTCTGCGTCTACAACGACCCCGCGATCGCGATCCAGTGGCTGCTCGACCACGGTGCCGAACGGGTCGCGTACGTGGACGTCGACGTGCACCACGGCGACGGCGTACAGGCGGTGTTCTACGACGAGCCGCGGGTACTGACGGTGAGCCTGCACGAGTCCCCGACCACGCTGTTCCCCGGCACCGGCTCTGCGAGCGAGACCGGCGGCCTTCACGCGGAGGGGTACGCGGTGAACCTGCCGCTGCCGCCCGGGACCGGCGATGCGGGCTGGCTGCGCGGCTTCCACGCCGTGGTGCCCGATGTGGTCAAGGCGTTCGAGCCATCCGTGCTGGTCACACAGCACGGCTGCGACTCGCACCTGGAGGACCCGCTGGCCCACCTGACCAAGTCGGTCGACGGCCAGCGCGCGGCGTACCTCGCGTTACACGACCTCGCGCACGAAGTGTGCGACGGCCGCTGGGTCGCGACCGGCGGCGGCGGCTACGCGATCATCGACGTGGTGCCGCGGACCTGGACGCACCTGCTCGCGATCGTGGCCGGCAAGCCGATCGAGGTGTCGACCGCGGTGCCCGAGAGCTGGCGCGAGGATGTTCGGATCCGGTTCGGCCGGGTCGGCCCGTCCCGGATGACCGACGGCCGGGACACTACGTACGCCGAGTGGTCCACCGGGTACAACCCCGGCAGTTGGCTGGACCAGGCGATCAAGGCGACCCGGGACACCTGTTTCCCGCTGCTCGGGCTGGACCCGTCGTACTGAAGCCTCTTCCGGGCCGCAACTTCGGCACCCCCTTTCCCACAGGTACCAGCAGCCACTACCCTCGGCTTGTACGCGCGAGCGGAGGTGCCGGAGGGGAAGCCGGCGCACGACTCGCGCTGGAAGTGCGGTGTGTGATGGCGAAGAAGCCGAGTGAGCAGCCGCTCGCTGAGGTGAAGTTCTTGACCGTGGCCGAGGTGGCCACGGCGATGCGCGTGTCCAAGATGACCGTGTACCGGCTGGTGCACTCCGGCGAGCTGCCCGCGGTGCGCGTCGGCCGCTCGTTCCGGGTCTCCGAGGATGCTGTGCACGACTACCTCAAGGGCGCCTTCTTCCAGGCCGGCTGACGACAAGCGGTACGCCGAGGCGGCCGGGCCCGATCCGGACCCGGCCGCCTCGCCGTCCCGCCCCGTCCCTGCCTCCCGTGTGGTCCTCGTGTGCTCTCGGTTCGTGTGTGCGCGAATCGCCGAGAAGTCGGCCGGATCGCTGGCGAGCCGTGAACACTGTCGGCCGACCTGGCGATCTGCGCACACGGTCAGGCCGCAGACCGGAACCACGCCGGCGGCGTCCAGCCGACCGGCGGATCGCACCGCCATCTGTCCCGGCCGCGGTCCCGTGACACCCCGTCCCGGTATGCGGCTCGCAACCGCCGCACCGTCTCCGCGCGCAGCGCGAACAGGTCCCGCGCCCCGGCCCGTACGACGATCAGCCCGGCCCGTTCGAACGACTCCTCGCGGGCGTTGTCGCTGGACTGCTGGTCGGGATCGCGATGGTGCGCGCCGTCGTACTCGGCGACAACACCGGCCGCCGGGGCGAACAGGTCGGGATAGCCGAGCAGCCTGCCGTCGCGATCGAAGATCGGCACGTTGCACTCCGGCCGCGGCAGACCGGCATCGAGCATCCACAGCATGCGCAGCCGGGACTCGTACGGGCTCAACGACCGCCGATCCGTCAGGCCGACCGCGTCGAGAACCTGACGGCGCCCGAGCCACCGGCGCCGCTCGGCCGCGTACGCCGCGACGTCCGCAACGTCGAGGTCCGTGGCGTGCGCGACGGCGTCCAGCACGCCGACGGCATCCGCCCGGCCGGATGCGCGGCGGGCCAGGTCGAACGCGGTCCGCAGCAGGGAGGTCACCGGCAGCCCGCCGAAGCTGGTGACGTCGCCCGGATGCAGCGCGCTGCGAAAGTCGTCGATCCCCGCCCGGCGTACCTGCTGCTCTCGGGCGATGCACACGGTGACGTCCAGCGGGGTCCCGTCCCAATGGATGCCGGCGAGGGACTCGACACCGTGCAGGTACGCCGCCGCCCAGCCGCCGATCGCCCCACCCGGCGGCAGCACGACGGACGCGTCCACGATGCGCTGCAGCGGGTCGGTGATGTCCGGCGGATCGTCGGACCAGTAGCCGTGGTGCGGCGATCGCCACGGCAGCGAGTTGAGCAGCCGGTTGCGCAGCGCCATCGCCGCGAGCCGGGAGGAGGGGACAGGAGGCGCGGGTAGCTCGTCAGAGGTCGTCATGCCTGAGAACATGCGGCTGTTGCCCACCCGGCCGGGGTTATCCACAAGAGACCGCGCTGGTCGCCCCCGACGCGAGTGCACGAATCGCCAACACGCGCCCGTGTGTGCACGAATCGCCACGTCGAGCCAGCGTGTGCGTGAATCGCCAACAATCAGGCCCGATCGTTGGCGATTCGCGCACACACGACCCGTGCGGGCTGGCGATTCGCGCACACGCCGGGCACTGCTGGCGATTTGCGCACACGGAACGGGCCCGGCAGGCGCAGGACAGCACCGTCGCGCCTGCCGGAATCGGTCTCGGCTTTATGCGCAACTGACCCGAACCGGTAGGCTTGGCCGACGCTCTCTTTCTATTGGAAGGTCCACTGTGGGTTCGGTCATCAAGAAGCGCCGCAAGCGCATGGCGAAGAAGAAGCACCGCAAGCTGCTCAAGAAGACGCGGGTGCAGCGGCGCAAGCTCGGCAAGTGACGACGCCTCGGCGGGCTTCACGCCGCTGACCGTCAACTGACAGGTGGACGTGGGCGACATGACGCGTGTGGTGATGGTGACGGGAGTGTCCCGTGACGCCGGAGCCCGGTGCGCACGTGAGCTGGCGGCCGACCCGGCGATCGACACCGTGATCGGTGTCGACGTCGTGCCGCCGCGCGCCGACCTCGGCGGTGTCCGGTTCGTCCGGGCCGACATCCGCAACCCGGTGATCGCCAAGGTGATCGCCGGTGAGGGCGTCGACACCGTCGTCCACACCGGCGTCGTCGCCACCCCCGGCTCGGCCGGCGGCCGCTCGTCGATGAAAGAGATCAACGTCATCGGCACGATGCAGCTGCTGGCCGCGTGCCAGAAGGCGCCGGGCGTCGCGAAGCTGGTGGTGAAGTCGTCGACGACCGTGTACGGCGCGGGCCCGCGCGACCCGGCGATGTTCACCGAGGAGATGGCGCCCCGGGCGATCTCGCAGACCGGGCTGAGCAAGGATGCGGTCGAGGTCGAGGGCTACGTGCGCGGCTTCGCCCGCCGCCGCCCGGACGTGATCGTTACCACGCTGCGGATGGCGAACTGGATCGGCCCGCAGACCAACTCGCCGATCACCCGGTACTTCGCGATGCCGGTGATCCCGACCGTGCTCGGGTACGACGCCCGGCTGCAGTTCCTGCACGAGTCCGACGGCGTCGCCGTGATCCGGCACGCCACCGTGCACGACATCCCCGGCACCTTCAACGTCGCCGGCGACGGTGTGCTGTTGCTGTCCCAGGCGATCCGCCGGCTCGGCCGTCCCGCGCTGCCGTTCCCGTCGTTCACCGCCGGCACCACCGGCATGCTGGTACGCCGGGCCCGGATGGCGGACTTCTCGCCGGACCAGATCTCGTTCCTCACGTATGGACGCGGGGTGGACACCGCCCGGATGCGCGACGAGCTCGGCTTCGAGCCGTCGTACACGACGGCCTCGGCCTTCGCGGACTTCGCCACCTCGCTGCGCACCGGTGCGCTGACCGCTGCCTCCCGGCTGGTCACCGGCGGCGTGCGCCGGGCTGCGGAAACGGTACGGCGATGACGGACGCACAGGTGATCCCGATCGGCTCGGGCGGTCGGCCAGGCCGCGGAACCGGACGTCGTACGACGCCGTCGGCCGCGGCACGTTCACTGGCCGGGTCCGGCCGGACCAAGCGCAAGCCCGAGCCCGAACCGGCGGTCGAGGCCGAGCAGCCGCGGACCGATCGGGAAGAGCCCGCCGAGCAGGTCGCGGCGGCCGCGGAGAGCCAGTTCGCGGCCCTTGAGAAGGCGATCCGGGACACCTTCGGCGACGACGCCGAGCGGAAGGTGGCGGAGCTGCTGGCATTTCTGCGCCGTCGGCTGACCGGCCGGTACGAGATCGACGAGTTCGGCTTCGACGCCGAGCTCACCGACCAGGTGCTGCTGCCGATGCTGCGTCCGCTGGCGGAGAAGTGGTTCCGGGTCGAGGTCCGCGGCGTGGAGAACATCCCGTCCGACGGCGGCGCCCTGATCGTCGCGAACCACTCCGGCACGATGCCGCTCGACGGCCTGGTCACCGGCCTGGTGGTCAAGGACCACACCGGCCGGGCGATGCGCACCCTCGGCGCTGACCTGGTCTTCAAGACGCCGTTCGTCGGCGAGCTGGCGCGCAAGGGCGGCGCCACCCTGGCCAGCAACGACGACGCCGAGCGGCTGCTCGGCCGCGGCGAGCTCGTCGGGGTCTGGCCGGAGGGGTTCAAGGGGATCGGCAAACCGTTCAGCGAGCGGTACAAGTTGCAGCGGTTCGGCCGCGGCGGGTTCGTCAGCGCCGCGATGCGCACCGGCGTACCGATCGTGCCCTGTTCGATCGTCGGCGCCGAGGAGATCTACCCGCTGGTGGGCAACATCCCGTCGCTGGCACGGCTGCTCGGCGTGCCGTACATCCCGATCACGCCGTTCTTCCCGCTGCTCGGCGTACTGGGACTCGTCCCGCTGCCGTCGAAGTGGCTGATCGAGTTCGGCGAGCCGATCCGGACCGACGAGTTCGCCGCCGGGGCGGCCGACGACCCGATGCTGGTCTTCAACGTGACCGACCAGGTCCGCGAGACCATCCAGCAGACCCTGTACGCGCTGCTGATGCAGCGCCGCAGCGTCTTCTTCTGACCTTCCCCGCCGAGCGGCGTTCCTCCTGCTCGATAACAGCCAGGAGGAACACTCGAGCGGTCGGATGTCTAGTTCTCCGGCAGCAACGGCAGTGATGGCAGCACTGGCTGCAACGACGGCAGCGTGATCGTCGGGAGCGGCAGGCTGATCGACGGCAGGATCGGCGGCAGCGACGGCTCGAGCGTCGGCTCGGTCGTGCCGGGCGGTACAGACGACTTGCTCGTCACCGGCACCGACGGCTTGGTGAGCGTCGGAACCGGGGTGTTGGCGGGCCGGGACGGCCCCATGGTCGGCACCTGCGTCGGCTGCCCGGTCGGCAGCGCGGAGGGCTCGCTCGGGGTCTGCTGCTCGGTGGTCGCATCGATGCTCGGCTCGACCGTGCTCGTCGTCTTCGGCGAGATGCAGGCCGGGCAGGTCTCGTGCGCGCGCAACGCCAGCTCGTTGACCAGGGCGAGCGCCCCGGCGTGGGCCGGCTTCGCGCCCTCGGGCACCTTCGCCGAGAGCGCGGTGAGCCGTGCCCTGGCCTCGTCGGTGAAGACGTAGATGCTCTCCACCGAGGACGCCTCGTTGTCCGTCTCGAACGAGGCCAGCAGGTGGCTCGCGCCATCGCGCGCCTGGGTGCTGAAGTCGTCCAGCGTCTTGCTCACCGGCGCCGCCTGGGCCCTGTCGTCGACCAGGCGCTCGGCCTCGGTCAGCCGGTTGAGCGCGTGCGACAGCTCGCGCCGGCCGCGTGAGTCGTCGGACACGCTGACCTTGGTGGCGACGGCCTCCAGGCTGCGCTTCAGGGGGTACAGCGTGTCGCCCTGGACCGACTCCTGGGCCGCGGCCGCGGAGCCGATGCCTCCGCCCAACACGACGAACGCAGCCGCGCTCGCGATCAGCCGGCCACGGCGGCGCCGCGACCCGGAAACAATCGCTGCGGTCGCCGACTCGGACTGCTCGGGGTCGGCATCATCCGAGGGCTCCTGCGTATCGGCCGGCAAGGCGGTGACCCGGCCGGCCGCCGCGTCGACGAGGCGTTGACGGAGCGTGGTGGTGAACTCCGGCGACGGGTGCACGGCGCCAGCCGAGCGGAGCTGGGAGACCAGTGCGAGAGCGTCGGCGAACTCGGGGTCCTCGGCTGCGGACGGAACGTGCTGGGTGCCGTCGTCGAGCAGGCGTGCGAACTCATCAGCACGCCTGCGCACACGGTTGAGGTCACCCATGGTTGTTGCTTCTCCTCACATACCGGGCCGGGTTACCGCTCGATCTCACCAGGGCAACGACGCAGGGTAGCGCCGGGTTACGTGGCGACAGCGTTGTCAGCTCCGCTGTGCGAGCGATTGCAGTCGCCGTCATCTCAGGTCCTTGGGGATGACCTTCGCGAGCTGTCGTACGGCGCGGAGCTGGAGCTGTTTGACCGCGCCCTCCGACTTGTCCAGCGCCCTTGCGGTCTCGGCGATCGACATGCCGGCGAAGAACCGCATCGTCAGGCAGTCGCGCTGATCGTCGGGCAGGTCGGACACCGCGCGCCGCAGTACGTCGGCCGTCACGGCGGTCAGTACGTCGGCCTCGGGCCCCTGGGTCGCGCTGTCGTGGGTCTCGATCTCGTCGGTCGGCGACTCCAGCCGGACCCGCCCGGACTTGAAGTGGTCGGTGATCAGGTTCCGCGCGATCGTGACCAGCCAGGCGCCGAAGTCCCTGCCCTGCCAGCGGAACGAGTCCAGCGCCCGCAGCGCCCGCACGAACGTCTCGCTGGTCAGGTCCTCGGCGAGCACGGGTGAGCTCACCCGGGCGTAGATGTAGCGGTACACCGACAGCGAGTACTCGTCGTACAGCAGGCCGAACGCCTCGGAGTCGCCGGCCTGGGCCCGGTTCACCAGGGCCGCCCGCCGGCCCGCGTCCGGGTGCTGGCCGCTCTGCTCCGGGCTTGCCCTCACCGGCTGCGCCACGTCAACGGCCTTCTCAACGGACATGTCGGCGGATCGCCACCGCGGCGGACACAGCGCCCACCACTGCCCCCGATGCGCCGGCGGCCAGTAGGCCCACCCGGGCCGCCTTCCGTCCGGTGCGGTAGTCGCGGATCCGCCAGCCGTTCGCCTCGGCGTGCCGGCGCAGGGCACGCTCGGGGTTGACCGCGCACGGGTGGCCGACCAGCTCCAGCATCGGTAGGTCGTTGGCAGAGTCGGAGTATGCGGCACAGCGAGACAGGTCCAGGTCCTCCCGTTGAGCAAGGGCACGGACCGCTTCCGCCTTCGCAGGTCCGTGCAGGATGTCACCGACCAGCTGACCGGTGTACACACCGTCAACCTGCTCGGCCACCGTGCCGAGTGCGCCGGTCAGGCCCAGCCGGCGCGCCAGCAACTGCGCAACTTCGACGGGCGCGGCCGTCACCAGCCATACCCGTTCTCCGGCGTCGAGATGCATCTGAGCGAGAGCCTTCGTGCCGGGCCAGATCCGTTCGGCCATCAGCTCGTCGAAGATCTCCTCCATCAGGATCTCCACCTCGCTGACCCGGTGGCCCGCGATGAACGTGAGCGCCGATGCCCGGGCGTTCGCTACCGAGTCCGGCGTCTCGCCCCGGATCCGGAACCGGATCTGGTCGACGGCCTTGGACGCGATCTCGCGGGTGGTGAAGAACTTGCGCCGGTACAGACCTCGGGCGAGGTGGAACACCGACGCTCCCTGCAGCATCGTGTTGTCGACGTCGAAGAACGCAGCACTGTGTACGTCGGGCGGTGTCGCGAGGGCAGCTTCCAGCTCGGCGGCAGCCGCGGATGCCTCCCCCGCGAGAACCGACCGAGCACGCAGGTCGCGCGTCGACGGGCGGGTCATGGGCTGAGCCTAGGCCCTGACCACCGGATCTGGGCACCCGGGATTCCACTCTGTGTGTGTGCACCACTACGGGGCGTCCTCGATCCGGGGCTCCCGTGATCGCCGTCGACCGCGTGACAGACTCGTCGTGTGAACGCCAATTTCGCCGACCTCGTTCGTGCCACCGCGCGACGTTATGCCGACCGACCGGCACTTGTCGATGGCGTCCGGCTGCTGACATGGCAACAACTTGACGAGGCCGTGGACGCGGCGGCTCGCGGGTTCGCCGCCGCCGGTCTGGTTCCGGGCTACCGCGTCGTGCTGCTGATGGCGAACAGCGTCGACTTCGTCACGTCGTACCTGGGCTGCCTGCGCGCCGGACTCGTCGCCGTACCGCTCAACACCGGGCTGACAGCTCCCGAGATCGCCGGCGTGCTGGAGGACAGCGGGGCGCGGCTCGTGGTCGCGGACGGCGCCCTGGCCGGCAAGGTCGCCGACGAGGACGTCCGGGTGGTGCGCCCCGGCGAGCTGACCGGGGACGCGCTGCTGGCCGACGCGGCCGACCCCGAGGCGCTCGCGCTGCTGCTCTACACGTCCGGGACGAGCGGCGAGCCACGGGCCGCGATGCTGACGCACCGGGCGCTGCTCGCGAACGTCGAGCACCTGACCAGGCTGGCGGACCGGGACTCCGACGCCGCGATGAACGCGGACGACGTGGTGCTCGGCGTGCTGCCGCTGTTCCACGTGTTCGGGCTGAACGCGGTGCTCGGCTGGGTCTGCGCGACCGGCGCCTCGCTGGTGCTGACCCAGCGGTTCGACTCAGAGGGCACCCTCGCACTGGTTCGCGAGCACGGCATCACCCGGCTCCCGCTGGCTCCGCCGGCGATTGTCGCCTGGCTGGGCCGCGACGACCTGAGCACCGCACTGAAGACGGTGCGGATGGTGCTGACCGGCGCCTCGGCCCTGGACCCGGCGGTGGCGGCGAGATTCCGCGAGCTGACCGGGCTGCACGTCCACCAGGGGTACGGCCTGACCGAGGCCGCGCCCGGCGTGACCACGACGCTCGGCGGCGGCGAGCCCGCACCGGGTTCGGTCGGCCGGCCGCTGCCCGGAGTCGAGCTGCGGATCGTGGACGAGCAGGGCGACGACACCGACGGCCGGGGGGACGACCAGGACCCGGGCGAGATCCTGGTCCGCGGCGCGAACCTGTTCAGCGGCTACTGGCCGGACGGGACCGGCGGGCCGGACGACGACGGCTGGTACCCGACCGGGGACGTCGGCTACCTGGACGGCGACGGCCAGCTGTACCTGATCGACCGGAAGCGGGAGCTGGTGATCGTCTCCGGTTTCAACGTGTTCCCGGTCGAGGTCGAGGAGGTCCTGGTCGGAGCACCCGGCGTGCGGGAGGCCGCGGTGATCGGCGTACCCGCGCCGGACACCGGTGAGGCCGTGAAGGCGTTCGTTGTGCCGCGGACCGGTGAGCAGATCGACGTCGAGGCGGTCCGCTCGTACGCCGGGTCGCGGCTGGCGCCGTTCAAGTGCCCGGTGGAGATCGAGGTGGTCGACCAGCTGCCGCACTCGGTCACCGGCAAGGTGGCCAAGGGCCGGTTGCGCGGGGCGGACCGGTGAGCGAGCCGCGGGTCACGGTCTACAGCAAGCCCGGCTGTCACCTCTGCGAGACGGCGACGCTGATCGTGGACGCGGTGTGTGCCGACCTCGGTGTCGGCTGGACCGAGATCGACATCACCACCGACCCGGAGCTGATGCGCCGGTACGGCGAGCAGATCCCGGTCACGTTCGTCGACGGCGCCCAGCACGACTTCTGGCGGGTCGACCCTGCCCGCCTCCGCAAGGCCCTCACCGCTTGACCCGCATCCCGTCTTCCCGTACGCACACGCCGTACGCCGGCCGCCGGCACGGCGTGTCGCTACGGGAGGTGCTCGGCCAGGTGGGACCTCCCGTGTGGACACGCCGGGCGGGACGGTTCGCGGCGGCGAGTCGGTACGGGAAGTTGGGTGGGGCTTGAGGGGTTGGGGTGACTGGTGTCACCTTCGGGTGCGTTGTGGTCCGCTCGATTTTGTTCTCACGTTCACAAACTCCTACAGTGGGTGAGCCGCCCGCGGAATGACGCGGTGGCCGAGAACCAAGGTCCAGGAGAACCGTGACTCCCGCACGCAGCCGTCGCGCCGGCACGCATACGCGCACCGAACGCGGCATCCCGGAGGCGACTGTCGCCCGCTTGCCGGTCTACCTGCGGGCCCTGACCGCGCTCTCCGACTCCGGCATCGCGACCGCGTCCAGTGAGGACCTCGCCACCGCCGCGGGGGTCAACTCGGCGAAGCTGCGCAAGGACCTGTCCTACCTCGGGTCGTACGGCACCCGCGGGGTCGGGTACGACGTGGAGTACCTGCGGTACCAGATCGCCCGCGAGATCGGCGTCACCCAGGACTGGGCGGTCGTGATCGTCGGGATCGGCAACCTGGGCCACGCGCTGGCGAACTACTCCGGGTTCGGCACCCGGGGGTTCCGGGTGGTCGCGCTGCTGGACGCGGACCCGCAGCTGGTCGGCGAGCAGGTCGGCGACCTGGTGGTCCGCGACTTCGCCGAGCTGGATGAGATCGCGTCGGCGGAGAACGTCGCGATCGGTGTCATCACCACGCCCGCCGGGCCCGCGCAGGATGTCTGCGACCGGCTGGTGAACGCGGGCGTGACCAGCATCCTGAACTTCGCGCCGGTTGTGCTCTCGGTGCCCGACGGGGTCGACATCCGCAAGGTCGACCTGTCCATCGAGCTACAGATTCTGGCGTACCACGAACAGCGCAAGTCCGGTGAGGCGGCCGTGGCAGGGCTTCCGGAGCTCAGTGAGCTGACCGACCTGCCTAGCGTCGGAGGAGGGGTCGGGGCGTGAGTTATCTGGTTGTCGGGGTCTCGCACCGCAGTTCGGACCTGGCACTGCTGGAGCGGGTGGCGGTGGACGGCGGGGCGGCGACGAAGCTCGCGCTGGCCGTCCAGGCGGCCGGCGCGGTCAGCGAGTCCGCCGTACTGGCAACCTGCAACCGGACCGAGGTCTACGCGAACGTGGAGCGATTCCACGCCGGCATGGAAGAGGTGACCGCGGTCCTCGCGGACGTCACCGGCGTACCGCTGCTGGACCTGGCCGAGCATCTCTACGTGCACTTCGAGGAGGGCGCGGTCGCGCACCTGTTCCAGGTCGCGGTCGGGTTGGACTCGATGGTGGTCGGTGAGAGCCAGATCCTCGGCCAGGTGAAGGAGTCGCTGCGCGTCGGGCAGGATCTGGAGACCGTCGGGACCGCGCTGAACGCGCTGTTCCAGCATGCGCTCCGGGTGGGGAAACGGGCCCGCACCGAGACCGGGATCGACGCGGCCGGGCGCTCCGTGGTGAGCGCCGGGCTGGACGCGGTCGCCGGGCCGCTCGGCGGTCTGGCCGGCCGGAGCGCCCTGGTGGTCGGTGCCGGTTCGATGGCCGCGCTGGCGGCGTCGACGCTGCACGCGAGCGAGGCCGGCCGGCTGGTGATCGCGAACCGCAACCTGGACCGCGCGAGGGCGCTGGCCGACCGGTTCGGCGGTACCGCGATCGGGCTGGACGAGGTCCCGGCGGCCCTGGCCGAGGCGGACCTGGTGGTGTCCTGCACCGGGGCTCGCGGCTTGGTGCTGACCGAGCAGATGATCCGTACGGCGAGCGCCGGCCGGCGGATCGGCGTACTGGACGTCGCGCTCCCGCACGACGTGGAGCCGGCCGTGAAGCTGCTCGACGGTGTCTCGCTGGTCACGCTGGCGGACCTGGCCGGGACCGCGGGCGGCACCGAGGACGACATCGAGGACGTGCGCCGCATCGTCAGGGAGGAGACCGGGGCCTTCGAGGCGACCCGGCGGGCCGCGACGGTGGCCCCGACGGTGGTGGCATTGCGGACGATGGCGCGGGACCTGGTCGACGCCGAGCTGGCCCGGCTGGACCGGCGGCTTCCGGACCTGGAGGGCGTGCAGCGCGACGAGGTCGCCCGGACGATCCGCCGGGTGGTCGACAAGGTGCTGCACACGCCGACGGTCCGGGTGAAAGAGCTGGCCGCGGACCCCGGCGGGCCGACGTACGCCGATGCGCTGCGCGAGCTGTTCGCGCTCGACCCGGCCGCGGTCGAGGCAGTCACCGCTCCGGTCACGACGCCGAACGAGGCGAAGGGCGGTGAGGCGGAGTGATCCGGCTGGGCACCCGGCGCTCGCAGCTCGCGACCGTGCAGGCGACCTGGGTCGCGGACGAGCTGCGGGCCCGTGGACACGACGTCGAGCTGGTCCCGATCGTGACCGCCGGAGACACCAACCGTGCGCCGCTGGAGCAGATCGGCGGCACCGGCGTATTCGTCAGCGCACTGCGCGACGCGCTGCTGGAGCAGCGGATCGACGTGGCGGTGCATTCGCTCAAGGACCTGCCGACCGTGCCGGTGGACCGTCTCACGCTGGCCGCGATCCCGCCGCGGGAGGACCCGCGCGACGTGCTGGTCGCCCGGGACAAGCTGACCCTCGGCGAGCTGCTGCCGGGCTCGACCGTCGGTACCGGATCGCCGCGCCGGGTGGCGCAGATCGAGGCGCTCGGCCTCGGCCTGGAGCTGACCGGGATCCGCGGCAACGTGGACAGCCGGATCGCGATGGTTGCCGACGGCAAGCTCGACGCGGTGGTGCTGGCCAGGGCGGGCGTCGCCCGGCTCGGCCGGCTGGACGAGGTCACCGAGGTGCTCGACCCGATCCAGGTGCTGCCGGCACCGGGGCAGGGTGCGCTGGCGGTCGAGACCCGGTCGGACGACGACGCGGTGGTGGCGGCCTGCGCCGCCCTGGACGACTCGGCGACCCGGGCCGCCGTACTGGCGGAGCGGACGCTGCTGGCCACCCTCGAGGCCGGGTGCACCGCACCGGTCGGGGCGCTGGCCGACGTGGTCGAGGGTGACACCGGCCCGGAGCTCTGGCTGCGGGCGGCGCTCGGGTACGACGGCGGCGTACGACGGCTGTCCGCGAACGGCCCGCTGGACGACCCGGCCGGACTCGGCCGCGCGCTGGCCGCCGATCTTCTGGAGCAGGTATGAGCCCGGCAGCCCGCAAGACGGCGCCAAAGCCACGACCTCAGAAGGCCGCGGCACAGCAGACCGTGAAGAAGACGAGAACGCAGACGACGAGCACAACGAGGGCGAAGGCGACAGCAACTGTGAGCAGCGCGAAGACCCGTGCAAGCAAGGCCACTCCGGCGAAGGTGCAGCCGAAGGCGACAGCCAGGGCGAGACAGCCGAAACCGCTCGGGCACGTCACCTTCGTCGGTGTCGGCCCCGGTGACCCGTCGCTGCTCACCATCGCCGGCCGGGACGCACTGGTCGCCGCGGACGCGGTGGTTATCGAGGGTCCGCAGCACGAGGTGTTCCTGCGGCTCTGCCGGGCCGGCGTCGAGGTGGTCGACGGCTCCGGTGCGGACGGCAGTCGCGCGCTGCGGAACGCCGCCCGGGCCCGCACCGTGGTGAAGACCGCGAAGGCGAGTGCGAACGTGGTCCGGCTGCTGTCCGGCGACCCGTTCACGTTCTCCAGCGGCCCCGAGGAGGCGGCCGCCTGCCGCAAGGCGGGGATCGCGTTCAATGTGGTGCCGGGCGTCAGCGAGCTGGCCGCGGTGCCGTCGTACGCGGGCATCCCGCTGACCGTGAAGGGCGAGCGCGAGGTGACCGTGCTCGACGTGGCCGAGGCCAAGCTGGACTTCACCGGGCTGAACCCGAAGCAGACGCTGGTGCTCCTGAACGCGTTCGACCTGCTCCGCGACGTCGCGAAGGCGCTGGTCGAGGCCGGCTTCGACCCGGCCACGCCGGTCGCGGTCACCAGCGGTGGTACGACGACCGCGCAGGCGAGCACCGTCGGCACGCTGGACACGATCGCGGCGGACGTGCGCGCGGCGAAGCTCACCGGCCCGGCTGTGGTGACGGTCGGCTCTGTGGTGGAGCAGCGCGAGCAGCTGAGCTGGTTCGAGACCAAGCCGCTGTTCGGCTGGCGGATCCTGGTGCCGCGGACCAAGGACCAGGCCGGCCCGCTGATGGACCGGTTGCGCCGGTACGGCGCGATGCCCGAGGAGGTGCCGACCATCTCGGTCGAGCCGCCGCGGAACCCGCAGCAGATGGACAAGGCGATTCGCGGCCTGGTCGAGGGCCGGTACGAGTGGGTCGCGTTCACCTCGGTCAACGCTGTCAAGGCGGTCCGGGAGAAGTTCGACGAGTACGGGCTGGACGCGCGAGCGTTCTCCGGTCTGAAGATCGCCGCGGTCGGCGACAAGACCGCCGAGGCGATCGTTGCCTGGGGCATCAAGCCTGACCTGGTCCCGTCCGGTGAGCAGTCCGCCCGCGGACTGGTCGAGGACTGGCCGCCGTACGACGAGGTGCTGGACCCGATCAACCGGGTGTTCCTGCCGCGCGCCGACATCGCCACCGAGACGCTGGTCGCCGGACTGACCGAGCTGGGCTGGGAGGTCGACGATGTCACCGCGTACCGGACCGTGCGGGCCGCGCCGCCGCCGGCGCCGACCCGGGAGGCGATCAAGACCGGTAAGTTCGACGCAGTGGTGTTCACCTCCTCGTCGACGGTGCGGAACCTGGTCGGGATCGCGGGCAAGCCGCACGCCTCGACGGTGATCGCGGTGATCGGGCCTGCGACGATGAAGACCGCCGAGGAGCACGGGCTGCGGGTGGACGCGATGGCCGAGCACCCGTCGGCCGAGGAGCTGGCCGATGCGCTGGCGCAGTTCGGCGCGGACCGCCGGGACGGCTTCCTGGCGGCCGGCGAGCCGGTGACCCGTCCCTCGGAACGCCGCCCCGGCTCCCGCCGTAAGAGCTAGGGTTGCTGACATGCCAGGTTTCCCCGCGCACCGCCCGCGCAGGTTGAGGTCCAGCACGGCCGTCCGCCGGCTGGTCGGCGAGACCACGCTCCAGCCGCGGCAGCTGGTGCTGCCGATGTTCGTCCGCGAAGGAGCCGACGCTCCGGTGCCGATCGCGTCGATGCCCGGCGTTGTCCAGCACACCCGTGACACGGCGCGGAAGGCGGTCGTGGAGGCTGCCTCGCTCGGCCTCGGTGGTGTGATGCTGTTCGGCGTACCGCAGCACAAGGACGCCACCGGCTCGGGTTCGCTGGACCCGGGCGGCATCCTCAACGTGGCGATCCGGGACGCTGTCAGCGAGGCCGGTGACGACCTGCTGGTGATGTCGGACCTGTGCCTGGACGAGTTCACCGACCACGGCCACTGCGGCGTGCTCGACGCGCAGGGCCGGGTGGACAACGACGCCACGCTGGAGATCTACGCGCGGATGGGTGTGGCGCAGGCGGAGGCCGGCGCGCATGTGGTCGGCCCGAGTGGGATGATGGACGGCCAGGTCGGCGTGATCCGGTCCGCGCTGGACGCCGCCGGCCACCTGGACACCGTGATCCTGGCGTACGCCGTCAAGTACTCGTCCGCGTTCTTCGGCCCGTTCCGGGAGGCGGTGGGGTCCTCGCTCACCGGCGACCGGAAGACATACCAGCAGGACCCGGCGAACCGGCGCGAGGCGCTCCGCGAGGTCCGGCTGGACCTGGACGAGGGCGCGGACATCGTGATGGTCAAACCGGCGCTGAGCTACCTGGACGTGGTCCGCGAGATCCGCGACGCGGTGGACGTCCCGGTCGCGGCGTACAACATCTCGGGTGAGTACGCGATGGTCGAGGCGGCGGCCGCGAACGGCTGGATCGACCGCGAGCGCGCCATCCTGGAGACACTCACCTCGATCCGCCGTGCGGGCGCGGACATCATCCTCACCTACTGGGCGGCCGAGACCGCGCAGCTGCTCGAGCGTCGCTGACCCGTCAGGCGGCGGTCGGGCCCCGAGCTGACCAGCTCTTGTGAACGTCTGGTTACGCGAAGCGTGTCGGCGTGCGACGAGCCGCCCGGACTCGACAGGCTTACGCCCGGCAGGCAGATCACTCAGGTGTCCGAAGGGGGACGTCTCCTCATGCTCAGGCGTACGCAGCTGTTCGGTGGCAAGGCGCGGATCACGTTCGCGCTGCCGGTCCACGAGCCGGACGGCACGGTCAGTGTCGTCGGTGACTTCAACGAGTGGCAGCCGGGCCGCCACGAACTGGTCCGGCGGCGCAACGGAACCCGGACGGTGTCGGTGATCCTGCCGCCCGGCCGGCACCGGTTCCGCTATCTCGCGACCGGTGGCCACTGGTTCGACGACGTCTCCGCCGACCGGGTCGAGTCGGGCGGCGGCAGCTTCGTGCACATCTGAGGTTCATTCGCTCCACGTATGGAACTGCGTGGATCATTGCATTGGACGGTGCGCGCGGCCGCTGCCTAGGGTCGCAGAGTGATGAGGACCGTAGAGCTCGGACGCACCGGAGAACAGGTCAGCCAGCTGGCGCTCGGCGCCATGCTGATGGGCACGGCCACCGACGAGGCGTCATCGTTCCGGATGCTCGACCGGTACGCCGACGTCGGCGGCCGTTTCGTGGACACCGCGAACTGTTACGCCTGGTGGCCCGCACCCGGGAACATCGGCGGTGAGAGCGAGCAGCTGCTCAACCGCTGGTTCGCGCGCAGCGGCAAGCGGGACGACATGTTCCTCGCCACCAAGGCCGGTGCCTGGGTGCGCGACCCTGACGCGCTGCGTTCCGGAACGGGCGGCTGGGACGCGATGGTCGAGCAGTGGGAGGGCGCGGGCGGTGACACTCTGCGCCAGGCGCTCGACGACAGCCTGCGCCGGCTCGGCACCGACCACGTGGACCTGTTCTACGTGCACGTCGACGACCTGTCGGTACCGCTCGAGGAGACGCTGTCGGCACTCGCCGAGATCGTTGCCTCCGGCAAGGCTCGGTACCTCGGCTGGTCGAACGTCCGGACCTGGCGGCTGGAACGTATCCGGGCATTGTGCAAGGAGCACAGCTGGCCGGCGCCGGTCGCGGTCCAGCAGCAGCACTCGTACCTGCGGCCGAAGGCGGGCGCCGACACGCGGTCGATCGTCGCGGACGAGCAGCTCGACTACCTGCGGGCCAACAGGGACCTGTCGCTGATCGCGTACTCGCCGATCCTCAAGGGCGTGTACGACGACCCGGCCAAGCGCGACGGCCATCCGGTGATGACGTCGTACGACGGACCCGACGCGGAAGCCCGGCTGGCAACGCTGACCGGCCTGGCCGCGGAGCTGGGTGTCACCCCGAACCAGCTGGTGATCGCTTGGCTGCTGCACCAGACCGACCCGGCGCTGGTCGCGATCATCGGCCCGCGCACGGAGGAGCAGCTCGAGGCCGCCCTGCCGGCGCTGGACATCAAGCTCACTGACGAACAGCTGGGGATGCTGGACGGCGCCGGCGCGGATCCAGCACGCTAACGAGCGTGCGCGGCGATGAAGGAGTCGACGTCTCGGCGTACCTTCGGGTCACCGGGATCGTCGACCAGGGCAACACCGTGGGCCGAACCGGGAACGATCGACAGCGATCTTGGCGATCTCGTTGCCGCGTACAACATCCTCGCCATGGCTTCGTAGTCGTTGTCCTCGGTCGCGGCGACATACAACACCGGCACAGTCAGGCGGGTGGCCGCGGTCCTCGCATCGATGCCGGCGTACTCGGCGGGCGCTGACACGCTGACCACGCCGTTCACTGCCGGCCGGGCGACCGCGGCTCCCGCCAGCACGGCTGTACCGCCCATGGAGGCGCCGACCAGGACGACCTTGGCTGCGCCGTGGGTGCGCAGGTACCGCGCCGCGGCTGCCACGTCGAGGCCGTACGGAACAGGCTGGTTGCCGTCGTACTGAACGAAGCCGGCGCTGCCCCTGCCCTCCAGGTCCATCGTGAGCACCAGGTATCCAGTCTCCGCGAGGTCGCGTGCGTACGGCAGCCACTGGCAGAGATCGCCATCCGATTGGTGGACCAGCACCACGCCGGCGCGCCCCCGGCCGAGGAGCGCACCGGTCAGCGTGGCTCCCGATGAAGCTCGGAAGGTGACCTTGCGGGCGGCGTCGGCGGGCTCCAGACAGACGGCGCCGATGCTGGCGGGCGGCGACGGCGGCACGGTCAGCGTCGGGCGCCCGCTCGGAGTGATCGGGCCGAGTGGTTGCGACGTTGTCGGCGATATCGACGCCGCGGCGGAGCTTGGTGAGCTGGGACCCGGGCCGCTGATGCTTGGCGGTGCGGTACTGCCCGCGGGCGGCTGAGCTTGCTGACCGTCCGAGCCGCACGATGTCATGACGAGTGCGGCAGTCATAGCGAGGCAGGCAGCGACGAGCCGGTGAGACATGGCTTCAGACTCAAGCGGTCCGCGGCGCCAGGTCAACGACATTCGGCGCAGGCTGAACGTAGGCTCCACCACAGGGGTGGGACGTAGGTCCCCGGTCAGGCGGCGAGCAGGGCGTCCATCTGGCTCACGGCCTGCTGCAGCCCCTCGGCCATACCCATGTTGACCAGCTGCTCCATCTGCTCCCGGGAGTCGAACGTCGCGCGCAGCTCCATCCGGGTACCTCCGCCGTGCTCGGTGAGCGCCACCTGTGTCGTGGTGGTCGGCATCTCGGCGATCGGGGTGCCGTCGGAGTCGGCGAAGCTGTCGGTGAACTCGAGGGACTTGGGTGGGTTGACCGCTGTGATCCGCCAGCAGCCGCGGGCCTTGTCGCCCTCCGGCCCGGTCATGAAGTAGGTGACGTCACCGCCGGGGGTCAGGTCGTGCTCCTCAACGGTGGCCGGGTACGTCGGCGGACCCCACCAGCGCTCCAGCTGCCGGGGGTCGGCCCACAGCTGCCACACCCGCTCGGCCGGGGCGTCGAAGTCGGCGACCAGGGTGAAGGTCAGGTTGTCGAAGTCCTTGTCCGTGCTGGTGATGCTCATCTGTCCGGTCCTCTCGGGTCGTTCACGTCGTGGGGGTTCTCTGCGAGCAGGTCGGACATCCGGTCCACCCGCTCGCGCCAGGTCGCCGCGAGCTGGTCGAGCGCCTGCCGCGCCCGGCGCACGGCGTCGGGGTCGGTGCGCACGAGCTGCTCCCGGCCGCAGCGCTCCTTGGTCACCAGACCGGCCCGCTCCAGTACGGCGACGTGCTTCTGCACCGCGGCGAAGCTCATCGGGTAGAGCTCGGCCAGTCGTGACACCGACAGCTCGCCTTGGACGGAGCGGCGGACGATGTCGCGGCGGGTGGCGTCGGCCAGTGCGTGGAACAAGTCGTCCACAGCCTCGTCATCCAACGCACCTACAACCATTTGGTTGTAGATTAGTCCGGTCGGCCCATGCTGTAAACAGCCTGCGATGGTTCTTCGGTCCGCAGCCTTCGTGCTCGACGACCAGGACGTCAGCCTGCACCGAGACCGAGCACCATCGTGTCCGACCCGCCGTTCCGGCCCACCACCACGAAGCCGGCGCTGCGGTAGAGCCCGGCGGCCCGGTTCTCAGGCTCGACGCTGAGGCTGATCCGGTCCAGGCCGCGAGCCCGCGCGGCGTCGACCAGCGCGGTCAGCAGGGCACGTCCGACACCCTGCCCGCGGCTGGCCGGGCTCACCCCGATGCTCAACTCGGGGACGTCATCGGCGACATAGCCGTATCCGGGCTGGTCCGCGGTCAGCGTTCGGGCCCAGGCAGCGCCGAGTCGCGCGTCGTCCTCGCCAACGGCCACGACGCCGAAGTCGCCGGCCCGCGGCCAGCCGTCGACGTACCGGCTGATGTGGTCGTCGGCGAGCACCTGCTCGCGGTCGAAGCGCAGCTCGCCAGACCAGTTGAATGCCTCGAGCAACATGTCGGTGAGGAACTCCGCGTCGTCGGCCATCGCCGGTCTGATCCGCATGCGCCCCATCTTGCCCGGCGTGGTCAGCCGAGCAAGGCGCGGGTCGCGGGCACCACCTCGCGGGCGAAGGTCTCGACCTGCTCGAGCGTGTGATGCTCCGGCCAGAACACGAAAGCGCGGAACGGCTGCTCGGTGGCGAGCCGGCCGAACATCGCGGTCCACTGGTCCGGGGTACCGCGCAGCGGCTCGGCGCCGTGCTCGGTGTCGGTCGCGCCCGGCGTATCGGTGATCGTGCCGACCACTTGGGCGATCCGCAGTACGTCGCCGGGCTCGCGCCCCGCGTCGGACGCGGCCCGGTCGATGACCGCGTTCGCGCCGGCCCACTCGTCGTACGGCAGGTACTTCGGGATCGGTGCCGCCCAACCGTCCGCGAGCCGGCCGGTGAGCCGGAACGACCGCGGCCCGACCGAGCCGACCCAGATCCGGATGTCGTGCGCGGGCGCTGGTCCCGCGGTGATGTCGGTGCTGTAGTACTTGCCGTCGAACCGGACCCGCTCGCCGGCCCGCCACAGCCGGCGCAGCAGCGGGATCGCCTCGGCCAGCGCATCCAGCGACTCGCCGGGCGACATTGCGGGCACACCCATGCCGGTGATGCCCTGCCACACGCCGCCGGCGCCGAGCCCGAACCGCCCCCCGGACAGCAGGTCGAGCGCCGCGGCCGCCGCGAGCAGCTCGCGGTGGTGGCTGACATGGATGCTCGGCTTGAGCTCGAACCCGAACCGCAGATCGTTCATGTCACCAAGGATCCCGGTTCTAGCTCACTTGAGCGCGCGGGACCACCTCCGCCACCTTCGGCGGTGCGCCACCCGCAGACCAGACCACCCGGACCGCGTCGGCTACCGTCGCCGCTACGTTGATCGCCGTGTACGACGCCGCCAGCGGGCCGATGTCGCGCCAGGTTCCGCCGCTGCGGATCTCCACCCGGCCCGTCCCGGTCGCGCCGTCGCGCTGCAGCACCGTGACTCCGGTGAGCGGCCGGGCGCTGGACAGCGTGACCGTCAGCGCGTCACCCGCCACCGGTGCGGTCGCCGCGTCGTACGACGTCGACACGATGCCGTCGACCGCGCGGGTGAAGGACGAGCCGGGCGCGGGCGCCGGCGAACCGGTCGCGGTCAGCGTGGTCTCCGATCCGTCGGTGACCTGTACCTGGAACTCCCGCACGACCAGCCAGAACTCCGGGTTCGGCGCCAGCGCGCGATACCTGACGTAACGGGCCTGGGTCCCGGCCGGTGCGGTCGCCCGGACCTCAGCGGTGGTACCGCGGGCCAGCTCGGTCCAGGTCGTACCGTCGGCCGACCACTCCAGCGCACCCGAGTGGATGTAGTCGTTCGGGCTGGTCGCCTTGCCCATCAGCACGGCGATGTCGCCGATCGCGCGGACGCCGCCCAGGTCGACCCGGATCTCGTCACCGGCCTGCGGGGCGCCGTTGCTCCAGAACCAGGTGTCCAGGCTGCCGTCGATCATCCGGGCCGGCACGTTGTCGCTGTACGTCGCCAGGCTGGTGCCCGCGGTCCGGCCAGGCTGGATCCCAAGCCAGCGGTCGTGCACCCGGTCCGCCTCGGCCAGGAACTCGTCCACCACTCGCTCGCCGATCCGCGGGTAGGTGTTGCTGTGCGGCAGCCGGGTGTCCCGGATCGCCTTCGCCTGCGCGACCAGCGCGTCGATCCGCTGTCGTGCCGTCCAGGCCGCCGTTCCGTTGCCCTGATCAACGTTCTCGAGGAGCGTGAGCGACTGCCGCAGTGCCTGGCCCCACAGCTCGGTGGCGTCCAGCCAGGCCTTCGCCTCGGTCGCGAACGCGGGGTCGGTCACACCGGCCCGGATCCGCCCCGGTGCCTGCTCGACCGCGCGGACGTGCGGCATCAGCCCAGCGATCGCGGTGTGCTCGTTGCCGCCGTTCCAGGTCTGCCAGAACGCGGCGAACCGCTGCGCCAGCTGCGGCGCGGACTCGGGGTGCAGCGTGGTGTCGTAGGTGTTCAGATCCGCGAACACCTTCAGCGCGTCCAGCGTGGCCTGGTCGCCGCCCGCCCGCTCGGCCAGTGCCCGGTGCCAGGAGCCCTCCTCGTCGTACGACGACGTGTGCCAGCCGAACTCCGCGAACGAGTACAGCGCGACCTTGCTCACCGCGGCCTGGTTCATCGGGTTCGAGATGATCCCGGCGATGTGGTCCGCGATCCCCGGCGCGCGGCCGCTGTAGTCGGCGAGCGGGATCCGCCCGGCGATGTAGTCGTTCACCGGGTAGTTGTCCCAGATCAGGATGTCGTGCCCGAACACCTGCCGGGCCTGCTGCGCCTGCGCGGCGGTGATGGTCCGCGGGATCACGCCGATCCCGGTCCAGTGCACCACCACGTCGCTGTCCAGCTGCTCGCGCAGCGCCTGCTTGTACGCCGTCGCGCTGGTGTTGTAGTACTCGGTCGGCACCATCTGCAGCGGTGCGACATCCGGCTTGGTCTCCACCCACTCACGCTGCACCCGGTTCAGGATCTCGCTCTGCGCGCGTCCGGCCGCACCGCCGCCGGTGCCGTACTTCTCCCGGTCGGCAGCACAGTGCCAGGTGTTGTAGTCGATGTCGTCGAACGGCACGTTGAACGAGCGGCCGCCGAGGTCGTACACGGCCTGGAACTTGGCGATGAGCGCCTGGAAGTCGGACTCGGAGGTGAAGCACAGGTCGAGTCCGGGGGACAGCGCGAAGGTGAAGTCGACCTTGTTCTGGTTCGCCCGGGTGACCAGCTCGCCGAGCTGGGCCAGCTTGTCCGGTGGGTAGGGCTCGCGCCACTGCTCGCGGTGGTACGGGTCGTCCTTCGGCGCGTACTCGTAGGTGTTCATCTTGTGCGCGCCCAGGTAGTCGACGTGGTCGAGCCGGTCGGTGTGCGACCAGGGCGTGCCGTAGAAGCCCTCGATCGAGCCGCGGTACCGCAGCGTCGGCCAGTCTCGGATCGCGACACCGGGGATCCGATCGGTCCCGGCGCGCGGCTGGACGAGCTGGCGCAGAGTCTGCGCGGCGTAGAAGGTGCCGTCGGCATCGACTCCGTCGAGCACGATGTGCTTGCGGTCCTGCCGGCCGGTGCCTGCGGCGAGCACGTAGCCCTCGGCGGACAGCCCGGTGGCCGACGCCACCTTCAGCTCGCCGAGCGCGGCCGTGCCCTCGCCCAGCCAGACCGTGACGTCGGTCCGCGGGTCGGCGCCCTCGGTGGCCTTGATCGTGTGGACCCCGGCGCGGGTGAGCGTGTCGCGCACGACGCGCTCGGCGTCCGGGTCGGTGTTCGTACCGCGGACCAGCCCGACCGTCGGGGTCAGCGGGAAGCCGTCGGCTCGATGCGTCAGCTCGCGCGGCGGCGGCGTGACCTCATCCGCGGGCGCGGCAGCACCCTGAGTGCCGCTGTCCGCGGCTGCCGTGCCGGCAAGGCTCGCGGCGACGACGGCGGTGAGGGCGACAGAACTGAGAGCGGCGATGAGCCGTGGGCGGCGGCGCATAGGTTTCTCCTCGGGTCAGCGCTTGATGACCCCCAGTCACTCAGTGCGCGTACCTGTTCGTCAAGGGCTCAAGACCTGCAACTTCATGCAAGGTCTAGACCAATCCTCCGTTGCCGCCGCGGGGCTCCATCGCCTCAGCGCTCCGACCGCACCCGGTAGCGCAGGTGCTGCACACCCGGCGCGTCCAGGGCGCGGAGCAGTTCGAGCTCGATGTGCTCGGGCGGCAGGTCGTCGAACAGCCGGCGGCCCTGCCCGAGCAGCACGGGTATCAGGTGCAGCTCCATCTCGTCCAGCAGGCCGGCTCGAAGGCACTCCTGCGCGGTCGCGGCACCGTGCAGCAGGATGTCGCGGTCACTGGCCGCGGCCTTGGCCTGGGCGACGCAGGATTCGATGCCGTCCGTCACGTAGCGCGCGGATCCCGGCGCGGGTTCGTCGGGTGCGGCATGAGTCAGTACGAAGATCGGGACCCTGTCGTGGTGGTCGCCGGCCCAGCCGCGCGCGAACTCGAAGGTACGCCGGCCGGTGATCACCGCTCCCGTGGCCATCAGCTCGTCGAACACCGTCGCGTTGGTCTCGTCGACAGGCCGGTGCGAACCCGGATCCACCCCGCCGGAATGCAGCCAGTCGTGTAGCCGCTCGCCGTTGACGCCGAGTCCGTGATCCATATCGTCGTCCAGGCCGGTGATGAACCCGTCCACCGACATCGACATGTACAGCACGACCTTGCTCATGGTTCATTCGCTCCTTCGGATACGTCGACGGGATGGCGCGAGGAGTCGGCGCAGCTCCGGCGACCGCGAGCTGCCCGCTGCTCGACACCAACCGCGGAGCTCAACCCTAAGGTCTTGTGCCGAACCCGAAGACGCCTGGCCGGGCCGCAGCACGGTCGACGGGAATGTCGCTTTCCGTGCACGCGTGTTCACGGAGTCTGCCAAGGTGTGGTTGCCGGAACAGGTGTCACGCGTGGCGAATGTGCGCGCTCTCACGGGCGAAGCGCGTGACCGGATCCGTCCGGTTCTCGCCGGGATCGTGCCTGCGCGCGAGGTACCCGGCGAGGCATGATCGATCACATGACCAGTGCTCTGCTCGTGATCGACGTCCAGGAGTCCTTCCGGCACCGCCCGGACTGGGCAGCCGTGAGTCACCCGGACATCGCCGACCGGGTCGGCCGACTGGTCCGTGCCGCGCGGGCCAGCGGCGACCTGGTGGTCTGGGTGCTGCACACCGAGCCCGGTACCGGCACCGTCTTCGACCCGGCCGACGGCCTGGTGCGGCTGCTAGACGGACTCGACCCGGCCGACGGTGAACCTGTGCTCACCAAAACATCGCACAACGCCTTCACCACAACGAATCTGCAGCAGCTGCTCACCGAGCGCGGCATCCGCGAGCTGGTGGTCAGCGGCATCCGCACCGAGCAATGCTGCGAGACCACCGCACGGGTCGCGTCCGACCTCGGGTACGACGTCACCTTCGTCACCGAGGCGACCGCGACGATGCCGCTGCGGCACCCGGACACGCCGGCCGACCTCCCGTACGACGAGGTGCTGGCCGATCCGCGGACGCTGCCGGCCGAGGTGGTCGCGGCCCGGACCGAGTACGTGCTGGCCGGCCGGTTCGCCACCATCCGGACCCTCGACGAGCTGGCGCCGGAGGCTGTGACAGTCTGACCGGATCATGTCCCGCGTCGCGTTCCTACTGGTGCCGCACCTGCATGTCCTGGACCTGGCCGGTGCGGCCCAGGCCTTCTCGGACGCCGCGGACCTCGGACTCGGGTACGAGCTGGTCTACCTGGCCGAGGCCGCGCAGGTGCCGACCGCGCAGGGGCTGGTGCTGCAGGCCGGCACCGCCTGGCCGGATCTGGATCCGGACGACCTGCTCGTCGTACCGGGCTGGCGCGGCTCGCTGTTCGGCCGCCCTGAGCTGATCGGCGACCGGGCCCTGCGACTGCTCCGCGACCATCACGCGGCCGGCGGCGTCGTGGCCAGCGTCTGCGCCGGTGCCGACGCCCTCGGCCGCGCCGGCCTGCTGGACGGTCGCCGGTGTACGACACATCATGCGCTGCAGGACAAGCTGGCCCGGCTGTACCCGGAGGCGCGGGTGGTCGGCGACGTGCTGTACGTCGTCGACGGCCGCGTCGTCACCTCCGCCGGCATCGCCAGCGGGATCGACATGGCGCTGCACCTGCTCGCCGTCCGACACGGTCCGGCTGTGGCGGCGAAGGTGGCGCGCTCGATGGTGGTCTACGCGCGGCGCAACGGCGACGAGCCGCAGGCCAGCGCACTGCTCCGGCACCGCGGGCACCTGAGCGACTCGGTGCACCGGGTCCAGGACGTGATCGACACCAGGTACGCCGACCGGTTACCGCTATCCGAGCTCGCGGATCTGGCCGGGGTCAGCGAACGCACGCTGACCCGGACGTTCAGCGGTGCGACCGGTCTGACGCCGCTGCGCTACCAGCAGGAGCTGCGAGTGGAGCGCGCCGAGCACCTGATCGGCCACGGCGCGACGGTCGAGGCCGCGGCCCGCGCAGTCGGCTTCGACGACGCCCGCATGCTCCGCCGGCTGCGGTCGCGCCGGGGTTAGCAGACCGATCCCCGGTGCCTTGTTCCGGGTTCCGGGTTCGCGCCGTGAATCGTTTCCCGGCATTGGCGAATTAGCTGGGCCGAGATACCGGAGTCAACTCCGATTGCGCGGTGGATTCACGGCGTCGCACTTTGTTTCAACCGTTGGACTGACAACACGCGGTTCACGACTGGTGGCAAGGCGTGAAGATTTCGCGGTCCCACAGGATGATTGCGAGTGAGCCCTTTATCAGTTTGGTGCGGTCCCATTAGCCTGCGCGAGAGGCCACCTCGGTGCACGTCCGACGCGGCCATGGGAGGACTGGGGTGGGACGACACAGCGGCGCCGTACGGCGAAACCCTTGGGGGATCGCGGTCCTCGCACTGATCGGAATAATGACGCTCGCGGTGACGGCGGTGTCGTTTTCGCTGTGGCGGTCCGGTGGCGCGGACGATGCCGCCGGTCCGGCCGCGACGACGCCGCCGCCCGTCGAATGCGCGACACCGGTGAAGGTGGTGACCGCCGCGTCATTCGCGCCCGTGCTTTCCGCGCTGAAGCCGGCGATCGCGGTCGGACCGGACTGCGCGCGGCTGGAGATCAAGGTCGCCGACGGCAGGAACGCGGCCAGGCACATCGGGCATCTCGGTGCCGATGTATGGATTCCCGATGACACGGCGTGGGCGACCGTGGCCGGTGGCGCATTCGCGAAGGCGGTGCCGGAGGGCGGCCCGGTGATCGTCGCCACCAGCCCGCTCTACTTCGTCACCGACCGCACGACTGCTCGGACGCTGACAACCGCCGGCACGTCCTGGATTGGCCTGGCCAACCTGGTGTCGGCCGACTCCGGCGTCCGGCCGGTGATGCGTGACCCGGCCGGTTCAGGTGACGGGCTGATCGCCGCCGGCGCGCTCGGCGAGGCGGTCTGGATCGAGTCCGGGATGGACGTGTCGGCGGAGGCGCTCGCTGACGCCGTCGCCGTCAGCCGGACCGTCGCCGGCTCCGCGCCGGCTCGGCCGGACAAGACGCGCGAGGTCGGCCTGGTGCCGGAGTACGCCCTGCTGCGGCAGGGCTGGCCGGAGGACAAGGTCGTGCTGGCACCCGCGGACCACACCGCACAGCTCCGCTACACCTGGCTGCCCGCGGCCAACGCGGCCAGGAACCAGAACGTCGCCAGGGCCATGGACCGGTTGCTGCGGACCCTGCGTGGTGCGGACGCCGCACCACAGCTGGCCGCCGCAGGGCTGCGCGGACACACCGGCGGCTCGGTGCAGAGCGTCGAGACCCGCCGGCTGCCGCCGATGGCGGCCAAGCCGTTCGCCGTGCTGGAGCCGCATCACATCGACCACGTCTTCGCCAGCTGGTATCCGGCCGACCGGCGGTCCGACGTACTGGTCGTGGTCGACGTGTCCGGCTCGATGAACGAACCGACACCCGGCACGACGACACCGTTGATCCGCACGGTCGCCGGAGGATGTGTCCGGCTCGGCACGCTGCTTCCGAACGACGCCCGGCTGGCTCTGTGGGAGTTCGGCTCGCTGATCGATCCGCCGCGCGACTACAGACCACTGCTGCCCCTCCGTGCGCTGACTCCGGCGCACCGCAAGGCGCTCGGCACCGCGAGCGGAGCACTGAAGGCGCGCCCGACCGGGACCGGTCTGTACGACACCGTGCTCGCCGCCTACCTGTCGGCCCGGAACAGCTACCGGCGGGGTACGCCGAACCAGGTCGTGCTGTTCACCGACGGGCTGAACCAGGACGACCCGGGTGCGATCAGCGGGCCGCAGCTGACCGCCGCACTGAAGAAGGCGATCGACCCGAAACGGCCGGTCCAGCTGTCGGTGATCACGTTCGGGCAGCCGGAGTCGCAGGCGGACGCGCTCGGCAAGTTGCTCGAGCCGATCGACGGCAACGTCGAGCCGCTCAAATCCGCGAGTGAGGTCGACGCGCTGTTCATCCATGTTGCCGCGGGCGGGCTCGAGCACGGACGCTAGCCCCGTTGCTCGCGGGCGGCGTGCCGCTGTCCGCTGTCCGCTGTCGCGGACCGGGTCGGGTCGCGACGCCGAGTGCGTTCGTGGCCGCGTTCCGGCGTGAGGTCGGCGTCTCGCCCGGCCGCTACTTCCGCCGAAGGTGGACCTAGGTCCACCCCACCACTGGACCTTGCCCTCCTGAGATCCGCCGCCCGCGCGACCAGGCTCGGAACAGACGGACAGGGTCGCCTGTCCGCGCGAGACGAGCCGGAGGGGCGAGAACAAATGAGTCGGCGAGCGGTGACAGTGCAGGTGGCGCGCTGGAGTGCGACCCACCCGTGGCGAGCGATCGGCCTGTGGCTGCTGCTCGTCGTGGTCGCGGTCGGTGCGGTGAGCCTCGTACCGATGCAGAAGATGAGTGAGAAGGACGAGCGGATCGGCGAGTCGGGCCGCGCCGCGCAGCTCATCGCGGACGCGAACCTCGGTGAGCGTCCGGCGGAGACGGTGCTGGTCACCGCGAAGGACGGCTCGCTGGACCGCAAGGACGCGACCGCCGTGGTCGGCGAGGTGCGGTCGGCGATGACCGCGCTACCACCGGTGCAGGCTGTCGGCACGCCGGTGTGGTCCGAGGACGGCCACGCGGTCCTGGTACCCGTTGAGCTGAAGGGCACGGCCGACGACGCGGCCGATAACGTGCAGCAGCTGCTCGACGCGACAGCCGCTGTCCAGGGCAAGCATCCGGACCTGCGGGTCGAGCAGCTCGGCGACGCGTCGATCGACAAGGGCATATGGAAGGTGGTCGGCGACGACCTCGCGAAGGCCGAGAAGCTGAGCCTGCCGATCACCTTCGGGTTGATGCTGCTGGCGTTCGGTGCGCTGATCGCGGCCGGGATCCCGGTGCTGCTGGCGATCTCCGCGGTCGGTGCCGCGATGGGCTTCTACGCGCCGCTGTCGTACCTGTTCCCCGACGGTGGCTCGGTGGCGAACGTGGTCCTGCTGATCGGGATGGCGGTCGGTGTCGACTACTCGCTGTTCTACCTGAAGCGCGAGCGTGAGGAGCGCGCCCGCGGCCGCGGCACGGTGGACGCGGTCGAGATCGCGGCGGCCACCAGCGGGCACTCGGTGGTGGTGTCCGGGATCGCGGTCATCGTCTCGATGGCCGGCCTCTACGTCGCCCAGGACGTGATCTTCTCCTCGCTGGCGACCGGCGCGATCCTGGTCGTCGCGGTCGCCGTGGTCGGCTCGCTCACCGTGCTGCCCGCGCTGCTGGCAAAGCTCGGCCGCTGGGTGGACCGCCCGCGGGTACCCCTGCTGTGGCGGGCGAACCGGCGGATCGGTCCCGGTGGCATCAGCCGCCGGATCCTGGCACCGGTGCTGAACCACCCGAAGGGTGCACTGGCGGGTGCGGTCGTGGTGCTGCTCGCGCTCGGCCTGCCGGCGCTGACGATGAAGATCGACGACGCCGGTCCGGAGACGCTGCCGCGCAGCATCCCGGAGATCCAGACCTACGACCGGCTGCAGACCGCGTTCCCGTTCGAGGGCAGCTCGTACGTCGTCGCGGTGCGCGCCGGCACCGGGCAGCTGCCAGCGGCAACAGATGCACTCGAGAAGCTGCAGGACGAAGCCGTTGCCTCCGGCAAGCTGGTAGCGGTACCGGGTGCGCAGGTACGGGCCGCCGGTGACACCGCGGTGCTCGAGCTGGCCGCGCCGTACTCGTCCGGCAGCGACGCCAGCAAGGACTCGCTCGAGGCGCTGCGGACCGAGCTCGCACCGCGCACGATCGGCGCCGTACCGGGTGCCACCTGGGCGGTCGGCGGCGACGTCGCGGAGTCTGTCGACTACGCCCAGCACCAGCGGGACAAGCTGCCGTGGGTGATCGGGTTCGTGCTGGCGCTGACCACGGTGATGATGGCCGTGACCTTCCGCAGCGTGGCGATCGCGCTGGTCACCACCGTGCTCAACCTGGCCTCGGTGGCGGGCTGCTTCGGTGTCCTCGCGCTGGTCTTCCAGCACAGCTGGGCGGAAGGAATCCTGAACTTCACCGCCCCCGGGTTCGTGGTGTCCTGGATCCCGCTGTTCCTCTTCGTGGTGCTGGTCGGGCTGTCGATGGACTACCACGTGTTCGTCCTGAGCAGGATCCGCGAAGGGGTACGACGCGGCCTGACGCCTCGTGAGGCGGTCCGGGAGGGTGTCACCAGCACCGCGGGCGTGGTGACCAGCGCGGCGGCGGTGATGGTGTCGGTGTTCGCGGTCTTCGCCACCCTGGGGATGACCGAGATGAAGCAGATGGGCATCGGCCTGGCCGTCGCCGTACTGATCGACGCCACCGTGATCCGGATCGTGGTGCTCCCGACGATCCTGGTCCTGCTCGGCCACAAGGCCTGGTGGCCGTCCCGGCCCACCCCGGTCGAGCCACCGGCCTCGTCCGCCCACCGCGACCTGGTCGAGGTGAGCTGACCGTTTCCGCTGCGTCCGCCGAAGCCGAGTCACCCTCACTCGGCTTCGGCGGACGCTGCACGTCGGCCGCGCGACCCGAACGAGGTGGCCCGGGCGGGGGCGATGAACAAGACTGGCCGCATGACGACACGATTCGGAATGTTCGTTCCGCAGGGTTGGCGGATGGATCTGGTCAGGATCGAGGACCCGGTCGAGCAGTGGGAGGCGATGACGGCGGTCGCACAGGTCGCCGACGAGGGTTCGTGGGACTCGATCTGGCTCTACGACCACTTCCACACCACCCCCGATCCGACCATGAACACGGTCTTCGAGTGCTGGACCGCGACGGCGGCGCTGGCCCGGGACACCAAGCGGGTGAACATCGGCCAGATGGTGGGTTGCAACGGATACCGCAACCCCGCGCTGTACGCGAAGATCGCCTCCACCGTCGACGTGGCCAGCCACGGCCGGTTGTACGCCGGTATCGGCGGCGGCTGGTACGAGCAGGAGTGGAAGGCCTACGGCTACGAGTGGACCGACACCGGGCCGCGGATGGCCGCGTTCCGCGAGAGCGTGGAGATCATCTACCGGATGTGGACCGAGGACGAGGTCGTTTTCAACGGCAAGTACCACTCGGTCGACAAGCCGATCAACGAGCCGAAGGGTGTCCGGAAGCCGCACCCGTCGCTGTGGATCGGCGGCGGCGGCCCGAAGGTCACGCTGAAGCTGGTGGCCCAGTACGGCGACGCCGCGAACATCGGTGCCGGTGACCCGGACCTGATCCGGGAGAAGACCGCGATCCTGAAGCAGCACTGCGAGACGCTCGGACGCGACTACGACACGATCATCAAGTCCAGCAACATCAACATCGTCCCGATCGAGCCGGGCGACGACCCGGACGCCGCCGCGGAGCGGGCGGGCGTCCAGCGCCGGTCCGGCGAGACGATGGTCGGCACCGAGGACGAGATCGCCGCGAAGGTCGAGTCGATGCTGGACGCCGGCATCGACTACGTCATCTTCTACATCCCCGGCGTCGCCTACGACCACGACCTCATCCACCGGGCCGAGTCCGTGGTCAAGCGCTTCGCCTAACCCTCTTGGGACGACTGGACCCAGATTTCAGGCCACCAGCGCAGGCCCCGCGGCCGAAAGGCATGCGGGCCTGAAACTTGGGTCCAGTCGTCCCGTGAGGTTAGGCGCGCCGTGTGTGGGGACTCAGCTGCCGAGGGCGCCTGCTCCGAGAGTCCCGACGGTGCCGAGCAGGGCGAGCAGGTCCCGGATCACCGCGTCCGCCGCCTTGGCTCCGCCGGCGACGTACGCGTCGACGCACTTCTGCAGCTGGAGCTGGGACGGGTCGGTCTTCGCCTGCTCGAGCCCCTTCTGGCAGTACTGCGTGGCCTTCTCCAGCTCGGTCAGCGTGGTACCCACCGAGCCGGGGACCGACGAGGTCGTCGGCGGATTCGGTGGCGCCGGCTCGGTCGGCTCCGTCGTCTCCGGGTCCGTCGGGTCGTTCGGCCGAGACGGCTGGGTGGTTGGCTTGCTGCCCGGCCGCCGGGTCTGCGTCGGTGGCTGGTTGCGCTGCGGCCCCAGCGGGTCCGTCGGCGCGACCATGATCGCCCGGCTCTGGTCACGGCCGGAGCGGTCGATGCCCTGGTTCGCGTCCTCCGGCTTGCCGTTCTCGACCGCGATCCAGCTGCCGCGGGCGTACGCCTGCGCGATGCGGATCACCATGTCGACGTACGACTGGGAGTGGTTGTAGCGCAGCAGCGCCCGGGTCAGGTCGGCCGGGTCGGCGAGGTTGGTCCTGCCGGAGCACAGATAGACCGCGGTCGCCATCGCCGCGTCGTCGATGTCCTGCGGGTTCTTCGTCCCGTCGCCGTCACCGTCGACACCCACCACCCGCCAGGTGCCGGGGATGAACTGCATCGGGCCGACGGCACGGTCGAACGCGGTGTCGCCGTCGAGGTGGCCGCCGTCGGAGTCGCTGATCCGGGCGGTGCTGACACCGTCCAGCCGCGGTCCGTAGACCCCCGGTGTCGCGACGCCCTCGATGTTCAGCACGTTGCCGCCGTGCCGGCCGTGGTTCGACTCGACCCGGCCGATCGCCGCGACCAGCGTCCACGGCAGGTTGCAGCCGGGGTCGGCCTCGGTCATCACCTGCTGCGCGCGCGAGTATGCCTTCAGCGCGGCCTGCGGGATCCCGTTCCGGTAGAGCCCGGAGACCACCTGGGTCGGTTGCGCGTCGCGCGGGAGGCCGTTCGCGACGACACCCGGGATCGGGAAGTTGACCGGCGAGTCGATCGGTGTGGACGGTACGACGACGCTGCCGGGCACCGCGGTCGACGAGCCGTCGACGGCGGCGTTGGCGATCGCCGGGTCGTCCGAGGTGGCCTGGATGGTGAACGCGCTCGCGAAAAGTGCCAGCGGAACGAGTGGCACTGTCTGGCGCCAGCCGCCGGTCACGCGGCGCTTGCGCTTCCCCATCGAGATTTCCCTTCGTCTTGACGACGAACCCTCAGGTGTGGGCACGCTCGCGATGTGTCCGTGAACGTCGTGCCTGGTCTAACGCCCGGGCACGCCGTGGGGTTACGCGCGGGTGCAGACAGTGGTGGGACGGTCACCCTCGTCACTCGTGGCGCCAATACCGGCGCGTAACTTTAGGCAAGTGAAGGGTCGCGGGGCGTCGAACCGCGTTCCCCGCCCGTCCGTGCTCACACCTCGTCGGTGAGAATGGCGCCGTGTCAGCCTCCACGCAGCACTCCGCCGACCTGTTCCGACGAGCCTCCGAGGTCACGCCCGGAGGCGTGAACTCACCGGTCCGCGCGTTCCGCGCCGTCGGCGGCGTCCCGCGGTTCATGACAGCCGGTGACGGCTGCCACCTCACCGATGCGGACGGTAACCGCTACGTCGACCTGGTCTGCTCCTGGGGGCCGATGCTGCTCGGGCATGCGCATCCGCAGGTCATCGAGGCGGTCCAGCAGGCGGTGATGCGCGGGACGTCGTACGGGACCCCGACCGAGCCAGAGGTGGAGCTGGCCGAGGAGATCGTGGCCCGCACACCGGTGGACATGGTCCGGCTGGTGTCGTCCGGCACCGAGGCGACGATGTCGGCCCTGCGGCTGGCCCGGGGCGTCACCGGGCGGGCGAAGATCGTGAAGTTCGCCGGCTGCTACCACGGGCATGTCGACGCGCTGCTCGCGCAGGCCGGCTCCGGGGTGGTCACCCTCGGCATCCCCGGGACGCCCGGTGTCACCGAGGCCACCACCGCGGACACGATCGTGCTGCCGTACAACGACCGGCGGGCCGTGACGGATGCGTTCGCGACGTACGGCGACCAGATCGCCGCGGTGATCACCGAGGCGTCACCCGGCAACATGGGCGTGGTCCCGCCGCGGGACGACTTCAACGCGTTCCTGGCCCGGACCTGCCGCGAGCACGGCGCGCTGTTCATCTCCGACGAGGTGATGACCGGGTTCCGGATCACCCGGTCGGGCTGGTACGGCGTCGACGGCGTCGAGCCGGACCTGATGACGTTCGGCAAGGTGATGGGCGGCGGCTTCCCGGCGGCGGCGTTCGGCGGCCGCGCCGACCTGATGGCGCACCTGGCGCCGGAGGGCAACGTCTACCAGGCCGGCACGTTGTCCGGTAACCCGGTCGCGACCACCGCTGGACTGACCACGCTGCGACTCGCCACCGACGATGTCTACGCGCAGCTCGACCGGACCTCGGCCACCCTTCAGGAGCTGGTCTCGACCGCACTGGAGAAGGAAGGTGTGCCGCATCTCGTCCAGGCTGCCGGGAACCTCTTCAGTGTCTTCTTCGTGGAGTCAGAGGAGGTGCGTGACTTCGCGGGTGCCAGCGCGCAGGTGCTGCCGCGGTTCGCTGCTTTCTTCCATGCCATGCTGGATGCCGGTGTCTACCTGCCGCCGAGCGCCTTCGAGGCGTGGTTCGTCAGCACGGCGATCGACGAGGACGCGCTGACGGAGATCGAGACGGCACTGCCGGGGGCCGCGCGGGCGGCCGCCGCCGTACAGGAGGAACGGTGACGGAGACCACGGTCGTGCACCTGATGCGGCACGGCGAGGTACACAACCCGAGCGGGGTACTGTACGGCCGGCTCGCGGACTACCACCTGTCCGACCTCGGCCGGAAGATGGCCGACCGGGTCGCCGAGCACGTCACCGGCCGCGACATCGTGCACCTGGTCAGCTCCCCGCTGGAGCGGGCCCAGGAGACGATGGAGCCGATCGCCGCGGTCTTCGGCCTGACCCCGGAGATCGACGAGCGGGTGATCGAGGCCGCGAACCTGTTCGAGGGCAAGCGGTTCGGCGTCGGCGACGGTGCGCTGCGCAACCCGAGTGCCTGGTGGCTGCTGCGGAACCCGTTCAAGCCGTCCTGGGGCGAGCCGTACGCCGAGATCGTGCGCCGGATGCGCGACGCGATGGAGACGGCCCGGCAGAAGGCCGCCGGACACGAGGCGCTAATCGTGTCGCACCAGCTGCCGATCTGGATCGTCCGGTCCGCGATCGAGAACCGCCGGCTGGCGCACGACCCGCGGAAGCGGCAGTGCAGCCTGGCCAGCCTGACCTCGTTCACCTTCCACGGCGAGTCGATCGTGTCGGTCGGGTACGCCGAGCCGGCCAAGGACCTGCTCCCGGTCAAGGCCACCAAGAAGTTCGCCGCCGGAGCCTGAGGTCCTGATGCGCGCTGTTGCCCTCGCTGTCGCCGTCCTGGTGGTCGCCGGCTGCTCGTCCGCGGGCCAGGCGACCCAGGAGCGGAAGGGCCAGACCGGGTTCGTCGCCGGTGGCGGCACACTCACCATCTTCGCGCCCGAGGACCGCAAGCCGGCGCCGAAGGTGAGTGGCGAGACGCTCGACGGTGCGCAGTGGTCGCTCGCGGACCAGGCCGGCAAGGTCGTCGTACTGAACGTCTGGGGCTCGTGGTGCTCTCCGTGCCGCAAGGAGGCCCCGGACCTGGTCGCGGCGGCCAAGGAGCTCGGCACCGATGCGGTGTTCGTCGGGCTGAACACCCGGGACCTGGACAAGGCGCCGGCCCGCAAGTTCGTCCGCGAGTTCGGTGTCGGCTTCCCGAGCATCTACGACCCGAGCGGCAAGCAGCTGCTGGGCTTCCGCGGCCAGGTGTCGCCGGGCGCGATCCCGAGCACGCTGGTGATCGATGCCGACGGCAACGTCGCCGCCCGGGTGATCGGCACCGCGACCAAGAAGACGCTGGTCGATGTGGTGCACGATGTCAGTGGGTGACTGGTTCCGCGAGATGGTGCTCGACGGCTCGATGTTGCTGGCGCTGCCGGTGGCGCTCGCAGCCGGGCTGGTCTCGTTCTTCTCTCCGTGCGTGGTGCCGTTGCTGCCCGGCTACCTGTCGTACGTGACCGGCCTGTCCGCGGCCGAGCTCGGCTCCGGGCGGCGCAGCCGGATGCTGGCCGGGACGCTGTTGTTCGTACTCGGGTTCACCGTGGTGTTCGTGCTGACCGGGGTGACGTTCGGCGCGGTCGGGCAGACGCTGCTCGAGCACCAGTCGGTGATCACCAAGGTGCTCGGCGCACTGACGATCGTGCTCGGACTGGCGTTCCTCGGCTGGTTCGGGTTCTTGCAGCGCGACGTCCGGGTGCACCAGGTGCCGGCGGTCGGGATCGCGGCCGCGCCGTTGCTCGGCGTGCTGTTCGGGTTCGGCTGGACACCGTGCATAGGCCCGACCCTCGGCGCGGTGCTGACACTGGCGGCCAACGAGGGTGGCATCGGCCGCGGCGCCGTGCTCGCGGTGGTGTACAGCATCGGGCTGGGCATCCCGTTCATCGTGGCGGCGCTGGCGTTCCGCCGGATGCTCGGCGCGGTGACCTGGGTCAGGCGGCACCAGATGCTGGTGGTCCGGATCGGCGGGCTGATGCTGGTGACGGTCGGCGTGCTGCTGGTGACCGGTATGTGGGAAGACCTGACCGCGGACCTGCGGAACTGGGTCAGCGACTTCGTGACGGTGGTGTGAGTGGCAGTCGACGAGACGGTGGTGAAGCCGGCGCCTTCCCCGGGCGGCCCGGCCCCGGACATCGGCACGGTGGGCATGCTGCGCTGGGCGTGGCGGCAGCTGACCTCGATGAAGACCGCGCTGGTCCTGCTGTTTCTGCTCGCGCTCGGGGCCGTGCCCGGGTCGCTGATCCCGCAGACCCCCGTCGACCCGATCCGGGTCGCGGACTTCACCGAGGCGAACCCCGTGCTGTCGCGCTGGTACGACCGGCTCGGCCTGTTCGACGTCTACAAGTCGCCCTGGTTCTCCGCGATCTACCTGCTGCTGTTCGTGTCGCTGGTCGGGTGCGTGGTGCCGCGGCTGGCGACGTACCTGCGTGCGGTGCGGGCCCGGCCGCCGAAGCCGCCACGGAACCTGTCCCGGCTGCCCGGGTACGCCCGCTTCGAGACCGATGCCGACGGCAACGAGGTGCTCGCCTCGGCGCGGACGGCGCTGCGTGACAAGCGGTACCGGATCGAGGCGTACGACGGCGCGCTGTCCGGAGAGCGTGGTTACCTGCGCGAGGCCGGGAACCTGGTCTTCCACTTCGCGTTGCTGGTGGTGCTGGTCGGGGTCGCCTGGGGATCCTTGTTCGGGTATCGCGGCACCGTGCTGGTTGTCGTGGGCAACGGCTTCTCGAACTCGATCGCCCAGTACGACGACTTCACCCCGGGCCGGGTGTTCTCGCCCGACGAGCTGCCACCGTTCTCGCTGACCGTGCGCGACTTCACGGTCCGGTTCGAGACCACCGGTCCGCAGCGTGGCGCCGCCCGCGAGTTCGAGGCGCCGATCACCTACCAGGTCACGCCGGAGGCCCCGGAGCGGTCGTACGACCTGCGGGTGAACCACCCGCTCGAGGTGGACGGCACCAAGGTGCACCTGCTCGGGCACGGGTACGCGCCGCGGGTGACGGTACGGGACGGGAACGGCGACATCGCGTTCCAGGGCCCGGCGCCGTTCCTGCCGCAGGACGGCAACTTCTCGTCCTTCGGTGTGGTCAAGGCGCCGGATGCCCGGCCGGAGACGCTCGGCCTGGAGGGGTTCTTCCTGCCGACCGCGGTGATCGACGAACGAGGCCCGTTGTCGGCCTTCCCGGACGACCTCAACCCCGCACTGGTACTGACCGCGTGGCACGGCCGGCCGGCGGCCGAGACCGGACGGCCGCAGTCGGTCTACCAGCTGGACAAGTCGGTGCTCACCCAGTTCGGTGACGGCAAGGGCGACAAGCTGAGGTTCACGCTGACCCCGGGTGAGTCGTTCACGCTGCCGGACGAGGCCGGCACGGTGACGTTCGACTCCTACGAC
>DASRHY010000091.1:0-36602 GCA_035650275.1 Kribbellaceae bacterium | reverse complement strand
AGCTCCTCCGGGCTGGTCCGGCCACTGGCCTCCGGCTCCGTACGCGCCGCCCAGGTGACGTCGTACTGGCCGAGGCCGGACGACTCCAGGCTGACCTGGCCGCCACCCTCCAGCAGTGAACCTTCCCAGTGGGCCTTCGCGGTACGGGTGGCTGCCATGCTCAACTCTCCTCGCTCGATGTGGGTGTGACGTCGATCGCGCCCGGATACGTGGGCTCGTCGGTATTGACCATGCTGTGCGCGGCCATCACAAAGTAGGTCCAGATCTCCTGGTCGCGGTCCGGCTCCAGCCCGACCTCGTCCAGCGCGGCCCGCATCAGCTCCAGCCAGCGGTCCCGGGCCGTCGGCGTGATCGCGAACGGTGCGTGCCGCATCCGCAGCCGCGGGTGTCCGCGCTGCTCGGAGTAGGTCCGCGGGCCGCCCCAGTACTGCTCCAAGAACATCCGCAGCCGCTCCTCGGCCTCGGCGAACTCGTCCGCCGGGTACATCGGCCCGAGGATCGGGTCGTCGGGCACGCGCCCGTAGAACGCGGCGATCAGCTTGTGGAAGGTCTCGGCGCCGCCGACGGCGTCATAGAACGTCTGTGCTTCGGTCATCGCCGATCAGTCTCTCAAGTGCCTGGTAAGGGCCTCCCGCTCGGCCCCGGTCAGCTCCCGTTTCGCCTGCGTGGTCGCGTCCACGGCGACCAGCACCGAGGTCGCCGTCGCGTACACCGCACCCTCGGCGTGGTCGACGATCCGGGACCCCAGCGTGTACGACGTGGTGCCGACCGACTCGACCCAGACCTCCACGTCGTACGGCGGGTGGCGCAGCAGGATCGGCCGCTTGTAGTCCACCGTCTGGTGAACCAGCACGATCGGGTGCGAGCTGAAGAAGTCCTCCGCGGCCGAGCCGACCACCTTCGCCAGGAACGCGATCCGGGCCTCCTGCAGGTAGTCGAAGTAGCGCACGTTGTTCACGTGGTCGTAGGAGTCGATGTCCGACCAGCGCACCAGCATCGGGTAGGTGTACGTCATGCCGCCACCAGCCGCTGCAGGGTCTCGCGCTCGGTCTCGCTGATCCGGCGCGGGCAGTTCGCCTGGAAGTTGAACGGGACGAGCTTGGTCCGCGCCTCGACGTACACCGTCCGCTCCGGCACCAGGTCGAGGATCTCGTAGTCGACGCTGAACCAGGCGGCGCGGATCTCGCTCACCCACAGCTCGATCCGGACCGGAGCCTCGCGGAACAGCAGGGGCGCCTTGTACGTCACGTCGTGCCGCGCGACCAGCAGTCCGCTGTCGCTGTCCTCGTGGCTCTCACCGCTGAGGCCCGCGGCCCGGAACAGCAGGTCCACGCGGGCGTCCTGCAGGTAGTCGACGTACCGGCTGTTGTTGACGTGGCCGAGCGCGTCCATGTCGCCCCACCGCAGCGGGCACTGGTAGACGTGACGGTTGTTGTGACCGGGCACACGCCGATCCTGCCATCCACAACGAGTTGACGCGTCGGTAATCTCATCTCCGACCCAGTCAGGCGGCGCAGGAGGACGGCAGATGACCGAGCAGACCACCCGGGTGGCCGTGGTGACCGGGGCGGCCCGCGGCATCGGCGCGGCCGTGGCGCGGCGACTGGCGAAGGACGGGAACGCGGTCGCGGTGCTGGACCTGGACGAGGCGGCCTGCGCGGACACCGTGAAGGCGATCACCGACGCCGGTGGTCAGGCGATCGCGGTCGCCTGCGACGTCAGCAAGTCCGACCAGGTCGAGGCGGCCGTCGAGCGGGTGGTGGCGGAGCTGGGCCGGCCGGCGATCCTGGTGAACAACGCCGGCATCATTCGCGACAACATGCTGTTCAAGATGACCGACGACGACTGGGACGCGGTGCTGTCGGTACACCTGCGGGGCGCGTTCCTGATGTCGCGGGCGTGCCAGAAGTACATGACCGGGGACGGCTTCGGCCGGATCGTGAACCTGTCCTCGACGTCCGCGCTCGGCAACCGCGGCCAGGCCAACTACGCCGCCGCGAAGGCCGGGATGCAGGGCTTCACCAAGACGCTCGCGATCGAGCTGGGCAAGTTCGGGGTGACCGCGAACGCGATCGCGCCCGGGTTCATCGAGACCGACATGACCGCAGCGACCGCGGCCCGGGTCGGGGTCGACTTCGAAGAGTTCAAGAAGGCCACCGCGGCGACCATCCCGGTGGCCCGGACCGGTACGCCGGACGACATCGCCGCCGCCGCGTCGTACTTCTGCAGCGAGGAGGCCGGATTCGTCTCCGGCCAGGTGCTGTACGTCGCCGGCGGCCCACGGGACTAGCACAGCGACTGGCACAGCGACTAGCAGCAGCCGCCACTGAGAGGGACAGATATGCCGCACACGTTCGACGGGGTCGACGAGGTCGTCGCCGCGGTCGGGACCCAGCTCGGCTGGACCGACTGGCTGGAGGTCACGCAGCAACAGGTGGACCAGTTCGCGGAGGCGACCGGCGACCACCAGTGGATCCACGTCGATGTCGAGCGCGCCGCGAAGGGGCCGTTCGGCGGGACGATCGCGCACGGTTACCTGACGCTCAGCCTGATCGCCCGGTTCGGCGGCGAGCTGTTCAAGGTCCAGGGCGTCTCGGCCAGCCTGAACTATGGCGTGAACAAGGTCCGCTTCCCGGCGCCCGTACCGGTGGGGTCCAAGATCCGGGCCGGTGCCACCGTGGCCGATGCGCAGCGGCACGACAACGGCGTCCAGGTGTCGCTGCAGTGGGTGATCGAGATCGAGGACAACCCGAAGCCCGCCTGCGTGGCGGAGACCGTGGTACTGCTGGTCCCCTAGGTCCTAGACGGCTGATTCCTTGAGTGCCACAGATGAGGAGCGCACGCACGTAGTCAGACACTGCCCGCATTGAGGCCTGCCGTGAACAGCGAGCCTCGCAAGCCGTCCCTGGAGACCAGCATGGGTGCGATAGTCGCCAGCACTGAGATCAGCCGTTCGCCGCACGAGGTTTTCGCCTACGCTGTCGACCCGGCCAATCTGGCGAAGTGGCAGGAGAACGTGGTTTCCGCGACCCATGACGGAGTGCTGGGCCCGGGGGCACGGGTGGTGACGGTTCGCCGCCTGGGCAAGCGGGAGCAGACCATGACAATGGAGATGACGACGTACGACCCTCCTCAGGGCTGGTCGATGAGAGGTGTTGACGGGCCAGTGCGCCCGCTTGTGAACACTCGGATCGAGCCACTGGATGATGGCGCCAGGAGCAGGGTTACGGTTGAGCTCGACTTCGAGGGCCGCGGCATCGGGAAGGTGCTGGTTCCGCTCTTGGTTCGGCCGGAGACCCGCAAGGGTCTGCCGCGGAATCTCGAGCTGCTGCGCGGGAACCTCGAAGGCTGAGGGCATCTCACAGGTCCCGGGTGACGCCGAGGTGGGTCGCGACCCGCCGGTAGCCGAGCCAGTCGTTCACCGCGAGCATCGGGCCGTTCCGGTCGTCGTTCGAGGTCGACGCGGACACGATCCCGGCGGCGGCTGCACGCCGCAGCGCCACCGACTTGACCAGTTTGGCCAGACCGCGACCGCGGTGCGCCCGGACGGTTCCGGTCATCGCGGACCAGGCCCGGTCGCCGTCGACCTCCACCGAGCTGAACGCGGCCACGGTGCCGCCGACCATCGCGGCGACGCTCAGGTCGTGGTCGATCATCGGGCCGTTCCAGATTTCGTGCAGCCACGCGTCGTACTCGATCGCGTCCGCGGGCGCGTCGCTCGGCTCGTCCAGGCTGACGGCGGCGTCCGCCAGGTACATCGGCCGCGGCCCGACCTCCGACACCGGGACCAGCGTCACGTCCGGCGGCGTCGGCGGCTGCTCCGGCAGGTTGCGCAGGTCCACGCTCGCGTAGTGCATCTCGCGGTTCGGCTCGTACCCGCGGCCTGCCGCGACCGCGACCGAGTCCTGCGTGACGAACGTCTGCACGCGGCGCACGCCGATCTCGGCCAGGTGTCCCTCGGCGGCGTCCAGGAGCGTGCCCCCGAGGCCGCGCATGCGGTGCTCCGGATGCACGTACACGTTCAGGGTGCCGATCCCCGGCTCGCTGGTCCAGGTGTTCAGCCCGCACGACCCCCAGCCGACCAGCTCGTCACCGGACACCGTGACCCAGCCCGCGAACCGCTCCGCCGGCGGCGAATCCGCGATCGCCCGGCGCACCTGGGCCGCGGACATCAGGAGATAGGGGAAGACGGTACGGCGCAACGCCGCCACCGCCTCGGCGTCCTCCGGAACAGCCGTCCTGATCGTCACGCCCGGACCTTAGCCGCCAGTCCGCGGCCGAACACCTCACTTCCGCGGGAGGGCGGTAATACCTGGTTATACTCGAAGCATGAAGACTGCGATCTCTGTACCTGACCTGCTTTTCGATCGCGCCAGCAAGCGAGCTGTCGAGCTCGGGATCAGCAGATCTGAGTTCTTCGCCACCGCGGCCCAGCGCTACCTCGACATGCTCGACGACGAGTCACTCACGCAGCAGATCGACGATGCCGTCGACCTCGCAACCGAGGACGACACGAACCGCGCGGCCGCCGCCGCGGGCAAGCGACGCCTTGCTGCGGACGTCGAGGAGTGGTGATCGAGCGCGGCACGATCCATTGGGTCGACCTGGGCGAGCCGCAGGGGCACCGACCGGCGAAACGACGGCCGGTTCTCGTCATGCAGGCCGATCAGTACAGCAGAAGCCGACTGGACACGGTCATCGTTGCCGTCGTCACGTCCAACACCCGGCTGGCGACGATGCCCGGCAATGTGTTCCTGCCCGCGGCTGCCACCGGTCTACCCAAGGACTCGGTCGTCAACGTGACCGCACTGGTCACCGTCGACAAGGACGACCTGGGTAGCCGGGTCGGCCAGGTTCCGGACTCGTTGCGCGCCGAGATCGACCGCGGACTTCGTCGCGTGCTGGCGCTGTGAGGATCTTCAGCCAAGGAAGGGTTGGACGGCGCTGAGGACGCCCGCGACGCACCCGACGACAGCGATCGTGGTCGCGATCGCGTCCCGGTGCCGGACGTGCCACGGCGCCAACCGGCCCTCCACCTTCTCCAGCACCGCCACCATGTTGAGCAGCGCCGCCTGCCGGTCGGCGGACGAGTCGGCGGTGTCGTACTCCGCCAGCATCGCGACCACCGTCATGCCGAGGATCCGCTCGTCGACCGAACGGAGCCCCTCGAGCATGGTGTCGACCTCGATCATCAGCGAGCGGCTCAGCTCCGCGCGGCCCACCGCGCTGAACAGCAGCCGGCTGGCGTCCCGCTCGAGCTGCGGCGACGCGACGGACCACCGTCGCCGCAGCCACCGTGCGACCCCGATCGCGACCGCCGCGACGATCAGACCGTTCGCCACGAGTGCGATACCGGTCCACGAGGCGCCGGCGACCACGACGACGACCACGACCGCTGCGAGCAGGACACCTGCCAACGCGAGCCGCACCATCCGCGGCCGGACCCGCTGCGCGGTTACATAAGAGTCACTGCCCGTGGGCAGCGTCGAAGGTATCGACTGCCACTGGCCGGGCGACTGCGTTAATGTCCCCTGCGCGGGCGTGACCGGTTCCGTCCTCTCCGCCGCTTCCGCCGGCGCGGTGTAGCTCGTCTCCCACTGCTCGGCCAAGGTGCTGATCAGGTCCAGTACCTCGGTGGCGGCTCGCGGGGATCGAGCGCCAGGCATGCCGCGATCAACCCTTGCAGCGGTGACTCGGGAACGTGGATCGGCTCCTGGACCCGCCGGTACAGCAGGTCCAGCATGTTCTCTGCCTCATCCGGCAACCGCCCGTACAGGCTGCGGTACAGCAGCATTCCCAGGCCGAAGATGTCGGACTCGACGCCCTGCTGCTGGCCGGTGATCTGCTCCGGCGACATGTAGTAGGGCGTCCCCGCGACCTGCCCGGAGCGGGTCAGCCCGGTGCTCTCCTCCAGTACGCCGAGGGCGCCGAAGTCGACGAGCTGGTAGCCGCGGTGTGGCTGCCGCAACACGTTCGACGGTGTGAGGTCGCGGTGCAGGATCCCGCGCGCGTGCGCATAACCGAGTGCCGAGGCGACGTCGCGCCCGAGTCGCAGCGTCTCCGCGACGTCCAGCGGCCCGGTGCGGTCGAGCATCGCCTCCAGGCTGCCTCCGGCCACCCACTCCTGGACCAGGTAGAACCCGTCCTCGTACTGGAACAGGCCGTAGCTACGGGCGATGTTCGGATGCTCGAGTCGAAGAGCGAGCGCGGCCCGCTGCCGCAGTTGTTCGCCGCCGTCACGGAACACCTTGAGCGCGACCTGACGGCCGGCGAGCTGCTCGTCGTGCGCGAGGAACACGTCGGCCACCGCACCACGGCCGACCAGCCTCTCGACCGTGTACCTGCCGAGTCTGCTGCCCGGGCTCAGCTCGGCCACGCCCACCTCCCGCTCCGGTGTCCGCTCAGCGTAGTAGGCCGGGCAGCGCACCGGCGGACCAGTCAGGCGAGACCGCTGTTGAGCGTCAGCCCGCCGTCGACGACGATCGTCTGGCCAGTGATCCAGCTCGCCTCGTCGGACAGCAGGAACCACACCACCGAGCCGATGTCGTCCGGCCGGCCGAGCCGCTTCATCGGGTACGTCGCGGCCACCTCGTCCTCGCGTCCGGCGTACAGCGCCGTGGCGAACTTGGTCTTCACCACCGCGGGCGCGACCGCATTGACCCGGATCGCGGGTGCCAGCTCGACCGCGAGCTCGCTGGTCACCCGGGACAGCATCGCCTTGGTCGCGCCGTACCAGCCGAGTCCCGGTGACGGCGCCAGCCCGGCCACCGACGAGAGGTTCACCACCGCGCCGCCGTGCTCGCCCATCCAGGCGTCCCGACAGGCCTTCAGCCAGGCGATCGTCGCGAGCACGTTGGTGTCGACCATCTTGGCCGCGACCGTCTCCTCGAGGTCGAGCAGCGGCCCGTAGACGGGGTTGATCCCGGTGTTGTTCACCAGCAGGTCCACCGACCCGTATGTCGCGAGCGCGGCCGCGATCACCTCGGCCCGGTGCTCCGGATCCGCCGCCTTACCGGCCATCGCGATCGCGTGCTCCGGACCGCCGAGCTCCTCGACCGCCGCGTCCAGCGTCTCCTGCGTCCGCCCGGTCACCACCACCCGCGCCCCATCCGCCACCAACCGTCGCGCGACCGCCAGCCCGATCCCCCGCGACCCCCCGGTCACGATCCCCGTCCGCCCTGTCATTCCCGAACCCATGCGAACTCCCTCCACCACCACTTGGCGATCATCGGTCGGTTTGCGAATTTCTGTGGATAACCGGTCAGTCTGCAGGCCGCGGTCACCTGACCGCGTTATCCACAGAAATTCGCAAACCGACCGATGATCGCAACGGGTGCGGGCAGCAACGGGAGCGGGGCAGCAACGAGGTGCGGGGCACGAGACCCGCTCGGGGGTCAGCTGAGGCGTTCGAGGATGACGGCCATGCCCTGGCCGCCACCGACGCACATGGTCTCCAGGCCGAACTGCTTGTCGTCGTACTGCAGGCCGTTCACCAGCGTCGTCATGATCCGGGCGCCGGTCGAGCCGAACGGGTGGCCGAGCGCGATCGCGCCGCCGTGCACGTTCAGCTTGTCGAAGTCGATGCCGAGTTCGCGGGCCGAGCCGATCACCTGGACCGCGAACGCCTCGTTGATCTCGACCAGGTCCATGTCGTCGATCGTCATCCCGGCCCGGGCCAGCGCCTGCTTCGACGCGGCGATCGGTCCGAGACCCATGATCTCCGGCGACAGCCCGGACACGCCGGTCGCCACGATCCGGGCCAGCGGGGTCAGGCCGAGCTCGGCGGCCTTGGTGTCGGACATGATCACCACCGCGGCGGCGCCGTCGTTCAGCGGGCAGCAGTTGCCGGCGGTAACGGTGCCGCTCGGGCGGAACACCGGGTCGAGCTGGCTGACCTTCTCCAGTGTCGTGCCCGGCCGAGGCCCGTCGTCGGTGGTCACCACGGTGCCGTCGGGCAGCGTGACGGGGACGATCTCGCGCTCGAAGAAGCCGTTCTTGATCGACTCCTCGGCACGGTTCTGGGAGCGGACGCCGAACTCGTCCTGGTCGGCGCGGCTGATCCCCATCAGGTTCGCCACATTCTCCGCGGTCTGGCCCATCGCGATGTAGATGTCCGGCACCTGGCCGTCCTCGCGCGGGTCGTGCCAGGGCTCGTTGGTCTCGGCATACTTCTCGGTCCGCCGCAGGGCGTCGGCGAACACCGGGCTGAACGCGCTCGGGTCACCGACACCGGCGGAGCCGAAGTTCGCGTACCGCGACACGCACTCGACCCCGGCGCTGACGAACACGTCGCCCTCGCCGGCCTTGATCGCGTGGAACGCCATCCGCGCCGTCTGCACGGAGGAGGCGCAGAACCGGTTCACCGTCGTCGCGGGCGTGTCGTCCCAGCCCAGCTGTACGGCGATCCGGCGGGCCATGTTGCCGCCGTGCTCGTCGTGCGGCTCGGCGCAACCGACCGCGACGTCGTCGACCAGCGCCGGGTCCAGGTCGATCTTCCCGGTCGCGGCCTTGATCATCTGGACCGCGAGGTCGTCTGGCCGGATGTTCTTCAGCGAGCCCTTGAAAGCGCGCCCGATCGGCGAGCGGGCGGTGGACACGATCACTGCTTCCGGCATCAGGGCACCTTTCTACAGGCCGAGGTCGCGGCCGATCAGCTCTTTCATGATTTCATTGCTCCCGGCCCAGATCTTGGTGACCCGGGCGTCCCGCCAAGCGCGCGCGACGCGGTACTCGTTCATGTACCCGTAGCCGCCGTACAGCTGGACGCAGGCATCCAGGATCTCGTTCTGCACCTGCGCGCTCCACCACTTGGCCTTGGCGGCGTCGATGGCGCTCAGCTCGTCGTTGCTGTGGGCAACGATGCAGTTGTCGACGTAGGCCTGGGTCACCTCGGCCTTGGTGACCAGCTCGGCGACCAGGAACTTGTTGTACTGGAACGACCCGACCGGTTTGCCGAACGCCTTGCGCTCCTTGATGTACTCGATCGTCTCGTCCAGGATCTGCACCGCCTGGGCGATGTTCGAGACCGCGGCGCCGACCCGTTCCTGCGCGAGCCGCTCCATCATGTAGATGAAGCCGCGGTCCACCTCGCCGAGGACGTTCTCATCCGGCACCCTGACGTTGGAGAAGAACAGCTCCGACGTACCGGACTCGGTCTGGCCGACCTTGTCCAGCTTGCGGCCGCGGCTGAACCCCTCCATGCCCTCCTCGATCGCGAGCAGGGTGATGCCCTTGGCGCCCTTCTCCGGACTGGTCCGCACCGCGGTGATGGTGAGGTCGGCCATGTCGCCGTTGGTGATGAACGTCTTCGAACCGTTGACCACCCACGAGGAGCCGTCCCGCTTGGCCGTGGTCTTCAGCGCGGCCAGGTCCGAGCCGCCGGACGGCTCGGTCATGCCGATCGCGGTGATCAGCTCGCCGGAGCAGAACCTCGGCAGCCAGCGCTGCTTCTGCTCCTCGGTACCGAGGTCGACCAGGTACGGCGCCGCGCAGTCGTAGTGGATGCCGAAGCAGCTGGACAGCGAGGCCGAGACCTTGGACAGCTCCTCGGCGAAGATCGCGTTGAACCGGTAGTCGCCGACGGACGAGCCGCCGTACTCCTCGGGCACGTCGAGGCCGAGGAAACCCTGCTTGCCGGCCTCCAGCCAGATGTCGCGGGGCAAGGTCCTGGCCTCGAGGAACTCGTCCATTCGCGGCACCAGCGTGCGGTCGGCGTACTCCTTCGCGCTGGCGCGGAAGGCGCGGTGGTCCTCATCGAAGATGGTGCGCTGCATGAGGCCCTCCGGGTACATCGGGAACCGTGGACTAAGCGCTTGCTTAGCATCGCCAACCTCGGGCATGGTGTCAACGTGTCCGCGATCACGAACGCCGAGACCGGGGCGTCACGACAGCCACAGCCTGCCCCGCGGCGGCTGCTGGCCGCGGCGATCGAGGCCTTCGCCGAGCGCGGCTACCAGGCGACCACGACGCGCGACATCGCCTCCCGCGCCGGCATGAGCCCAGCCGCGCTGTACGTGCACTACCCGTCCAAGGAGCGGTTGCTGTACGAGATCAGCAGATCCGGACACGTGGACGTGCTCGAGGTGTTGCACGCGGTGCCAGGCGGTCGGCCCTCCGAGCGGCTTCGCCACATGGTCGAGGCCTTCACGACCTGGCATGCCGAGCACCACACCATCGCGCGCGTGGTGCAGTACGAGCTGGCCGCTTTGTCCGCCGACCACCTGGCCGACATCGCCGCGGTCCGCCGCGACATCACCGCGGCATTCGAGGACGTGCTGACCGCAGGGCTCGCCGACGGCTCGTTCGAGATCGCGGATCTCTCCGGTAGCGCGCTCGCGCTGATGTCGCTGTCGATCGACGTGGCCCGGTGGTTCTCCGACGGCCGCCGGCTGTCCCCCGCCGACCTGGGTCGGCTTTATGGGGACCTCGCACTCCGGATGGTCAAGGCTTAACGTGTGACCACTCGCGGGTCCGTGCACCGCGCCCCACGAAGGGAGCATCCCATGCTGAACCTCGCTGCCCTGCTCACCGACGCCGCCCGCAAGGTTCCGGACCGTGAGGCCGTGGTCTGCGCAGACACCCGGATGACGTACGCGCAAGTCGATGCGCTCTCGAACCAGGTGGCGAACCTTCTGGTCGCGTCCGGTCTGCAGCCCGGCGACAAGGTCGGGCTGACCTGCCCGAACCTGCCCTGGTTCCCGGTCGTGTACTACGGCATCCTCAAGGCAGGCTGTGTGGTCGCGCCGTTCAACGTGCTGCTGAAGCGGCGCGAGATCGCGTACCACCTGAACGACTGCGACGCGAAGGCCTACTTCTGCTTCGAGGGACTGCCGGACCTGCCGATGGGCACAGAAGGCTACGCCGCGTTCACCGAGACACCGGGGTGCGACCACTTCTTCGTGCTGCCGCTGGACGCGACGAAGCCGTCGGCGATCGAGGGTACGACGACGCTGCCGCAGGCGATCGCCGACCAGCCGGCCACGTTCGACCCGGCGCTCACCTCGTCCGAGGACACCGCGGTGATCCTGTACACCTCCGGCACCACCGGTCAGCCGAAGGGCGCCGAGCTGACCCACGGCAACATGATCATGAACGCGCAGGTGCTCACGAACATCCACCCGCGGGCCGAACATGACGTACTGCTGATCGCGCTACCGCTGTTCCACTCGTTCGGCCAGACCGTGCAGCTGAACGGCGGCTTCCTGACCCGGGCGACGCTGGTGCTGCTGCCGCGGTTCGAGCCGGGTGCCGCGTTCCGGCTGATGCAGGACGAGAAGGTGACCGGGTTCGCCGGCGTGCCGACGATGTGGTGGGCGCTGCTCAACTACAAGGACGACTCGGGCTCGCTGGACTTCGACGCGATCTCGTCCCGCCTGCGGATGGTGGTGTCCGGCGGCTCGGCACTCCCGGTCGAGGTACTGACCCAGATCCGAGAGAAGTTCGGCATCCCGCTCCTGGAGGGGTACGGCCTGTCCGAGACCTCGCCGGTCGCCACCTTCAACCAGCTGGACCGGGAGCCGAAGGCGGGCTCGATCGGCTACCCGATCTGGGGCGTCGAGGCGAAACTCATCAGCATAGGTCCGGACGCCGAGTGGAACGACGTCGAGGGCGAGGGCCCGGGCGAGATCGCGCTCCGCGGGCACAACATCATGAAGGGCTACTACAAGCGCCCGGAGGCGACCGCGGAGGTGATCCGGGACGGCTGGTTCCGCACCGGCGATATCGCCCGGCGCGATGAGGACGGCTTCTACTTCATCATCGACCGAGCCAAGGACATGATCATCCGCGGCGGCTACAACGTGTACCCGCGGGAGATCGAAGAGGTCATGATGACGCACCCCGCGGTCAGCCTGGTCGCGGTCGTCGGCATCAAGGACGAGCGACTCGGCGAGGAGATCAAGGCGTACGTCGTTCCGAAGGACGGCGTGGTCGCCGACCCCGACGAGATCGTTGCCTGGTGCAAGGACCAGATGGCCGCCCACAAGTACCCCCGGGTGGTCGAGGTGGTCCAGGGCCTTCCGATGACCGCCACCGGCAAGATCCTCAAACGCGAGCTCCGCGACAAGTAACCCACCCTCTTCCGTTCATCGGGCCCTTGTGACCACCGCCGGTGTGCACGGACTGACAGAAGACACGACGAGGTCCCGCCCGGATGGGATTCGGGGCGGGACCTCGGACCTGTGACGTCAGGCCTGCAGCGCGGCCTGGACGTCGAGGCTGATGTCGACCTTGTCGCCGATCAGGAGCTTGCCGCCCTCGAGCGGGACGTTGAAGTCGATGCCCCAGTCCTTGCGGCTGATCGAGGTGTGCGCCTCGAAGCCGATGACGGTCTGGCCGTACGCGTTCTGGTCGATGCCGAGCAGGTCGACGTCGAGCTCGACCGCCTTGGTCACGTCCTTGATGGTCAGGTCGCCGGTGACAACCCAGCTGTCGCCGTTCTGCCGGACGGCGGTGCTGGTGAAGGTCATCTTGGGCCGGGACTCGACGTCGAAGAAGTCGCCGGAGCGCAGGTGGCCGTCGCGCTGCTCGTTGCGGGTGTCGACCGAGGACAGCTCGATCGTGGCGGTGGCGCGGCCGTCGAGCGGGTTCTCGGTGGTGACGATCTCGCCGGAGAACTCCTTGAAGGTGCCGCGGACCTTGGTCATCAGGTGCCGCACGGTGAAGGCGACCTCGGAGTGTGCCGGGTCGATCACCCAGGTGCCGGCGACGAGGCCGGACGTGGTGCTGGTGGGAACGGTGAAGGTGCTGCTCATCTGCGGTGGTTCCTCTCGGAGAGGTCGGTGTCGATGGGGGCGTCTCGATCTAGTTCAATATTTAACTAGAAGCATAGACGATCTGTGTCAACAGTTCAAATATCAACTACATTCCCGGTACACTGGTCCCGTGACAACGACGACCGACACGCGGTGGCTGAACGCGGAACAGCAGGTGGCCTGGAGGGCCTACCTGCTCGGCACTGCGCGACTGATGGCGAAGCTCGACGACGACCTTCGCCAGTTCGGCTTGGGGCTCAACGACTACGAGATCCTGGTCCGACTCTCCGAGGCGCCCGACCGGCGGCTCCGGATGGCCGAGCTCGCCGACCGGCTGCACCAGAGCCGGTCCCGGATGACACACACCGTCGGGCGGCTGGTGGGCGCCGGGCTGGTGACCCGGAAGTCCTGCGACAGCGACAAGCGCGGCGTCTGGGCCGAGCTCACCGACGCGGGGCTCGCCCGGCTCAAGGAGGCGGCGCCGACCCACGTCGACGGCGTCCGCGAGAACCTGGTCGACATCGCCGACCCCGCTGACTTCGCCGCGATCGGCCGCGTCTTCGACGCCGTGGCCGAGAAGATCGGCGAACGCTGATCCACCGCTGGCGCGACTGGAGCTAGGAGTGGCCGCGGCGGAGGTCGGCCTCCAGCTGGGTGGCGGCGGTTCGGAGGGGTGCGAGTAGCTCGCGCCGGATGGCCTCGGACGAGCCGCGGCTGGTGCGGGCGGACACGTTCATTGCGGCGACCACCGTGCCGGCCCCGTCGTGGATCGGCACGGCCATCGATCGCAGGCCCTCCTCCAACTCCTGGTCCACTACCGCGAAGCCCTGGTTCCGGATCCGGGTCAGCGTGCTGCGCAGCTTGGCCGGATCGGTCACGGTCCGCGGCGTCAGCGCCACCAGCTCCACGGTCTTCAGGTACTCGTCCAGCCACTCGGCGGGCTGGTGCGCGAGCAGCACCCGGCCCATCGAGGTCGCGTACGCCGGGAAGCGCGTCCCGACGCTGATCGCTACCGTCATGATCCGCTTGGTCGGGACGCGCGCGACGTACACGATGTCGTGGCCGTCGAGCAGCGAGACCGAGCACGACTCGTGCACCTCGGCGACCAGTGCCTCCAGGTGCGGTTGCGCGACCTCGGGCAGCGAGAGGCTGGACAGGTACGCGTACCCGAGCTCCAGGATCCGCGGCCGTAGCCCGAACAGCCTCCCGTCGGTGCGCACGTACCCGAGCTCGACCAGCGTGAGCAGGAACCGCCGGGCCGCGGCGCGGGTGAGTCCGGTCTTGCGGGCGACGTCGGACAGGGTCAGCTCCGGGTGCTCCGCGTCGAAGGCGCGGATCACCGCCAGGCCGCGTTCCAGCGACTGCACGAACTCGGGCCCGCGGGTCATGACGCGTCCTCCCGCAGAACCCGCTGCGCGATCCCGAAGGCGCGGTTCGCGGCCGGCACCCCGGCGTACACGGCGACCTGGAGCAGCACCTCGACGATCTCCTCGCGGCTGACGCCGTTGCGGACCGCGGCGCGGATGTGTATCGCGAGCTCGTCGTCGTGGTGCAGGGCGGCGAGCATCGCGAGCGTGATGCAGCTGCGGGTGCGCCGGTCGAGGCCGGGGCGGCTCCATACGTCGCCCCACGCATACCGCGTGATCAGGTCCTGGAAGTCGGCGGTGATCTCGTCGGTGCCGTCGACCGCCCGGTCCACGTGCGCGTCGCCGAGCACGTCACGCCGAACGGTCATGCCCTGCCGATGACGGCTCCGATCGTCCACCGGCCTATCCTCCCGCCCGCGCGTCCCGCACCCGAAGGTGGTCCAGCAGCGCCGCGGCGACCGCGTCCGGGTGCTGCGCCGGCGCCAGGTGCGCCGCGTCGTCCAGCACCAGCAGCCGCGCACCGGGTACGGCGTCCGCGATCTCCCGCTGGTACTCGACCGGGATCGCCTCGTCCTGCGCCGCACCGATGACCAGCGTCGGCGCGGCGATGCCGGGCAGGTCCGCCCGTTGGTCCATCGCGGCGATCGCCTCGCAGCACGCGATGTACCCGTCCGGCGGGATCGCCTCGAGGACCGCACGGTGCCGCCGTACGACGTCCGGATGGCGCTCCGCCCACTGCGGGGTGAACCAGCGGCCGGCCACCGGTCCGGCGATCGCCGGGATGCCGCCGGCGCGGACGGCGGCGATCCGGTCGTGCCACGGTCCGCTGGGTACCCGCGCCGCGGTGCACAGCAGCGCCAGCCGGTCGATCCGGTCCGGGGCGTGGGCGGCGAGCCAGATCCCGACCATGCCGCCGAGGGACAGCCCGGCGTAGCTCACCCGCTGGTACCCGCGCTCGTCGAGCAGGTCGAGCACGGCGCGGCCGAGCTGCTCGATCGTGTACGGCCCATCGGGGGTGGCGGAGTCGCCGTGACCGAAGTGGTCGTACCGGACGACCTGGAAGTGCTCGGTGAGCGCGGGCAGCAGCGGTTCCCAGAGCGCGCCGGTGCTCCCGAGCGACGTGCCGAGGACGAGCACCGGCAGGCCGGACGGACCGTCGACCTCGACCTGGAGCCGGTCAGTCATGGAGGCTCCGTTCGTACATCGCGAGGGCACTGTCGATCAGTGTGTCGGCCGAACCGAGCCAGCCGGCGGGGTCGAGGGCGGCGTCGAGGTCGTCCTCGGTCAGCAGCCGCTTCACCTCCGGGTCCGCGACGAGCTGCTCCCGCAGCGTCGTACCACTGTCCGTCGCCGCGCGTCCCAGCCGGGCGACCAGTTCATGGGCGACTGCGCGGCCGAGGGACGGTGCCAGCCGGCCGGCGACGCTCTCGGACATCACCAGCCCTCCGGTCAGGTCGAGGTTCGCGCGCATCCGGTCCGGGTGCACTCGCAGGTCGCGCAGCAGCTCGGTGGTGCGGGCCGTCGCGGACCCGGTGAGCCGGACCAGCTCGCGCAGCGGTTCCCACTCGGCGTGCCAGGATCCGGTCGCGCGCTCGTGCTCGTGCAACCCGGCGGCGTACAGGGTGGCGACCAGGCCGGGGACGCGGCGGGCGGCGGCGGTGACCAGTACCGAGCGGACCGGGTTCTGCTTGTGCGGCAGTGCCGACGAGCCGCCGGGGCCGCCCTCGGTGACCTCGCCGACCTCGGTCTGCGCCAGCAGCGTGACGTCCAGGGAGACCTTGCCGCAGGCAACGACCATGCCGGCCAGCGCCGATGCCAGGGCGAGTACCGGCTGCCGGTTCGTGTGCCACGGCCCGGTCGGCACCGTGAGCCCGAGACGGCGGGCAACGCCCTCGGCCACCGCGGGACCGGCGTCACCGAGCGCGGCCAGCGTCCCGGTGGCACCGCCGAGCTGGACCGGCAGGTCCGCGGAGGACAGCCGCGTGCGCGCCTGGACCAGACCGGTCAGCCAGCCGGCCGCCTTCAGCCCGAACGTCGTCGGTCCGGCCTGCTGCCCGAGCGTCCGGGCCGGCATCAGCGTGTGCCGGTGCGCCCGGACCTGCTCCGCGCATGCGGCCATTACGTCGTCCGGGTCGGCCAGCGCCCGCCGGACGCACAGCATCATCGCGGTGTCCAGCACGTCCTGGCTGGTGGCGCCGTGGTGCAGCCACGGCCGCGCCTCGGCGGGCAGCCGCTCACCGAGTACGCGAACCAGCGGGACGACCGGGTTGCCCGCCTCCTGGTCGAGCCGCGACGGGTCGACCTCGAGCGTTCTGCACACGTCCGCGATCGCCGAGGCCGCGTCCGGCGGCACCAGTCCCGCGTCCGCGCCCGCCTCGGCGAGTGCCCGCTCGCAGTCGAGCATCGCCCGCAGCAGCGCCTGGTCGGACACCTCCGCGTCCACGCGCCGCACCCCGAAGAACGCTCCGAGCAGCGCGTCAGACGGTGAAGAAGACGGTCTCATGGTCTCCCTGCAGCCGGATGTCGAAGCGCAGGCCGTCGTCGGCCTCGCTGGCGACGAGCGTATGCCTCCGGTCCTCCGGAACTGCGCAAAGAACCGGGTCCGCGGCGTTCGCGGCGGTCTCGTCCGGGAAGTAGATCCTGGTCACCACCCGGTGCATCAGCCCACGCGCGAGCACGGACACGTCCAGGTGCGGTGCCTCGCCGGCGCCGTCCGGACCCGGCAGCGCACCCGGCTTCACGGTGAGCACCCACCACCGCCCCAGCTCATCCGTCGCCGACCGGCCGAACCCCCGGAACCCGGCGATCGCCGGCCGGAGCGCGCCGCGAGGGTCGTCCGGATGGTCGAACCGCCCGTCCGGGTCGGCCTGCCAGGTCTCGACCAGCGCATCCGGGACCGGCGCACCCGCGCCGTCCAGCACCCGCCCGCCGATCCGCACGGCACCCCCTGTCTCCTCGGGCACGACGTACGGCCCGTCGGCCCAGCTCAGCCCGATCGACAGGAACGGCCCGACCGTCTGCGACGGCGTCGTACCGAGGCGGTCAGTCATCGTCGTCGTCCAGCGGGGTCGCGTCCCGGCCACGCAGCACGATGTCGAACGCGTACGCGAGCGCCCAGCCTGGCTCGGTCCGGTCGTGGTCGTACCGCGAGATCATCCGCTGCCGGGCGGCCGGGTCCCGGACCGCGTTGAAGATCGGGTCCTGGCCGAACAGCGGGTCGTCCGGGAAGTACATCTGGGTCACCAGCCGTTGGGTGAACGCCCGTCCGAACAGGGACAGATGAATGTGCGCCGGGCGCCAGGCGTTCGGGTGGTTCTTCCACGGGTACGCGCCCGGCTTGACGGTCACGAACCGGTAGTTGCCCTCGGCATCGGTCATCACCCGGCCGGCACCGGTGAAGTTCGGGTCGATCGGCGCCCGGGTCTCGTCCACCACGTGCCGGTACCGGCCGGCCGCGTTCGCCTGCCAGATCTCCACCAGGGTTGCCGGCACCGGCCGGCCGTCGCCGTCCAGCACCCGGCCGTGTACGACGATCCGCTGGCCGAGCGGGTCGCCGGCGTGCTGCCGGGTCAGGTCGTGGTCGAGCTCGCCGACACGTTCCTCCCCCAGCAGCGGGCCGGTCACCTCGGTCAGCCGCTGCGGAAGCACGACCAGCGGCTGGGTCGGGTGCCGCAACGCGGTCGAGCGATAGTCGGGATGGTCCAGCGACGGCTGGCCGGCGGTGTCGTCGGCGTACCGCGGGAGGACGAAGGTCATGTCGCTCCTCTCCTGGCGATCGTCGCATTCAGCGCACGCAGCACGTCCAGCTCGTCGGGACCCGGCGGTTCGGTGCGGCCGACCGGGTCCGCCACCGCGAGGTCCCAGCCGGTCGCGGCCCGGACATCGGCCACGGTCAGACCGGGATGCAGCTGGGTGAGGGTGAGCTCGCAGGTGTCCGGGTCGGGCTCCATGATGCCGAGATCGGTGACTACCAGCCGCGGTCCCGCGCCGGGCAGGCCGAGCCGTTCGCGATGGCCCGGGCCGTCGCCGTACCCGACGGAGGTGACGAAGTCGACCCGCTCGACGAACGCCCGCGCACTGTGCCGGAGCACCACCACGACCTCCCGGCAGCAGGCGGCGATCTCGGGTGCGCCACCGGCACCGGGCAGCCGGACCCGCGGGTGGTCGTAGGAGCCGATCACGGTGGTGTTGATGTTCGCATACCGGTCGATCTGCGCCGCGCCGAGGAACCCGACGTCGATCCGTCCGGGCTGCAGCCAGTAGTTGAAGACCTCCGGCACGCTCACCACCGCGTCCGCGGTCGCGGCGAGCTCACCGTCGCCGATCGACAGCGGCAGCCGGTCCGGCTTCGCACCGAGACAGCCGGACTCGTACACCAGCACCAGGCCGGGAGCGTGAGTACGGCGGGCCAGGTTCGCGGCCGTGCTCGGCAGGCCGATTCCGACGAAGCAGACCGCGCCGTCGCGCAGCCGCCGGGCCGCGGCGACCGTCATCATCTCGTCGTCGGTGTAGCCGGTCGTCACGCCGCCTCCAGGACGTGCTCGCGCATCCAGTCGGTGAACCGGCCGCGGTCCCGGCTGATCTCGTCCCAGCCGACATACGCGTCGTTGTCGCGGTCGCTGTAGCCCATCGCGTACGACGGGTGCGCACCGCCCGGCGCCTCCGCCACCGCGGTGACCGCCCACCCGGGCAGAACCACCTGGCCGGCGACGGGTTCCAGCTCGTCGACGATCTCTTCGACCGTGACCAGCGACCGGGACGCGGCCAGTACGGCCTCCTTCTGGATCCCGGTGATGCCCCACAGCTGCACGTTGCCACGGCGGTCAGCGCGTTGGGCGTGGACCACCGCGACATCCGGTCGCAGCGCCGGCACCGCGGTCAGCAGCTCGCCGGTGAACGGGCAGCTGATCGGCTTCACGTGCTCGGTCAGGTCGGTGCCGGCGTAGCCACGCAGCACCGCGAACGGCAGGCCGGACGCACCCGCGACGTACCGGTTCGCCATCCCGGCGTGGCTGTGCTCCTCGAGCTCGAGCGGCACCGGCCAGCCGTTCTGCACCGCGTCGCGGAACCGGTGCAGCGAGCCGACGCCCGGGTTGCCGCCCCAGCTGAAGATCAGCCGGGACGCGCAGCCCATGCCGATCAGCTGGTCGTAGATGACGTCCGGCGTCATCCGCGCCAGCGCGAGGTTGCGGCGGCCCTGCCGGATGATCTCGTGGCCGGCCGCGAACGGGATGAGATGGGTGAAGCCTTCCAGCGCGACCAAGTCGCCGTCGTGAACCAGCTCGGCGATGCCGTCGGCCAGCTCGACGATCACCGTTCGCATCCCGTACGTACGTTCATATGACGAACGTAGGACGCCCTGCGCTGTCGCGTCAACGCGCCGGGACCATTGACGGTCGCGGTGGCCGGGCCTACGTTCCCCATAAGAACGCTCGTTCGCTGAACGAACACCCGGTCCGACCTTGCTCGGCGTCCGGGTGGTGCCGGACGACAACCCTGGCGGGAGGCCATCGTGACTCTGCTCGAGGCCGGTACCTGGACCGGCAAGATCTTCAGCGACGGCTGGCAGAAGTCGGCCGGCGGCATCTCATCCGTGATGGAGCCGGCCACCGGCTCCGAGCTCGGCAGCGTCGGCCTCGGGTCGCCCGAGGACGTCGCGGACGCAGTGGCCAGCGCGGCTGCGGCACAGCCCGGCTGGGCGGCGACCAGCTTCGAGGAACGCGCGGCGGTGCTGCGCCGCGCGGGAGCGCTCTGGGAGGAGCATGCGGCCGAGGTGCAGGACTGGCTGGTCCGCGAGGCCGGCTCGATCCCGCCGAAGGCCGAGGTCGAGACCCATGTCGCCGCGCAGGAGTGCTACGAGGCGGCCGCGCTCGCGTCCCACACGCTCGGCGACATCCTGCCGACCGCGCGGCCGCGGCTCAGCCTGGCCCGGCGGCGTCCGGTCGGTGTGGTCGGCGTGATCGCGCCGTTCAACTACCCGCTGATCCTGTCGATCCGGTCCGTCGCTCCGGCCCTTGCCCTAGGCAACAGTGTGGTGCTCAAGCCCGATCCGCGGACGGCGGTGACCGGCGGCATCGCGCTGGCCCGGGTGTTCGAGGAGGCCGGGCTGCCGCCCGGTGTGCTGCAGGTGCTGCCGGGCGACGCGGTGGTCGGCGAGGCGCTGGTCGAGCATCCGCGGGTTCCGGTGATCAGCTTCACCGGCTCGTCGGCCGCGGGTCGTCTGGTCGGAGCTGCCTGCGGGCGGCAGCTCAAGCGGTCGCTGCTGGAGCTCGGCGGCAACTCGGCGCTGATCGTGCTCGACGACGCGGACCTCGACCTCGCGGCCTCCGCTGGTGCGTTCGGGTCGTTCCTGCACCAAGGGCAGATCTGCATGGCGACCGGTCGGCACCTGGTGCACGCCTCGATCGCCGACGACTACGTCGAGCGGCTCGCGGCGAAGGCGGACCAGCTGCCGGTCGGCAACCCGGCCACCGAGCAGGTCGCCCTCGGCCCGCTGATCGATGCGCGGCAGCGGGACAAGGTGCACGGCCTGGTCACGTCCAGCGTCTCCGGCGGCGCCACACTGGCGGCCGGCGGGCGGTATGAAGAGCTGTTCTACCGTCCGACCGTGCTCGCGGGACCAGCCGCCGGGACCCCGGCGTACGACGGTGAGGTGTTCGGCCCGGTCGCGGCGGTCACCCGGTTCAGCGACCTGGACGAGGCCGTGGCGCTGGCGACCGACTCCGAGTACGGGCTGGCGCTCGGCATCCTCGGCGACGTGTCGACCGCGCTCGCCCTGGCCGACCGGATCCCCACCGGTATCGTGCACATCAACGACCAGACCGTGGACGACGAGGCGGTGGCACCGTTCGGCGGCCGTGGCGCGTCCGGTACCGGCGCGCGGTTCGGCGGTCCGGCCGCGAACATCGAGGCGTTCACCGAGACGCAGTGGCTGACCATGCAGGGCGCGATCGCGCCGTACCCGTTCTGAGGCTTGTGTGCACACATCGACGGCCGCCCGGACGGCGGACGTCGCGCGCCGGTTGTCCGGAACGGTGCAGTCGGCCGGGTACCTGATCGGCCCGGCCGGCCCGATCGTGCTCGGCGCGCTGCGTGACGGGACCCGGAGTTGGAACGCCTCGCTCGCCGCGCTGCTGGTCGCCGTGGCACTGATGGCGGTCGGTGCCTGGGGTGCCGGGCGGAACCAGGTGGTGGGGTGATGCCGATGCGCACCCAGGTCGGGATCGTCGGCGCCGGACCGGCCGGGCTGATGCTGTCGCACCTGCTGCACCTGGCTGGGATCGAGTCAGTGGTGCTTGAGGCCCGCAGCCGCGAGTACGTCGAGAGCCGGGTCCGGGCCGGCGTCCTGGAGCAGGGCTCGGTCGACCTGCTCCGCGCGTCCGGTGTGGGCTCGCGGCTCGACCGGGAGGGCCTCGAGCACGGCGGGATCAACCTGCAGTTCGCCGGCGAACGGCACCGGATCCCGATGACCGAGCTGACCGGCCGGGCGATCACCGTGTACGGGCAGCAGGAGGTGGTCAAGGATCTGATCGCGGCCCGACTCGCCGCTGGCGGACAGATCCTGTTCGACGTCGGCGACGTACAGCTGGACGGGCTGACCGGGGACGAGCCGCTGATCCGGTTCGCGCACGACGGCGCCGTACGGGAGCTGCGGTGCGACTTCGTCGCCGGCTGCGACGGGTTCCACGGAGTGTGCCGGGCGGCTGTGCCGGACGGCGTGCTGTCGGCCTATGAGCGGACCTACCCGTTCGCCTGGCTCGGCATCCTGGCCCAAGCCGCGCCGTCGACCGAGGAGCTGATCTACTGCCACTCGACACGCGGCTTCGCGCTGGTCAGCATGCGGTCGCCGACGATCTCGCGGCTGTACCTGCAGGTCGCCCCGGACGCCGACCTCGGCGACTGGTCCGACGGCCGGGTCTGGGACGAGCTGCACTCGCGGCTCGAGGTGATCGGCGACTGGCGGCTGACCGAAGGCCCGGTGATCGACAAGGGCATCACCGCGATGCGGAGCATGGTCGTCGAACCGATGCAGTGGCAGCGGCTGTACCTCGCCGGCGACGCGGTGCACATCGTGCCGCCGACCGGCGCGAAGGGCATGAACCTCGCACTAGCGGACGTCCGCGCCCTCGCTACCGCCCTCACCGCCTGGTACGCCGAGGGGCGGACCGACCTGCTCGAGTCGTACTCACGGACCTGCTTGGAGCGGGTCTGGCGGGCCCAGCACTTCTCTTGGTGGATGACGTCGATGCTGCATCAGCTGCCCGGCCACGACCCGTACACCGAACGGCTTCAACTCGCCCAGCTCCGCTATGTGACCAGCTCCGAGGCATACGCCCGCAGCCTCGCCGAGAACTACGTCGGCTTCCCCTTCGACTGACTCCGGGCTAAAGCTGGGCTCGGACGTTGTGCTCCCGCCGAACTCCGTCGGGCGAGGGTACCCAGCCGATCTCAGTCGCGAGTGAGCTTGCGGTACGTGACCCGGTGCGGACGGGCCGCCTCGGGGCCGAGGCGCTCGATCTTGTTCGCCTCGTAGGCCGCGAAGTTGCCCTCGTACCAGAACCACTTCGACGGGTCCTCGTCGTTGCCTTCCCAGGCCAGGATGTGGGTGGCGACCCGGTCCAGGAACCAGCGATCGTGGGAGATCACCACGGCACAGCCCGGGAAGTCGAGCAGCGCGTCCTCCAGCGACTGCAGGGTCTCGACGTCCAGGTCGTTGGTCGGCTCGTCGAGCAGCAGCAGGTTGCCGCCGATCTTCAGGGTCAGCGCCAGGTTCAGCCGGTTCCGCTCGCCGCCGGACAGTACGCCGGTCCCCTTCTGCTGGTCCGGGCCCTTGAAGCCGAACGACGCGACGTACGCGCGGCTGGGCATCTCGAAGTTCGCGACCTTGATGTGGTCGAGCCCGTCGGACACCATCTCCCAGACCGTCTTCTTCGGGTCCAGGCCGCCGCGAGACTGGTCGACGTACGAGACGCGCACGGTGTCGCCGAGCTTGAGCTCGCCGCTGTCCGGCTTCTCCTCCCCGACGATCATCCGGAACAGCGTGGACTTGCCGACGCCGTTCGGGCCGACGACACCGACGATCCCGGCGCGGGGCAGGCTGAAACTCAGGTCGTGGATCAGGTTGCGGTCGCCGAAGCCCTTGCGCAGGTCGGTGACCTCGAGCACGGTGCTGCCGAGCCGCGGACCCGGCGGGATCGTGATCTCCTCGAAGTCGAGCTTCTTGGAACGCTCAGCCTCGGCCGCGAGCTCCTCGTAGCGGGACAGCCGTGACTTGCTTTTGGCCTGGCGGGCCTTCGGGTTGGAGCGAACCCACTCGAGCTCGCGCTCCAGGATCTTGCGCCGCTTGGCATCCTTGCGCCCCTCGACCACCAGCCGCTGCTGCTTGGTCTCCAGATACGTCGAGTAGTTGCCCTCGTACGGGTAGGTCTTGCCGCGGTCGAGCTCCAGGATCCACTCGGCCAGGTTGTCCAGGAAGTACCGGTCGTGCGTGATCGCCAGTACGCAGCCGGCGTACTTCTGCAGGTGCTGCTCCAGCCACTGCACCGACTCGGCGTCCAGGTGGTTGGTGGGCTCGTCGAGCAGCAGCAGGTCTGGCTGCTGGAGCAGCAGCTTGCACAGCGCGACCCGCCGGCGCTCACCACCGGACAGCTTGTCGACGATCGAGTCCGCGGGCGGGCAACGCAGCGCGTCCATCGCCTGGTCGAGCTGGGCGTCGATGTCCCACGCGTTGCGGTGGTCGAGCTCGGTCTGCAGCTCACCCATCTCCGCCAGCAGCGTGTCGTAGTCGGCGTCCGGGTCGGCCAGCTCGGCGGAGATCTCGTTGAAGCGGTCGAGCTTCGCCTTGGTGTCGCCGACCCCCTCCTCTACGTTCTCCAGCACGGTCTTGCCCTCGGTCAGCGGCGGCTCCTGCAGCAGGATGCCCACCGTGGCGCCGTCCGCCAGCCTGGCCTCGCCATTGGAGGGCTGGTCCAGCCCGGCCATGATCTTGAGCAGCGAGGACTTGCCGGTCCCGTTCGGGCCGACCACGCCGATCTTCGCGCCGGGCAGGAAGTTCAAGGTGACGTTGTCGAGGACGACCTTGTCGCCGTGTGCCTTCCGGACAGCACGAAGCGTGTAGATGAATTCCGCCATGACGACAACCCTAGGCGGTGGGGCCGCTGGCTCCCAACCGGAGGGGACAGCTGGGAGCCAGCGGTGCTCAGGCAGCCCGCACGGCACCCCCGGCACCGTCATCGGTCGAGTCGGCCGCCAGCCCGAGCGCGGTCGCGAACGGCGCGCCGTCGTCGACGTGGAACGGGTTGACCTCCTCGTTCTCCACGTCGTCGACCAGCTCGCGCATCTCGTCGCGCAGCGAGTCGGGCTGCTGGTTGGTCTTCGCCGCGCTCTTGTGGAAGATCGCGGTGCCACGGCTGAGGTCGTGGCCCACCGAGTACGCGTCGATCACCGACCTGGACTGCGTCTGGCCCTCCTTGTCGACCCACTCGGTGGTCTTCAGCCGGCCGGTCACCAGCACCGGCTGGCCGCTCACCAGCGACTCATTGACGTTCTCCGCGAGGCCACGCCAGCACTCGACCGTGAACCAGGTCGTCGGCCGGTCCGACCAGCCGCCCTCGGCCCGGTTGAAGAACCGGGGGGTCGAGGCGAGCCGGAACGATGCCATCGCCACACCGGAGGTCGACGTCTTGAACTTCACCTCGCCGCCGACACGGCCCTGCACGTCCAGGTAGATCTCACCAACGCTCATCGTGTCCACCATTCCTCTCATCGTCTGGTGCGGACGCCAGAGAGGATGTCGGTGTCCGGCACCATCCGCCGGGCGATCCTGCGAGCTGTGGACGACGCGGCCGATCAGCCGCCCTGTGGACGGAAACCGGCCCATCGCTCATCCGCAGCACGAGTACGCGAGAGATCGATGATCGGGTCCCTGGGAGCGTTGTAGGCGGTTTGCGCTGGGTGACGTGTGGTGGGCTGGGTGACGGTCTTCGGTGCTCGATGACCTGTTGCAGTGCGTCATCGAGCAGCGGATCCAAACAGCGAGCGCGAAATCCGTCAGTGCGCACGAATCGCGACAGCGAGCACGAAGCCCGCGAGCGAGCCACGACCGACGCTTCCGCGGGAACGTCAGACTCCTCTCGGCCGCGCGGAGTCGGCCACTCACGGGAGTGGCCCCCACGCGCTGGGCATCCACAGAAAAGTAAAAAGTGACCGATGATCGGCATAGTGAACGACCCGCTCCGCAGCGATGAACGGACCCGCGTCGCGGTGCACCTCTGCCAGCCGCTGACGTCTTCCGAACCGCGCGTCCGAACCGCGGGTGCGAACCGCGGGTGCGAGCCGGGGTGCTCCGCGAGGCTGGGTCAGCGACGTGCCAGGGCCAGCTGGTCGCGGCAGTGGGCGTACGCCTCGAGCTCGGCCCGGGCGGGGGTGATGATCTGCTCGTCCGCGACCTTGGCCAGCTCGCTGCGCAGGGCCTTGTCGGCGGCGCGGGCCCGGCGGTTCGCCCCGACGGCCGCGAACAGCCGGCAGCCGAAGGCCACCAGGACACCGAGCGCCGCGCCGCCGACCAGCAGCAGGGTCGGGACCGGGATGTCGCGCCACTCCGGCAGCGGCGGGTCGGGCAGCTGCAGGTACTCGAAGAACACCAGCGCCAGCAACCACAGCCCGCCACCGACCGCGACGAGGAACAGGAACCACTGCAGGATCTGGTTCACCGTCCACCAGCGCGGCTTGCCGCCGACGCCGAGGTCGGTCCGCGCGATCGCGGCGTCCAGCTCGTCGGCGATCGACTCCTCGCGCAGCCGGATCTCGGTACGCACCGAGTCCGCCCACGGCCGGGACAGCCCTTCCGCGGCCGCGGCGGCGATGTCGCGCATCGCGGTGTCGAGCTGCGCCCGCTGCACCGGCGTCGCGGCCGGCAGCGACGACCGGGAGACCGTTACCTGCTCGCCCCAGGAGTCCAGGCTCTTCTTCCGCTTCGGCATGTCCAGGTGCAGCCGCCGCAGCGGGTCGGGCCTGAACCGCACCAGCCACTTGGTGACCGGCCATCCGGTCGCGGCCCGGGACCGGCGCAGGAACGAGCGTCGTACCGCGTCCACCACGACCGGCACGCCGCTGGCCTCGGCCAGTGCGTCCACCAGGGCCGCGATCTTGGACTTCTTGATCTCGGGCGTCTTCGCCGAGCCGCACTCGGCCGCGAGCCGGTCAGCGATGCGATCCACGTCCGCGGCGAGCCGGTCGCGGGCGGTCTTCTTGTCGCTGACCCGCTTGACGAGCATCTCGCGCAGGTCGTTCAGCCCGAGCCCCGTCATCGCCGAGGTGGCCAGCACGGCCGGGTCGGTGAGCCCGTCGTCGCGCAGCAGCCGCTCGAAGTCCGCGACACACCGGTCGCGCTCCACCGGCCTGAGCTTGTCGGAGTGGTTCAGCGTGAACACCATCACCGAGGAGAACGGCGCCAGCGGCTTCAGGTACCGGTTGTGCAGCGCGGCATCGGCGTACTTCTGCGGGTCCACCACCCAGATCATCATGTCGACCAGCTCGACCAGCCGGTCCACGATCAGCCGGTGCTCGAGCTCGGTCGAGTCGTGGTCGGGCAGGTCCAGCAGCACCAGCCCGTCGAGCTCGTCGGCGCTGGCCACCTCAAGGGTGCTGCGGTGCGCGACCTGGTGCCGGCGCGGGATGCCGAGCCAGGTGAGCAGCTCGGTGGCCGGCTCGTCGCCCCAGACGCAGGCCAGCGGCAGGGTCGTCATCGGCCGCCGCACGCCGGTCGCCGCCAGGTCCAGACCGGTGAGCGCGTTGAACGTCGACGACTTGCCGGACCCGGTCGCGCCGGCCAGCGCGACCACGGTCAGGTCACCGGACATCCGCAGCCGCTGGGTGGCGCGGTCCACGACCTTCTCGGCCTCGGAGAGCAGAACCGGATCCAGTCGGCCGTCGCCCACCTTTGCCGCCTCACCGAGTGCGTCGATCTTGGTGAGTACGTCGGTCGACCCGCGGGCGAGTCCCTTGACCGCGCTCACGATCCCTGTCACGTGCAGTCCTCCACCGCGCGTACGGCCTCTGTCAGTCGCCGCGTCACATCCGGGTCCACCGGGTGCGCGTCGAGCAGTTGCAGGAACCGGGACATCTCCTTGTCCATCAACACTCGCACGCGGCTGTCCAGATCTTGCCGTGCCTTCTGGGCCAACGACCGCACCGCCTGGTCACCGAAGACCGCCTCGAGCAGTTTCTGGCCCACCATGGCGGTCCCGACGCCGACTCCGACCTCGGCGCCGGTCGGGATCCCGGCGGTACTGGCGAACACCACGATCATCAGCGCGATGCCCAGCCCGTTCACGCCGTACGACAGCACCCTGGCCGTCGCCCGCTTGTCCGCGCCCTCGCGCCGGACCAGCTCGAGCACGTACCCCTGCCACTCGCGCACCGCGCGCGCGGCCTCCCGGCTGAACTTCTTCGACGAGCGACCGATGTCGCGATCGCCGCCCTCCAGCAGGTGCCGTCCCGCGGTGGTCGACTGCCAGGACTCCTCCGCGCGCTCGGCGGCCGCCTCGGCGTGCTCGCGCAGCAGCGCCTCCAGGCCGGTCTCGACCGCGACCGCGAGATCCTCTTCGGACGCCTCCGGCCGGCCCTTGACGCTGTTGCGGACCCTGTCACGGGTCCGGCTGACCCGGGACTGCAGCGACTTGAGCACCTCACCGGTACCGATGAACTCGGTCCACCGGGCGAGCACCTCGCCGCGCAGCATGGTGCCGTCCCGGGTGCCCTTCTCGATGTCGCTGACCGCCCGCGCGTACGCCGTCTCGACCGCGGCCCGCAGCTCCGCGGAGGTGACGGCCTGGGTCTTGACCGCTGCCGTGTATGCCGGGGTCTTGCGCACCATCTGCTTGACCGCGCCTTCGAGCGTGCGTCGTACGACGGCGGCCCGGGCGTTCGCGTCGGCGGCCAGCATGGTGAGCCAGCCATAGATGGTGGCAACGGTCTCCTTCGGCAGCATGCCGCGCTCGTCGGTCACCGTCTCCGGGATCGAGAACATCGGCGAGTCGCCGAGGCCGCGGTCGAGCAGCATGTGCGCCAGGTGTCCGGTGACGTCGTCGAGCGACGCGGCGGCGACCCGGTCGAGCACGACAGCGACCGCTGTGCTGCGCTCGGCGGCATCCCGCAGGAAGTCCCACGGCACCGCGTCGGCGTACCGCGCGGACGTTGTCACGAACAACCAAAGGTCCGCCGCCGCCAGCAGCTGCGCGGCGAGCTCGCGGTTCGCCTCGACGACGGAATCGATGTCCGGGGCATCGAGTATGGCGAGCCCCTCCGGAATGGTGTCGGCGGCAACGAGTCGCAGCGAGCCGGGGTCCATGCCGCCCGGCGTGGATCCGGTGGAGCGCGGCAGACTAGGCAGGATCCGGTCGCCGCTGAACCAGGCGGCGTCGGCGGGGTTGTGCACCAGCACCGGGGACCGGGTGGTCGGGCGCAGTACGCCGGGCTCGGTGACGACGTCGCCGACGAGCGAGTTGACCAGGGTGGACTTGCCGGCACCGGTAGAGCCGCCGACCACGGTGAGCACCGGGGCGTCGATCTGCACCAGCCGTGGCAGCACGTAGTCGTCCAGCTGGTCGAGCATCCCGCGGACGGTACGGCGAGCGGTGTCCACGCCGACCACCTCGAGTGGCAGGCTCAGGCTGCTGCTGGACAGCGCCTCGCGGAAACGCATCAGCGCGGTCACCAGCGCGATCGAGCGCGGGTCCGCGGGCACCGGGCTCGGCGGCTTGGCCGCGGCGACCTGTTGAACGGTCGGCGGCACCTCCACCGTGGGAGGGTCGACCACCGGGGTGTCGTTCACCTGGGCGTGGTCCACCGGGGCGTCGTCGGCCGGAGGCTGGTCGCCGGCCGGTTCCGGTCGACCCGCCTCCAGGTCGGAGGCCGGCGGGTTCTCGTCCACGGACCCGCCGGCCTTCTTACCCACGCGATCCACCCACGAGCACAGAGTGCCCGTTGAGTCGGCACAGAAGCAAAGGCATGGTCATTCCCGTTGGCGGTCGATACGGGCAGACAGGGTGTATTTGCAGGACACTAGCGCCCCGGAGGGTACGGACCGTACCCGGTTCCGGGCTGTCCGTATCCTGCCGGGCCCGGCGCCGTACCCACCGGGGGTCCGGCGAACGCGGGCATCGGGGGAAACGGTACGCCAGGACGACGGCGGCGAAGCTCGTCCAGCAGCGCCTTCTCGTTCTGCAGCGCCTCGCCTCCGATCACCTGTCGCACCATCTTGTCGCGGAGGTAAGCCAGCTCGGTCGCGGTGCGCTGGAAGTTCTTCGCGGCCGCCTCGGCCTCCGGCCCGACCCGCTTCGCGTACTGGCGCAGCGTGCGCCGTCCGCGCAGCGTCGCAACCAGCGGAACGTCTTGCGGCAGGATCCAGCCGAACCGGACGTAGTCGTACAGGCGGGAGGCGATCATCTGCGACTCCCGGAACCGCATCAGGATCGCGAAGATCACCATGCCGACGAAGATCGGCGCCATGATCATCAGGTAGAGGAAGATGAAGCCGCCGGCCCCGGCGATGCTGGCACCGCCGTTCCAGAGCGCGTGCGCAAGCACAGCGGTCAGGTAGCCGACCACGGGCGCGAGGAAGCGGACCACCGTGCTGCGGTGCCGGACCGCGATCCCGATACCTATACCTATGAACGCCGTGAACAGCGGGTGCGCGAACGGCGAGATCACGCCCCGGATGATGAACAGAACCCAGGCGCTCTGCAGCCCGGCGTCGTCGCCGCCCTCCTCGGCCGCGGCCCGAAACACCCGGCCGTAGTAGAGGATGTTCTCGGTGAAGGCGAACCCGATCGCCACCATCCCGGCGTACACCAGGCCGTCGATGATCCCGTCGAACTCCTTGCGCCGCACCAGCGCGATCAGCAGGATCACCACGCCCTTGGCGAACTCCTCCACCGGCGGCGCCACGAACACCGCCGCCCGCGAGCCGCCGCCGCGGGTCTCCCCCATCAGCTGCGCTGCTTCGGTGTTGATGAAGATCGACACCAGCGTCGCGATGAACGCACCCCAGCAGAACGCGGTCACCACGTACCGCGCCGGCTCCGGCTCGTACCGGTCCAGCCACAGGTACAGCGCGACCAGCACGACCATCGGGATGAACGCGAAGATGAGCCCCCAGATGAACCCGGCGGATCCGGTCTGGTTGTAGACGATGCCGAAGATCGCCAGGCCGGCGACGGCCATCACGACCGCGATCAAGATCCCGACCAGGATGCCTCGGTTGCGCTTCTGCCCCGGCACCGGGTGCGGGCCCATCGCGGCGACATGCGGGTACGGACCGCCAGGTGAGTACGCCGAGCCGCCCGGGCCTGGCGACGCTGGGGTTAGGCTCATACTCGCAGCCTACCGACGGGTCAGTCCGGCCTTCCCAGACATCCGACCTCGCGGCATGCCCACCGTGGGGCCGTCCTGGCCCCCGGTCTGTCAAACTTGTCCGGGCGGCCCCCAGCCGGCCGTCGTACCGGCCCCCGTAGCTCAGCTGGATAGAGCGTCGGACTTCTAATCCGTTGGCCGCAGGTTCGAATCCTGCCGGGGGCGCAATGGAGCCCTGGTTCGCGGCTCTTGCGCTGCCCACCGCAGCGGTTCCCTCGGGGGCGGCCCACAACGACGCCTTGGCCTGGCGCAAGTTGCGTCATGGCCACGGTGTCGGCCGCGGCGTGGGTCTGCGGAGCAGGCAGCGCTGTTGCGGTGCGATGACACTTCCCCTATGCGGCGACGGCCGCCGCGTTCTGGCGTTCCATGGCCTTGACCGCGCCGTTGTGCCAGTCGTCGGCCACCGCCTGCGACATCGGGTCGGGGAAGATGTCGTCCTCACCGTTGGCCACGCCCTCGAAAATCGCCTGCGCGACCGAGCCCGGCGAGGCCTTGGGGATGTCGTAGGCCCGGGTCATGTCGGTGTCCGTCGGCCCGGTCAGCACGGCGTGCACCCGCACGCCCCGGCCGGTCAGCAGCGCCCGCAGCGACTGGGTCAGGTTGAACGCGGCCGCCTTCGAGACCGCGTAGGCCGGCGTGACCGGGAACGGTGCCAGCGCCATCACCGACACGTTGTTCACGATTGCCCCCCGCGAGCGCAGCAGCGCCGGCAGGAAGGCCTGCGTCACGCCGTAGGTGCCGTACAGGTTGACCGCCAGGTGGTCCTCTAGCGCGGCCCGTTCGCTCAGGTCGTCGAACCGCGCGATCCCCGCGTTGTTGATCAAGACGTCGAGATCCCCGACCTGTTCGGCGGCCGCCGCGATCTGCTCGGTATCGGTCACGTCCAAGATCAGCGGCGTGACCCGCTGGTCGGGGTGGGAGAACGGCTGCCGGGTCGCGGCGTACACCCGCTTCGCGCCGAGCCGCAGGGCCTCGGTGACCAGCGCCTGACCGATACCACGGTTGGCTCCGGTCACCAGCACCGTCTTACCAGCGATCGTGTCGGTGATCGTCATAGCTGTAGCTCCAGTTCTGTTCATGGTCCAGTGAAGTTCTGTCGGTTCCGCGCCGGATCGGCGGTCTACGGATATAGACCACGGCGACCCGGGCGAATCGCCGCGCGCGGCCGAAAACTTCCAGAACCGCGACAGAGCCGGCGGCAGGCCGAACGACCCGAACAGGCCGGGCCCCGGTTCTACGGATCCAGTGGCGGAACTGCTGGGTCCCGTCTTGGACATCGATGCACTGCGCGAGCCAGTGAAGCGGCTCATTCAACCCCCGGTACGACGACTCCTCGCCGTCCGCGATCGCCTCGACCCCACCCGCACCTTCGCCAACGCCTACACGGGCCAAGTCTTCGGCGCCTGACCATTCGGCGGGGAGCTAGGCTCGCGGGCATGGCTACACCTGAGCCGTTGGAGCCGTTGTCGGAGGACTGGGAGACCGCGCTTGCCGTCGTCGCACACCCGGATGACCTGGAGTTCGGCGGTGCGGCCGCGGTCGCGCTCTGGACCAACCTGGGCAAGCGGGTGGTGTACTGCCTGCTGACCAGCGGCGAGGCCGGCATGGACGGCACCCCGCCGGAGCAGTCCGGCCCGCTCCGTGAATCCGAGCAGCGCGAGTCGGCCCGGAACGTCGGCGTCGACGAGGTCGAGCTCCTCGGCCTGCCGGGCGGCGTGCTCGAGTACGGCGTGCAACTGCGCCGCGAAATCTCCCGGGTGGCTCGCCGGTACCGGCCGCAGGTCGTGCTGACCAATAACTTCAAGGACCGCTGGGCCGGGTCGGCGAACCTGAACCAGGCCGACCACGTCCCCTGCGGCCAGGCGACCCTGGATGCGGTCCGCGACGCCGGCAACCGCTGGGTCTTCGGTCAGCAGGTCGCCGACGAGGGCCTGGAGGAGTGGGGTGGCGTCCGGGAGGTGTGGGCATCCGGCTCACCCTGCGGGGCGCACGCGGTCGACATCACCGACACGTTCGAGGTCGGGGTGGAGTCGCCGCGCGCGCACAAGGCCGACATCGACGGACTGGGCTGGGAGGACTTCGATGCAGCCGAGTTCCCCGAGGGTATGTCCCGCCAGACCGGCACCCGGCCGGGCATACCGATGGCTGTCGGCCTCGACGCCTTCTACCTGGGCTGGGACTAGTCCCAGGACTCACATGGCCCGACTCGACGCGGCGAAGCGAGCCGACCTGCCGGACAGCGCATTCGCGTACGTGGACTCACGAGGCCGGCGGAGGCTGCCGATCCACGACGAGTCGCATGTCCGGAACGCGCTGTCTCGCTTCAACCAGGTCAGCTTCGAGGACGACCATGCCCGGGAACGTGCGCGGAAGCGGCTGCTGAACGCCGCCAAGAAATACCGGATCGTGCCGGTCGGGTTCATCGCCGGCCAACTGCGGTCGGAGCGGGAGTTCGGCGAGCTCGCGGGACGGGTACCGGTGCGGCTGCCGACCGGTTTCGTGACGATGCTGATGACCGACGTCGAGGACTCGACGGCGCTGGTCCATCGTCTGGGCGAGCGCTACGGGACACTGATCAACGACGTGCGGACGCTGCTGACCGACGCCGCGTCGCAAGCCGCCGGTGTCGTCGTCGACGCGCGAGCAGACGAGTTCTTCGCGGTGTTCGAGACGCCCGCCGCCGCCCTCGACACGGCAGTCGCGGTACAACGTGAGCTGCCTGTACGAACGTGGGCCGACGGTCTCCGGGTGCGGGTCCGGGCCGGGATCCACAGCGGCTACCCGACGCTCAACAAGGGCACCTACATCGGCCTGGCCGTCCATACCGTGGCACGCGTCTGTGCGATGGCGCACGGCGGCCAGATACTTGTCTCCGGCGACACCAGGCTCGCGGCGCGCGAGTCAGCGCCGGACGGAGTGCGCTTCCGCAGTCTCGGTGACCACCGTCTGCGCGGCCTGCCGGAAGCGGTTCCGTTGTACCAGGTCGTCGCGAAGGGACTCGTCGGACGTTTCCCGCCGCCGACCCGATGAGTGTCAGCCGCGTCGCACCACTTGGCAGGCCAGCTGATGGGCCGGCGACCTGCAGCGCCGTGGCGTCTTCCGCGGGCTGGTGGCCCTGCCGTGTTGCCGGAGGTTGTGTCTATGAGCCCGAAGTGGGATGGCTACCTTCACTGCACTGGTCAAGGGGTCGGCTCGTGTACATCGCCTGTTGAGACCGGCGTCCGTGTCACGGATGACTGGAGCTCATCAGGTCAAGCTGCGGCCGCACGCTTCTTCTTGAGGCGTTCCTGGTCTGGCCATTTGACGTCGTACGCCCAGCCCAGCCGTTCGAATCGCTTGATGATCCAGGCGTTGACGTCGACCTGTCCCTTGAGTACACCGTGGCGTGCGCAAGTGGGGTCGGCGTGGTGGAGGTTGTGCCATGACTCGCCCTGGCTCAGGATGGCAAGCCACCAGACATTCCCTGACCGGTCGCGGGCGTCAAAGGGTTTCTCGCCGGTGACATGACAGATCGAGTTGATCGAGAACGTGACATGGTGCATCAGGGCGATGCGGACCAGCGTGCCCCAGAAGAATCCGGTAGCGGCACCGTGCCACGACCTGTCCCAAAGCCCACCGATGAGCGCAGGTGTTAGCAGAGAGACTGCCGCCAGTCCACGGAAGTGCCGCGAAATCGATACCATGTCGCGGTCGTTCAGGAGGTCTGGGGCGTAGTGCTTCGGGTCAGCGCGGTCTTCGCCCCAGAGCACCCATCCGACATGGGCAAAAACGAACCCCTTGGTCACCGCCCATGCGGTGGTTCCGTAGCGCCAGGGCGAGTGTGGGTCTCCATCTCGATCCGAAAACTTGTGGTGTTTGCGGTGGTCGGCTACCCAGCGGATGACGGGTCCTTCGAGAGCCATGCTGCCGGCGATTGCGAGGCCGATCTTGAGGACACGCTTGCTCTTGAAGGAGCCATGGGTGAGGCCTCGGTGGTAGCCGGCGCCGATGCCGGTGGCGGTGATCACGTAGAACACGACCAGGAGGACGATGTCGTGCCAGCCGATCCAGCTGCCCCAGACGAGGAAGATCCCCGGCAGTAGCGCGAGAGTAGGCACTACGATGAACACCCAGATGAGCCCACGCTCGAGCTTGCCACCAACGGGTTGGAATTCCCCCGGAGGCGAATTATCGGAACCTGCTGCTGAAGTCATGGTCCACTCCTAGAGGTTGATCTCCTTACGGACCGACACCTGAGAACGGGTGGGGCTTGATGAGCCGCCTCTTGGGCGGCCTGGACGTGTCGCTTCTGAAGACTGTGGTGCTCCCTGCGCACCGGTACGCAGGGCCCCTCGCCGTACTGCAGCTGCAGCCGGTCAGCCTGCTCCACCCGCCGTGCGTGACGCCTGCCGTCTGCAGGCCCTTCCCGGGGCGAACCAGACTGCGCGAACCCGGCGGCTCCCACTAGCTCTGCCCCTGGCGTACCGGACCCATCGCGGTAGCCGGCCACAGGCGGCTGCTGATCTGCAGTACGTGTGAGAACCATTGGCCCGACCCTCAGCAAGCAGTACTCCGTTGGAGTGCCACCGGGGTCTAGGGCAGCCGGAACACACCGCTCCGAATTCAGCGGTGCGTGACCCTTCGAACGATACGGCCATCCGCACGCACACACCACTGAAGTCCATAGGTGGGCAGCAGGTGGCGCGGACGTTTCCGCAGGCAGAGGCACATCACGCGCTGTAGCCCCCGTCGGACTCGCACCCACAACCCACGGATTAGAAGTCTGCTGCTAGACACCAGCCGGGCTGTCGACGGCGTCACAGACCCACCCACACGTTGTCGTGACTGTTATGTCCGGCATGTCCCAACTCCGCTTCATTGACACAGCCATTGACAGACTTGTTGCTACAGGCAACCGCCTTCCCCAGCTGGTCGCCTCTGCCAGATCCACATCGACCGTGCGGCCGTTCGGTAGCCTGCTGTGATACCCAATTGGATGCGCCGACCTAGCGTGGCGGAGCCTCGGGCCGGTCGTGGCGCCGCGCGACGGTGGCCGCCATGGCCGGGGCGGCGGGTCTCGTGACCCGCCGACGGAGCCGCGAGCGGTGACCAGGCGGTCGACCCGCAGACCGGGCCGGTCGACCCCGGTACGGGCCGGATGACGGAGCGGGCGCTGGTCGTGAGGCGGAGACCCCGGACGGTCGCCCGGGCCAGGCCTGAACACCCGGCAGCAGTTCCACCTGGTCCGGGATGTGTCCGAGGCGGGTCCCGGAGTCACCGACGGAACGTGAGAGAGCAGACGCAACAGGGTCCCGCACCAAGGCCGGGTCGTGGCTTCCATTGATACGAGCCCCGTCTTACGATCGCGTCATGCCGCTGCGCCGTGATGCCAAGGTCGAGCTCCTGAAGAAGGTGGCGCTCTTCTCAGGGTGCTCGAAAAACGAGCTCCGCGAGCTCGCGAAGACCGCAGACGAGTTGGACGTACGCGAGGGAACCGTCCTCACCCGCGAGGGTAAGCCGGGACGGGAGTTCTTCGTCCTCATCGAGGGCACAGCGCGGGTGACGAGGAACGGGAAGAAGATCGCTGACCTCGGTCCCGGCGACTGGCTGGGCGAGATCGCGCTCATCACGAACAGCCCGCGGACGGCGACCGTCACGACGACATCGCCCGTCGACCTGCTCGTCATCACCGACCGCCGCTTCCACTCGGTCGTCGAGACCATGCCGTCGATCGCGCTCAAGGTGCTCTCCCGCGTCGGCGAACGACTCACCCGGGACGCGAGGAGCTGAGCCGACCGAGGGCCGAGAGCGCGAGGCGGGCCGGTTCACTCCACGTACGGGTTCGGGCTGATGGCCATCATTCTCAACGCTCGCCGATCTCCGTGCCCTTCGCGGCTCCGGGGTAGCGAACCAACAGCTTCTCCCGCATCGTCAGCGAATCTTCGCGGCGTCCGACCACAGGGCCAACTCGTCCAGGAATTGAAGAGCGTCTGCCGCACCCGCTCCTCGACGTTGACCCGCAGAAGCGATTCGGCATGTAGTTGTACAGCCAGTGCTCCTGCTGGTCGCTGGTCTGGACGCGACCCTCGCC
>DASRHY010000090.1:0-4238 GCA_035650275.1 Kribbellaceae bacterium | reverse complement strand
GGCGGGCCTTCATCCGGTTGCCGCAGACGGCCATCGAGCACCAGCGCGCGGTGTTGCCCTTGCTGCGGTCCACCAGGAACAGCGCGCACTCGGTGTTGGCGCACGGCCGCAACCGGCCCGGCGCGGCGGTGCGCAGCGCGTTCCAAGCGAGCACGGCCCGTACGACGACCGAGTCGCCCTCGATCGTCCAGTCGAGGCCGTCGGCGGTGAACACCGGCCGGCGGATGACCCCGTCGAGGAACGGCGTCAGCGATGCCGGCGCCGACTCACCACGCACCACCGCCTGTAGTGCGGTCCTGCACTCCCGCAGGGCTTGGGCGGACACCCGCGGAACGGACGGTGCGTGTGCGGTCAACCAGCCGTGTGCCTTGCCGTCGTCGGCGAGGTCATCGCGGGGCACGCCGTCGACGACCGGCGCGCTGTTGAGCAGCGCCAGTAGCAACGCCTCGTCATGCACTGCCTTCACTCTAACCTCCTTAACAGCATTGACAGGTTACATCAGGTCTTGCTTCAATACTAACCCCCATAGCTAATTTAGAAAGTTAGGAAGGCACGATGGGCTTGTCATGGCAGCAAGGACCGTTGGCCGTCAAGGGCGTCCGCCCTGTCCCCCGTGGACGGCCAGACGTTCTGCCCCTACAAGGGTCTGGCGAGCTACTACGACATCGGCGAACACCGCCGGGCCGCCTGGTCCTACCTTGAGGCGTGGCCAGAGGTACGCCGGGTGGCCGGACTGGTCTCGTTCGAGCCCGACAAGATCGAGGTCCGTCTCGACAGCAGGCGACTCGAGCTGGAGCCAGGGCAATCCGTCACGCCCCACGGCGTCGACCGCGGACTCGACATCGACGAGATCCTGAGCCACTGAAAACGGCCGTCTCACGCCGGCGCGTCGTGGGGCAGGTCGCCGGTAGTCCGGCCTGAGGAGCGTTCCTGGAACCATCGACCGAGCGGCCCGGTGTCGGTGGCGATCACCTGACCGACGACGGCTGTTCCCAGCAAGCAGAACGACACGACGTACAGCCATGCCAGATAGGTGAACGCGACGCCGATCGACCCGTACCGCTCGTCGCTGACCTCGAGGGCTCGCGGGAGCCACACGGCGGAAGCGGGGCGGATCGCGAGCATCAGCAGCGCGAAGAGCGCCGCACCCGGCGCCAGGAGCCACCGGTGGACAGCCCCCGAGAGCAGCATCCAGGGAAGTAGTAGTGCGACCGCGAAGTCACAGGTCAGGGCCAGCGCCCACTGCCAGACATGCGGGGGTGGCAACTCGCTGGCAGGCCCGCTCAGCGCCCGGAAGACGACCAGAGACAGTGACAGCACGAGGACCGCGGCCAGCCACCGCCACGCGGATCCCAGCCTGCTCCTCGGTCGCGGCAGGCCCCAGGCGAGCGCGAAGGCGCGAGTGAGCGCGCGCGACAGACTGGTCGCGGACACCAGCACGATCAATGAGCCGACGATCCCGAACGCCGCACTGCCAGCGCCCTGGACCGCATCCTCGAGGACCGACCGCGACTCCGCGGGCATGTTCACAGCATCGGTGAGCTTGCGTCGGTCGGTGGCGCTCGACCACGTGGCGAACAAGATCAGGACGGGCAGCACAGAGCTGAAGACCTGAGCCGCGATCGTCATCGACCGATCGAAGATGTCGATGCGAAGGCAGCCCTTGGCGCTGCCGACCGCTATCCGGCCGGGCCAGCGGATGAGCAGCCACGCCGCCACCCGTTGCAGCCGCGGGGGCAGCCGGCTGAGCGCTGCATCGGTCCCAGACTCGGCGACCCCGGACCTGGCGTTCTCGTCCGGACCCTCGGTCACGGCGACTCCGGCCCAGCGTCCTTGTCGTCGCCGAGAGCGGCCGTCTGGCCGTCTCCGGTCCGTGCGAGACGGTCCGGTTCCGTCGTGACCGCGTCCGGCTCTTCGCTGCCTGATGGCTTCGGCTGCTCGGTCGGCTCCGGCTTGCCCGAGATCAGCGGCAGCGCCCACCGCGCGCGGGGGTCGGCCTCGACCAGCAGTGCCTTGGTGAGCAGGCTCAGTGGTACGGCGAGCAGTGCGCCGAGCGGGCCGACGACCCAGGTCCAGAACACCAGGGACAGGAAGGTCAGCGTCGGGGCCAGTCCGACGGCGTCGCCGACGATGCGGGGCTGGATCACGGACTGGATCACGAAGTTGACCACGCTGTAGACGATGATGACCGCGACCATCTGCCCCGGGCCGTTGTCCAGTAGCGCGATGAGGGCGGGCGGGATCACGCCGATGACGAAGCCGATGTTGGGGATGAAGTTGGTGACGAACGCGAGCACCGCCCAGACGAACGCGCCGGGGATGTCCATGATCCACAGGGCCACACCGTCGATGACCGCGACGATCAGCCCGAACCCTGCGGACACGCCCATGTAGCTGCGAGTGCCGCGCGCGAAGTTCGCCACCGCGGCCACGGGATCGGGAAACCGCTCGCCAAGCAAGGCCAGGCTGCGGCGGATGGAGTTGGTGTCGAACGCCATGAAGAGCAGGACGGTGACCAGGAAGAACAGATCGGTGAGTACACCCAACGTGCCGGACAACAGGCCCGTCGCGACGTCGACGATCTGGCTGGGGTCGATCGCGTTGACGATCGCGTTGATCTGCGCCTGTTCGACCCCGAGGCTCTCCAGCGTGTTGCCCGCGTCCGACGCGACGTTCTCGATCTGGTCGGTGTACTGCGGAACCAGCGCGGCCAGCTGGGCGACCGACACCGTCAGGGCAAGGATGAGCAGGAACAGCAGCAGGTAGGCGGCAAGCAGCATCAGAATTGAGGCGGCCCAGCCCGGAACTCGACCATGCCGTTCGAGCCACCCACGGATCGGATGCAAGGTGATCGTGATGACGAGTGCGAGGATGACCGGTCCGATGATGTCCCTGATGGACCGCACCCCCGCCAACGCAATCGTGAACGCGGCGGCACCAAACAAGAGCGTCACGGCGAACGGCCGGGCTCGCTGGTAGGCATCGCGTGCCGACGTTGGCGCGCTATTCATCTGATGCTCCTGTCGACAGCGGCGGGCACGGCTTCAGACGGGCCAGCTCGAGCAAACCCCGTGGTCACCAGGGCCTACATCATCCTCACTGTGTGAGATCGGGATGCTGTGCACCCAGCGGTCAGCAGGTCGACTGGACGGTGCTCGAGAGCGTGTTCACGGCGGTGCTGAAGGCGGTCAACGCCGAAGTAGCCGCGCCCAGCGTGCTCACCGATGGGGCGGATGCGGCCGAGCTGATGCTGGTCTTCAGCGTCGCGTACGTCGTGTCCACCGCCTGGAGCTCGGACGAGAACTCCGACTTCGCGTCGGTCTTCACCTGCGCCAGGTCGTTCTCGATCGTCATGAGACCGTTCTGCAGGTCACTGATACCGCCCGACGAAGTGACATCGAGGCTCCTCACGTTGTCGACTGACGACTTGAGGTTGTTGACGGAGCTGCACACCGCAGCCTCGTCGCCGCTACAGGCCGCGAGGGACGAGCCAAGCACCAGGGCCGTGACGACGCGGCCGATGGAACGCCTCATGCGACCGTGCCCGCGTCGAACCCTGCTGCCAGCGCCGTCAACCACGGTCGAGCCGACTCGTTCCCGCTCCTCGACTGCGTTGGCTTTCACTGGACACCCACCTTCCCCTGCGACGCAGCTGGCGTGAGGCCATCCCTCAGCCGGACCCGTCCCGGCAATCGTCGATGTCGCCCGAGCGGTTTCGCATCATCCATATCGCGTGAACCTGGGCGCCGCAGGCAGGGCCGACGGCGACGGCTAGGGTCACCGCGCAGACCCTGTCGGTCACCGTCAGTACGCGTTGCGCTGCTCCGACAGCGTTCTACGATCGCCGTCCTTCACGTTCCTCCCGCGAATTGATCAATCCGATTCGACCAGTCCACCGACGAACGTGGCGATGAAGCCGTTGCCTTCCACAACCAACTCCGGTCAAGCCCGATGACCACCGGCACTTCGTGCGTCTGACGGATGGCGTCGGGCTGCTCGATCGTGAAGACACCGGTCGCCGTCTGCTGGCGGCAACCGGGAACTCGAACGGCGACGGCACGGAGTTGTGGGTTCATCCGTGCGGGGTGAGGTCGAGGCATAGCCGGGAGAGTTGCGATTGATGGGCCGCGACAGCCACGTCGACTCGTGGGCGGCGGACCGCATTCCGACCCGGGCAGGCATCGTCGAATGACGCAGAGCGACGGCGCACGAACCGCACCGCTGGGCAGTCTGAGCAC
>DASRHY010000089.1:0-21978 GCA_035650275.1 Kribbellaceae bacterium | reverse complement strand
CTCGAGTTGGTCGAACAGCCGCTCGACCTCGCGGTGGTCTTGCATGATCAGGTCGACTACATCGCCGGGCATGGTCGCCTCCGTCGGGTGTGCAGGGTGCCGGGTCAGTACCCACCGTCGGGAATGTCACCCCTGGACCGGCCACTACCGCACGGGCAGCGCGGGCGCGAGCTCGGTCCGGTTGACGCCGTCGACGGAGGGTACGGGCCACGCCTGGACTGGACGACACCGAAGGAGGACCCACGATGACGCAGACAGTTGCCGATCGGCTGCTCCATCGGTTGCGCGAGTGGGGAGTGGCGCACGTCTTCGGCTATGCCGGCGATGGCATCAACGGGCTGCTGACGGCGTGGGAGAAGGCCGATGACGAGCCGCGGTTCGTGCAGTCCCGGCACGAGGAGCTGTCGGCGTTCGAGGCGGTCGGGTACGCGAAGTTCACCGGCCGGGTCGGAGTCTGTACGGCGACCAGTGGGCCGGGCGCGATCCACCTGCTGAACGGCCTGTACGACGCCAAGCTCGACCACGTGCCGGTGGTTGCGTTGGTGGGTCAGACCGCGCGCAGCGCGATGGGTGGCAGCTACCAGCAGGAGGTCGACCTGCTGTCGTTGTTCAAGGACGTCGCCGGCGCGTACTGCGAGATGGTCACCGTTCCGGAGCAGCTGCCGAACGTGCTGGACCGCGCGATCCGGATCGCGGTCAGCCGTCGTACTGTCACCGCACTGGTGATCCCGTCCGACGTCCAGGAGCTCGAGTACGCCGAGCCCACCCACGCGTTCAAGATGGTCCCGTCGAGCCTGGACCTGAGCTGGTCGGCGCCGGTGCCACCGGACGCCGAGATCCAGCGGGCGGCAGATGTCCTGAACGCGGGGGAGCGGGTCGCGATGCTCGTCGGTCAGGGCGCGCGCGGCGCGGTGGCCGAGGTCACCGCGGTCGCGGACGTGCTCGGCGCGGGAGTCGCGAAAGCCCTACTGGGCAAGGATGTGTTGTCTGACGAGCTGCCGTGGGTGACGGGTGCGATCGGGCTGCTCGGCACCAGGCCGTCGTACGAGCTGATGACCGGCTGCGACACGTTGCTGGTGGTCGGGTCGAGCTTCCCGTACAGCCAGTTCCTGCCGCCGTACGACCAGGCGCGGGCGGTGCAGATCGACATCGACCCAACGCTGATCGGGATGCGGTACCCGTTCGAGGTCAATCTGGTCGGCGACGCCGCCGGCACGCTCCGACGGCTCGCTCCGTTGCTTCGGGCCCGCACCGACCGGTCGTGGCGCGCGGAGGTCGAGCGGAAGGTCGCGCGCTGGTGGGAGATGATGCAGCGACGCGCGTACACCTCGGCCGACCCGATCAATCCGGAGCTCGTCTTTCACGAGCTGTCGCCGCGGCTGCCGGATAACGCCATTGTCGCCGCCGACTCGGGATCTGCGGCGAACTGGTACGCCCGGCACCTGCGGTTCCGCGGCACGATGCGGGGGTCGCTGTCCGGCACGCTGGCCACGATGGGCCCTGGCGTGCCGTACGTCGTCGGCGCGAAGGTCGGTGACTCGTCCCGGCCCTGCTACGCGCTGGTCGGAGACGGTGCCATGCAGATGAACGGCATCAACGAGCTGATCAGCATCGCCCAGTACTGGCAGGAGTGGGACGACCCGCGCCTGGTCGTCGCGGTGCTGAACAACGGCGACCTCAACCAGGTGACGTGGGAGCTGCGCGCTCTCGGCGGGTCCCCGCAGTTCCTGCCGTCCCAACGCCTGCCTGACTTCCCGTACGCCGACTTCGCGCGCGGCCTCGGCCTGGAAGGTATCCGGGCGGACAAGCCCGACGCCGTCGTACCGGCCTGGGAACGAGCGCTCGCCGCGGACCGGCCGTGCGTCGTCGAGTTCGTCACCGATCCCGCGGTGCCGCCGATCCCGCCACACGCGACCTGGGAACAGATGGAGAAGGCGCTGGAGTCGATCGTGCGCGGCGACTCCGACCGGGTCGACGTGATCAAGGAGGGCGTGAAGAGCAAGATCCAGGAGTTCCTGCCCGGCACCAAGGAACCCGACGACTGAAGCGAGCCACCCCGGCGGGTAACAAGCAGGCATGTTTGGTCTGGGCACCAACGCTCACAGGACGTGAGAGACGACCGGGACGGAGCAAACGATGCGTATCGGCTACTTTCTCTCCACCGAGGAGTACACGCCACGGCAGCTGATCGAGCAGGCAGAACTGGCTGAGCAGTCCGGGTTCGAGGGCCTGTGGATCAGTGACCACTACCACCCGTGGAACGACGAGCAGGGCCAGAGTCCGCTCGTCTGGTCGATGATCGGTGCGATCTCTCGCGTCTGCGATCTCCCGGTGACCACGGCGGTCACTTGCCCCACGGTGCGCATCCACCCGGCCGTGATCGCACAAGCCGCGGCGACCAGCTCCGTGCTCCTGGATGGGAAGCTCACCCTCGGTGTCGGCACTGGTGAGGCGCTCAACGAGCACATCTACGGGGACCCGTGGCCGTCGGTCGACGTGCGGCTGGAGATGCTCGAGGAGGCGGTGCACGTAATTCGCCGGCTGTGGACAGAAGACTTCGTGTCACACCGCGGCAAGCACTACACCGTCGACAATGCGCGGGTGTACACCCGACCGGCCTCGCCGCCACCGATCTACGTGTCCGGATTCGGCCCGCAGGCCACGGATGTCGCTGCGCGGATCGGCGACGGCTACATCACGACCGCACCAGATGCCGATCTCCTGCAGCGCTTCCGCGATGCGTCCGGAAGCAAGCCCGCACAGGCCGGCTACAAGGTCTGCTACGCCGACTCCGAGGACGAGGGCGCAGAGATCGCACATCGGATCTGGGCGAACAGCGGCCTGCCCGGTGAGCTGGCCCAGGTGTTGCCGTCGCCACGCCACTTCGAGCAGGCGTCACAGCTCGTGACGCTCGAGTCGACCCGCAAATCGGTTGCCTGCGGCAAGGATCCGAAGGCGCACGTAGAGGCGTTCCGACCGTACGCCGACGCGGGGTTCGACGAGGTGTACATCGCGAACATCGGGCCGCACTACGACCGGATGCTCGCTTTCTACCGCGATGAGGTGCTCCCGGAGCTTCGCAGCGGCTCCACGCCTTCGCCGGGACGGTGAAGGTGGAACTCATGTCCTGGGTGTCGAGGTTGTGGCAGCGCTTGCGGCGTGATCGGACGGCGCGCCGACTCAGGCCCGCTCGCTCGACCGGGTCCCGAACAACCTGCCCGGTCAGCTGACCAGGTTCGTGGGTCCCCTGGTACTCCGCCGAGGACACCGCCGACGAGCTCCTCGGCGATCGCCCACGCAAACCGTCGCCGGTCGTTTGCTACCTGCGATCCGGGGACCGGGTGTTCGAGACCTACTGGACCAGCGGCCGCGCCTCGAAGCCGGACGGGACGACGACCTGACCGTCCCGTCCAACTGAGATGGGACTCCACGGCGACACGGTGACACTCCGCGCAAGCCACTCGGCCGGACGCCGGATACTCGATGCGACGATTCACCGCTAGGACCGCTCGGGCTGGATGTGCTCCATCCGCAGAGAACCCTAGCCATCGAAGGACCACGCACACGCGCGTGTTCTGACACGATGTCATGCGTGGCCGAACGGGTGTGGTTCCCGAGCTCGAGCGGACCACGGCTTGCGGGCGTGATCGACCCTCCGGAGGGAGCGGTCCGGGGTTGGGGTGTCTTCGCTCACGGTTTCACCCTCGGAAAGGACTCTCCCGCGGCGAGTCGCATCTGCAAGCAGTTGGCCAGCGAGGGCATCGGCGTGCTTCGGTTCGACAACCTCGGACTCGGCGAATCCGAGGGCGACTGGGGCGACGGCTCGTTCTCTCACAAGGTCGAGGACACCGCCCAGGCCGTTCGGTTCATGGAGGGAACCGGACGTGATGTCCGGCTGGTTGTCGGGCACTCCTTCGGCGGCGCCGCGGCCATCGCCGCCGCGCATCTGGTCGACAACGTCCGTGCCGTGGTGAGCATCGGCGCGCCGTACGAGCCCGCGCACGTCGAGCACAACTATGACGCCCTCGTCGAGCGCATCCTCAGCGACGGGGAGGCGCCGTTCCTGATCGGCGGCAAAGCGCTGACCCTCAGGCGCCACTTCATCGAGGACGTGCGCGCGGCCGATCTGCACGAGCGGATCCGCACCCTCCGACGGGCGCTCCTTGTGATGCACTCACCCACCGATAACACGGTCGGCATCGCGAACGCGAGCAAGATCTTTCGGGCTGCGCGCCACCCACGTAGCTTCGTGTCGCTCGAGGGGGCCGACCACCTCCTCACGGGAAGGAACCAAGCCAAACGCGCGGCCCGAATCATCAGCGCGTGGGCCGACCCCTACCTCGCCTGAGCTCAGACGGCACGATCAATTGGCCGCCCACCGACATCCGCATCAGGAACTCATGCAAATAGGTGGCTAGAACGCGCCGCGCCGTCGGAGCTTGCGCGGCCGGCTGTCCGGGTCGAAGAACCAGCGGTATGTCGGGGCCGCCCAGAGCGACCGCAGCCGCGTGACGGGCTCGGGCTCGTGCCGGCGGACATGGCCGGGTGGTCGTGCGCCGCGCCGGCCGCCGGTGTGCCATCCGTCCAGGTGCTCCGCGGTCTGTCGCCACAGGTCGAAGGCGGAGGCTGGGTCGAGCAGTCGCGGGTCGTCGCTGGACAGGCCTAGGTGCTCGCTCCAGACCTCCAGCCGGAGGTCGCGGGCCAGTCGGCGAGCGCCGTCGCCGAGGCTGGTGAGGTCGTGTGGTTCCCGGTCGTCGAGGGTTGCGTCAACGACGGCGCAGGTCAGTTCGCTGTCCGTGGTCCAGGAGCGGCGGTTGAAGTTGTCCGAGCCGCAGGTGAACCACACGTCGTCGACGATGCAGATTTTGGCGTGCACGTAGATCGGTACGCCGTCGGCGTTCTCCAGGTCGTAGATGCCGACCCGGTCGGGTGCGGTCTGCTGGAGCAGCCGCATCGCGTGCAGCTGTCCGAGTCGCGCGGGTGGTCCGCTGAGGGCCCGGTCGGCGTCGGGGTAGCGCGGGACGACCGCGATCACCCGGAGCTCGGCGGACCGTTCGAGCGCCTGGCAGATTCCGCGCGCGACCACGTCGGACCACAGGTACTGGTCCTCCACGTATATCAGGCTATGCGCCTGCGAGAAGGCCTTCGTGTAGGCGCGCGCGACGCTGCGCTCGCCCTCCGGCGCGAACGGATACCCCGGTCGCTTGCGCGCATAGGTGCGCAGCACCTGTACGGCATGCGGTCCGGCCGGTTCGGGATCGGGGAAGGCCTCGGGCAGCTGCTCGGGCCGACGCGGCATGCGGGCCAGCCGTTGGACAAGCATCCGGTACGGCGTCCGCCGGTCGAGTGGATGCGGGTCGTCCCACCGCTCGACGAACGTGCGCAGCAGGTCGCCCACGACCGGCCCGCGCAGCTCGAGGGCGGCATCGTGCCATGGCGGGCGGTCGCCGTACCGGGGATCCATCGGCGGAGGCTGCGGGTCACCGCGGTGGTCGGCGTCGTCGCGCCGGCCGTGGCACAGGTCGATGCCGCCGACGAACGCGACGTCACGCTCAGATTCCCCGCGGTGCCGGATGATGAACAGTTTCTGATGATGCGAGGCGAACCGCGGCAGCCGCTGGTCGAGCAGAACCTCGCCGCCGGCTTCGTTGATCTCGGTCCCCAACCGCTGGTTCTCCTGCCCGCTGAACCGCAGGTGATCGGAGTGCGACCGCCACAGCAGCCCGCGGACCTCGACGCCCGCGCGGGCGACGTCGCTGAGAAGCTCACCGACTGTGGGGCCGTCCGGCAGCAGCAACTCATCGGCGTCGCCGCGCCAGTCGGTGAAGTACACCCGATCGCCGAGGCGTAGCGCGGTCAACTCGTCGTACAGCCTGCGGAAGTACGTGGCGCCGTGGACAACGGGACGTACCAGGTTGCCGTCGATCCAGGCACCTCCGACCTCACCCACCTGATCGATGTCGGTCGTGGGGTTCCCCCGTTCGTCCCGCGTGAGGAACCAGCGGCGCGCTGCCAGGTCAACCGTCATCGAGCGTCCTCCTCATGGCACGTCCGGCACCAAGCCACCAGCCTGCCAGCACTGACGTGTGTCCGCTGCCCGTTCGCGTGCTGAAACGCTGACGCGACTTGCAGTAACAGCCGGCCGCCTACCGAATGGTCCGCCGGTAGGTGGGCACGGTCGATACATGGCTGCTTATGTCGCCGGCGATGGCGATTTCGATCGCGACACCGACTACATCACCACTCGCATCACCGCGGACGGTCGCGACGGCTATCCGGTCGAACCGCACCGCTACCGGCTGATCGTCGCGCGCGCCTGTCCCTGGGCCAACCGCGCGATCATCGTCCGCCGGCTGCTGGGTCTGGAAGAGGTGTTGTCCATCGGGTTCTGCGGGCCGACCCACGACGAACGCAGTTGGACGTTCGACCTGGACCCAGGCGGACTCGACCCGGTGTTGAAGATCTCGCGGCTGCAGGACGCCTACCTCGCGCGATTCCCGGACTATTCCAAGGGGATCACCGTCCCCGCCATCGTTGACGTGCCGACCGGTCAGGTGGTGACCAACGACCTCGCGCAGATAACGCTCGACCTGTCCACCGAGTGGGAGAAGCACCACCGCAAGGGCGCGCCGCGACTGTATCCCGAGCCGTTGCGCGACGAGATCGACGAGGTCGCCGAACGCATCTACACCGACGTGAACAACGGCGTTTACAAATGCGGATTCGCCGGCTCACAGGAGGCGTACGGCAGGGCCTACGATCGGTTGTTCACCGCGGTGGACTGGCTCTCCGAACGGTTGACGGACCGGCGATACCTGGTCGGCGACACCATCACCGAGGCCGACGTCCGGCTGTTCACCACGTTGGCCCGCTTCGACGCCGTCTACCACGGCCACTTCAAGTGCAACCGGTCCAAACTCGCCGAGATGCCGGTCCTGTGGGCCTACGCCCGCGATCTGTTCCAGACTCCGGGCTTCGGCGACACGATCGACTTCGTGCAGATCAAGCAGCACTACTACCTGGTTCACACCGACATCAATCCGACCCGGATCGTTCCGCAGGGCCCCGACCTGTCTGCTTGGCTGGTTCCGCATGGCAGGGACGCGCTGGGCGGCAGACCGTTCGGTGACGGCACACCGCCGATGCCAACACCGGAGGGTGAACGAGTACCCGCCGACCACGGCGCCGCATAACACGATCTATGACGCGGACGCGTGGCGATAGATGGTGATTCTGGATCCTGGTGGGGCGGTTCGTGCGGCCTGAGCCGGCATGAACACGCGGCGGTGGTATCAGCGTTGCATCAGTTCGGCCCGGCCATTGAGGTCGTTGCCGTTGCCGAGCCCCCGCCATTGGCTCCAGTTCAGGTCGGAGTTTGCCCAGGAGAAGTGCGGCTCGGTCAGGGACTGCAGGTAGTACGTGTTGGCTTCGAAGCGGTTGTGATTCCTGATGAAGATCCCCGGATCTCCGGTGTCCTCGACTGCACCGGTGGTCTGACCAGCGGACATGGTGATGGTGTTGTCGTGGACCCACACGTTCTGCACCACGTGGGGACCGTACGGTGTCGGCCGATCATCGGCGCGGTTGCCACTGTCGATGAGGGCGATGCCGTTGGCATTGCCCTTGACGACGTTGTAGGCGACCTCGATGAGCCTCGTGCCACCTGACGACTGGATCTGGATACCCGCCTCCCACGCCCACCCTTTGTGCCTTCGGCCGTTTCCCGAGATCTCGTTGTGCCGAATGGTGGCGTCATAGCTGAGCTCGTGCTGGATGCCGGCTCCCCAGTTGTCGGTGACCTTGTTGTACTCGTAGGACGTGTTCATCGTGCCTCCGTCGGCCCACAGACCCGGGCCGCGGTTGTCGTGGACATAGTTATGGGTGAGGGTTTGACGATCGGTCAGCCAACTCTTGCTCCCGCCCGCTTCCCACTCGGGGGAGTAGCCGGCTCCACCGTTGAACGAGATCTCGTTGTTGCTGATGACCGATCCGGCGCCCCAAGCGCCGAAGCCCAGTTGACCTTGGTGGTGGATGAGGTTCGCGGTGACGGTGGCGGCGTCGCCGAAACCGAGGCCGGCACCGTGGTTGAGGCGCACGTTGTTGTGCAGGATTCGCCAGCCGGAGCCAGCCCTGTGGGGCGCGACCTCGCGGCTCTCCACGGCGCCGACCTGCGCCTCGTTGGCGGCCTGCTCGAGGACGAGGTTGGCGACGGTCACATCGTCGACCGGCGCGCGAACCAGGCTGGGCGCGACTGCCTGCTCGACCAGGTGGCGGCTGGGATCGTCGCCGATCGTGATGGTGTTGGTGCCATAGTCGGCATAGACAGTGCCGGCCGTCACTGCGAGCCGGGACTCCGCTCGGGTGAGCCGCTTCTTGTCCAGGAACACGTCTTCGGTAAACGCACAGGTCGGCACGGACTCCAGGCACTGCCCATGAATGCCGGGACCGTCGCGCAGGAAGCCCGCGGTCGACCACACGTCGCCTCTCTTCCGCCAGCCGGTCAGAACCTTCGAGCCATTGAGAACCGCGCCCTGTTGACCGATGAGAGCGTCGCCCTCCTTGGGTTTCAACGGTGCCTCCAGTCGGTAAGTCCCAGCGGCAAGGCAGAACGTCGTACCCGGCGGATGGGCGTCGATGACCCTCTGGATGTCGTCGGACGCGATGACCGTGACGCCATCGCACGATGTCGGGACCGGACCGACGTCACCGGTAAGACCAGGGCGGACTGGAGGAGCAAGGGCGGTCCGCTCACCGCCCGAGCCGTACCGCGACCACGACAGTCCCAGCAGCACGACCAGCGCGCAGACCGCCGCTGTCCAGCGGTACCGGCGTGACGTGATGATCACGGTCCCTTCCTTCGCCGCTCGACGTGCGACCCAGAGGGACAGGCTGAGGCTGCCGCGGCGCTACCACCGAGCCAGGGTCGGACGGTGGTCGCCGCCACCCCGAGCCCGAACGCGGTCCACACCAGAGCGGCCACCTGCGGACCTTCCAGCTGGGGGTCGAAGAAGGAGGACACCAATATGGCCGTAGTCACCATCAGGGACAGCACAGCCATTTGGCGTCTCGCGTACTGTCCCTGCCGCGTCAAACGCCGGCAGCCCGCAATCAGCCGCCAGTACCAGCTGACCCACAAGGCGATCCAAAGCGAAAGGCCCAGCATGCCCATCCGAGCCATGATGTGCAGGTGGGAGTTGTGCGGGCTGCGCAAGGTCTCCTTCCCCTCGTCGTACACGCCAACCTCAGCGGCAAGGTTTTGACCGAAACCGGACCCGTCGATGAGACGGCCGTCTGCCACCTGTTTGTCGAGAATGCGTGACCACAGTTCCTCACGGCCTTTCACTGTGCCGCCCAGATTGCCCGGCGAGTCCTCGCCGCCGAGGCTCACCACGTTGGCGACCAACTGTGCCGCCGAGAACTCCCGGCCCTGCACCCCGGCGAACGGCACCTTGACAGACAGCATCGAGGCTAGGCCCAACCCGATGGCGGTGACGACGACCGCTCGTGCGACGAGACCCAGCCGGTTGCGCACGAACGCCAGTCCGATGGTCGCGCCGGCCGCCGCACCGAGCAGGCCGCCCCGGTTCTGAGTGGCCGCGAGCGCGATGACAACAAGTGCCGTGACACTCCACGCCGCGCGGCTGCGAGCGCTGCGAGTGTCGGGGAATAGCCACATGCACCCGAGCACGAGCAGCGCGGCGATCGCCGCGCTCCCGGGTTTGTGCGACAGGACAGAGACCGTGGAGAACGGCACGGTGGGGGCGCGCTCGGACAGCGGCGCCAGAACCAGGCCGAGCGGCAGCCACAACAGCAGCCACGGCGTCAGCCGGGTGAGTTGGACGATGAGACGTTCGAAAAGTTCTGGCGATGTGGCGAGAACGGCGGGGACGAAGAACGCGAACAGGCAGTAGTACCAAAGGGCGGAGTCGCGGAGCGCGTCCATCCGGTAGGTGCCTACCCCGGGGACAGTGCGGATCAATCCCCAGACAGCGAATGCACCGAGCAGCGCAAGGATGGGCTCGTCCCTGATCGGGATCCGGAGATAGGGGGTGGCGACGACGGCTGCGATGGCGCCCACACCGAGCACCATCTCGCCTACGAACAGCGGAACGCCGGGGAGGTGGAGATAGGCGAAGGCCCTGTCGAACAAGAGGTATCCGCCGAGCAGGGGACCGAGCAACCGGCCGTATAGGACGAAGAGGCGTCCGGGCGCCGGTGATTGCGGCAGCGCGCCGACGACGCTGCCACCGTGGTGACCTGGACTGCCGGCCGCCGACGACATATGAGCTCACCCGCCCGATTGGCGTTCCGGCGACCTGGGGTTCTCGCGCCCTGGGTGCTCGGAGCGCGGAGACGACGGTACGACTGGCATGTCGGTCCGACGAGCGGCTCGGGAAGAGAAGCGGTCAAGGACGTGGTGCACGAACGGGGGCCCCCGCCGCGCCCGGCGGTAGATGTAGCCGACGACCTCGGATTCGACCAGGTCCAGCCGCTCCGCCATGGTGATGTGGTCCCGGACCGGCTCACCCGGCCCGAGCACGACGATCGCCGCGTCGGCGACGTCCACGAGCTCGGTGGCACGGGCCACTCGCACCAGCGCCGGACTGTCGAACAGGACGAGGTCGAACGTCTCCTTGGCCTCCGCGATCACCTTCTCCACCGCTCTTGCGTACGCCGCGCCGGTCGTCTCCTCGGCCGACGCCGGCCCCGCCCCGAGGACGTAGAGGCCGTGGTTGAGCGGGCTGGGACGAATACTGTCGGATAAAGGACGCCGGCCGGCGAGTACCTGCTCGAAGCCGTCATCCGGCGGGCTCCCCGGCAGGAGCAGCGCCGTGACGGCCCCATCGGTGGAGTCGGCGTCCACCGCGAGCACCGGTGTACCGCTCTCGGCGACGGCAAGGGCCACGTTGGCTACGACGAAACTCCTTTCGGCGCCTGTTTCGGTCGAGACGAAAGCGAGGGCCAGCCGGTGGCCGCGCGCGGCCCGAATCCGCTCGATGGATCGGGCGGTGAACCTGTACGCCTCGGCGGGGAACCGTGGATCGGCGGCCATCGGCAGCGGTCCAGCCGCAGCAGACCCGTTCAAGACGATCCGGTCTGTCCCTGGCGCGGGTATCTCGCCGATCAGCGGCGCGTCGTAGATCGCCGCGGCGTCGAGCGGCTCCTCGAGGGACTGATTCCGGCTGGCCCTTGCGTAAGCCAGACCGGCCCCAAGGACCGTCCCGATCACCAGACCGATGGCACCAGATCTCTTCGAGTTGCCGTTGACCGGTACCTGAGGTTCGGCGGCCCATGCGACGGTCGGGTGGCGCGCCAGGTCGACCTGCTGGTTGACCAGCGTCTGAGTCCGCTGGTTCAGGAGGTCCACGAGCTGGCCGCGGGTCCTGGCGTCGCGGATGGCCTTCTCGATCCCGGCGACAGTTGCCTCGCCCTGCGCGATGATGGCAGCGCCACGTGCGTCGTCGAAGGCCTGGAGCACGGCGTTGGTACCCACTTGAGCAACCCGCGCGCTGGGCCAGGTGAACGAGACGGCGACGATGCTCGAGCCGTAGCTACCGGGCGTAGCCCCCTCTGGCGGGGTGATCTCCAGCGACTTGCCCTCACCCGAGAAATCGCGAGCGGACAGCACATTCGCATTCAGTGCGGCGTTGGCGATGCGGGCTGCGCGCTCGGCGACCTCCTGGGACTGTAGGAGCAATACCTGACTGTCAAGGTACTGATCGCGGGCTTCTCCCTGCGACAGCGACGTCTGCGGCACCGTGACCGTGGCATGAGCACGGTAGTTCGCCGGCTCTACCAACGCGTACCCCGCCGCAGTCGCCGCGGTCAGGAGGGCAATGACGAAGACCATGATCCGGTAACGGCGGACCGCGCCGAAGACGGTCGGCTCGAACCGACCCTGCCCGATATTGGTGGCCTTCATGCCCCACCTCAATCGAATCGCTTGGTTCGGTTCACCCCTCAGGTTCACCACTCAGAGGAAGCAGTACCGGCCGCTGGCTCGACACGCAGCGCTACGGACCTGAACTGAAGGACGCCGACACACAACAGCCGTACCCGCCGACCCTGGCAGCCAACCGGTAAACAGCAACCGACCACTCCCCGCGACGGCCGCCGTTGCCCCGGAGCCTTCGCCGGCGCAACCACCACCACACTCAACCGACACCCTGGTCGGAGACGAGTGCACTGCACAGTGCGTGGTCGCCGAGGTCGTCGGATGATGACACACCATGCAGTAATCCCCGCTCAGCGTCAAATACTGACACTCTGCCTATCTATAGCGCCGCACCGAACGTTACTGAACGCGTCACGGAGAACGTGGGTGGTCTTGCTGAACGGCACCGCCTGCACGCCCGCACGGTACCGGGCGGGACCGATCACTTTCGCGTTCTTCAGTCCGCTGCGGTGCGTTCCCTCAGCTGAGCTGCTTGACCAGCAGCTTCGCGGCCATCGCTGCGCCGTCCGTGCGGACTTCCCCCGCCACCGCGGCCGCTCGTTCGGCGGTCTCGGTGGCCAGCGCCGTCCCCAGGGCGGACGCCAGCGACTCGGCGGTCGGGGCCGGGCCGTCATGGGCCGCGCCGATGCCCAGCTCGGCGACGCGGCCCGCCCAATACGGCTGGTCCGCCCCCTGCGGGACAATCACCTGCGGCAGGCCGACGCGGGCGGTCGTCGCTGTGGTGCCCGCGCCGCCGTGGTGAACGACCGCGGCCACCCGGCGGAACAGCGCCTGATGGTTGACCTCGCCGACGACGAAGCAGTCGTCCTGCTCGTCGACCGCGGACAGGTCGGCCCAGCCGCGCATGACGACCGCGCGGCGGCCGTGCGCGCGGACCGCCTCGATGACCGCACGGGACAGATCCGTCGACGCCTTCACCGGCATGCTGCCGAATCCCACGTACACCGGCGGCTCCCCCGCGTCCAGGAACGCCTGCAGGTCGTCCGGGAGCGGGCGTTCGTCCGGCAGGAACCACGCGCCGGTCTGCACGACGTCCACGTCCGCCGGCTCCCGCCACGGGTCCAGGGCCGGGTCGCTGGCCAGCCAGTTCCGCGCGCCGAACAGGAAGGAGGCGACGTCGTCCACCGGCGGCAGGCCGAGCGCGGCCCGGTTGGTGTTGACCGCCTCGCCGAACAGCGCGTTCATGTGCTGGTCGTGCAGTTTCCACAGCGTCGGGATGTCGGTCACGTCCGGCGGGTACGACTGGCCCGGGTAGGCCAGCGGCGCGCGGTACGGCGACGGCAGTGTGAGCTGCTGGAAGGTCACGTGGATCCAGGGGATGCCCAGCTTCTCGGCCACCGACCGGGCCCCGCCCACCACCGCTGGCACGCCGGTCGCCACCAGCACGTCGCACCCCTCGGCCACCTCAGGGAGCACCTCGCGCTGACCGGCGGCCAGATCGACCGAGTGCCGAGCCACCATCTCCCCCGCCGACGTGGCCGACTTGGTCGCCGGCAGCGCCCCGGTCGCCAGCGCGCGCGCCGACGGCCCGAACGGCACCAGCGGCACCCTGACCGCGTCCAGCCGCCGCGCGAAATCCTCGTCCGGCGGCGCGCACACCCGTACTTGCACGCCGCGTTCCCGCAACCGCGCGGCGAACGCCACCATCGGCTCGACATCTCCGCGGCCGCCGTACGTCGACAGCGCCACACGCATTTCGCGACCTCCGCTTTCGTTCGTTCCGACCATGGCGAGCAATTGTGCAATACACGGTCCTGTAGGACGTGGATGGCCTTGGCCAGGTGGCCGGCCTTGTGTGGGCAGCAGCGCAGCTTGTGCAGGACGCGCCGTCGATCGGGATGAGCGTGCCGTCGAGGACCAGCTAGGCGTGCCCGTCGCGACCTGAGCGCTAGAGGAAATCCGTGAGGCAGCGGACCAGCTCGCCGGCGGCGTTTTCCGCGATGTGGTGGGTCGACTCGATCCCCTGGCCGGTCACCTGGCGGCACCACGGCTTCCACACCGCCACCGGGTCGCCGTACAACGCTTCCATGTCATCGAGAGTCGACCACAGCACGAGCGTCGGGCACTCGATCCGTCGGCCGGCCGCCCGATCCGCCTCGTCGGCACGACGGTCGACGCCCAGGCCGGCCCGATAGTCCTCCACCATCGCGTGCACGGTCGCCGGGTTCCGGATCGCGGCGAGGAAGTCGGCATGGTTCTCCGGCCCGAGCGCGTCTGGCGAGTTCGTGGTCCAGGCCTGGTACCAGGTCTCGGGATCGGCGCAGATTACCCGCTCGGCGGGCTTTTCGGTCTGGGCGAAGAACCACCAGTGCCACCACATCGCCGCGAACCGGGCATCGCAGCGCTCCAGCGCCTCGATGACCGGAACGCCGTCCATCACGACGAGTTTGCCGACCCGCTCCGAGTGATCCAGGGCCGTCCGGTACGCGACATACGATCCGCGGTCATGTCCAGCGACGGCGAAGCGCTCGTGTCCCAGCTGGTCCATCAGGGCGACGACGTCGGCGGCCATCGCACGCTTGGAGTACGGCGTGTGGTCGGCGTCGCTGGCCGGTTTGCCGGACCGGCCGTAGCCGCGCAGATCGGGGCACACGACGGTAAACCCGGCTCGGGCGAGCGCCGGCGCGACCGCGTACCACGTGCTGTGGGTACGAGGATGACCGTGCAGCAGAACGACCGGCGGACCGGTACCGCCGTGCCGCAGGCGCACGACGATCTCGCCGATGTCGACGTACTCCAGCCGAAAGTCTTCGAACATGCCGGCCCCGTACCCATGACCTTGCCTGCTAAGAAGCCGTCCGTCCTCCAGTTGCCAATCTTCAAGCACAGTGCGTACGTAGCCTGTGGGTCGGCATGTGTGGCCGGCGACCGGCGGGTCGCGGTCGGATGCGCCCAGGTAGGGTCGGTTTGTGCTTGCCTTGACGGCGACGTCGGCGGCCCCTTATGTAGTGCTGGCCGATGTTGCCGATCCGCGGCCGTTGCCTGGTCAGGCGCTGGTTGGGGTGCGTGCCTTCTCCCTGAACCGCGGTGAGGTCGTCCGGCTGCCGCAGCTGCCCGAGGGATCGATCACGGGGTGGGACGTGGTCGGCGTGGTCGAGCGGGCGGCCGGCGACGGGAGCGGTCCTGCGGCCGGTACGCGCGTAGTCGGTTTGGTCAGAGCCGGCGCGTGGGCGCAGCTGGCCGCGGTCGCCACAGAGTGGCTGGTGCCGGTACCCGATGAACTCACCGACGGTCAGGCGGCCACGCTTCCCACCGCGGCGATGACGGCGCTGCGCTCGCTGGAGGTCGCTGGGCTGTTGGTGAACAAGCGTGTGCTGGTCACCGGCGCGAACGGCGGTGTCGGGCGGTTCGCGATCCAGCTCGCCCACGCCAGCGGTGCGCGTGTCACCGCGTTGGTCCGCAATGTCGACCGCTCCCGGGAGCGGTTGCGTCGCCTCGGCGCTGCGATGGTGGTCGATCAGCTCGACGATGAGTTCGACGTCATCCTCGACGCGGTCGGCGGGGCAACGTTCGGGCTTGCGATCGAACACGTCGCCCCACGCGGCGTCGTGGTGAACATCGCGACACCCAGCGACGACGACACCGTCACCTTCCGCGGGAGCCGGTTCGACCGGGCACACGGTGCGCGGATCTACACGTTGAACCTGTTCGACGAGCTCCGATCGCACGCCAGCGTGGCCAGTGACCTGGCCCGCTTGTGCGGGCTGATGGTCGAAGGGCGCCTTGACGCCCAGATCGAATTCGAGGGTCCATGGCGCGAGCCGGCTCCGGCCATCGAGGCCCTGCTACACCGCCGCATCGGCGGCAAGGCCGTGCTCCACGTCGATCGCTGACCACCGGACCGGGCTCGTGATCCGGACCCAGCGGCCGCTCGTGAACAAACCTTGGCTCCCGAAACTGTGCCGCTCGGCTGGTCAGCGGAGCGGGATCTACGATCAAAAGGCTGCCGCGTCATGGAGCGCGGCCGCGACGGCCTCGATCGCAGGCGTCCTCGTTGCCCGGGTGAGGAGGAAGACCTCGCGGTCGATCGTTCCTTCGGCCAGCGATCGCACCGCGACGCCGGGTACGCCGTACCCGAGGACAAGGTCGGGCAGTAGTGCACAGGCGCCGGCCGTGCGGACCATCTCCACGAGGATCAGGAAGTCGTCCGACGCGTAGCGCAGGTCCGGTTCGAAGAAGCCGAACTCCCGGCATGCCCGGATCTGCATTTCGCGATGGCCGGTGCCCGGCTGGCAGGCGGCCCATCGAGCATCGGCGAGTTGCGCCATCCGCACGCGCTGGTCGCTTGCCTGCGGATGGGTGTCGGGCAGGACGAGGCGCACCTGCTCGCGTACCAACGGCTCGCGGGCGAGATCGCCGTGGACGCGGCGCGGCTGGCCGGAGTACTCGTCGCCGACCACCGCGTCGAGCTGCCGCAGGCGGAGTGACGGCACCGCCTCCTCGACCTCCGCCTCGGTTACCTCGACCCGGATGCCGGGATGGCTCCGCGCGAGTGCGGCGACGGCGGGCGCCACGATGCGCAGGAACGCCGACTGGAAGGCCGACACCCGTACTACGCCGGCTGGTTGCCCGGCGGCGATCGCGGCCACCTCCGCCTCGGCCGCCTCCATGCCGTCGAGGAGCACGGCCGCGTGGCGGACGAGCGCGCGGCCCGCGTCGGTGAGTCGCACGTTCCGGCCTGTGCGCTCGAGCAACTTCGCGCCCGCCTCGCGTTCGAGCGCCGCGAGCTGCTGGGAGATCGCGCTCGGCGTGTAACCAAGAGCCCGGGCGGCACTGTGAACGGTCCCGCGGGCGTCCAGCTCGCGGAGAAATCGCAGGCGGCGGAGGTCGAGCATCGTTCACTAATGCTACCTGGTCTTGTACATGAATAGGAGATAGACCTGAACATTCGTCCGATGCGAGCATCGTCGCGTGGGTCCGCTCCTCTGCCTCCTCTCGGCCGCATGTTTCGGCGCCATGGCGATCTTCGGGAAGCTCGCGTACGACGCGCGGGTCGAGCTCGGGGACCTGTTGCTCCTTCGCTTCGCACTCGCGGCGGCGCTGCTACTCGCCGTAGCCCGAGCGACCGGGGCGCTGCGTGGGTTGCCGCGCCGCTCGATCGCGGCCGGGCTCGCGATGGGCGGGATCGGTTACGCGACGCAGTCCGGCCTGTTCTTCGGCGCGCTCGAACGGATGGACGCCTCCCTGCTCGCGCTGATCCTCTACGTCTACCCGGCGCTCGTGACGATCGCGGCGATCGCCCTGGGCCGCGAGCGGGCCTCAACCCGCAGGATCACCGCGCTCCTGACCGCCTCTGCCGGCACCACCCTGGTCCTCGGCGGAGCAACCTCAGGCGCCCTGGACCCTCTCGGCGCCGCAATGGGACTCGGCGCCGCCCTCGCCTACACGATCTACATCATCGCCGGCGACCGAGTAGGCACGCGGATATCCCCGATAGCTCTAGCCGCCCTCGTATGCACCGGCGCAACCTGCACCTTCGCCATTGCGTCCGCAGTACGAGGCGGCCCCCGGCTGGGCTTCGAACCCGCCGGCTGGACTTGGGTGGTCGCGGTCGCGCTGGTCAGTACGGTAGGCGCGATTCTCCTGTTCTTCGCGGGAATGGCGCAGGTCGGACCTTCGGCCGCGTCGATCCTCTCGACGCTGGAGCCCGTGGTCACGGTCGCGCTCGCGGCGGCAACGTTCGGCGAGTCCCTCGGCCCGATTCAGCTGCTCGGAGGCACACTGGTCCTCAGCGCGGCGGCAGTGATTCAGTGGCCCGCACGCTCCCTCGAGCTGGCGGCGAGCGATCAAGAGCTGTGAAGCGGCCAGTCATACCTCCTGCTCAAGATCAGGATGCACTCGCTCGACGCGTCGGATAGTCAAAACCTGATGCCGGCAGTGACCCCGAGGCACGAGGCGCCGATGCCCGCGGTTGCCGACAGCCATAAGGCGTCGCGCGCCACGTATAAGGTGTCGCGCGCCATAAACAAGGCCCAGCGCCCGATGTGGTCATGTGGCCGTCGACTCGATCGTGGAGACAGCGGCAATCCCGCCGCACGCACCCTTCAGGTGGGAATCATGTTCACTGCACCGGAGCACCGACCGATCGTGACGATGCTGGCCGACGGCAGCCCCGTGTGGTACGTCGCCGCGGTGACCAAGAGCGACCGGCACCAGGTCTATGCCGTGGGCGCCCGGTACGGCTATCCGAATCGGGCCACGCTGAAGCGGGCGCTCGAGGAGCTGACCGCTGTCGCGGCTGCTCGGCCGGCGGCGTGAGCCGACGATCAAGCCAACGGCCTCTGCAATAGCGCCTTGACCACCATGACCGGGATCTGCCGACGGACCTCGTCGCGGGCGAGCGTCACAGTGCCCGGACAGATTTGCGGCGAATCTGACGGCGACACAGGGCGGGGGAGCGCATACTGCAATTGGGGCCAACGCACTGCTTAACAAGCGGACTTGCTAGTTCTTGGGGGGATGGGGTGGAAACGAGCTCGGGCATGAAAGCGGCGGAGCTGCGGCTGGCTCTTGTGTGCTATGGCGGGGTGTCGTTGGCGATCTATATGCACGGGGTGACGAAGGAGCTGCACAAGCTGGTCCGCGCCTCGCGGAGCTTTGACGAGCTCGATGAGCTTGATGGGCCGAACCCATTCGCCACCGGCGCCGAGCAGCCGGACACGGAGGCGGCCTACTTCGAGGCGTTGCGGAGCATGGCGAAGGCGGGCCGGCGGCTCTCGGTGAGCATCGACATCATTGCCGGGACGTCGGCGGGCGGTATCAATGGCGTGGTGCTGGCCAAGGCGGTTGCGCGGGACACCACGCAGGAGCAGCTCAAACGACTGTGGATCGACGAGGGCGATCTGAAGAAGCTGCTGCGCGCCCCGCGCATCGGCGGCCTGCGGACTCGCGCTGTTCTTGCTGTTGCCCGGCAGTTGGTGATGCTGGGTAAGCCGACGTCGCCGCTGCGGGGTGAGCAGATGTCGCGGTTGCTGCTCGCCGCGCTCGGCGATATGGACCGCGCGAGCGGCGGCTCCACACTGATGCCGGCGGGGGGTCATCTCGAGCTGTTCGTCACCGCCACCGATCTGCATGGCTTCGAGGTGCTCGTGCCGTCCGGGGTCGGCGGCGCGAGCCAGCGCGATCGTTACCACGCGCAGGTCCTGGAGTTCCGCGCCGACTCGGGGGACACGAGCGCTTTCGGGCCGGAGAGGACACCCGCGCTTGCGTTCTCGGCCCGTGCGACGTCAAGCTTTCCCGGAGCGTTCGCTCCGGTGAGTTTGCAGTCGTTCGGCGACGAGGCCGGCACGCCGGTCACCATCCCCGACGACCAGTTCCGGTTCCGGTACGACGAGAACGGCCGGCGGGCGGAGTCAGCGTGGTTCGTCGACGGCGGCGTACTGGACAACGCCCCGTTCGACCTCGTGATCGACGCGATCCGGCGGCGCCGCGCGCAGACCGAGGTGCTGCGCCGGATCATCTACATCCAGCCGGACCCGCGCCGGCCCCTGGACGCACCGACGCCGGAGTCGGAGTCGGACGCGCCGGGAGCGGAGGGCTGGCTGGCTGGCCTGTGGCGCACGGCGGTCGGGGTCAAGGGCAGTCACCCGATCCTGCTGGAGCTGCTCAAGCTGCGGGATATGAACTGGCGCATCGCCCAGGTCGGGGCGATCGCCGATAGCCAGATGTCTGAGGTGCTGGGCGAAATCCGCCGAGCGGTCGCCGCCGCAGGCCTCGGTGCTGACACCGGTGCCGGCCGCGACGCAGGGACCGCCGCAGACCACCAGGCCACGGGAGGTGCAGGAACGGCGGACCTACCCGCGGTGAGCGCGATCGACTCCAAGGAGCAGGTGCAGGCGGTGTCGAAGGCGATGCATCAGCGCGCCGAGACCGTGCTGGGACCCGCCTGGGCGACCTATCAGCGTCTGAAGGTCGAGGCCGCGGGACGGCGGCTGGCCGACGAGGTCGCCCACCGCTTCGTCTACCCACCCGACTCCGCGCGCTCGAGCTTCGTGCGGGCCGCGATCGGCTCCTGGGCCCGTTCACGCCCAGAGTGGATCGACCCGAACCCCGCTCAGCTCGTCGCCCTGCTCGGCCCCGTCGACATCCCGTACCGGGAGCGGCGGTTGATGTTCCTGCTCGCTGGCGTCAACGCCCTGTACAGCCGCCCAGACGACGATGTCCCCGGCCCGCCGCGCGAGGACCTGGATCGGCTCAAGGGTCAGGCGTGGCAACTGCTGGGGGACCTGCAGACCATTCCCCACGACGTCGTTGCGGACGTCCCCGATACGGCGATCCGGTTCCTCACTCCCGCGACCGTCGACGCCCGCATCCTTGACCAACCGGAGCGGTTCGCCGCAGAGCACGCCGACGACTTCGCCGGCCTGTTCGAGCTCTACCGGAAGGCGCTGGTCGACGGCCTTGGCGATGGCAGCACCCCTCTGTGGAGAATCTTCGAGCAAGACACACAAGGCTGGGATGCCACGCACCGAAGCGAACTGCTGGGGCGTTACCTCGGCTTCCCGCTGTGGGACGGCATCATCTTCCCCACGATCTCCCTGGCCGAACTGCCCCAGTTCACACCCATCGGTGTCTCCCAATTCAGCCCCCTGACGGCCTCGGTCCTCACGACGCCACCAGGCGGCAAGCTCAAAGGGGTGACACTCCACCACTTCGGCGCCTTCCTCGCCTCCTCATGGCGCGAGAACGACTACCTGTGGGGTCGGCTCGACGGGGCAGAACTCATCCTTCGCACTCTGCACGAGGGGTACGCCGCGACACAGGAGGAACCAGGCGGCGGCCCAGCACCTGAACCGGCACAGGCCGCGCTGCTCGCCGCAGGCGGCCACCACCTCATCGCCGCACTGCGAGCCGTGCTGGCCACAGAGCAAGACCTGACCGCCAACCGTCGGCTCATGACCGACCTCCAGACCCAGGTGACAAGCCTGGCCGCCACGCTGCCACCAGCCACCGACCGCTGAGCGGTCGCGTTCCACACCGGTGCGCCGGGCTCTCATGATCCCTGGATCTTTGGGTTCGAGTTGGTCAGGAATCAGAATCCCAGGGTACCGCATTTCGTACTACGAACCGTGCCCACGACACTAATCCGGGCGTTGCAATAACGATGTGGTCGCGCTGATCGGACACGTGCTGTAGATGCACGGAAGTACCTGTCCTGCTTGGGACTCTGACTGCTGAAGGTCCCAGAACGTCCAAAGAAAAAGGCACTCCGTAGGTGGTGCGACGCGAGGTCGCATGTGGCAAGTGGCGCGTTTGTTGGAGGTCGGCGTGTCGCTGGTGACGTAGCCCGGGCAAGGCCTGGGCGAGACACGAGTGACACCGCGACGCCCGGCGGGCGACCTCGGTCGGGTGGCGCGGATCCAGATGAGGATGTCGGCGATCTAGACGATGTCCCCGTAGCGGCAGGCGGCTCGCGGAACTCGGACCCGCTGGCCATGCGCAGCCCGGCCCAGTGCGCCAGCAGCGCATCGCCTTCCGGGTCCGTCACCGGATCTGAGGCGTGGACCAGCCGTGACGCCCGGGCGGTCATTGCAGTACCCGGCCGCACCAGCGCCGAAATCATGCAGTGTCAGGCGGGAGCGGAACGAAGCCGGAAGAGGGTCTCGGCAGTCGAAGCCGGCACCATTGAACGTCGAGCCGGCGACGGTGCCCGTTCGTGACTATGCGTACGAACCCCGCGCAGATGTTGACCCGCCAGGGAAGTCGACTCCATGAAATCCTGATTGGCTTCGGCCTGATCCATGCCCACGGCAATGCAGGGCTGGAGGAGCACGTCAGATGGTCGCGTGACACGGTTCGTGACGCGAAATGTCGTCAAACGGTGGTGATTCAGGCGCCTGGCGGCGGTTCGTGTTGCTGGTGGGCGCATGCGACGGGCACGTGCGGCCTCATACATCGACGCCGGTTGGACGGTGAACGGGCCGGGCGCCGACGGACTCGAACCGAGGTCGCCGACACCTGTCCTCAGCCGTTGTTAAGTAGTGGCCCGCATTTCTCAGGTGACGTTAAGCGGCGGGCCTTAG
>DASRHY010000088.1:0-5302 GCA_035650275.1 Kribbellaceae bacterium | reverse complement strand
GCGGGCTGGTCAGCCCATCGGGTCCGGCGCGGCCGACGGGTATTGTGGTACGCGCTGGTCCGGGTGGCGGAATGGCAGACGCGCTAGCTTGAGGTGCTAGTGCCCGCAAGGGCGTGGGGGTTCAAGTCCCCCCTCGGACACCACTTCGGTACACGATCGAGATCACTCGATACGACCTCGGCGAGCACCGTCTCGGTGCCCGGCCGGTAGGTCATCCGCAGCCCGATCCGGGAGTAGATCTCCGCCCGATCGCTTCTGTCCGCCTGCCTGAGCAGGCCCAGTAGTCCGCCGAGCGCGTCCACGATCGCGGCTATCTGATCTTCGCTCATCCGCTGGGGAGGTGCTTCGGTGAGGCCGAGCCGCGCCTGTGCCGCCTTCTTGATCGCGGTGGTTTCGGCGATCCATCCGGCCACGAGCACCGGGTCGCCACCGGCGTCGAGCGTGGCCCGGTAGCGGCCGATCCTGGTGTCGCAGTCGGCGATGGTGTCGCGGAGCTTGCCCGCCTCGTCGTCGGGGTCGTGGGCGGCGAGCGCGGCCCGGTGGCTGGCGTCAGCGATGCGGCGAAGCGTCTCAGTGAGGTGGTGGTGACCGAGTTCCTCATCGAGGAAGCGGTCCACCGGGTCGGCGATCGACTCCTGGCGGACGTAGAGCACGGGTGGGTGGCTGATGCCGTGCTGACGGACGTAGTCGCGGGATGCCTTGCACCGGTAGTAGATGCGCCCGTGGTTGACGCTGCCGTTCATGAGGCGTCCGCAGAGATCGCAGCGGATCAGGCCGCGGAACAGGTACGGATGCCGGCTGCGGCGCGGAGCCTTGCCGGTGTCGCTACGTGTGCCTCGCGCCGTGACGGTCTGCTGGGCTCGCTCGTACACGTCGGTCGAGATGAGCGGTGCGTGCGACTCGGTCTTCGATCAGACCCACTGGCTCGGGTCGTTCCAGCGGTGGCGGTTCTCGTGGCCGAGCGCGATGTCCTCGACATCGATGAGGACCTCGTCGGTGCGCTGCTTGTTCCAGACTTGCCGGCCGGTGTAGCGCGGGTTCTGCAGGATCGCGCGGATGGCGGTGGTTTCCCAGACCTCGGTCCGCCGGTGTGGGTTGCGCGCCCGGTCGTAGGCGGATGGGCAGGGGATGCCGTCCTGGGTGAGTCCGCGGGCAATGGACGTCATGCCGCGTCCGGCGACGTATTCGGCGAAGATCCGCTTGACGATCGGCGCGGTGACCGGGTCGGGTTCGAGCTTGTGCAGCCGCTTGCCCTCGGCTGCCTTGCCCGGGTTGGGGTGCGGTCCGGCGTCGGCGAGCCGATAGCCGTACGGCGGGCGTCCGCCGAGGAAACGACCCTCCAACTCGGTCTGCGCCTTCATGGCCGACCGGACGCGGATCTTAATGCGGTTGCGCTCGCCCTTGCTCATGCCGCCGTACAGCGCCATCACCAGGTCGTGAGCATCGCTGCCGGGGTCGACCGCGCCGCCGACCTCGGGTACCCAGAGGCCGACTCCATAGTGGACGAACACCGGGAAGGTCATGCCGAACTGGCTGCCATAGAACGCGCGCTGCGGCTCGCCGATGACGACCGCATCGAAGTCGCGGGCCGGGCTCTTGATGACGTCGAGCAGCCGGAGCGCCTCCGGTCGTCGCTTCCACGGCAGCGATCGGGACAGGCCGATGTCGAAGAACTCCGCGACGATCCGGCCGCCGGCCGGTTCGACCAGGCTGCGTGCCCGGGAGAGCTGCCAGGCCTTGGAGGCCTGCGGGTCCTGCTGATCCTCTGTCGACACGCGTCCGTAGAAGGCGAACCTCATGGCTGACGATTCTTCCGAGCCCGCTCGATGATCCGCCACAGTGCGTCGGCGGCGGCATCGGACAGTGGGACGTCTAGGGACGCCTTGACCTGCCCGTCCTCGACATCGAAGGTCGTGGCCTTGCGCGATGTGCCAATTCTCGGGCGGTCAGGGGAATCCACGGGGTCGTCCGTCCGCCGTCCGTCCGCGCCCTGATCGGCGCAGACGCGCGCGGGCGGACGGACGTCCTCGCGGACGACCGGGTCAGGCTCGCCAGTGGCCACGGGAGACCTGCCGAGCGTGGCCGGCGGCGGCGAGGGCCTGGAGCCGGTCGTAGACCCAGGTGCGTCGCATGCCGGTCAGGTGCATCAGTTCCGGGACGGTGAGGCCGTCATCCGGTGCCTGGGCGAGCGCCATCAGAAGCGTTCGTTCCACGTCAGCTGTCTCGGCTGGCTGAGAGACTACGACTTCGCGGTCGAACGCCTGGCGGGAGAGCGGATCGAGGTCCGGGCGCGTGTCGGCGTACAGGGCGGCGGTCGTCCGGACATGCTCGTCGGTGACGAGGTACGCGCGGGCGCGCCGAGGCTGGGTGTGGCCGTCGGCGAGCAGGTAGAACTTGCCGGGGGCGTCGAGCGTGTGCGCGTGCCAGCCGGCGCCGAGCATGCCCTGGTCGAGGACGAGGTCGACGTCGCGGCGCTCGCGAACGCGTAGGCAGACGCGGACGCTCATCTGCGACCGCAGAGCCCCTCCACCCATCGCCTTCTGCGTGGGGCGCTGCGTGGCTGCGACCAGGTCGACGGCGACGGCCCGGCCGCGCCGGGCGATGGACTCAGCGTGGGTGACGGCCGCGCGTGCGGTGTCGGCGAGTTCGGCGTACTCGTCGATGACGATGACCAGCGCCGGAGCTTCCGGGGTGGGTTGCCACACCCGGGTGTTGTCGTGGCCGGCGGCGTGTGCGCGGGCGTCGAGCACGGCGACCGCGTCGGCGAGCAGCCGGGTCGCGTCGACGGGAGTGGTGGCGAGCCGGGCGAGACAGGGTGCCCACGGCCGAAGCTCCATGCCGCTCTTGAGATCGATGCCCCACAAGACGACGTCGGGGCAGGCGGCGAGGTTGCCGAGGATGACGTTCAGGACACCGCTCTTGCCGGAGTCGGTCGTGCCGCCGATAAGCGCGTGCCGGCGGAGCAGCAGGACCCGTACGGTCGTCGCGTCCTCGAAGACACCGAGTTCGATCGGATCGGTCAGCGAGCGGGCGGACGGGCCAGGCCAGGGGATCGCGCCGGCATGCGGATCGGCCCCGAGGACGCGCATCGTGAACCGACCCGCGTGAGCCGGGTCCTGCTCGACGCGGACGGCTCCGGGCCGGGTGCCCAGAGCAGACTCGATGGCGGGCACGTGGCTGACGACGTCGGCGAGGGTCTGGCCGGGCCGCAACGCCATGCGGGCACGCCATCCCCAGGTATCCACGACGGCGGACATGATCCGCGATCCGGCGAGGCCGATGGCTTCGGCGATGTCCGGCCAGGCATGGATGACCCGGTCCACTGTGACCCGGGCACGGCGCCTGCGGTGTGTCCACCACGGGACGGCGAGCGTCACGGTTGCCAGGACCAGGAGTGCCGGCAGCGGTGCGCGGCCGAGACCGTGTGCCGTGGCGGCGGCCAGCCACGCGCCGGCAGCGGCGGTGACGGTGCCTGCGTAGACGCGTTCCTCCAGGCGGGAGATTCCCCACGGCAGGCCGCGCAGCCCTGCGGCGAGCGCCGCGAGCACGGTGAGGAACGCGATCCACAACCACGCCCCGGGCCGGGTGTGGTGCAGCAGCACTCCGGTGAGCGCCAGCACGAGCGCCGTGGTCAGCGGTGCGAGTTCGGAGCGGTACCGGAACAGCGCCCGTCCGATGGCTGCGAGAGCGATGACGGTGAGCGGCTCATCCGGGACGAGCAGGAGCGGTTGCGGATGGCGGCGGCTCCATCGCCGGTGACGGCGTCCGTACGACCTCATCGGTCGCGTCCGTCGCCATCGGCCGGCGGCCATGGCCGGTGAGCGGAAACCTCGTCGCGAAGGTAGCTGAGCGGGTCGGGCTCGCCGTCGCGGTCGGCGTCCAGGGTGGCTCGTCCGGCGGCGAGCAGGTCGGCAAAGTCCCATCGGGCGCGCGATAGGAGAGCGTCGAGCCGTTGGATCTCGGCGAGCAGGACGGGGATGTCCTCGATGGCGGTCCAGATGGCGACCGGCGTGCGGCGGTGCTGAGCGGCGTGCAGGTGGGTGAGGATGGCCTCCCGGTCGATGCTGGGGCGTGGGATGTGCGGCTGGGCCGTCATGGGTTGGGTTCTGCCTCCTTTCGATCGGTGGTCTCGGCAGCGAGCTGCCGCCGGATCTCGGTTGCCTTCGGGCCTGCGACGCGTAGCGCGGTGCGCAGCGCGTCGCGGGTGATCGGCCGCCCGTCGTGCGCGGCGCGGTACCGAGCGTCGGCCTCGCGGGCGGCCTTCATCAGGTCCTCGTCGGTGCGCGACTTGGGACGGCGAGGACGTGTGCGGGTACGGGCCTCGGGACGGGACTCGGGCCGGTCCTGGACGGTCGATGCCGGCACTTGATCCAGGTCTACGACCGCCCTAAGCGCATGCAGGTGCGCGGTCAGTCCGAGGACGGCTGCCGGGACCGTGCCGACGAGGACGACGATCGGCCACGAGATCGTGAGCAGGCCGGCCGCGACGACGTGATAAGCGGCGTTGCCGACGATGCTCGTGGCGATGGCGCCGATGGCGTTGGCGCGGGCGAAGCGCCGTGCCCGGCTGGCGGCTGGCGTGCCGGCGAGCCAGACCCGAGTCGACGTCATCGCGTACGCGTCGATCGTGATCGGAAGCAGCCACGCGAGCCGGCCCGGCCAGCCGGCGACCTCGGCCAGTCCGCGCAGGCCGGTGAAGCTGGCGATGGCGGCGGACGCGGCGGCTACAGCCATGCCCACCATCACCCATCCGTCGCGCGGCGCGGCGTTCACATGTCGCCCCACGTCAGAGATCCAGTCCCGCGACGAACCGGGCGAGAGCCCGCAGCCCGTTGCCGATCTGCGGGCCGATCGAGGACGACGCGAGGAAGTAGCCGAACGCCGCGCAGATGGCGGCTTGCCAGAGCGGCAGCCGGGCGTACCGCCAGAGCAGGTAGACCAGGACGCCGAGCAGGATGACGGCGGAGATGGCGATCGTCATTCGGCATCGCCGTCCGAGTAGCGGCGCCGGCGGCTCGATCGGGCGGTCCGGTCCGCGCCGCCGTGACTGCCGCGCGGCTGGTGTCGTTGCTGCCAGCGGAGTCGTGCGCCGCACTTGCGGCAATGGACGGGGTTGTCTGCGTCGAGCTGCGCGCCGCACGCGCAGGTCGGAGGTTCCTCCTTGGCTCGTCGGGTGGAAATCGTCGGCCTCCTCTCGGTTCTGCGACGCGCGGTCCGCGTCGGCGTGCCACCGAGAGTGCGGTCGGAGGACGGGACGTAGTCAGGTCGTGGCTGGACGTGTTGGAGATGTCTCGCCTATCGT
>DASRHY010000087.1:0-6380 GCA_035650275.1 Kribbellaceae bacterium | reverse complement strand
GCGGCGACGTTCGAGTCGATGCGCAGCAGGGCCGACACGACCGTGGGCGCTGGTCGGGAGCACTGGATCGACCCCGCCGCGTTCTTCAGCCGCGGCACGAGCGGCCAGTGGCGCGACCTCCTCGACGACGCCGACCGCGCCCGGTACGGCGCGCGCGTGCGGGCGCTCGCGTCCGACGACCTCGTCGAATGGGTTCACCGCGAGCCGATCGACTGAATCCCGCCGAGCCGGCGGTAGGTGATGCGGCCCGATGCCGTTGGAGGCGCGCGTTCGGGGACACCAGTTCTGTGCTCGCGACCACAGAGCAGAACGCCGAATCATTGGTGCCGCCCGGAGCGATACCGGACGGTGCGACTCCTGGCACGGGAGCGATGTAGCCGGCATTTGCGCGTCGGTCCGATTCGGATGAGCCGCGACCGTTTCGGTCGTCTTGCGTGAATCTCGCACCGCAACGTGCCGATCGCGCGGACGTGATCGCAATCGCGGTTCCCGACTGCGGTTGCCGGAGCCATGCTGGTGTGGATGCTGGGATCGGCAGGCGAAGATCGCTCGGGTGCCGAAGAGGCCTATGTCGCAGAGGCGCTCGCTGCACAGAAGCACTACTACGAACTGCGAGCGCCCGACTACGGCTCATGGACCAAGCCGTCGGACCGAGTCGGTCGTGGTCTGTTTCCCTCCGAGCTCGCCGAAACAGTCATCGCTGCTCTGCGACCGTTCGGTGACGTCCTCGAGCTGGCGTGCGGTCCTGGTCCGCTGTTCACCAACGAGCTCGCACGCCACGCCCACACGGTGACCGCCGTGGATGCGTCCACCACGGCGCTGCGCCTCAACCAGCAACGAGTCGCGAACTCGAAGGTGACTTATCTCCAAGCAGACCTGTTCGACTGGTCGCCCCCGCGGACCTACGACTTCGTCTTCTTCGGGCACTGGCTCTCGCACATCCCGCCATCGCGGTTTGACACGTTCTGGGATCGCGTCGGCACATGCACCGGCGATCATGGTCGAGTCGGGTTCATCGACGAGGACGAGCGAGCCGCCGATTTCGAAGGCGAGCGCCCGTCAGGACACCCAGAAGTGGCCCGCAGGACGCTGAGCGACGGTCGGTCTTTCGACATCATCAAGGTCTTCTGGGAACCCGAGGACCTCCAACAGCGGCTGAGATCCTTGCGCTGGGACATACAGATCGAACGGATAGCGGAGAGGTTTATGGTCGGATCGGGCCAACCCGAGCCGCGGCCCGCGACGATCTGACAAAGTCGCGAGAAGTGCCGTTTCCGAGCGTTTCGGACCCGGGCTTGGACGGGCTCGAGAACCATCCGGTATCGCTCCGACCTGAAATGCCCCGGAATGACGGAACTGGTGCAACGGGCTGGGGAACAGAATGCGCTCCGACGGTGTCGTTGTCCCCCTGGAACTCGGAATCCCGGTGGCGTATGCCGGTGACGTACCCGGGTCACGCGCCGATGGGAACGACGTGCCTCACAAGCCGGCAGCGGCAGCTTCTTCGGACTCGAACTCCTTGCGGTGCCACCGCAGCACGCGGGCGTCAGTGTCGACGATGAGCCACCAGCTCGCCGCGTCGCGCGGGTTGCCGCACACCGCCCCCGGGTTGGCCATGCAGGCGCCGGTCGCGAGCCAGTCGTACGACTCGCCCGGGACGGGCCGGACCGCGCGCGTCGCGGCGCCGTCGTAGGCGAACAGCGCCGGTTCATGCGTATGGCCGACGAGGCCGAGCGACCCCAGGGGGCGGTCGGGCAGGATCTTGGCGGCGGACGCCTCGGTGAGGAACCCGAGCAGGGGGTGGCGCGGCGAGCCGTGCCAGCAGTCGATGCCGTGACGGCTGGCCCTTGCGCGGCTCGACAACCTGAACACGTCGCGTCCGCGGGCGACGACCTGGTCTGGTCCGAGCGCCCAGGCGTCGTGGTTTCCCGCGATCATTAGGTCGAGTTGGCGAGCCGCGCCTAGGAGCTCAGCCGTGACCGGCTCGCCTCCGGCCAGATCACCGAGGCACCAGCGTTCTTCGACCTCGGCTGCCGCCATGGCGCCCAGCACAGCCAGGAGCCGGTCATGGTGACCGTGCACGTCGGAGCAAACGCCGATCCTCACACCGAGCATCATTCTCGCTTGCTCCACCTGAAGGTTGGCTTGTTCCAGCCGAAGGCCGTCGTGCATCGCTCGCCGCCCTCCCACGCTCACTCATCGCACCGGATGGCCACGCGTGCCGTCGACACTCCATCCGCGACAGAACGACGGCTCTGGGCGCGACGCGACTGTGGCCCGCGTGTCCCAGAACGCGCAGCCATATCGGGATGGGGCATGACCCCGAGGTGCCGAAGGGTGTCACCCTCCCGGCGTTAGGGGATGGTCCGGCGGCTACGTTCTGACAGCGCCGTGGGGTTCCCCGCTTGTGCGGTGCGATGTTCCTCTGCGGGTCGAGGATGACCGGTGGTTTCCGGCGCTTGGGCCCGAGCCGCGATCAGGAGTAGCGATGCCCGACGGAAAGCCGAATGTTCTGGTCATCCTCGCTGATGACCTTGGGTGGTTCGATCTCAGTTGTTACCACCAGGGATTGATGGGCGGCCGGACGCCGAACATCGATCGGATCGCGGCGGCTGGCGCGCGCTTCACGGACTTCTACGCCCAGGCGAGTTGCACGGCAGGGCGGGCGGCGACGATCACGGGCCAGTTGCCGATGCGGACCGGGATGACGACAGTCGGTCTCCCGGGCGCTCCGATCGGCTTGCAACACGAGGACCCCACGCTGGCAGAGCTGCTCAAGCCCGAGGGCTACATGACCGCCCAGATCGGCAAGAACCATCTGGGCGACCGCAACGAGTTCTTGCCGACGGTGCACGGGTTCGACGAGTTCTACGGCAACCTCTATCACCTCAACGCCGAGGAGGAGCCCGAGCAGCCCGACTACCCGAGCGACCATCCCGTGATGCAGATGTTCATGCCTCGTGGGCTGCTGGACTGCAAGGCGACCGATGTCGATGATCCCAGCGAGGACGCCCGGTTCGGTCGGGTCGGCCGCCAGGTCATCGAAGACACCGGGCCCCTGACCCGGAAGCGGATGGAGACCATCGAGGACGACCTCGTGGCACGCTCGCTTGACTTCATCGACCGCGCGCATGCCAGCGGAACACCGTTCTTTCTGTGGCACAACACCACTCGGATGCACGTGTGGACCCACCTGTCTGAGCGTTGGCGGGACAAGACGATGTTCGGGCTCTACGCCGACGGGCTCCAGGAGCTCGATTGGGTTGTCGGGGAGCTGCTCGACAAGCTCGACGCTCTCGGCATCGCCGAGGACACCATCGTCGTCTTCACCACCGATAACGGGGCCGAGAAGTTCACCTGGCCCGACGGTGGCACCTCGCCGTTCCGCGGTGAGAAGGGCCTGGGGTGGGAAGGCGGGTTCCGTGCTCCGTGCGTGGTCCGCTGGACCGGCCACATCCCACCCGGGCAGGTCCTCAACGGCATCGCCTCACTGGAGGACATCGTCCCCACCGTCATGGCGGCGGCGGGCGTGCCGGACATCAAGGAGAAGCTGGCCGAGGGCCACCGGGCCGGGGACGTGACCTACCGGGTCCACCTCGACGGCTACAACCAGCTGCCCTACCTCACCGGCCAGGTCGAGGAGTCCCTGCGCGACGAGTTCTTCTACTACGGCGAGCATTCGCTGTATGCCCTCCGCTACCGGAACTGGAAGGTCCACTTCCAGGTGAAGGACGACTGGTTCGCGGGGCAGGCAAGAACGCCCACGGTCCCCCAACCGGTCAACCTGCGCGTCGACCCCTTCGAGCAGCACATGACCGCGCCCTTCTACCCCCTGTACGCGGGACAGAAGCTGTGGACCGTGCTGCCCGCCGCGTATCTCCTCCAGATGCACGCAGAGACCTTCAAGCAGTTCCCACCCCGCCAGGCGCCCGCCAACTTCAGCGCCGAAGACATGCTTGAGTCGGCGCTCCACGCGGCAGCCCGAGGAGTCGGCAACAGCTAGCAGTGACCTCGACCGAGACCCTTCTCCCGTCGTGGCATCCCGGACCCACCCGGGACGCCCTGATCGGATTCCTCGACGCGGCCGAGTCCATCCCCAGGGCCCGGCGAGTTGCGGCCTTCGACAACGACGGCACGCTGTGGTGCGAGAAGCCGACCTACGTGCAGCTCGACTTCTTCGAGGACGCCCTGCGCTTCGCCGCGGCGGCGGACCCGTCGATCGGGCTGAGCCCGGAATACGCCGCCGTGCTAGCCGGGGATCGAGCAGCGCTGGGTGAGATTGGGCTCGAGCGGGTGGCCCTGGCGCTCGGCCAGCTCTTCGCCGGCAAAGAACCCGACGAGTTCACCGCCCTCGCGCGTGACTTCATGGCCCGGGCCCGGCATCGGACCCTCGGGGTCCCCTTCGCCCGCACCGTCTACCAGCCCATGGTCGAGCTCCTCGACGAGCTGCGGCGACGAGAGTTCAGTATCTTCATCGTCACCGGCGGGGGCACCGAGTTCGTGCGTGCTGTGAGCGAAGGACTCTACGGCGTGCCACCGGAGGCGGTCGTCGGGACGCTGATCGACTACGACTTCGTACGCCGCGACGATGGCAGTCCCACGCTCCACAGAACCGACCGGATCCACGGCGTCGCGAACGAAGGCACCGCCAAGGTCGGCAACATCCAGACCCAACTCGGCCGACACCCAAACCTCGCGGCCGGCAACTCCGGCGGCGACCGGGAAATGCTTGAGTGGGCCCGCGCCTCGGCCGAGCCCAGTCTCGCGTTGCTCATCGACCACGACGACGACGAGCGCGAGTTCCGCTACACGAGCACCGCTGAGACGTTCACCGAGACGGAACCGATCACCTCAGTCGCCGAGCGTCTCGACTGGACGGTGGTCAGCATGCGGCGCGACTGGTCGACAGTGTTCCCGACCGACCCGATCGACCCGACGGTTCTGGACTGATCCCGCGCCGCCTAGGACGTGAACACCTTCTGCTAGCGACGCCGCCATCGGGCTGCGCACCCGTTCGCAGCACGGAAGCGGGTGGGCACATCCCCTAAGTGCCGTTCGGGGCGCACCGGCCGAACCGGCGGCCCCGGACCACAGCTCCTCGCCCGGCCATTGTCCGAACGTACGTTCGTGGCATGGAGGACGAGTGGGAGTGGCAGCGGTTCGGTCGATTCCGTGGGCTCGTGGATGGCCTGGTCGTCGCTCAGGTGGCGTTCGTGTCAGAGCATGCGGACACCGACGCAGGCCGGCTCGTCTACCTCACGGGCCGGTCGCATGCGCTCGATGGGCGTCATGCGACGGAGTTCGATGCGATGGTGGCGGCCGAGACGGCCCTGCTGCCGGCGACAGTGACATGCGGGTATGGGCGCTTGCTAGCTGGAGCGTCGTGCCGGTCAACTCGCGGGCGCCAGCACGCGCTGCGGAGCTCCTCGATGATGCCGTCCACTTGGCCCGGCGGGGTCCGTCTCCATCTCGGCTCGGTTGGGTGCTTGCGCTGCGCGCCCCGGTCCCTCGCCGCCTCGGCGAACGTCGGCAGCCCCTGGCTGCCCTGACTGATGCCTACGAGGCGCTCACGGAGCCGCAGGAGGAGCGTCACCCGACCGACTTCTTCGACCTCGCCCGGCTCGACGCCATGGCCGGGGCCTGCCTTCTCCAGCTCGGGCGTTACACCGATGCGACAGATGCGCTCTCTAGGGCGCTCTGCGCTCGCCCGGCGACGGACCGGAAGGGGCGGTCGCTCGCGCTTCTGGAGCTGGCAGCGGCACATGTGCGCCAGGATGAGCCGGACGAGGCCTGCCGCAGTGCCGCGGCCGCCTTGACCGGCGCCGACGCCGATGTGCTCGTGGCACCGGTCGTACGCCGAGCTGGTGAAGCAGGCGGCGAAGATCGCGTGAGTGCCCGCCGATCTGAGCACTCACACCGGGCGCCGCACGGTGGTCACGTCCCTGTACGTCGACGGCGGGGAAGCGCTGGACGACATCGCCCGGTACGTCGGCCACGCCAAGGCGTCGACCACGGCCGGCTACGTGAAGCGCCTCGGCCGACGCCCCGCGTCTATGGCCAAGCGCGCCGCCGAAGTGCTCGACCGCCGGGCCGACGAGGTTCGGAATCAGTCGGCCGGTCTTGGCAGCAACCGTGGCAGCAACGGCGCCGCACCGACCGACGAGTGGCCGGACGGTGATGAACCGTAACCCCTGGTCAGGCGACCGGTACCGGACGGTCGGGACCCGTGCGGAATCGAAGTGCGGAGCGGGTGGGATTCGAACCCACGGATCCCGGAGGATCGGCAGTTTTCAAGACTGCTGCCTTCGTCCACTCGGCCACCGCTCCCTGGAGGGAAGGGTAGCTACAGGATCTCGCTGCGGAGCTGCTCGACCCACTCC
>DASRHY010000086.1:0-36879 GCA_035650275.1 Kribbellaceae bacterium | reverse complement strand
GTACCCGGAGGTGACCGTCGCGGACGTCTACGGGTACCCGCGGCTCGGCGCGCTGGCCGAACGGCTGGACGAGTTCGACGCCGCCGCGCACACCGTGACCAGGGACCCGGTCCGACCGACGCCGCGCTCTGCCCAGTGGATCCAGACCAGCCTGGCGCTGCTGCTGCAGACCGTGGTCGGGGCCAGGTTCCTGACCTGGGGCCTGACCCTCAACGGCCTGCTCGCACTGACCGGCAGCTACCCGTGGCTGCCGACGGTGTCCTGGTGGTGGGTCGCGGCCGGCTGGCTGGTGCTGATCACGCCCGCTGGCCGGATGACGATCGCGGTGGTCGGCGCGAGGATCCTGCTGTACGGCGTCCGGCCCGGCAGCTACCCGCGCGGCGGCGCCGTCCACCTGCGGCTCTGGACGGCGGAGAACCTGGCCGACGCGGCCGGTGCGGCGAACCTGGCCGGCGCGCCGTGGATCGCGTACTACGCCCGCGCGCTCGGCGCGAAGATCGGCCGCGGCGCCGACCTGCACACGCTGCCACCGGTGACCGGGATGCTCACCGTCGGCCGGGGTGCGTCGATCGAGCCGGAGGTGGACCTGTCGGGCTACTGGCTGGACGGTGACGTGCTGCGGCTCGGTGCCGTCCACATCGGCGCCGAGGCGGCGGTCGGGTCCCGCAGCACCCTGTTGCCCGGGGCAAGGATCGGTCGCGGTGCGGAGATCGCGGCCGGATCCGCCGTACACGGCGAGGTGCCGGCCGGTGAGCGCTGGACCGGCTCCCCCGCGCACCGGCTCGGCAAGGCCCGCCGGCCCTGGCCCGAGGAGCGGCCGAAGCGCAACACCCGGTGGGTGGTCGCGTACGGCGTCGCGTCCGCGGCGATGTCGTTCCTGCCGGTGCTCGCCGCGATCCCCGGTGTCCTGGTGCTCTGGGCCGCTGTCGGGCCGGCCGACTCGCTCGGCGACGCGGCAGTCCGAGCGCTCTGGGTCGCGCCCGCGGTGACACTGCTGTCCTTCGTCACCCTGGCGCTGCTCACGCTGGCCGGCGTCCGGCTGCTAGGTATCGGCATCCGCGAGGGGTTCTACCCGGTGCGGAGCCGGATCGGCTGGCAGGTGTGGGCGACCGAACGGCTGCTGGACGCGGCCCGGACCTACCTGTTCCCGCTGTACGCCAGCCTGCTGACGCCGTGGTGGCTGCGCGCGCTGGGCGCCACCGTCGGCCGGGACGTCGAGGCGTCCACCGTGCTGCTGCTGCCGAAGATGACCACGGTCGGCGACGGCGCGTTCCTCGCCGACGACACCATGATCGCGTCCTACGAGCTCGGCGGCGGCTGGCTCCGGGTCGGGTCCGCGAAGGTCGGCAAGCGAGCCTTCCTGGGCAACTCCGGGATGACCGCGCCCGGCCGCGCGGTTCCGAAGAACGGCCTGGTCGCGGTGCTTTCCGCGGCGCCGAAGAAGTCCAAGGCCGGCACCTCCTGGCTGGGCAGCCCGCCGGTCAAGCTGCGCCGCCGGGCGGTCGGCAGCGACCACCGGCTGACGTTCGACCCGCCGCCGCGGCTCAAGGTGGCCCGGGCGATCGTCGAGCTGTGCCGGTTCGTGCCCATGATCTGCACGGTGGCGATCGCGCTCGGCGTGCTGCTCACGCTGGACGCGTTGCTGGTCGCGCTCGGTCCGTGGCCGGCCCTGCTGCTGTCCGGTGCGGTGGTCCTGGCCGCCGGTGCCGTCGCGGGCGCCTCCGCGACCGTCGCCAAGTGGCTGATCGTCGGGCGGACGAAAGCGGTCGAGTACCCGCTGTGGAGCTCGTTCGTGTGGCGCAACGAGGTGGTCGACACCTTCGTCGAGCTGGTCGCCGCACCGTGGTTCGCCGACGCCGCGACCGGAACGCCGGTGCTGAACCTGTGGCTGCGCACGCTCGGCGCGAAGATCGGTCGCGGCGTCTGGCTGGAGACCTACTGGCTACCCGAGGCCGACCTGGTCGAGCTCGGCGACGGAGCGGCGGTGAACCGCGGATGCGTCCTGCAGACTCATCTCTTCCATGACAGGGTGATGAGCATGCACGGCGTGACCTTCGGCCCCGGCGCCACCCTCGGCCCGCACAGCATCGTGCTGCCGGCCGCGGCGGTGGGCGCCGACGCGACCGTGGGTCCGGTGTCGCTGGTGATGCGGGGTGAGACCGTGCCGCCCGGTACCCGCTGGGCCGGCAACCCGATCGCGCCGTGGGCAGGCGGGGCTCGGTGAGGCGGGGCCCGATCAGGCGGGGCCAGCCCGAGTCCGGTGTCGACCCGTACGTCCCGCGCCGCGGCGACCGCGGTTACCGGGTCCGGCACTACGACCTCGAGCTGGACTACCGCGTAAACAGCAACCGGCTGTCCGGCCGGGCCCGGATCACGGCGACGGCGGTCCAGCCGCTCCCCCGGGTGAGCCTGGACCTCGCCGGGCTGCGGGTCGGCAAGGTGGCCGTGGACGGACGCCGCCCGGCCCGGTACGCCCAGCGCGGCGAGAAGCTGCACATCTGGCCCACCTTGGACCTGCCGGCCGGAGCCGAGTTCACCGTCGAGGTGCAGTACTCCGGGAACCCCCAGCCGGTGGACAGCACCTGGGGCGACGTCGGCTGGGAGGAGCTCACCGAGGGCGTGCTGGTCGCGGGGCAGCCCTGCGGAGCGCCGAGCTGGTTCCCATGCAACGACCACCCGGGCGACAAGGCGACGTACCGGATCGCGCTCAGCACCGACTCGCCGTACCACGTGGTGGCGAACGGCCGGCTCACGTCGCGCCGGACCCGGGCCAGCCAGACCAGCTGGGTGTACGAGCAGACCGCGCCGATGGCGACGTACCTGGCGACCGTACAGATCGGCCGGTACGACGAGCTGGAGCTGGCCGCGAACCCGGTGGCGATCCGGGCTGCGGTGCCGAGCCGGCTGCACAGCCGGTTCCGGTCCGACTTCGGCCGGCAGCGGGACATGATGAAGCTGTTCGTGAAGCTGTTCGGGCCATACCCGTTCGGTGCCTACACCGTGGTGGTCACCGACGACCCGCTGGAGATCCCGCTGGAGGCGCAGGGCGTCTCGGTGTTCGGCAGCAACCACGTGGACGGCCGGCGCGGCGCGGAGCGGCTGGTCGCGCACGAGCTCGCGCACCAGTGGTTCGGCAACAGCCTGACCCCGTCGTCGTGGCGCGACATCTGGCTGAACGAGGGCTTCGCCTGCTACGCCGAGTGGCTGTGGTCGGAGGGCTCCAGCGGCCCGAGCGCGCAGCAGCAGGTCGCGCAGGCGCACGCCCGGCTCGCGGGCCTGCCACAGGACCTGGTGATCTCCGACCCGGGTCCGGACGACATGTTCGACGACCGGCTGTACAAGCGCGGCGCGATCACGCTGCACGCGATCCGGCTCCGGCTCGGCGACAACGCGTTCTTCGACCTGCTGCGGGACTGGACCGGCCGGTACCGACATGGTTCGGTGACCAGCGCCGGCTTCCGCGAGCTGGCCGGCTCGTACGGCGACCTGGGGTCGGTCTTCACCGCCTGGCTGGACCGGCCCGAGCTGCCGGCCGTCCCGGGCCGCAACGGCGGTCTCGGCCGGGTCAGGCGCTGAGCTCGCGGACCTCGACCCGCAGCTCGTCGGTGCCCAGTACGGCCACGCAGCCGGCATAGCCGGCGCCGAGGTCGAGATCGGCCAACCGTACGCCGGGCCCGCCCAGCCAGGACTCGAGCCGCGCCGGCTGGCCGGGCGCACTGACCACGAGCTCCGCAAGCGGGACGGTGAGACCGTCACCCGTTGCCTTGAGCAACGACTCCTTCCGGACCCAGGTGACCGCCCGGCGCTGCGGCGTCCAGGGGCCGCGTTCCCGCTCGGCCGGGGACAGCTCGCCGGCCTCGGCGCGGGCGACGGCCGCGACGGACTCGACGTCCACGCCGACCGGTCCGTCGTAGGTCGCGGCCGCGACCACCCGGTCGCCGGCGCTGGACCAGCTGACATAGGGCCCGCCCGGCCCTGTCTCCGGCCGGCCGTGCGGTCCTCCGCACGTCGTACAGGTCTGCTGGATCACGACCTGGTCCTGCGCGGTGCCGGTCAGCTCGGCGACGACCAGCCGGGCCAGCACGTGCGAGCTGCGGAACCGGGCCCGGTCCGCGTCGTACCGGAAGGACCGCATCCGGGTCAGCTCGGTTGCCGAGAGCAACCGCTCGGCGCCGGGCACGACCCGGGACCAGCCGACCTGTGTGGTCACTGCCGGGCGACGATCGCGGTGGCGATCGCGGCGATCCCCTCACCCCGGCCGGTCAGGCCCAGGCCGTCGGTGGTGGTCGCGGAGACCGAGACCTGGGCACCGCACGCCGCGCTCATCGCTGCCTCGGCCAGCTCGCGGCGCCGCCCGAGCCGGGGTCTGTTGCAGATCACCTGGACCGACACGTTGCCGATCTCGAACCCGGCCGCGCGGACCCGGCGGGCCGCCTCACCGAGCATCGTCGCGCCCGAGGCACCCGCCCACCGCGGGTCCGTCGTACCGAAGTTGGAACCGAGGTCGCCCAGGCCCGCCGCGGTCAGCAGCGCATCGCAGGCCGCGTGCGCGGCGGCATCGCCGTCGGAGTGCCCGACCGGGCCACGCGGCTCGTCCGGCCAGCGCAGACACGCGAGCCACATCGGGCGGTCCCACTCCAGCGGATGTACGTCGACGCCGGTACCGACGCGGGGTATCACTGGCGGCTCCGTCCGGAACGGTGACGATCGGCGAGGATGGCCTCGGCGACCAGCAGGTCCCGCGGCCGGGTGACCTTGAGAGAGTCCTGCGAGCCTTCGACGGTGTCAACCGGCAGCCCGAGCCGCTCCACCAGCGCAGCGTCGTCGGTCGCAGCGCCGGCCGCCTCCGCGTGAGCCCGGCGCAGCACGTCGAGCCGGAACCCCTGCGGGGTCTGGACCGCCACCAGGGCGGACCGGTCGGGTGTGTCCACCACCTGGCCGTCGTCGTCGACCCGCTTGATCGTGTCGGTCACCGGCAGCACCGGTACGACGGCGTCGGCGCCGGCCTGAACCGCGGCCACCACCCGCTCGACCACCGCGGCCGGGACGAACGGCCGGGCCGCGTCGTGCACCAGCACGCAGCCGAAGGGCCGGTCCGGAATCGCGTCGAGCGCGGCCCGGACGGATTCGGTACGGTCTGCGCCGCCGGCGACGCAGACCAGCTCGGCCTTCCCGCGATGCGCGTCCAGCAGGGCGTGGATCTCGCCCTCGGCACCGGCCGGGACCGCGACCACCAGAAAGGACAGGTCGACGGGAGCGTTGCACAGTCCACGCACCGCATGGACCAGCAGCGGCTCACCGCCGACCTGTCGTAGCGCTTTCGGAACGTCCCCGCCGAGCCTGACACCGAGTCCGGCGGCAGGGATGATCGCGGCCGTGCTCAACGGACCCTACGTCGCTCGGGCGCGGCACGGTCAGGAGGCGAGAACCTCGTCGAGGATGGCCTCGGCCTTGTCCTCGTTGGTGTTCTCGGCGAGCGCGAGCTCGGACACCAGGATCTGCCGCGCCTTCGCCAGCATCCGCTTCTCGCCGGCGGACAGGCCGCGGTCCCGCTCGCGACGCCACAGGTCCCGGACCACCTCGGCAACCTTCAGCACGTTGCCGGAGTGCAGCTTCTCCAGGTTCGCCTTGTAGCGGCGCGACCAGTTGGTCGGCTCCTCGGTGTGCGGTGCGCGCAGGACGTCGAAGACCCGCTCCAGACCCTGCTGGTCCACCACGTCGCGAACCCCGACAAGGTCGAGGTTGCAGGCGGGCACGCGGACTACCAGGTCGTTCTGGGCGATGATCCTCAAGACCAGATAGGTCTTGTCCTCACCTTTGATCTGACGGGTTTCGATGTCCTCGATAACGGCCGCACCATGGTTCGGGTAAACAACCGTCTCGCCGACTGTAAACGTCATGTGTCACGTGCCCCTTTCCGCCTCAAGTCTACCACGACGGAATGGCCGCTCACGGAGCGTTTGCGCAGGTCAGACGCCACTTCTGGGCTTGACAAACCCTGACCAGCGTGCCATGCGCATACGCGGGTATGGGTGTCGGAGGCGGTCGCGGCGGGACCGCTCGCTACGCTGTGCTGCGCCGGGATCTGTTGGTTCGGGCATCCACCGCTGATCCGAGGGAGTCGGAGTGCGCATCTCGATGACGTCGCGGGCCCGGTCGATCGTGGCGGCCGCGGCGGCCCTGCTGCTTGCCCTGACCGTCACAACCGGTTGCGCCGCGAGCTTCGGTGCCCAGACCCAGCAGCAGTACCAGGCCGCCGAGGGGGCGAACGGTGACTCCGGGCCGATCGCTGCACGGAACGTACTGGTGATGGCCGATGCCGAGGGCAAGGGCGTCCTGTACGGCGTACTGGTGAACGACGGCACCTCCGACGACCGGCTCGCGTCGGTGACCGTGGACCCGGCGGCCGAGGGCGTGACCGTGGCCGGCCCGCAGGAGCTGCCGCTGCCGGCCGGGCAGGCGGTGCCGTTCGGTACCCGCGGCAAGGCGATCACCGTGAACGGTGCCAAGCCGGGCCGGATGCTCAAGATGACGCTGTCGTTCGGCGAGGCCGGACCGATCACCCTCTACGTCCCTGTCCTCGCCGAGGACCACTACTCACCGTCCCCGAGGCCCGAAACCGAGGAGTGACGGTCACGAGGGCCCGATGAACGGCGACACGCCGGGTCACAATGGCCCGATGAACGGTCAGGCTTCGAACTTGTAGCCGAGACCGCGGACGGTGACCAGGTGGGCGGGATTGCTCGGGTCCTTCTCCAGCTTGGAGCGCAACCGCTTGACGTGGACGTCGAGGGTCTTGGTGTCGCCGACGTAGTCCGCGCCCCAGATTCGGTCGATCAACTGGCCACGGGTGAGTACCCGGCCGGTGTTCCGGAGCAGCATCTCGAGCAGCTCGAACTCCTTCAGCGGCAGCCGGATCTCCGCGCCCGACACCGTCACCACGTGCCGTTCGACGTCCATCCGGACCGGCCCCGCCTCGAGCGTGTCGGGCAGCAGCTCGACGTCCTGGCCGCGGCGCAGCACCGCGCGGATCCGGGCCAGCAGCTCGCGCGGGCTGTACGGCTTCGTGACGTAGTCGTCCGCGCCGAGCTCGAGGCCGACGACCTTGTCCACCTCGGTGTCCTTGGCGCTGACGATGATCACCGGGACGTTCGAGCGGCTGCGCAACGCGCGGCACACCTCGGTGCCGGGCAGCCCGGGCAGCATCAGATCCAGCAGCACGATGTCGGCGCCCGCCCGGTCGAACTCCTCCAGCGCGGCGGGGCCGGTGTCGGCGACCGCGACCTCGAAGCCTTCCTTGCGGAGCACGTACGACAGCGCGTCGCTGTAGCTCTCCTCGTCTTCGACGACCAGCACTCGGGTCACGAAGCAGCCTCCTTGTGGACAGACGGTGTCGGGGGCAGGGTGGTGGTGAAGCCGGTAACGGCCGGGCCCGCGGCCTGCTCGGCCTCGGGCTCGAACCGCAGCGGTAGCCGGACCGTGAACGTCGAGCCCTGGCCCTCGACGCTCCACACCCGGACGTCGCCGCCATGGATGGACGCGATGTGCTTGACGATGGACAGACCGAGGCCGGTGCCGCCGGTCTCCCGGCTGCGAGCCCGGTCCACCCGGTAGAACCGCTCGAAGACGCGCTCCAGGTCCGCGTTCGGGATGCCGACGCCCTGGTCGCTCACGGTGATCTCGACCAGGTCGCCGTCGACATGTGCCGCAACCGCGACCCGGGTGCGATCGGGGCTGTAGTTGACCGCGTTCTCGACCAGGTTGCCGACCGCGATCACCAGCTGGTCCTCGCTGCCCAGCACCTCCAGCGCAGGGTCGGTCTTGACCACGATGCTGATCCCGCGGGTTTGCGCGTCCACCCGGCAGCGGTCCACCGCCTGCTCGATCACCTCGCCGACGTCGACCGGGCCGGGGTTCTCCAGCGGGTCGTCGCCCTGCAGCCGGGACAGCTCGATGATCTCCTTCACCAGCCGCCCGAGCCGGCTGGCCTCGACCCGCATCCGGCCGGAGAACCGCTGCACCGCCTCCGGGTCGTCGGCGGCGTCCGCGACGGCGTCGGCGAGCAGCGTGAGCGCGCCGATCGGTGTCTTCAGCTCGTGGCTCACGTTCACCACGAAGTCCTTGCGGATGGCGTCGATCCGCCGCTCCCGGGTCCGGTCCTCGACCAGCACCAGCACCAGCCGGCTGCCGAGCGGCGCGACCCGGGCACTGACGTACTGGGTGGCGCCGAGCCGGCCGCGCACGATCTCCAGGTCCCGTTGCCGGATCTCACCGTCGCGGCGGACCTGCCGGACCATGCTGAGCAGGTCGTCGACCACCAGCCGGTTGGCCCGGACGATGCCGAGCACGTGTGCCGGTGCACTGGCCTGGAGCACCTGGTCCTCGGGACCCATCACGACTGCCGAGCTGCGCAGCACGGACAGCACGGTCGCCACGCCGGGCGGCACCACCGGGTCAGGCGATTCCGGTACCGCCTGCTGGGCGCGCTCGCTGTAGAGAACTGCTCCCACGGCCAGCGCGGCCAGGGCCGCGCCGACGACGCCGCCCAGCACCGCAGCCAGCGTGGGGTCCACGGCCACGATGGTACGCGGGCAACCATTGCGCGACCGCCAGGTCAAGTATGAGGCGACCGCGCACGACCGAACTGTTCACCGGACGTTCACCACGCGTCCCCGACCGGCAACCTGGACGGCCTACCGTCCACCCTGGGCCTGGCACGGGGGTAAGTTCATGCGTGCCGGGGCACTGACGGGCAGACCTCACTCGAGACCGGGAGCACGACACGATGCGCGACACCTACCACGAGCAGCTGGACGACATCCTGGTCGAGCTGGAGCGGATGACCAGGACGGTGTCGACCGCCGTACGACGCTCGACCACGGCGTTGCTCGAGGCCGACATCAAGGTGGCCGAGGAGGTCATCGCCGCGGATGTCCAGCTCGACGCGGGCGGCGAGGGCGTGGAGGACAAGGTCTTCGAGCTGATGGCGCGGCAGGCCCCGGTCGCGAACGAGCTGCGGATGCTGGTCGCCGCGCTGAGGATGGTGGCCGACCTGGAGCGGATGGGCGACCTGGCCGCGCACGTCGCGAAGATCGCCCGGATGCGTTACCCCGCGTCCGCGATCCCGGCGGAGCTGCACGACGTGATCCAGGACATGGGCAGAGTCGCGCAGAGGATGGTGAACGACGCCGGCGACCTGATCCAGTCCCGCAACGTCGCGGCCGCGCACCGGCTCGAGGCCACCGACGACGAGATGGACAGGCTCCGCACCAACCAGTTCCGGCTGATGATGGACGACTCCTGGCCGCACGGGGTGGAGGTCGCGGTCGACATCGCGCTGCTGGGCCGCTACTACGAGCGGATCGCCGATCACGCGGTCTCGATGGCCCGCAGAGTGGTCTACCTGGTCACCGGAGAGCTCCCGGTCGCCGTCGGCGGCACCGCGGCCGGCTCCGGCGCCGGCGCCGCCACCCCCGCCGCCGGCTAACCCCGACCCCCCGGCTAACGCCACCGACCTCGCACGACGACTGGACCCGAGTTTCAGGCACCCGCCCACCGGCCCGCAGCCGAACAGGCGACCGATCCTGAAACTCGGGTCCAGTCGTCGTGTAGGCGTTACCGGCCCTGGTTCTTGACCGCCTCGATGGAGGCTTCGGCGGCCTTGGGGTCGAGGTACTCGCCGCCCTTGACCAGCGGGCGGAAGTCGTCGTCCAGCTCGTAGTAGAGCGGGATGCCGGTCGGGATGTTCAGCGCGACGACGGTGTCCTCGTCCAGCTGGTCGAGGTGCTTGACCAGTGCGCGCAGCGAGTTGCCGTGCGCGACCACGAGCACCGTCTCGCCCTGTCGCAGGTCGGGCACGATCGCGTCGTACCAGTACGGCAGGACACGCTCCAGCACGTCCTTCAGGCACTCCGAGGACGGCAGCAGCTCGCTCGGCAGGCCGGTGTACCGCGGGTCGGCGGACTGGTCGAACTCGGACCCGCGCTCGATCGGCGGCGGCGGGGTGTCGTACGAGCGTCGCCAGAGCATGAACTGCTCCTCGCCGAACTCCTCCAGCGTCTGCTTCTTGTCCTTGCCCTGCAGTGCGCCGTAGTGCCGCTCGTTCAGCCGCCACGAGCGTCGTACGTCGATCCAGGACCGGTCCGCGACCGCGAGCGAGATCTCGGCCGTGCGGATCGCACGGCGTAGTACCGAGGTGTGCAGCACATCCGGCAGCAGGTCCCGCTCGCGCAGCAGCTCGCCACCGCGGTGCGCCTCATCGACGCCCTGCTCGTTCAGGTCGACGTCCACCCAGCCGGTGAACAGGTTCTTCGCGTTCCAGTCGCTGTGGCCGTGGCGCAGCAGGATCAAGCGGTAGGTCATGGCCGCGAGCCTACCTAGGCGCCGGTGCGTCCCCGGAGTCGAGCCAGCCCTTGAACGCCTCGAGGTTCCGGGTCGACTCGCCGCGGGCCAGGCGCCACTCGTACTCCTTGCGGATCGAGGACGCGAATCCCAGCTCGAGGATCGTGTTGAACGACGAGTCGGCGTACTCCAGCACGGCACCGAGCAGCCGGTCGACCTCGGTCGGCGTGACCGACTGCAGTGCGACCTTGCCGTTCAGGTAGATGTCGCCGAGGTGGTCGACCGCGAAGGCCACGCCGTACATCTTGAGGTTGCGCTCCAGCAGCCAGCGGTAGACACCCTCGTGGTTCTCGTCCGGGTGCCGCGCCACGAACGCGTGGATGCCGAGCGCCTGGTCCCGGATCGCCAGCGTCACGCCGGTCTTGAGCTTGCGTTCGCCGGGCAGCTCGACGGTGAACACACCGGGCTCGGACTCGGTGAACTCCAGCGCGTTCTCGGTCAGCACCTGACGGATCACGTCCGCCGCCGCCACCCTCACGACAAGACCTCCAGCCGCAGCGCGTCCATCGACTCACGGTAGACCTGCAGGGTCCGCTCCGCGGTGACCTCCCAGCCGAACCCGCGGGCGTGCTCGAGCGCGCCACGGCTCATCCGGTCCCGCAGCCCGGGCTCGAACGCGACCTCGCCGAGCGCGTCCGCGAAATCTTCCGGCCGGTGACCGTCGACCAGCAGGCCGGAGACCCCGTCGCGGACCGCCGTCGTCAGCCCGCCCACCGCCGCGGCCACCACCGGAGTACCGGCCGCCTGCGCCTCCAGCGCGACCAGGCCGAATGACTCCGAGTACGACGGCACGCAGACCACGGTGGACGCCCGGTACCAGTCGGCGAGCACGTCCTGCTGCACCGGCTTGACGAACCGGGTGATGTCGTCCACACCGAGGCGGCGGGCCAGCTCGGCGTGGCACTCGGGATGTTCCAGGCCGTTGCCGGACGGGCCGCCGACGATCGCGACCACGAGCCGGTCACGCAGCGACGGGTCGGCCGAGATGAACCGCTCGGCGGCGCGGATCAGGATGTCCGGCGCCTTCAGCGGCTGGATCCGCCCGACGAAGGTGAGTACGACGGCATCGCGCGGCACTCCGACCGCGTCCCGTGCGGCGGCCACGTCGCCGGGCCGGAATGCGTCCAGGTCGACGCCGGGATGGACGACGGCGACCTTGGCCGGGTCGGCGTCGTACAGGTCGATCAGCTGTTTGGCCTCGTCGTCGGTGTTCGCGACCAGCCGGTCGGCTGCCTCGACGACCTGCTCCTCGCCGATCAGCCGGGCGGGCGGCTCCGGCTGGTCGTCCTCGGCCAGGGACGCGTTCTTCACCTTGGCCATCGTGTGCATGGTGTGCACCAGCGGCACCGCCCAGCGGTCCCGGGCCAGCAGCCCGACCTGGCCGGACAACCAGTAGTGCGAGTGGACGACGTCGTAGTGCCCGGGCTCGTGCGCCGCCTCGGCCCGCAGCAGCGACCGGGCGAACGTGCACAGCTGCGGCGGCAGGTCGTTCTTGCTCAGCCCCTCGAACGGTCCGGCGGCGACGTTGCGGACCGTGACGCCCGGGGTCAGCTCTACCCGTGGCGGCAGTGCTGACGAGGTCGCCCGGGTGAAGATCTCGACCTCGATGCCGAGGCCGGCGAGCCGCCGCGACAGCTCCACCACGTACACGTTCATGCCGCCGGCGTCGCCTGTGCCCGGTTGGTCGAGCGGCGACGTATGCAGACTCACCATCGCCACCCTGCGCACCGTGCTAGCCACCCCCTCAGCGTCCCCCCAAGGGTTCACTGGACGCAAACGCTCGAGCCCGGCCCGCCAAACCCGTACCGCCGGCGCGGATTCCGCACCGGGTTCCCCGGACGCAATTCGGTGCGGGCGGCACCTGCGCCGTACCATTGATCGGCTGCGCTGAGAACGGTCGCGGCGTAAACCCCGAGCTCTGGAGCACTTCGGCATGCCCACCCGTAACGACCTGCGCAACGTGGCGATCGTGGCCCACGTCGACCACGGCAAGACCACGCTGGTCGACGCGATGCTGTGGCAGTCCGGCGCCTTCGGCGAGCACCAGCACGTCGACGAGCGGGCGATGGACTCCGGCGACCTCGAGCGCGAGAAGGGCATCACGATCCTCGCCAAGAACACCGCGGTCCGGCACACCATGGCCAGCGGCGAAGCGATCACCATCAACATCATCGACACCCCCGGCCACGCCGACTTCGGCGGCGAGGTCGAGCGCGGGCTGTCGATGGTGGACGCGGTCGTGCTGCTGGTGGACGCTTCCGAGGGACCGTTGCCGCAGACAAGGTTCGTGCTGCGCAAGGCGCTGGCGCGGAAGATGCCGGTGATCCTGGTGGTGAACAAGGTGGACCGGCCGGACGCCCGGATCGCCGAGGTCGTGGACGAGACCTACGAGCTGTTCCTGGACTTGCTGGATACAGACAACGCAGCCGCTGACGCGCTGGACTTCCCGGTCGTGTACGCCTCCGCCAAGGCCGGCCGCGCCTCGCTGGACCAGCCCAAGGACGGCGCCCAGCCGGACTCGCCGAACCTCGAGCCGCTGTTCGAGACGATCCTCGAGCACGTGCCCGCCCCGACGTACACCGCGGACGCACCGCTGCAGGCACACGTGACCAACCTGGACGCGTCGCCGTTCCTCGGCCGGATCGCGTTGCTGCGGGTGCACGAGGGCGAGCTGCGCAAGGGCCAGCAGGTGGCCTGGTGCCGCCGCGACGGCTCGGTGGAGCGGGTCAAGGTCACCGAGCTGCTGGTCACCGAGGCCCTCGAGCGGGTGCCCGGCGAGCGTGCCGGACCAGGCGACATCGTCGCCATCGCCGGCATCCCGGACATCACCATCGGCGAGACCCTGGCCGACCTCGAGGACCCGCAGCCGCTGCCGCTGATCACCGTCGACGAACCGGCAATCTCGATGACGATCGGCACCAACACCTCGCCGATGGCCGGCCGGGTGAAGGGCGCGAAGGTGACTGCCCGGCTGGTCAAGGACCGGCTGGACAAGGAGCTGGTCGGCAACGTCTCGATCCGGGTGCTGCCGACCGAGCGGCCGGACACCTGGGAGGTGCAGGGCCGCGGCGAGCTCGCGCTGGCCATCCTGGTCGAGCAGATGCGGCGCGAGGGATACGAGCTCACCGTCGGCAAGCCGCAGGTGGTCACCCGGGAGATCGACGGAAAGCTGCACGAGCCGGTCGAGCGGCTGACCATCGACTGCCCGGAGGACTACCTCGGCACCGTGACCCAGCTGCTCGCGGTCCGCAAGGGCCGGATGGAGCAGATGACCAACCATGGCACCGGCTGGGTGCGGATGGAGTTCCTGGTCCCCGCCCGCGGGTTGATCGGGTTCCGCACCGACTTCCTCACCGACACCCGCGGCACCGGGATCGCCCACCACGTCTTCGAGGGGTACGAGCCGTGGGCGGGCGAGCTGCGGACCCGGCCGAACGGTTCGCTGGTCGCGGACCGGGCCGGCGCCGCCACGTCGTACGCGATGTTCAACCTGCAGGAGCGCGGCATCCTCTTCGTGGCACCGACCACCGAGGTGTACGAAGGCATGATCGTCGGCGAGAACTCGCGGTCGGACGACATGGACGTGAACATCACCAAGGAGAAGAAGCTCACCAACGTCCGCTCCTCCACCGGCGAGGAGCTGGAGCGGCTGGTGCCGCCGAAGGTGCTGTCACTGGAGCAGGCGCTGGAGTTCTGCCGCGAGGACGAGTGCGTGGAGGTCACCCCGGCGGCGATCCGGATGCGCAAGGTCGTCCTGTCGCAGACCGACCGCGCCAAGCTGGGCCGCAAGACCCGGTGAGTCTGGGCCCGGGTCGCCCCACTCGACTGGAATGATTCGTCCGCGTAGCCAACCCGCCGCCCGCGCGCGTTGCGCCTGTCGGGGTGGCTGCGCGTCTGCCAGCCAGCACACAGCGAGATCACAGTGACGAACAGGGGCCCTTTCAGCTATGAGGATTCTGACCAGGCTTGCTGCCGGTACGACGGCCGTGGTGGCCGTGACGGCCGGACTGCTCGCCGCGACCCCGGCGCAGGCCGTGGCCCCGGCGGGTGCGCAGGCGCCGACCGCGGTCGTCGCGAAGGACCCGAACGCGATGACGCCGATCTACCCGCGGATCGTGCCCGGCAAGCTACGGATCGACCGCCGCTGCATGACCGGCCGGGCCCTGTGCGTGAACAAGACCACGCGCAAGGTCCACCTGATGCTGAACGGCAAGGTGCTGAGGAGCGCCGACGCACGGTTCGGCTGCAGCGGCACCGCGACCCGCAACGGCCAGTTCAAGGTGTACCGCAAGTCGCGCTACCACGTGTCCCGGCAGTACAACACGCCGATGCCGTGGGCGATGTTCTTCAGCGGTGGCCAGGCCGTGCACTACTCGTCGGACTTCGCGGCGCGCGGCTACAACGGCTGCTCGCACGGGTGCGTGAACGTCCGCAGCAAGTCGGCGATCGACTACATCTACCGCCGGACCCCGGTCGGTACGAAGGTGATCGTCTACCGTTCGTGAGGTTGCTCGGCGGCGGCGGTCGTCGTACCGGCGGCCGCCGCTGTCATGCGTCCAGTGCGCGGGTGAACGCCTCGAGCATGCGCTGGCCGAACAGGCAGAAGATCGCGTGCTGGACCGACGACGGTGTTCCGCGCAGCGTCCGGACCGCGATCTCGGCCGCCGAGTCGGCGGGCCAGCCGTAGATGCCGGCCGACACCGCCGGCAGCGCGATCGTGCGCACCCCGAGCTCGTCCGCGACCCGCAGCGCTTCGCGGTAGCAGGACGCGAGCAGGTCCGGGTCCTGCTGGCCCGCGTTCCAGTTCGGCCCGACCACGTGGATCACGTACGACGCGGGCAGGTCGCCTGCGGTGGTCGCACCGGCCTGGCCGGTCGCCAGGCCGTCGGGGTACCGCTCGATGCACTCGGCAAGGATCCGCGGACCACCCGCCCGGTGGATCGCACCGTCGACCCCGCCGCCACCGCGCATCCGGCTGTTCGCCGCGTTGACCACGGCATCGACCTCGACCGTGGTGATGTCCGCCATCCGTAGCTCCAGCTTCATCGCACCCGTCCAGTCCTCGCCTGTGGACAACTTCCGCGGGTGGTTCGGCGAAATGACTACGCTCTCGAGCGACGCACTCGCCGATCCCACGGCGGTCACCATGTTGCCCGATGACATCGCCCTCGCCACCGACGCGATCATCGCCATCGACTTCCTCCTCGGCTACTGCAGGTGGGCTGTCCCGTCCCGCCGCAGTATGCTATGCCGCCCGCACGACAGCCTCGCCCGCTGTCGTCGGACAGTCACGGGGGGTGACTTTGAGCGATCAGCTATCTATTGTCGGGCAGATCCGCGATAACGGTCCGGTCACTGGACGCGTTTCGGGACAACCCGCGGCACCGCGGCTGTCGTCTCATGAACGGACGACGGCACCACGGGGTGGGCGTCAGCGAGGAGGAGGACACATGCGCTTGCAGCGCCTGATGCGTTCGGTCGTGGCGATCGCCGCCGGTACGACGCTCGCGCTCGGCCTGTCAGGTGCCGGTCCGGCCGGGGCGACCCGTCCGGCGACGGCGCCCGCCGCGCCCGCCGCGGCCGAGGTCAAGACGGTGCCGTTCACGGTCTCCGGCGAGCTGCCGATCTACCCCAAGGCACTGTGGCGCAACGATGACAGCGGGCCCCGGGTCCGCGAGCTCGAGGCCCGGCTCGTGCAGCTCGACGTGCTGGACAAGAGGTACCTCGACGACTCGTTCGGCACGATGACCCGCAACGCCGTCCGGACGTTCCAGCGCCGCAATGACATCCCCGGCCTGGGGTACGTCGACCAGTACACCTGGGACAAGCTGACCGCCTCCACCCACCAGCCGACCAGGACCGAGCTCTACCCGCCGCCGCCGAAGGCGATCTCGGACGCGGGCGCGAAGCTCGACCCGCGGTGCATGACCGGCCGGGTGATGTGCATCGACAAGTCCAGCCGCAAGCTGCGCTACGTGGTGGACGGGAAGATCGTGCTGCGGACCGACGTGCGGTTCGGCGCGAAGGCGACCCAGACCCGCGAAGGCCTGTTCAGCGTGGGCTGGAAGAGCCGCGACCACCACTCCAAGCTGTACGACTCGGACATGCCGTACGCGATGTTCTTCAGCGGCGGCCAGGCCGTGCACTACTCCTCGGACTTCGCCGCCCGGGGCTACAACGGCGCCTCGCACGGCTGCGTCAACGTCCGGGACCGGACGAAGATCGCCTGGCTGTTCGACCAGGTCAACGTCGGCGACAAGGTCGTCGTCTACCGATCCTGACCCGGCCTGACTGGCCCGGTTGGTCAGAGCGGGCGCGGGCCGCGGCGACGCCGGAACGCGCCACCGCCCTTGCCGCGACCACCGGAGGCGCGGCGCAGGGCCGGCCGGGCGTCGACCAGGTAGACGACCGCCGCCACGATGCCGATCAGCCCGATCAGGCTGAGCTGTGGCTGGAAGAAGTGCGACAGCGTGAAGGTGCCCAGGATCAGCAACCACCCGGGCTTGGTCAGCTTGTCGGCGGAGATGTACGCGCTGCGCGGCCGCAGCGACGCGTCGACGAGCGCCACCAGCTTCACCGCGAGCACGATCGCGGAGAAGATCCCGCCCGGAGTGTTGAAGTCCGGCAGGTTCACGAGGATGGCTTGGGCCGACAACATGGCTACGAGGGTACTTGGTACCAGTGCCTGCAGGCTCGCTGAGCAGCCGAACGACCCGCTCCCCGGACGGGGAACGGGCCGTTGCGGTGTGTGATACCTAGGGTCAGTCGCCGACCTTCGAGGCGGCGGCGCCGGCGGCCTTGGCGGCGCTCGACGCCGTCTTGCGGGCGCTGGTGGTGGTCGCCTTCGCGTTCCGGGTGGCGTTGTCGGTGGCCTTGCGGGCCGACGTACGGGTCGCCTTGGCCTTGCGCACCGTGGTCTTCGCCTGTGCGGTGGCGTCCTCGGTCGCGGCCTGCTTGCGGATCCGGGTGACCAGGGTCTTGCCGCGGCCGGCCAGCTCGTCGTACGTCGCCTCGGCCTGGCCGACGACGTCGCTCACCCGCGCCTGCACGGTGGCCGGCAGCTCACGCAGCTGGGCCGGGACGGTCTTGGCGTCGGCGGTGAGTGCCTCGAACCGCTTGCTGAGCTCGGCCTGCCGCTTCTCGAGCTGCTTGGTCAGCTCGGCCTGACGCTTGGTCAGCTCGGCCTGCACGGACTTCGGCTGCTCCTTCAGCGCCACGACCCGGGCGGTCAGGTCGTCGCCGGCCTCGCGGATCTTCTCCACGGCCAGGTCGCCGGCACCGGCGATCGCGTACAGCGGGGTGGCGGTGGACTTGGTGAGGGTTGCCATCTACAGATCTCTCCTTGGTCAAACCAGGCCAGCACGGCCCGGGTGAGGTGTTCGTCTCGGCTACTTCGTCTCGGCTGCGGGGGTGGCTGGCTTCTTGACGGCCCGCTCGTTCGCGGCCGACGTGGCTTGCGGTGTGGCCTCGGCGACCTCGGACTCGCGCACGAAGGACGCGTAGACGTCGAGCAGGACCCGCTTCTGGCGCTCGTTCAGCGCCGGGTCGAGCAGGATCGCGTCGACCACGTTGGTCGCGCCCCGCTCGGATGAGTCCCGGTCGTCGTCCGGGTCGAGGATCCCGGCGCGCACGTAGAGCGTCTCGGCCGAGATCCGCAACGCCTTCGCCAGCTGCTGCAGCACCTCGGCGGACGGCTTGCGCAGACCTCGCTCGATCTGGCTCAGGTACGGGTTGGAGACCCCGGCGATGTCGGACAGCTGGCGCAACGACAGCTTCGCCTGCTTGCGCTGCTCGGCGAGGTACTCCCCCACCGACCCGACGACCCGGTCTCCAAGTTTGGCCACACCCCCATCCTGCTTGCTAGAGCAAGCACTTTGCAAGCAAACCCACGGTGAACTCCGTCACTCCCACTTTTCGAGTGTCACGGGAGGAGGGCGGCGGAGGGGCGGACGGAGCCGACCGGCTGACCGCCGCCGAGGAGTGGCCACTCGGACTGGTGGTCGAGGATGTCGTAGGCGAGGCCGATCCGCTTCAGCGTCGCGGCCATCACGACGGCGCGGGCGCGCGGCGTACCGTCGTCGATCTTGACTGCGACACCGCGGCCGTCCGGGAGCCCCACGGCGTACGCGCCCTCGGCCCCGGCCTTGCAGAACAGCCCAGGTACGGCGCGCATCAGCGCGGCCTCGTCGCGGCGCGAGCCACTGGCGTGCTCGGGGTACGCGCGGAACGCGTCCGCCACCCGGCCCTCCAGCGTGCCGGGCGCCGCGGCGGCGAACAGGCCGAACGCGCGGGCCAGTCCGGCCAGGCTGATCGCCAGCAGTGGTGCACCGCAGCCGTCCACCGCGACGGCCGCGACCTTCTCGCCGGCGGCGTCCTCGATCGCGGTACGGATCGCCTGCTGTACCGGGTGGTCCGGCGAGCGGTAGCTCTCGACCGGCCAGCCGGCCGCCACGCAGGTGGCGAGCATCGCGGCGTGCTTGCCGGAACAGTTCATCGTGATCGAGGCCTTGGCCCGGCCGGCCCGGACCCACTCGTCCCGGGCGGCCTCGTCGATCGGGTAGTCCGGCGGGGTCTGCAGCGCGGACTCGTCCAGGCCGGCACCGGCCAGGATGCGTCGTACGCCGGCGAGGTGGAAGTCCTCGCCCGAGTGCGAAGCACCGGTGAGCGCGAGCAGGTCACCGTCCAGGTCGAGCCCGTTGCGGAGCATGCCGACGGCTTGCATCGGCTTGTTCGACGACCGCGGGAACATCGGCTGGTCGACGATGCCGAGCGACCACTCGACCGCTCCGCCGGGCGCGGTCACCACGACCGACCCGCGGTGGTGGCCCTCGACGAACCCGGACCGGACGACATCGGCGACGACAACAGGCTCAGTCACGGGCGTCAGCATAGGTTGTTGCTGACCTCAGAACCTAAAGCCGGGCGCGGACGTGCAGCCCGACCTCGGGATCGACCAGCGGCTCCTGGCTCGCGACGACCGCAGGGCCGTCGTCCGTTCCGACGGCGACCAGCTCGACCTCGGCCGGCACCGAGCGCTTCACCAGCGCGAGCGCGACCGGGCCGAGCTCGTGGTGCCGGGCGGCGGAGCCGACGAACCCGACCTGCTTGCCGTCGTACTGGACCGGGTCCCCATGGGCCGGGAGATGGTCGACCGAGCCGTCCAGGTGCAGCCGGACCAGCCGACGTGGCGGCCGGCCGAGGTTGTGCACCCGGGCGACCGTCTCCTGGCCGCGGTAGCAGCCCTTGTCCAGGTGTACGGCGACGCCGAGCCAGCCGAGCTCGTTCGGGATCGCCCGGGCGTCGGAGTCCAGGCCGAGGCGCGGTGCTCCGGCGGCGATCCGCAGCGCCTCGTACGCCCACACCCCGGCCGCCGGGCCGTCCAGCGCGCCAAGCTCGTCACGCGGCAGGAAGACCTCGTGCCCGCCGAGCGAGTCCGCACCGGCCCGCACGATCCCCGCGCCGGTCGCGGGGCCGGGCCGCCAGACGATCGCGTACGACGTGGTGGCGTCGGCGAGCTCGACCCGGGACATGAACACCATCGACCGCAACCACTCCAGCAGCGCCGCGCCGGTGCCGGGCTCGGTGTGCAGCCAGAACGTCTCGCCGTCGTCCACCCCGTACATCACATACTCGACATGACCGGTCGGGGACAGGATCAGCGCCGTCGTCGACGTACCCGCGGCCAGGCCGTCGACGTGCTGGGTGGTGAGGGCGTGCAGCCAACTCAGCCGGTCGGGTCCGGTGATCGTGAGCACGTCGCGGTGCGACAGGTCGACGAAACCGTTGCCAGCGGCAAGCATCCGCTGCTCGCGCAGATCGGATCCGTAGTGTGCGGCGACCCCGGCGTCTGCGCCGTCCGCCTCGACGGCTCCGGGGGTGGTGTCCAGCAGCGGGCTGCGGTAGCTCATGCGATCGAGCGTACCTGGCCGGTCAGGAGTGTTCGGCGGCTTGGTGCCTGGCTGAGACGAGGTGCCGCGCTCGGGTCAGACTCGCTCGAGCGTGGCCCAGATGTGCGGCTGCAGCGGCTGGCCCTCGGCGGCCATGTCGTACGCCCACATCAGCTCGCCGCGGACCAGACCGTAGAGCCGGTGCCCGGCGGTGACCTCCTTGGCCGTCTCGGTCCGCGCCACCACGTCGGTGCGCAGCTCGATCTTCGCCGTGTCGGTCTCGCCGTACCAGATCTCGGCGATGCCGGTGGGGTGCGCGAGCACCACCTCGAGCTTCTTGTCCGGCCGCGGCCGCCAGAACCCTGTCTCGACGGCCAGCGGGCGCTCCTTCGTGCCGTCCTCGCCGACCACGTACGTCTGGCTCACGTAGTGCAGGTAGGGCTTGCCGTTCTGCGAGAAGTCGATCTGCTGCCCGAACTCGAACTTCTCGATCGTCGGGTAGTCACCGTGCCCGCGGCCCTCCCAGCGACCGAGCAGCCACGCCAGCGGCATCAGGTCCGGGTGCAGGTTCTGCGGGATCTCGAAGGCCACTAAGCACGGCCCTTGTAGAGGCGATAGACCACGTACGCCGAGAACCACGCCATGAAGACGCAGACCGCGACGAGCAGTCCGGTGAAGATCACGTCCAGCACGGCCCGAGTCTAGCGGCCGGGCCGTCGCCGGCCGCCGTACTGTGGGGTGATGTCACGCACTCTGGTGATCAAGCTGACCGCCGGCGCCGAGGCGCCGGAACGCGCCAACCAGGCCTTCACCGTCGCCGGTACGGCGATCGCCTCCGGCGCCGAGGTGTCGCTCTGGCTGACCGGCGACTCTGTCTGGTTCGCCGTACCGGGCAAGGCCGACGAGTTCGAGCTACCGCACGCCGCACCGCTGACCGACCTCCTCGCCGCGGTGATCGCGGGCGGCCGGCTCACCGTCTGCACCCAGTGCGCCAAGCGCCGCTCACTGGAGCAGTCCGACCTGGTGGACGGCGTCCGGATCGCCGGCTCCCCGGCGTTCACCGAGGAGATCCTCGCCGACGGCGTCCAGGCGATCGTCTACTGACCCGGCACGAACGCTAGCGGTTGGTTCGCTCCCGGCCGCCGTCCTGCTCCTGCTGCCGACCTCCGCCACCGCGGCCCTCGCGCAGCTGCTTGATGAACGCGCCCGCGGTCTGGCCCTTGTGGGCTCGGGCCTCGGGTGTCTTGGTCGGCGGTGTCGCGGCCAGCCCGGCACGCTTCTGGCCTCCGTGCATCATCTGCTTGAGATGTTCGAGTCCCTTGCCCTGACCCGGCGCCCGGGACTGCCGCGGGGAGGCGCCAATGGTCGGATCCGCCATCGCGATGACGGCGTCCGCCTTGGTCGACGCTCGTTGGGCCAGGTCCGCGGCCGTCTTCGTCGCGGACCTACCCGGATGGCGCTGCTGTTGCTGGCGGCGGTCCACCTGCTGTTGGCGATCGGCCGGCGCGGCGCCGCCAGCGCGCGGGTCGCGCGGCGGTCCACCCGGAGGCCCGGGCGGGTTGCCGCCGGGCGCTGCCGCGGCGGCCGCCGCCCCGCCCTGCGCGCGATCGAGCCGGGGGTTGTTGTGCCGGGGATCCCGGTCCTGCGGTGCCTGCTGAGCCTGTGCCGCCCGTGGGTCACCGGTCCGGTCCCGGCCGGTCCGGTGTGCCGGGTCCCGATTCGGGTCGCGGTCTGCACCCTGACCCATGTCGTTGTGTCCGGGCCGGGCGTCCCGATCGTGCTGTTCCGCCTGGCGCTGCAGGTCGCCGCGGTCCGGTTCGCCGGCCTCTCGCGCGTCGTTCTCTGGGCCGGGCAGGTCCCGCCGGGCGTCGGGACTCGGCGCCGGCCAGCGCTCGCCGGCCGGCGCCTGGCCGCGGTTCGCAGCGTTAGCCGGTTCCTGACCGGGCAGGACGGGCCGGTCGGTCGCGGTCGACGGGTCGTTCTGAAGGTCGCGGAGGCGCTCCTCGTCGAGCGTGACCTCGTCCCGACGAGCCTCGACCTGCGGGTCGCCGATCCCGTCTGCCGACCGGTCGGCCTCGGACACCGCCGGACCGGCCTCCGGTTCCGCGTCGAAGTCCTGCTGCGCCAGCCGTTCGACGTCGCTCCGTGCGGCCTCGGGCCGGTACATCCGGTCCCGGTTCTCGGCATTGACCAGCGCCTCGGCGTCCGACCGGTCGCCAACCTCCGCGGTTAACGCCGCACCGGCCGGGACACCTACAGCGTCGACGGCGTTCTCGGCATCGGACTGTTGCTCGCCGGCTTCGCGCTGCTTGGCCTGCTGCTCCTTGTGCCGACGGCGCTCGTCCTCCTCGCGCTGCTCCTCGCGATCGTCCCGGACGAGCTCAACTCGCTCATCCTCGTCGAACGCCTGCTCGAGATCATCGTCGTAGAGCTGTTCCCCGAGGTCTTCCTCCTCGAGGTGCTGGTCGAGCTCGTCGTCGTCGATCCGGTCAAGGTCATCCTGCTCGAGCCGGTCGCCGAGCTCGTCACGGCGCCGGGTGTCCTCGAGGTCGTCCTCTTCGCGGCGCCGGTCGTCCCGGTACCTTCCGTCCAGGCTCATGCCGCTGACACCGGATGCCACGCGATCGCCTGCCGGCATCGCACCAGCACATCGTCGTACCGCACTACGCCTCCCGTCGTGTCGCCGGTTCAGCCCTGACGCTAGTCACGCAGAAGGCCACCCGGCTCGGCTCGCCGCTCAGCGGTCGCGGTCACGCCGATCGGTTCGCTTGGCCGGGGCCTGCCGGTGCTGCCCGCGCGGGCGCTCACCGTGGCCGAGTCCCGGTGCGGGAGCGGTCTCGCTGTCCTGGGCCACCTCGCCGCTGCCTCGTGGGACCGGCCCAGAACCGGGACGGCGTAGGGCGGACAACGCCTTTGTGGCCGCCTGCATCATCTCGCTGTCCACTCCGCCGGACTGCCCGCCGCTGGTCGGGTCCGCCATGTCGATGATCCGATCCGCGGCGCCCGCGGCCCTACCCGCCGCGTCGGCGAGCCGGCCGGTCGGACCGGGACGACCCTGCTGCTGCGGGGTCCGCTGACCCGCAGCGCGTCCGCCCTCTTCCGGAGCGAACTGGGCGCGGTCGGCGAGGCGGTTCGGCTCGCGATGCTCACCCTCGGGCGGTTGACCATAGCCATCGCGTGGATCGTTGGTCGTCATCTCCACCCTTCCGCCGTCAGGCCCAGACGCCTCACCGAGCGTATCCGCCGAGGGGTCCGCCGGCACCGCCTGATGAGGTCAGTCCACTCAGCGTTTGACGTTGAGCAGGTCCCGCGCCTCGTCCGGTGACATCGGCGGTCGCTGGGCGAGGGTGGCGAGCGCGGCAGCACGCTCGACCAGCTCGGCGTTGTGCGTGACCGGTTTGCCCTTCGCGAGCGTCAGCGTGTCCTCCATCCCGACCCGCAGGTGCCCGCCCTTCGACAACGCGGCCAGGGCAACCGGCAGCGTCGTACGGCCGACTCCGGTGGCCGACCAGGACGTCACCGCATCCGGAAGACCGTTGACCGCGGCAACGAGTGCGTCGGTCGTACCAGGCATGCCACCGGGGACGCCCATCACGAGGTCACAGTGCACCTTGCCGCCGTACGGCAGGCCGAACTTGTCCAGCAGGCGGTGCAGCGCGAAGACGTGACCGAGGTCGAACAGCTCGAACTCCGGGACCACCTCGCGCTCCTGGGTGAGCCGGTACAGCTCGGTGACGAACGGCCACGGGTTCATGAACACGTCGTCGCCGAAGTTCACCGTGCCCATGGTCAGCGAGCAGGAGTCGGGCGCGGCGTCGAGGACCCGTAGCCGGTGGTCGAACGGGTCGGTGACAGCGCCTCCGGTGGAGAGCTGGACGACCAGCGCGGTGTTCTCGCGCAGCGCGGTGACGGTGTCGCGGAGCCGGCCGAGGTCCAGCGTGGGCCGGTGGTCGGCATCGCGGATGTGCACGTGGATCATCGCCGCGCCGGCCGCTTCGCAGCGTTTCGCTGTCTCGACCAGTTCCTCCAGGGTGGTCGGCAGCGCCGGTACGTCGGACTTGGCCGACTCGGCACCGGTCGGGGCGACGGTGATCAACGTGGACGTCATGACCGCATCCTAGGCTTGCCGGATGCGTGCGGTCGTGCAGCGGGTGAGCCAGGCGGCGGTGACGGTCGACGGCGCGGTGGTCGGCGCGATCGACGAGCCCGGGCTGGTGGTGCTGCTCGGGGTGACGCATGACGACACCGCGCAGATCGCGGACCGGCTGGCGGCGAAGATCTGGACGCTGCGGATCCTCCGCGACGAGAAGTCGTGCTCGGATCTCGGCGCACCGCTGCTGGTGATCAGCCAGTTCACCCTGTACGCCGACACCCGCAAGGGCCGGCGCCCGTCCTGGTCCGCTGCGGCTCCCGGACCGGTCTCCGAGCCCCTGTACGACGCGTTCTGCGCGAGCCTGGAACGGCTCGGGGCCCGGGTCGAACGCGGCCGGTTCGGCGCCTCGATGTCCGTCGACCTGACCAACGACGGCCCGGTCACCCTGGTCCTTGACAGCTGAGTGAGAGTCGGGACGGAGCCCCGTAACCGCGAAGCGATGCACTCGTCCGGCGGCCCGTTGGCGACGACAACGAACGGGCCCTCGGAAGCCGTTCCGGGGGGCCCGTTCGTGCTGCCGCTTCGTTGCAGTGCGCAGCCGATCGAGACCTGACCCATGTCCCGCGACCCCGAACTGAAACCCCCGTTCGCCGAAGCGACGCTTTACTGCCGTATCAACAAAACGAGGGCCTGAGCGGCTGGTTACGCCGCTCAGGCCCTCGATTCCGGGCCCGCCGTTCCAGTGGGATCAGACCGCTACCGCGACCTCCGCCACCTCGCCGTACTGCGCCACCACCTGGCGGTCGACCGGCTGCGCCTTCGGGGCCAGCGTCCGCAGCGTCCAGGTGCCAGGGGCCGCGAAGAACCGGAAGTGCCCGGTCGCCGAGGTCGGCACCTCCGCGGTGAACTCACCGGTCGAGTCGAGCAGCCGCACGTAGGCGGTGCCGACCGGCAGCTCGTCCCGCAGCACCTGGCCCTGGATGACCGCTTCCTTCTTCACGTCGACGCCGTCGAGCGACAGGCCGCCTGTGGTTGCTCCGCACATATCACTTCTCCCCGGGCTCGTCGCCGATGACGACCGGTACGCCCACCAGCGAGCCGTACTCGGTCCACGATCCGTCGTAGTTCTTCACGTTCGGCTGCTCGAGGATCTCGTGCAGCACGAACCAGGTGTGCGCGCTGCGCTCACCGATCCGGCAGTACGCGATGGTGTCCTTGCCGAAGTCGACACCCGCCTGTTCGTACAGCTTCTTCAGCTCGTCGTCGCTGCGGAAGGTGCCGTCGTCGTTCGCCGCCTTGCTCCACGGGATGTTCGCCGCGGTCGGGATGTGCCCGGCCCGCTGTGCCTGCTCCTGCGGCAGGTGCGCCGGGGCCAGCAGCCGGCCGGCGTACTCGTCGGGGCTGCGCACGTCGACCAGGTTCTTCACGCCGATGTTCTCGACCACCTCGTCGCGGAATGCGCGGATGTTCAGGTCCGGCGCCTTTGCCGTGTACGTCGTCGGGTCGCGCTTGACCACGTCGTCGGTGAGCTCGCGGCTGTCCAGCTCCCACTTCTTCCGGCCGCCGTCCAGCAGCTTCACGTCATCGTGGCCGTACAGCTTGAAGTACCAGTACGCGTACGCCGCGAACCAGTTGTTGTTGCCGCCGTACAGCACGATCGTGTCGTCGTTGCCGACGCCGCGCTCGGACAGCAGCGCCTCGAACTGCTCCTTGCTGACGAAGTCGCGTCGTACCGGGTCCTGGAGGTCGTCCTTCCAGTCCAGCTTGATCGCGCCGGCGATGTGCCCGGCGTCGTACGCCGAGACGTCCTCGTCGACCTCGACCAGGACGACGTTGTCCTTGTTCTGCTCGACCCAGTCGGCCGAGACGAGAGCGTCTGCTCTGCTCACGATGCTCCTCTAGTGATGGTGGTCAGGTGGTGGTGGTTGCGGGCGTGCGGGAAGGGCGGATGCGGTGGAACAACAGGTAGGCCTCGCAGCCGAGGCACAACCCGACGGCGGCGTTGACGAACGCGGCGACCAAGGCCAACGCGGTGGCGACGACGCCGACGACGGTCGCCCCGGTCAGGTAACCGGCCAGCCCCGCCAGGGCGAAGACCAGCCCGACCAGCTGTGCGAACCGCGGCGGGCGCGGGTCCTCGAGCTCAGCGGGTGGTCCGAGCCGCGGCCGGACGAACCGCTTGAAGACCGTCCCGTACGGCGAGGCCTGGACGCCGAACGCGACCGAGACCGCGAACACCACGGCCTGGAAGGCCAGCGGCCACGGACTGCCGGTCACCAGGGTCGCGGCCAGGACGATCGTGGTCAGTGCCGCCGCGAAGCGCAGACCGCGTGGGTCGACTTTCGATGTGGACACGGGCTTCTCCGACGGGAGAGACCTCGAGCGGGTGCGCCGCTGACCGGCGGGCGGATGACGTGCCTGGACCGGGCTCAGCTGCCGGTGTCAGGGACTCGGGACGCCACCCGGGTCAGGGCATACGACACAGGGACGAGCGCATCCGGCAGTTGTCCACTGCCCGGCGCTTCGTCAGCAAGGTCGTGTAGGCCACGTGACGAGAGTACGGAGGACGCTTCCGGCTCGCCATCGCGTGTCTCATGATCTGGGACAGCGGCTCACAATTCGGACCGGGCCGCCTTGGCCTCGACCGCCCGGCCGACCGCCGCGATCACATCGACCTTGCGCGGCTGCCCGCTTGCCCGGGTCACCAGCTCGCCGTCGGCGTCCAGCACCAGCACGGTCGGCGTGCGCATGATGTCGAGCCGGCGGACCAGGTCCAGGTGGGTCTCCGCGTCGATCTCGATGTGCCGGACGCCGTCCACCATCCCGGCGACGTCCGCGAGCACCCGGTGCGTGGCCCGGCACGGCGCGCAGAACGCGGACGAGAACTGCACCAGCGTGGCCCGTTCGCCCAGCGGTTCGCCGAACTCGAGCACGCCTGCCTCCGTCGTCGCCGGTGCGTGTTGCTCGCGGCCTCGCGAAGACCCTCGCGATGACCCTCGCGATGACCCTCGCGAAGAGCGGAAGCGGCCGTCGTACTGGTGCTTGAGCACGCTCAGCACGACGCCGACCATCAGGGCGACGCCGAGTGCGACCAGTCCGAGCTCCACGGTCACCAAGCGTACGGCGGCACCCACGACCCGCCCGGCGCTCGGTTCGCCAGATGGTCAGGCCAGCCGCGGGACGACCTTCTCCAGCAAGGCCTGCAGGTCCGGCCTGGCGACCGTCGCGTGTTCGCGGATGACCGGGCCGGTCGCGTTGAATATGACCATGGACGGCCTACCGGTACGCGGCTCGGTGGTGATCCCCGAGTCCGAGCTGCGCTGGCGGTTCTCCAGGTCCAGCGGTCCCGGCGGCCAGTCGGTGAACACGACCGACTCCCGGGTCGAGCTCAGCCTCGACGTGGCGAACACGACCGCGCTTGGCCCGATCCTTCGCGCGCGGGCCCTGGAACGGCTGGCGGCCCGCCTGACCGACGGCGTCCTCACTGTGACCGCGTCCGAGCACCGTTCGCAATGGCGCAACCGCGAGGCCGCGCGGGCCAGGCTGGCCGCCACGTTGCGTGACGCGCTGGCGCCGCCGCCCGCGAAACGGCGCCCGACCACGCCGAGCAAGACCTCGGTACGCCGCCGGCTGGACTCCAAGCGCCGCCGCGGCAACCTCAAGTCGCTGCGCCGCCCACCGTCGGACTGACGTCGGGCCCTCACGTGGTCACAAGGGCCCGACGAATGACGACACGCCGGGTCACCAGGGCCCGACGAACGGACGACTAGTTCAGCGCCACGTTTGGCTCGCCGCGGGAGGAGAGGCCGCCGGTGGAGACGCACTTGCCGGCGCGGGCGGTGCCGCCGTTGTAGGCCTGGCGGAGACAGTTGCGCATCGCGAGCTGGCCCCAGTAGTTCGCGTGCGCGTCCTCCTGCAGCTGGTACGGCGGGAAGATCGCGGTCGCGGTACGGATCTGCTGGAACCACTCGGACGTGTCGACCGCGCCGACCTGGGTCCAGGACGTCAGACCCTTCTCCTCGAGCAGGCCGACAGTCTTCTCGCACAGTCGGTGCCCGTCCATCAGGGTCTGCATGTCCAGCACCTTGACGTTGCTGAGGCCGGAGGCCGCGGCCGCGTTCTTCACCGAGCCGTTGATCGACGGGACCACGGTGTCGTTGGCCCAGTCCGCGTCGGAGTTCCACACCCCGCAGCCGCCGATCGCCTGCCGGGTGTACCCGGTCTCGGGGTACCGGAAGCCGGACCCGCGCGGAATCGGGTTCCAGTAGGTGCTGACCAGGATCGAGTACGACGAGTCGGCGTACCCGGCACTCGACATCGCGGTGCGGACGTTGAGGATCGCGGTCTTGATGTTCGCCGTCTGGGTGGCGATGTTCGACGGCGTGAACAGTGGCGCGATGTTGGAGTCGTCGCGGCAGTAGTTCTTCCACCACGACGGTGACGTGAGCCAGTCGATCACGCAGGTCTGGACGATGTCGGCGAAGTGGTAGTTGTTCGCGCCGATCCGTAACGTGACCGCCTTGACGTTGTGCGTGGCGGCGTACTGCTGCAGCGCCTTGGCCTGGCCGATGTGCCCGGCGCCGTCGTCGTAGAAGTCGATGCCCGGCTTGAAGTTGCTCTCCGGGTCGTACGCCGAGGTGGTTGTGCGGGCGCCCGAGCATGCCAGGTTCTTGCTCGCGACGCCGCCGCCGAGGTGGACCTCGGCCGCTTTCGAGCGGTGGCAGCCGGGGATCTGCTCGCCGGTGTTGCCTGCATTGTCGAAGTACGCCGTGGGGCCGAGCGCGTCGGTCCGGCTCGGCGACTTGTTCGTGTTGCCGGCCCAGCGGCCGGCTTCGCCGGAGATGGCCGAGTCGCCCAGGCTGACGACGGTGGGCGTGCCGACCCCAGGGCCGTCGGCCGCGGCGGGGGTGGCGGGCAGAGCGAGGCCGGCGACGACGAGGGCGAGGGCGGGGAGGGTGCTGGAGACGCGCATCGGGACTCCTTCGCGACCGGGGACGGGGTTACCGGGTGGTAGCGGTCGCCTCCAGCAGTGTTGTGAGAGATCCTCACGTTGCGCAAGGGCTCAGTGACACAGTGGTGCCAGCGTGGTCGGGTGCCAGCGTCGAGCGTCGTCCGGTGCCAGCGGTGCTCAGCCGCCGGCAAAAGGCGGAAGCGCGTCCACCACCGCACCATCGGCGAGCGGTGTCGCCAGGTCCGCGCGGGTGCTGTCGACCAGGAAAGAGCAGATCCCGAGCACCCGGGCAAGCTCGGGCCGGCCGGCAGACGCCTGCCGTACGACGTCCGCGAGCGTCTGCCCGTCCCGGGTCTCAGAAGCGGTCCCGGCCGCCGTCCGCGCGGCGGCCCAGTACCGCACCGTCACACTCGCCATCTCATAACCGCCTTGTCCCGCGCCCGGCCCCACGTCGTACTGAAGTATCCTGTCACCGCTGAGTCAGGCATCGCGGGCCCCGGGCAAAGAAGCCCCGGGCCTGTCGTGCATCACAGCGGGCAGTGCGATCCACCGGCCCGCCCGACCGGCTAGGGAGGTCGCGATGAGCGCCCTGCTGCTGCTCACGAACGCGCTCCAGGCCTCGGCCGAGGTGCTCCCGTCCCTTGCGCTGCTGCACCACCAGGTGCGGATCCTGCCCGCGGAGGTCTCTGCGCTGGTGGACGCGCCGGACGCGGACGCGGTGATGCTGGACGCCCGCCGCGACCTGGTCACGATGCGCGGCGTGTCCCGGCTGATCCGGACCACCGGCGTCGACGTCCCGCTGCTGCTGGTCGTCACCGAGGGCGGGCTGACCGCGGTGAACGCGGACTGGGGTGCCGACGACGTGCTGCTGGACACCGCCGGCCCGGCCGAGATCGAGGCCCGGCTGCGGCTGGTCACCGGCCGGCTCGCCGCTGCCCGGGACGCCGAGCCGGACACGCAGCTGATCCGGAGCGGCGACGTGGTCATCGACGAGGCGTCGTACACCGCGAAGCTGAACGGACGGCCGCTCGACCTGACCTACAAGGAGTTCGAGCTGTTCAAGTTCCTGGCGCAGCACCCCGGCCGGGTGTTCACCCGGGAGCAGCTGCTGCAGGAGGTCTGGGGGTACGACTACTTCGGCGGCACCCGGACCGTCGACGTGCACGTCCGGCGGCTACGCGCCAAGCTCGGCCCCGAGCACGAGCAGCTGATCGGTACCGTCCGCAATGTCGGCTACCGCTTCGTCACCCCACCACCCGCCAAGGAGCGCGAGTCCGCCCCCGCCACAGCCTGACCGACTGCCCGTACATTCGCGTGGCTAACCCGCCGAATGGTGGGTTCGCCCCGCGCACAGCCGGGGACAACCCGCACCTCGCGTGGTGAACCACGCGAAGAACAGCCGGGGTCGGCTCACGCCTCCTGCTGGACCGCGGCAGGAGGCGTGAGCCGGTTGTGCGTCAGGAGCCGATGTCGATGCGGTCAGTGGCGACCGGGGTGTACGGGTCGTGCGCGGTCAGGTAGTTGGCGAAGGCGTCGATGTCCAGGCCGCCGAAGAACTTGTTCGTCGCGGTGGTGAAGGCGGGGAAGCCGTCACCGCCGTCGGACAGGAAGTTGTTCGTGACGATCCGGTACGTCGTGCCGTCGACCAGCGGCTGCCCGCCGATCTGGATGCTTCCGGCGACGACCTTGGAGCCGGCCGGCGCCGCGGGGTTCCAGGTGTAGGTGATGCCGGCGACCTGCAGCACCTTGAACCTGGCCGGCTCCGGTCCGTTCACGCCGGAGAACTGCTGCTCGAGCAGGGCCTTGATCTGCGTTCCGGTCATGTCCATCGAGACCAGGAAGTTGTTGAACGGCTGCACGGTGAAGGCCGCCCCGAAGGTGACCTCCCCGTTGGTCGAGACCAGGTCGGCGCGGATGCCGCCCGGGTTCATGAACGCGGCCACCGGGGTTTTGCCGTCGGTCACGGTGGTCGGGTCGGCGAGCTGGGCGTCGGCGATCAGGTTGCCGAGCGGTGACTCGAGCGAGTCGTCCGGCGTACGCACCACCGACGGCGTGGTCAGGTGCCCGATCACCTTGTTCGCGATCGGTGCGACCAGGGTCTGGTACTTGGAGAGCAGAGCGGTGGTGTCCGGGTCCTTCGGCACGTTCTGGGTGACGATCAGGTTGTTCGCCGTGGTGTTCGCGCGGTCGACGTCGCCGGTGGCGTTGTCGATGCTGAGCTGGACCTCGGTGACCAGCCGGCCGAAGGAGGAGGCGCTGGTGACCAGCCTCGGGTCGCCGTCCGGGTCGGACAGCGTGCAGTTGTAGCCCTGGTGGGTGTGGCCGGAGATGATCGTGTCGATCTCGGGGCTCAGGCCGGCGTTGATCGCGACGATCGGGCCGGAGATGCCCGGGCAGGCGTTGAACGCCCGCGGGTCGGCCGGGAAGCCACCCTCATGCAGCAGCACGACGATCGCCTCGGCGCCCTTGCGCTTCAGCTCCGGCACCAGCGCGTTCGCGGTGTCCACCTCGTCCTTGAACGTCAGGCCCTCGACACCGGACTTGGTGACGATGTTCGGCGTGTCCTCCAGCGTCATACCGATGAAGCCGACCCTCTTGCCGCCCTGGAAGGTCTTGACCGTGTACGGCGGCAGCAGGGTCCGGTTGGTGTTCTCGAAGAACACGTTCGCGGACAGGTACCTGAACTTGGCGCCGTCGAACGGGTTCGCCGCGTCCGGGCAGGAGTTCTGGTTGTTCTGGCCGTCACCGTCGGGCAGGCAGCCGCCGTGCTGCATCCGGAGCAGCTCCTGCCAGCCCTCGTCGAACTCGTGGTTGCCGACCGAGGTGGCGTCCAGGCCCATCTGGCTGAGCGCCTCGATGGTCGGCTCGTCGTGGAACGCGGCGGAGAGCAGCGGCGACGCGCCGATCAGATCGCCGGCGGCCACGGTGACGGACTCCTCGCCCCTGGCCTTCGCGGCGGCGCGTAGCTGCTTGAGGTGGGTGGCGAGGTACTCGGCGCCACCGGCCGGGGTGCCGTTGATGTTGCCGGACGAGCTTGTCGGGCTGTTCGGCGCCAGGTTGCCGTGGAAGTCGTTCAGCGCCAGCAGCTGGACCTGCGTGTGCGTGGGCTGCGGCTTCTCGGCGGCAGCGTCGGTCGACGCGGCCTGCGACGCGCTGATGGTGAGGCCGAGGGTCACGGCCGCGATCGCGACGGTGAGCGCTGCGGCCCGGAGCCTGGTCCGGTGTAGTCCGGTGATGGCCATGGTGCTCCTTCTGGTCCTTCTGGTGGACGCGCAGTCGATGGGACGCGCATTTCGGTGCCGAACACGCGCAAGTTACCTGACCGGATCGTGCCGTCATAGACCGTGCGTTTCGTGAACATCGGACGGGCGGGTCGTGAAGAATCACCCAGTAGCAGTGCGGTCACCGGCGGCGAGCACATTAGCGTATGGCCGGTGGAACCGGATGTCGTCGCCTCTCCCCTGCCGCCCGGCACCGCCCGGGACGTCGAGCGCCTCGCGACGGCCGCGGCGTCGTACGACGGGGTGGCCCCGCTGAACGAGCAGACCTTGCTCCGGCTGACCGGACGCCCGGACGGGGACCGGCACCTGCTGGTCCGCGACGAGCGCGGGGACCTGGCCGGGTACGCGTACCGCGGGACGGACGGCTCGGCCGAGGTGGTCGTGGCACCGGGCGCCCGCCGGCGCGGCATCGGTACGGCGCTGGTGCGGGCCCTGCTGGACCTGCCCGGGCCGGAGCCGCGGGTCTGGGCGCACGGCCGGATCGACGGCGTGGACGCGTTCGCCGCGCGGAACGGGTTCGTGCCGGCGCGAGAGCTGTTCAAGCTGGCGCGGGACGGGGAGACGGCGCCGGAGCTGCCGGAGCCGGTGCTGCCGGACGGGATCGAGGTACGGACGTTCGAGCCGGGCCGGGACGACGATGCCTGGCTGGCGGTCAACGCCCGGGCGTTCGCCGGCCACCCGGAGCAGGGCGCGTGGGGACCCGACGACCTCGCGGACCGGCTGGCGCAACCCTGGTTCGACCCGGCCGGGTTCTTCCTCGCCGTGGACACCCGCCGAGGCGGCGCACTGGCCGGCTTCAACTGGACGAAGGTGCACGACGGGACCGGTGAGGTGTACGTCGTCGGCGCGGACCCGGCGTACCAGGGCACCGGCCTGGGCAAGGCGCTCACCACGATCGGCGTGCGCTACCTGCACGGGCGCGGCCTGCGCACCGTCGAGCTGTACGTCGACGGCTCGAACACGCCGGCGCGCGCGCTGTACGCCAAGCTCGGTTTCGCCGAGGCGACGGTGGACGTGCAGTACCGCCCGATGTGACACCGGATCTTCGGACGCAACCCCTGTCAGGGAGCCAGTGACTCGTGGACGGCGTGCGCGATTCGGAGCCGGGCCAGCCTGGCACCTTCGCAGACGACCATGATGTTCGCGAACCCGTGGAACATCGAGGTCTCGCACACGTACCGCACCGGCACCCCCGCCGCGGCCAGCTTCTCGGCGTACTCGTCGCCCTCGTCGCGCAACGGGTCGAAACCGGCGGTGACGATGTGCGCCGGCGCCAGACCGGACAGGTCCGCGGCCAGCAGCGGCGACACGATCGGGTCGGTGCGGATCGCCGGGTCCGGCGTGTAGTGGTCGCGGTAGAAGTTGATGTCCGCCTCGGTCAGGTAGAACCCGTCCCGGAACAGGTCCCGGCTGGACCGCCGCCCGACCAGGTCGAGCCCCGGGCAGATCAGCAGCTGCAGGGCCGGCGCCGGCAGCCCGCGTCGTACCGTCTGCTGGGCCACCACGGCGGCCAGGTTGCCGCCCGCGCTGTCACCACCGACGCCGATCCGGGCCGGGTCGGCGCCCAGGTCGGCGGCATGGTCGACCGCCCAGCAGAACGCCGCGACCGCGTCCTCCGCACCGGCCGGGGCCTCCGCCTCCGGCGCGAGCCGGTAGTCGACCGCCAGCACCCGTACGCCGGCGTCGTCCGCGAGCGTCCGGCAGTAACCGTCGTGGGTGTCCAGGTCGCCGACGCACCAGCCGCCGCCGTGGAAGTACACCATCAGCCCGCCGTCCTTCTGCGGCGCCGAGCGGGGCACGTACAGCCGGGCACCGAGCTGGCCGGCCGAACCGCGGACCGTGAGCTCCGTGACCCGGTCCAGCTCGCGCGGTGTACCGGTGATCAGCCGGGTCTCCACCCGCAGCTGCTCGCGGCGCGCCGCGATCGAGCGCTGGGTCCGGTCCGGGATCACGGCACTGAGCCTGAGCAGCAGGGCCAGATCGCTCTCGAGCACATTGCCGTCCACCTGGACCGGCGCACCGGCCAGCCGGGACCTGACCGAGGGTGGCAGGGCCGTCACCGGCTTGAGGGCGCCGGCCTGGACCGCCTGCAGGGCGTTACGGACCAGCGTGTCTACTCGTCGGTTCACGGACCCCGACCGTACATCAGCACTGAACGTACACACCCTGTCGGCTACCCAGAGTTCACCTCCCGGTGAGACTCTTGGTGTTGTGGCTGGAGACCTGCTGGCATCGCACAACCGTGAGTACGACGTGGAGCCGCCGTACGACATGAGTGCGGCCGCGGACCTCCCGACCGACCGGTTCCTGGACCGCGAGCTGAGCTGGCTGGCGTTCAACCAGCGGGTGCTCGAGCTGGCCGAGAACGACCGGGTCCCGCTGCTCGAGCGGGCCAAGTTCCTGGCTATCTTCGCGAACAACCTGGACGAGTTCTTCATGGTCCGGGTGGCGGGCCTGAAACGCCGGATCGCGGCCGGCGTCGCGGTCCGTACCGCGAGCGGGATGATGCCGCGCGAGGTGCTGGAGCGGAACCTGTCGCGCAGCCGCGAGCTGATGGACCGGCAGTCCCAGGTCTGGCGGGACACGGTGCTGCCGGCGCTGGTCAAGGAGGGCATCGACATCCTGCGCTGGGACGAGCTGAGCCCGGACGAGCGCGAAGCGATGTCCCGGTTCTTCGCCGACCGGGTGTTCCCGGTGCTGACCCCGCTGGCAGTCGACCCGTCGCACCCGTTCCCGTACATCTCCGGGCTGTCGCTCAACCTCGCCGTGGTGGTGCGCAACCCGGGTACCGGCGGCGAGCACTTCGCCCGGGTCAAGGTGCCGCCGCTGCTGCCGCGGTTCGCGCACGTCGCCGAGGGCCGCTTCGTGCCGCTGGAGGACGTGATCGCGGTCCACCTGGACCAGCTCTTCCCCGGCATGGACGTGGTGCAGCACCACACCTTCCGGGTGACCCGCAATGAGGACCTCGAGGTCGAGGAGGACGACGCGGAGAACCTGCTCGCCGCGCTGGAGAAAGAGCTGCTGCGGCGCAAGTTCGGGCCGCCGGTGCGGCTCGAGGTGGAGCAGTCCATCGACCCGCACGTACGCGAGCTGCTGCTGTCCGAGCTCGGCGTCACCGAGTCCGAGGTGTTCGAGCTGCCCGGCCCGCTCGACCTGCGCGGCCTGTTCGCGATCGCGGACCTCGACCGGGCCGAGCTGAAGTACCCGGCCTTCGTGCCGTCCACGCACCCGCACCTGGCCGAGGTGGAGACCTCCAACCCGGCCGACCTGTTCAGCGCGCTGAAGCAGCGTGACGTGCTGGTGCATCACCCGTACGACTCGTTCTCCACCTCGGTGCAGCGGTTCATCGAGCAGGCCGCTGCCGACCCGTACGTGCTGGCGATCAAGCAGACGCTGTACCGCACCTCCGGCGACTCGCCGATCGTCGAGGCGCTCATCGACGCGGCCGAGGCCGGCAAGCAGGTGGTGGTGCTGGTCGAGATCAAGGCCCGGTTCGACGAGCAGGCGAACATCCGGTGGGCACGTGAGCTGGAGAAGGCGGGCGTGCACGTCGTCTACGGGCTGGTCGGCCTGAAGACGCACTGCAAGACCTCGCTGGTGGTACGCCAGGAGGGCTCGACGATCCGGCGCTACTGCCACATCGGCACCGGCAACTACAACCCCAAGACCGCACGGCTGTACGAGGACATGGGCGTGCTCACCGCCGACCCGACGATCGGCGCGGACCTCACCGACCTGTTCAACTCGCTGACCGGCTACTCCCGCCAGACCTCCTACCGCAGCCTGCTGGTCGCCCCGTACGGGGTGCGCCGCGGGATCGTGCGGCGGATCGAGGACGAGGTGGCCGCGCACCGCGCCGGCCACCCGGACGCCCGGGTGCGGATCAAGGTGAACTCGCTGGTCGACGAGCAGGTCGTGGACGCGCTGTACCGGGCGTCGCAGGCCGGGCTGAAGGTCGACGTCGTGGTCCGCGGGATCTGCGCGCTGCGCCCCGGCCGGCCGGGACTCAGCGAGAACATCCACGTCCGGTCGATCCTGGGCCGGTTCCTGGAACACTCGCGGATCTTCCACTTCGGCGCCGCGGACGAGTACTGGATCGGCAGCGCGGACATGATGCACCGCAACCTCGATCGACGCGTGGAGGCGCTCGTGCCCGTCACCGACCCGCGGCTGTCCGCCGAGCTCGCCTCGATCCTCGACTCGGCGACGGACCCGGGCACCCGGAGCTGGATCCTCGAACCCGACGGGTCCTGGGATCCGTGGCCG
>DASRHY010000085.1:0-2530 GCA_035650275.1 Kribbellaceae bacterium | reverse complement strand
GCCGCGACGAACTCCGCGAGCGCAGTTGCCGAAATCCGGCGACAGCCACCGATCTTCACCGATCGGAGCTTCCCGGCTGCGATCAGCTCATACAGCTTGCTCCGACCGACCCGAAGCACCACTGCTGTCTCCTTCAGCGTCAAGAGCATGGGCTCCTTCGGCCGCATCAAGGGTTCGTAGTCCACAGGTAGCTCCCCTTTCATCCTGCTGTGGCATCGAATTGCCGAACAGTGTCGGTGGGGGCGCGGGCCCAGCCCGCGCTCCCGACGCCTTGGCGGCCTCGTACTGGTTGCGCCACCGCTAACGGGTGACGATCTGCTCACCGATCGCCAGCGCGTATGTGCGGTCATCGACCTGCGATCGGCCGAGCACTTCCCAGGACCAGCGGCCGTCGGTGCCGGCGATGGACAGCTCGTCGTGGTCCTCGGGGTCGATACCAGCCTCCTCGAGGGCGGCCCGCACGACCGCCGCTCGATCGGCGCGGTGGACCGCGAGGGTCTTGCCCGTCCACCTACGGGACACGAGGACTCGGCGGCCGCCAAGCCCAAGGTTGGCCCGCTCATGGGCCTTGTGGCTGCAGTGCCCTGGGACCATCCGAGGTCTCGCGCCCTTGGGCTGGACGCCGTAGCGCAGCCAGTTCGCGCACGTCGGAGCTCCGCCCGGTCGGCGAGGCGGCTATTCGTCGCCGTGTTGGGGGCGCGGGGCGTGGGCGATCTTGTCGACGAGGTCGTTGAGGAATCTGACGACGACTGCTCGCTCGTCATCGCCGAGCTGGCGGCCGGCGGTGTCGATGGCTTCGAGGTAGGGCTTGAGTTCGTCCTGGCCGATTTGCCAGGCCTGCTGGGTGAGCGTGACGATGACCTTGCGGCGGTCCTGCGGGTGTCCGTTGCGGCTGGCCCAACCGAGCTTTTCGAGCCGGTCGACGAGCGCGGTGACCGATCCTGAGGTGAGCGACAGCAGCGGGCCTAGCTCGCCGGGGGTCAGGGATCCGTGTTCGTCAAGGGCTTCGAGGGCGTCGTAGTCACTACGGCTGACGCCAACGTGGTGGCACAGCGCGTCGATCCAGCGGTCGCGGTGAATCGCGAACCGTTGCAGCAGGAGCCGGACTTCGGGGACCTCGACCGTCGGCAGCATCGACCACAGCATAACGCCTGTAGCTTGACCATCAAGAATCTTGATGATAAAGATATGTGTTCTCCCAGCGGTAGAGGAGTTCTCATGACCGCCACCACCCGTCCAACCACCGGTGCTCCGACGGCCGAACGGACACGCTTTCGGCCCTGGTGGCTGTGGATCGTCACCGCTTTCGCCTTCCCGCCGGCCGGCTACATCGCCCATGAGGTCGTGGGCCGGGTCGACGGGGTCGGCCCCGCGCTGCTCAGCGGCCTGATCACCGGGGCGCTCATCGGGCTGGCGCAGTGGGCCCTGCTGCGAGGCCGCGGTGCCTCGCCGCGTTGGATCGGCGCCACGGCCGCCGGATTCGGCATCGGCCTCGCGGCCGGCGCGGCGCTGGTCGGCTACGAGACATCGCTGGGGGCACTGGTCGCGATGGGCGCCGTGTGCGGGCTTTTCATCGGCGTCGCCCAGGTGGCGAGCTTCGCTGCGTTGCGTCGCCACGCTGCCGCGTGGACACTCGCCACCGGTGCGCTCTGGGCGATCGGTTGGGCGACGACCACGGGCGCCGGCATCAAGGTCGAAGACCAATGGCCGGTGTTCGGGATCTCCGGTGCGCTCATCGTCGTCCTCGTGCAGAGCGTGCTCGTCAACCGCTTCGTGCCCGCCGTCGAGCCCCACCGCCAGGTAGCCCCCAGTGGGTGAGGATCTGCATGTCGTGTTCGGCAGCGGCCCCGCGGGTCGAGCCGTCGCCACCGAGCTCGCGCACCAGGGCCTGCCGACCCGGATCGTCAACCGCAGCGGCCGCCCCGTGCTCGCCGATGTCGAAACGATCGGAGGCGACGTCACCGACCCTCAGTTCGCCCACACCGCGGCGCACGGTGCGCACACCGTGTACTTCTGCCTCAACGCACCGCACTACCACCGCTGGCCCGAAGAGTTCCCACCGCTGCAGGCCGCGGTCCTCGACGCCACCAGCGCAGCCCGCGCACGCCTGGTCGTCCTCGAAAACCTCTACATGTACGGCCCCACCGGTGGCGCACCGATGACCGAGTCGACCCCGGTCAACCCGACCAGCAAGAAGAGCGCGGCCCGGGCGCGGATGTCCGACGAGTTGATGGACGCCCACCGCCAGGGCCGCGTCGAAGTCACGATCGCACGAGCGGCAGACTTCATCGGGCCAGGGGTGACGGCCTCGGCCCTGGGCGAGCACGTGTTCGAGCCCGCGCTCGCCGGCAAGAAGGCCCAGACCATAGGTCGCCCCGACACGCTGCACTCCTACAGCTACGTCCCCGACATCGGCCGCAACCTCGTGCTGTTAGGGAGCCGAGATGACGCCTTCGGACGCGTGTGGCACCTCCCCAACCCACCCACACGCACCACCCGCGAGATCATCACCGACATCTACGCGGCGCTC
>DASRHY010000084.1:0-6158 GCA_035650275.1 Kribbellaceae bacterium | reverse complement strand
CGCGAAGGCCCACTGGGAAGGTTCACTGCTGGAGGGTGGCGGCCAGGTCAGCCTGGAGTCGTCCGGCCTCGGCCAGTACGACGTCACCTGGGCGGCGCGTACGGAGCCGGAGGCCAGTGGCCGGACCAGCCCGGAGGAGCTGATCGCAGCAGCGCACTCGTCCTGCTTCTCGATGGCGCTGTCGCACGCGCTGGCCGGAGCGGGTACGCCGCCGGAGGCGCTGGACACCACCGCGCACGTGTCCTTCCAGCCCGGCGAGGGCATCACCGGGATCAAGCTCGAGGTGACCGGCAAGGTTCCGGGCATCACTGCCGACCAGTTCGCCGAGTTCGCCGAGGACGCGAAGAAGAACTGCCCCGTCAGCCAGGCCCTCACCGGCACCACCATCACCGTCGACGTCACCTTCACCGCCTGACCCAACCCAGGCGACCCGGACCCGGCACCCGCCCGGCCCCTCCGTCCCCGCCCCTGCCTGCCTTGGCGATCATCGGTCATCTGCTGCCTGGTCATCCACAGATCGGGAACAACTGACCGATGATCGCCGCGAGGGGTGAGCGACACCCGACCCGGGGCCGACCGACCGGCGGGGCCTGCGGTGGCTGTGGGGGTGGTGTCAGGGTTCGCGGGTGTGGTCGGCGTCGGGGGTGGGTTCGGGCTCGGGGGTGGGCGCGGGGGTTGGTTCGCGGGGGGCGTCGGACTGGCTGAGGTTGCCGACGCGCATCACTTCGCCGTTGCGGACGTACCAGATGGTGCCGTCGTTGTCGCGCAGCCGGGTGACCCGCAGGCCGACAGCCTCCACGGTGCCGGACGCCTCGTCCATGTCGATGAAGTCGCCGACGCCGTACTGGTCCTCCAGGATCATGAAGATCCCGGACAGGAAGTCCTTCACCAGCGTCTGCGCGCCGAACGCGAGCGCGACACCGATGATGCTGGCGCTCGCGACGACCGGCAGGATGTCGAAGCCGAGCTGGGCCAGCACCATCACGACCAGCACCGAGGCCAGAACCGTGGTCGCGACACTGCGCAGTAGCGAGGCCATCGTCTCGGCCCGCTGCTGGCGACGCTCGCTGAGCAGGTTCTCCTCGACGAACTTGGTTGCACGGCGCGATCGGGCCAGCACGCCGGGGACCGTGCCGCCGGCAGTACGGCGCGCCATCCGGTTGATCACCCTGTGCAGCAGCCAGCGCAGCACGAAGAAGCCGATGACCAGGGCGGCGATCCGAGCGGGGACCATGACGACGTCGTCGGTCCATTCGAGCAGGGAGATCAGTAGCTGTGTATCCATATCGCCGCCCTACGCTAGCGTCTCCGCCAGGCGCCCCTGCGACCAGTGGCCCATGCAGGTTAGTGGGCCATTCAAGAGGCCAGTCACCACGGAGATGACGATGACGCGACTCGAGGCGGAGCTGCGCCGGCTCGTGGACGACGGGGTGCTGACCGGTGACCAGGCTGCGCGGCTGCGAGACGCCGTACGGGCGGACAGTGACGAGTCTCACGCCGAGCAGGCCGGCGGTTCGGTGCTGACCGAGGTGCTCGGGTACGTCGGCGGCGTGCTGCTGCTCGGCGCGGTCGCGCTGCTGGTGGTCGTGAACTGGAACGAGATGGGCCGCGGCCAGCGGATCGCGGTCAGCGCCGGGTCGGCGGTGGTGCTGCTCGGTGCCGCGGTGGTCCTCGCGCGGCTGCGGGACCGAGACCAGCTCGCGTCCGCGCTGGCGGCGCTGGGGTCGGCGGTCGCGGGCTTCGCGACGTTCGTGGTGATCGAGGAGACCGCAGGCCTGCTCGCCGGTGTCGCGGTCGCGGTGGCCGTTTCGGCGGTGGGGCTGCGGCTGCTCGCCGGCCCGTTGCTGCTGGCCTCGCTGGCGGCGGCGTTGACGGCCGGTGTGTTCGTGCTGGTGTTCGACGTGATCGACGCCGACGGCAGCCGGACCGACACGGCCGGGCTCAGCGGGGTCGGGTTCCTGCTGGTCGCCGCGGTGCTCGGCGTGCTGGGCCTGGTCCGGCACCGCGCGACGGCGTGGTCGCTGGCCGGTGCCGCGGTGTTCGCGTCGGCACTGTGCTGGCTGGTGCAGGACGGTACGCCGGGGGTGGCGCTCGCGGTCGGTACCGCGGGCGCGGTCGCGCTGCTCGCGGCCTACGCTCGGTACCGCTCCGCGGCATACGCGATCGTTGCCTGCGGCACCTTGTTGGTGGTCTGGCCGGCGGCGCTGTACCAGCTGACCGAGAACGTCGCGACGGTCGCGATCACGCTCGTGGTGGCGAGCGCGATCCTGGTCGCCGCCGTCGTCGCGCTGTCCCGCCGCAGGTCCGGCGGCTGACGTCCCTCTAGGCTGACGACCGTGCGCGTAGTGATCCTCGGTGCCGGTATCAGTGGACTCAGCGCGGCGATGCTGCTGCGCGAGCGCGGCGACGAGGTGATCGTGGTGAGTGCCGATCGGATGGAGGCGACCACCTCCCACCTCGCCGCCGCGGTCTGGTTCCCGACCTCGGCCGGGCCTCCCGGGGCGGTGGCCCGCTGGGGCTCCCGCACGTACGACGTGCTGGCGGAGCAGGCCGCGCAGGCCGTGCCGGGTGTGGTGATGCGGGAGTCGCTGGTGCTGTACCGGCAGCCGCCGGACGAGCAGCCGTGGCAGCAGGCGGTCGGCGCGATCCGCCCGGCCCGGCCGGACGAGCTGCCGCCCGGGTACGGTCACGGGCTGCGGTTCCAGGTGCCGTTGGTCGAGATGCCGGTGTACCTGCCGTGGCTGCACCGGCGGTTCCTGGACGGGGGCGGGAAGCGCGTGCTGCGCCGGGTGACCGGGCTCGGCGAGCTGGCCGACCTGGCGCCGGACGCGATCGTGAACTCGGCGGGGCTGGCCGCCGGGGCGCTGGTCGGCGACGACAGCTGCTATCCGATCCGGGGCCAGATCGTCCGGGTGGTCAACCCCGGTCTCACGCTCTCGGTGCGGGACGAGGCGCACCCGGAGGGCCGGGCCTACGTGCATCCGCGGACCGAGGACTGCATTCTCGGCGGCACGCTCGACGCGGGCGAGTGGGACACAGCCGTCGACGACGAGCTCACCGCGTCGATCGTGCGCCGGTGCACGGACGTGGTGCCCGCGCTGGCCGGCGCCGAGGTGCTCGAGGCACTGGTCGGACTGCGGCCGGGCCGGCCCGAGGTCCGGCTGGAGCGCGACACGGCCGGGAGCATCCCGGTCGTCCACAACTACGGTCACGGCGGTTCCGGGATCACGCTCAGCTGGGGCTGCGCGGAGGACGTGGTGGCGTTGCTCGGGGATACGGCAGACTCGCTGTCGTGACAGACCCGACTCCCGCCCTTGTCGATCTGGCCGTCGCGTACGGCGTCGCGACCGAGTACTGGGACTGGCAGGGCCGGCACGTCGTCGTACCGGCGGAGACGGTCGCCGCGGTGCTGGCCGCACTCGGCGTGGACGCGTCGACACCGGAGCGCGCCGAGTCGGCACTGATGGAGCAGCGGCTGGACCGGTGGCGGCGGCCGTTGCCGCCGACGCTGGTGATGCGGGAGGGCTGGACGCCGTGGTTCGCGGTCCACCTGCCGCACGGCACCGGGGCCGAGGTCTGGGTCGACCTGGAGGACGGTGGCCAGCGCCGCGACGTACCGCAGCAGTACAACTGGGTCGACCCGCAGTGGGTGGACGGGCGGCTGGTCGGCGAGGCGACGTATCAGCTGCCGGGAGACCTGCCGCTGGGCTACCACCGGCTGTGCGCGCGCACCGAGGACGGCCTCGCCGTGTGCACGCTGATCGTGACGCCGCACCGGCTGTTCCCGCGGACGGACCGGCGGTCCTGGGGTTGGGTGCTGCAGCTGTACTCGGTCCGGTCACGGTCGTCGTGGGGGACCGGTGACCTCGCGGACCTGGCCGACCTGGCCGCCTGGTCCGGGCACGAGCTCGGCGCCGGCTTCGTGCTTGTCAACCCGCTGCACGCCGCGGAGACCGCGGGCCGGATGGAGCCGTCGCCGTACCTGCCGGCGTCCCGGCGGTTCGGCAACCCGCTGTACCTGCGGGTCGAGGCGGTGGACGAGTTCGCCGAGCTGAAGGGCGATCAGCGCAAGAGGATCCGCACCCTCGCCGAACGCGCCCGCAAACTCAACGACGATGCCGAGGCGCTGGACCGGGACCGGTCGTGGGCGTTGAAGCGGGAGGCGCTCGAGCTGTTGTTCCGGGTGCCGCCGTCGATCGGCCGGGCCGCCGAGTACGCCGCGTTCAAGAAGCGCGAGGGTCAGGGGCTGGTCGACTTCGCCACCTGGTGCGCGATCGCGGACGTGCACGGGCCGGACTGGACGCAGTGGAGCAGCGAGCTGGCCGACCCGCGGTCCGAGCCGGTCGTTGCCTTCCGCAAGGAACATGCCGAGGCGGTCGAGTTCCACTGCTGGCTGCAGTGGCAGCTGGACTGCCAGCTGGCCGCGGTCCAGGCGCGCGCGCTGGCCGTCGGGATGCCGGTCGGCGTCGTGCACGACCTCGCGGTCGGCGTGCACCCGTACGGCGCCGACGCCTGGGCACTGCAGCGGGTGCTTGCCGGCGGCATCCAGGTCGGCGCGCCGCCGGACCCGTTCAACCAGCAGGGCCAGAACTGGTCGCAGCCGCCGTGGCGGCCGGACCAGCTGGCCGAGACCGGGTACGCCGCGTGGCGCGACCTGGTCCGTGCAGTCACCCGGCACGGTGGCGGGCTGCGGATCGACCACATCATCGGGCTGTTCCGGCTCTGGTGGATCGCCGGGGAGGCGCCGACCGAGGGCACCTACGTGCGGTACGACCACGAGGCGCTGATCGGGATCCTGGTGCTGGAGGCCGCCCGCGCCGGCGTGGTCGTGATCGGCGAGGACCTCGGCACCGTCGAGCCGTGGGTACGGGACTACCTCACGGAGCGAGGCATCCTCGGCACGTCGGTGCTCTGGTTCGAGCGCGACCACCACCACGGCGGCCACCCGCTGGCGCCGGAGCGCTGGCGCGAGCTGTGCCTGGCGACCGTGACCACGCACGACCTGCCGCCAACGGCGGCGTACCTGGCCGGCGACCACGTCGAGCTGCGTGAGCGGCTCGGGCTGCTGACCCGCCCGCTGGCCGAGGAACTGGCGGTGGACGCGGCGGAACGCGACGACTGGCTGGCGGTGCTGCGGAACCGGCGGCTGCTCGGCGCGGACGACACCGACCCGGAGCGGGTGATCGCGGCCCTGCACCGATACGTCGTGCACACGCCGGCGTTGCTGGTCGGCGTCGCGCTGACCGATGCGGTGGGGGAGCGGCGGACGCAGAACCAGCCGGGCACCAAGAACGAGTACCCGAACTGGCGGATCCCGCTCGGCGGCCCGGACGGCTCCGTCGTACTGCTGGACGACCTGCCGTCGAACGCCCGGCTGCGCAAGCTGGTCGGCGCGCTCTCGCTCTAGCCCAGCGCGTCTGATGGCGGCACATCGGGTGGCGCCATGCTGAGCGCCACCCATGAAGGTGATCGGAGTGCCCCGGTTTCAAGGTTGCGCGTGGGTCCGGCGCCCGCGCGGCGGGCCGGTGCTTGAGACTTGCGTCCACTCAACCCTTAAGGTGGCGCTGTGACTGCACAGGTTTCGGGGGACACGGTGCTGGTGTTCGTGGGCATCCCGCTGCTGGTGATGGCCGTGGTCGGCCTGCTGGTGTTCGCGGGGACGATCGCCAGCGGCCCGCGGTACCGGCCGGGGCTGTCCTGGTGGGCACCTCCGGTGTGGATCGGCGGTCCGCAGGTCGACGGCGACCCGGTGGACGCACCCGAGCTCGAGGCCGGGCCGACGTCCGGCAAGGCCACGACCGCCCGGACGACGGCCCGGACGACGGGAGGCGCAAGTGCCAGCTGGTGACGCATTCACACCGGACCAGCAGCACGACATCGCGCGTGCGGTCCGCAACGCCGACTCGGCCTCCGGGCTGCACTTCTCCGTGTACGTCGGCGCGGCCGACTCCGAGACCCGTCCGTTCGCGATCCGGCTGCACAGCCAGCTGGACGACCCGGACCGCAGCGTGCTGGTGTACGTCGACCCGCCCGGCCGGCGGCTCGAGATCGTGACCGGCGCGCAGGCGAAGCGGCAGCTGTCCGACGCCCAATGCGGGCTCGCGGCACTGACCATGCAGGCCTCGTTCGCGGCCGGCGACCTGACCGGCGGCCTGGTC
>DASRHY010000083.1:0-55848 GCA_035650275.1 Kribbellaceae bacterium | reverse complement strand
GCGGACCGGGACCGTCTGGTGATGGGCGTGCCGTTCTTCAGCCACGGCTGGACCGGCGTACGCAACCAGAACAACGGGCTGTTCCAGCCCGCGGCCGGCGGTGCGCCCGGTACCTTCGAGGTCGGCTTCGAGGACTACAAGGTGCTGAAGTCCAAGCTGAGCCAGTTCACCCTGCACCGCGACAACCAGGCCGGGTTCGCCTGGATCTTCGACGGCACGACCTTCTGGACCTACGACGACCCGGTCGAGATGCGGCGGAAGGCGTCGTACGCCGATGACCGCGGACTCGGCGGCGTGATGATCTGGTCGCTGGACGGTGACACCGAGCAGGGCGAGCTGATCAGCGCGCTCCGGAGCGGCTTGAGGTAACGCGCGAAGGGCGCACCAGTAGCCGGGCCTGACAGATCCTAGGACCTGGACACCAGCACGACGTCGTAGTCCGTTCCGGGTGGCGCACCCGGACCGAACGGCGGCGGCAGGCCGAGGTCGAAGCGAGCGTTGACGAGCGCCAGGCGGTTGCCGTGCGCAGCCACCGTGGTCGGCACCCGGAACAGCCCGCCCACGTCGGCATCAGTGATCACCGTCCCGATCGTGCCCTGTGTCAGGTCCGGGTTGAGGCGGATCTCGACCAGCCGCTCGGCGAAGTTCTCCACCACCCAGAGGCTGTGGCCGAGCAGCAGGATGCCGTCCGCGGTGTCGGGCGTGATCGACCCGCCGGTCACCTGGATCGTCCGGCTGGAGCCCGTGGCCGGGTCGACCGCGATCATCGCGCCCAACGAGCTGTGGCCGACGATGAGCACCGACCCGTCCCGGGTGGCGTCGATCCCGTTGAGGTTCGGGAACGCCCCGATCGTTGCCGCGGGCCCCGAAAGCTGGATGGTCTGCGGCGCGCCCAGAGCTCCGTTCGGCGCGATCGGCACCTTGTACAGCACCGGGTTGATGCTGTCCGTGAAGTAGGCGCCGTCCTTGGTGACCACCACGTCGTTGAGCAGCGTCGGTGCGATCGACGTGAGCGTGATGTCGGCGACCGTCGAGCCGGTGCGAGTGTCGTACACGTAAGCGTGGCCGGTCGGGCCACCGGCCACCCAGAGCCGGTGGCTGGACTCCTCGACCTTGAGGCCGACCGCTACCCGGCCCGCCGGTGCGTCGACGAAGATCGCACCGCTCCCGCTGCGCAGGTCGCCGCGGTAGATGTCACCGTTGGCCAGCGACCCGGCATAGAAAGTGCTGCCGGTGCCGACCGCGATCCCCTCCGGTGCGAAGTCGTCCGGCAGCGGGATCGACGGCGGGAACGGCGCGGCCGTGGCGACGGTTGCCGTGACGGCGAGGGCGACGGTCGACGCGATCGCGGTGGCGGCGAGAGCAAGCCTGCTGAGACGCAACATCGGATCCTCCCCTGGGCCGGGCACCCCACCCGGATCCCTTGTCTGGACGGTAGATCCGGGTCAGTCACGCTGTCTACGGGCCGCCACCCAGAATCGGTGGCTCGCCGCCTCGACCCGCCACGCTCGCACTGCCCCTGCAACCGCTCGGACACAGTCCGCATCGCGTCGCGAGCGAGCTCGGGCACGGTGTGGTGGTCGACTGTCGGCATCTGTCGTGTCTACCTGGCCGGTCCGCAGTTGTCAGCCGGATTGCCGATGCCCGGGGTCGGGTATCGGACAGGTGTGAGAGGCGACTGGGTCGAGATCGTGGTCGACACGGGTGACGGCACCCGGGTGTACGAGATCGCCGCCACGCGTGCCGGCCGCCGGGTGGAGATCGCCACCGGGCGCGGCGTGGTCGAGGTCTCCGAGGTGACGAGATCCGGTACGCCGGTGCGGTCGGCCCGCTTCATGTCCACCCGCGTGATTGCCCTGGTCGAGCACCCCGCGGCGGAGCAGGACAACCACTCGCGGGGTGGCCAGGCGGACGCATGACCGGCCGGCAGGACGGCAGCGCGGACCATCCGCTGAGTGCGCTGAACCTACGGCTGGCACTGTCGGTCTTCGGTGTCGTCGTCAGCGTGGTCCTGGCGATCGTCGCCTGGGCGGCCGACAGGCGGGGTGGCGCCCTCGCGCTCGGCGTACTGGCCTTGGTCGCCCTGGTCAACGCGATCGTGGTCCAGCGCCGCCGGATCACCCGCCGTCGGACCGAGCCGGGCGACGGCCACCACACGCTCTTCGAGTAGCCCCACGCCCCCTGAGCCCCGCCCTGCAATTCGCGTGGTCAACCACGCGACTGGAGGGTTCGCCCCGGTTACAGCCGGGGCGAACCCTCCACCGGCATGGTTGACCACGCGAATTGCAGGTCGGGGCTCAGAGGGGCGCGGGCCAGGTGCGGCACCGCGGGAGCTAGTCGGACTCCTGCAGGGTGGTGGGGGCGCCGTGGACGGCGGGGATGGTGCCGAGCTTGCCGGCTTGGAAGTCCTCGAAGGCCTGGATCACCTCGAGCCGGGTGTTCATCACGAACGGTCCGGCCATCGCGATCGGCTCACGGATCGGCTGGCCTCCGATCACCAGGATCTCCAGGTTCGGTTCGGCCTGCGGCTGTGCGGTCGCGGCCTGCGCGCGCAGCGAGCCGCCGGGCCCGAACACGGCCAGCTGACCCTTCCGAACCGGCCGGTGGTCGGTTCCGACGGTGCCCTGCCCGGCCAGTACGTAGACGAGCGCGTTGAAGTCCTGCCGCCACGGCAGCACGAGCTCGGCGCTCGGGCTGACGGTCGCGTGCACCAGCGTGATGGGGGTGTGGGTCGAGCCCGGGCCCGCGTGCCCGGCGATTTCGCCGGCGATCAGCCGGATCAGCGCGCCGCCATCCGGGGTGGTCAGCAGCTTGGCGTCGCCGCCGCGGATGTCCTGGTAGCGCGGCGGCGCCCACTTCAGCGACTTCGGCAGGTTCACCCAGAGCTGGATGCCGTGGAACAGCCCGCCGCTCACCACCAGGTGCTCGGGCGGGGTCTCGATGTGGAGCAGCCCGCTGCCGGCGGTCATCCACTGGGTGTCGCCGTTGGTGATCACGCCACCGCCGCCGTTGGAGTCCTGGTGCTCCATGATCCCGTCGAGCATGTACGTGACGGTCTCGAAGCCGCGGTGTGGGTGCCATGGCGTACCTTTCGGCTCGCCCGGCGCGTAGTCCACCTCACCCATCTGGTCCATGTGGATGAACGGGTCCAGGTCGCGCAGATCGACGCCGGCGAACGCGCGTCGTACCGGGAAGCCCTCGCCCTCGAAGCCGCTCGGGGCCGATGTCACCGAGCGCACAGTACGCTCGCGCACGACCGCGGGGTCGGGCCGGTCGACGCGCGGCAGCACGGTCAGGTCGTTCACGGTCACGGCAGGCATCAGCAGCCTCCTCGAAGGGCGACGATTAAAAACTAAACTATCTTGCCGAACCGCCACAAGAGGCCGCGCATTCCCGGATCGCCCGGCGTGGCACACTCTTGCCTCGTGACGGCGCAGATCCTGGACGGCAAGGCCACCGCGGCCGCGATCAAGGACGAGCTGGCGACCCGGGTCGCGAAGCTCGCCGAGCAGGGTGTGACACCCGGGCTCGGCACGATCCTGGTCGGGGACGACCCGGGCAGCAGGGCGTACGTCGCCGGCAAGCATCGCGACTGCGCAGCGGTCGGGATCGCCTCGATCCAGGTGGAGCTGCCCGCCGACACCACCCAGGCCGAGATCGAGTCGAAGGTCCGCGAGCTGAACGAGGATCCGGCCTGTACCGGGTTCATCGTGCAGCTGCCGCTCCCGAAGCACGTCGACACGAACGCCGTGCTCGGGCTGATCGACCCGGCGAAGGACGCCGACGGCCTGCACCCGAACAGCCTCGGCAAGCTCGTGCTCGGCCAGCCTGCGCCGCTGCCGTGTACGCCGAAGGGCTGTGTCGAGCTGCTCCGCCGGTACGACGTCCCGATCGCCGGCAAGCACGTCGTGGTGATCGGTCGCGGTGTCACCGCCGGCCGGCCGATGGGCCTGATCTTCACCCGCCGCAGCGAGAACGCCACCGTCACCTTGTGCCACACCGGTACGACGGACCTGGCCGGCGTGGTACGTACTGGCGACATCGTGGTCGCCGCGGCCGGCTCCGCGGGCCTGGTCACGGCGGACATGGTCAAGCCCGGCGCGGTGCTGCTGGACGTCGGCACCAGCCGCGGCGCGGACGGCAAGATCGTCGGCGACATCGACCCGGCCGCGCGCGAGGTGGCGTCCTGGATCGCGCCGATACCAGGCGGGATCGGGCCGATGACCCGGGCGATGCTGCTCAGCAACGTGGTCGAGGCCGCCGAAGCGGCGCTCGGCAGATGATGGCCCGGATCACCGCGCCGCGGTTCGAGTGGCCGCTGGTCATCTCGGTGGCGGTCGCATCCGTCGGGCTGCTGGTCACTGTCGTCGATGGCTGGCGTGACGGCGTCGTGCTGTTCGCCTGCGGAGTGCTGCTCGCCGGGGTGCTCCGGCTGCTGCTGTCCGACGACCAGGCCGGGCTGCTCCGGGTTCGCCGCCGCCCGTTCGACGTACTGGCCCTGTTCGGCATGGGCGCCGCCGTTCTCGCCCTCGGCCTGCTCGTCCCAGACCTCCCCCGCTGACAGGCGCAACCTTTCGGCGACGGGCTCACTCTTGTAGGTGTGTAAGCGGGACGCCGCAGGGAGTGGGTGGGCGATGCGAGGCGACGACGAGTTCTCCGAGTTCGCCACGGCCCGGCAGCAGGCGATGTACCGCCAGGCATACCTGCTGTGCGGTAACGCCGACGCCGCACAGGACCTGGTCCAGGCCACGTTGCTGAAGCTGTACCGCTCCTGGCCGCGGGTGGTCAAGGCAGACAACCTCGTGGCCTACGGCCACAAGACGATGGTCCGCACCTACCTGGACGGGCAGCGCCGGTGGCGACGCGAACGTGCCTGGCACGCCCGGCCGGACGGCGCCGCGGCATCGCCGTCCTCGGACCTGCGGATGACACTCCTGGCCGCGCTGTCCGAGCTGCCGCCGCGGGCCCGGGCGGTCGTCGTACTGCGCTTCTGGGACGACCTGAGCATCGACCAGACCGCGGAGGCGCTCGGCTGCAGCGCCGGAACGGTGAAGGCGCAGAGCTCGCGGGCGCTGGCGGTGCTACGCGAGCGGCTCGGCGCCGACTTCCACGTGCTGCACGAGAACTGAGGGGAACGACCGATGAGCGGAACGGAGCTCAGGGAGCTGCTCGACCGTGCGGTGGCGCCGGTCGACGACATGCCGGACCTGGTGCCGCGAGTACTGGCCGCCGGCCGCAGCTCGGTCCGGCGCCGGCGGGCGGTGACGACGGGGCTGGGGGCGGTCGCGGGTGTAGTCGCAACCGTCGGCGTGGCGAACGTTGTCTGGGGACCGGTGGTCGAGTGGCCGTCGGCGGGTCCGGCAGCGTCGCCTTCACCATCGTCGGTCTCGTCGTCGGAGACTCCGCCTCCGGGGGCCGACGACCCGGCGTTCCGGGCCTTCAAGGGCCGGATGGCGGCGGCGCTGGAGGACGCGCTACCCGCCCGGCTCGGTGTCGTGCGGTCGGCCGCGTCCGCTCCCGGCTACACCGCGGCGTCCGCGCAGGGCACGTTCCCGATCACGTTCCGTCTCGATCCGTGGGGTATGGCCCAGCCGACCCGCTGTCCGGTGGAAGGCCAACCATCCGACTCCGACGCGGCCGTGGTGTCGTGCCTGGAGCAGCGGCTCCCGAACGGGCAGCTCGCGTCGGCGTTCCACGAGCTCGCGTCCGGCGGCACCGTGCTGCCCCGGGTGGAGACCGTCATCGACGGGAAATGGTTGCAGCTTTACCTGTTCGCGTACCAGGAATCGCCCAGGAAGGTGCCGTCGATCACCGATCGGCAGCTGATCAGCGTGCTCGCCGACCGCAAGGTCGCCGACCTGGTGCAGGAGTGGTCCGCCCACCCGGAGTGGCAGATCGGCTGACGCAAGGTGTTCTAGATCAGGCCGAGCTGCTTGACGGCGTCGCGCTCCTCGGCGAGCTCAGCGGTGCTTGCGTCGATCCGGCCGCGGGAGAACTCGTCGATCTCCATGCCCTGGACGATCGCCCAGTCACCAGTGTTCGTGGTCACCGGGAACGACGACACCAGGCCCTCCGGGACGCCGTACGAGCCGTCGGAGACGACCGCCATCGACACCCAGTCGCCCTCCGGGCTGCCCGTCAGCCAGTCGCGCGCCGCGTCGATCGTGGCGGACGCGGCACTGGCGGCCGAGGACGAGCCACGGGCCTCGATGATCGCGGCACCACGCTTGGCGACGGTCGGGATGAAGTCGTTCTCGATCCAGGCCTGGTCGTTCACCACCTCGGCGGCGTTCTTGCCGCCCACCTCGGCGTGGAAGATGTCCGGGTACTGAGTGGCCGAGTGGTTGCCCCAGATCGTCATCCTCCTGATCTCCGAGACCGAGGCGCCGGTCTTGGCCGCCAGCTGCGAGATCGCCCGGTTGTGGTCCAGCCGGGTGAGGGCGGAGAACCGCTCCTGCGGGATGTCCGACGCGTTCGTCATCGCGATCAGCGCGTTGGTGTTGGCCGGGTTGCCAGTGACGCCGACCCGGATGTCGTTCGCGGCGTGCTCGTTGAGCGCCTTGCCCTGCGCGGTGAAGATGGCGCCGTTCGCCTCCAGCAGGTCGCCACGTTCCATGCCCTTGGTGCGGGGCCTGGCGCCGACCAGCAGCGCCAGGTTCGCGCCGTCGAAGATCACGTTCGGGTCGTCGCCGATCTCGACGCCGGCGAGCAGCGGGAACGCGCAGTCGTCCAGCTCCATCACCACGCCCTCGAGCGCCTTCAGCGCGGGCGTGATCTCCAGCAGCCTCAGCTCGACCGCGGTGTCCGGGCCGAGCAGGTCGCCGCTCGCGATCCGGAACAGCAGGCTGTAGCCGATCTGGCCGGCGGCGCCGGTGACGGCGACCTTCACGGGTGTAGTGGTCACGGCACGCTCCTCGGGCTGTGCTGATGGCCGCTGATGGCGGCTGATGGCGATGGTCAGGACGTTAGCAACAGCCGGAACCCCACCTTGCGGGGCCCCGGCTGCCGCACATCAGCGCTGCCGGGTCAGCCGCCTGCCGACTCCGACTCCGAGGGCTGCGGGGACTCCGAGGGCTCGGACGGCGAGTAGCTCGGCGTCTCCGCGCCCGCCATACCGAGGTTCGGCTTGTCGGTCGACAGGATCGCCTTCACATACGGCCAGCCGGCGATCCCGCCACTCGGTACGACGACGACGTCCACCCGCCACCGCCCGGCGTACCCGGAGTGCGGCAGGCCGTCGAGGTGCTCGAGCACCCAGGCGCCGGCCGCCTGCAGGCCCGGGTCCGGGTCGACGGACATCGCCCGCGGCACCATCAGCCGGACGCCGCGCGCGTTCTCGGCCGGCTTGCGGGAGTGGCTGCCGTCGAGGATCACCCGGTCGATCCCGGAACCATGGTCGACGAGCACCAGCTCGGCGGTGGCCCCGGCGATCGAGCCGTCCTCCTCCCGCACCTTGAAGGTCAGGTCCTTGCAGCTCAGGCCCGGGCGCGTGGAGCCCCATTCGTCGGTCTCGGAGAAGGCGCACTTGAGCTTCGCGGCCTGCAAGGGCGGCAGCGCCTGCTCCTTGGTCGTCTTCAGCGGCGTGAACGCCGGCACGAAAGTCTTCGAGCTGTCCCAGCCGTTGATCGTCAGGACCTGGCTGTCGGTGCCCTTCTCCGCCGTGCCCCAGGTCAGCTTGGTGCCGTCGGCCTCCATCACGGCAGCATCCGCGGGGGGCAGGAAGGACTGCAGCATCGTCTTCTCGAGATCGGCCACGTCACCGCTCGCCTCGACCGCGGCGAGCACCACGGTGCCTTCCGAGTCGGAGAGGAACCGCAGGTTCGCCTGCCCGATCTGGCGCCCGCCGAGGTCGGTGGCCTTGCCGGTCATCACGCCCTTCGAGCAGACCCGCAGGTCCGCGTTCGGGTCCGCGTTCCGGGTGCACTCGAAGCCCTTGGCGGTGAGCGCGGCCTGCACCTTGTCGGCCTGGCCCGGGTTCGGCGTCCACTCGCCGGTCAGGCCGGACGGCGTCGGGCTCGGCGTCTCGGTCATGCCCTGGTCGCCAGTGCCCTGCGAGGGAGTGGACTCTGCCGGCTCGTCACCGCCACACCCGGAGATCGCGAGCACCAGCACGATCCCCGTGACGACCGCCTTCGTGGCACCCCCGATGAGCCCACGCCCTACCCTGCTGCGGTCCAACCGCATCTGCGAACCTCCCGTGAGTCGATCTGCGGCTGCTGAGTGCAACCGAACGGAGGCTAACGGTAGCGAGTGTCAGGGACGGTGGAAGAAGGTTGTCCACAGGCGCTTGGCGCGGAGTTCGCTCGCCGGACATCGGCGGGTCAGGACGGGCGGCAAGCGTGACCGAACATCCCTGACGCGCAAGGAGTACCCATGCTGCTCACTCGCAGGTTGACCACGGTCGCGGTGGCGGCGCTCACCCTCGGCGGTGTCGCGCTCGCCCCGGCCGTCTCGCCCGGTCCAGCCGCCGCCCCGAGTACGACGCAGACCGCAGTACAGGAGGGACGCGACGAGGGGTTCGTCGTGGTCGGCCACCGCGGCGCCTCCGGGTACCGCCCGGAGCACACGCTGGCGTCGTACGAGCTGGCGGCGCGGACCGGCGCGGACTACATCGAGCCGGACCTGGTGACCACCAAGGACAAGGTGCTGGTGGCCCGGCACGAGCCGGAGATCAGCGAGACCACCGACGTCGCGAACCACCCGGAGTTCGCGTCCCGCCGGACCACCAAGCAGGTCGACGGTGTCGCGGTCACCGGCTGGTTCACCGAGGACTTCACGCTCGCGGAGCTGCGCACGCTGCGCGCCAAGGAGCGGATCCCGGCGGTCCGGCAGGAGAACACCATCTTCAACGGCCGGTACCAGGTGCCCACCCTGCAGGAGGTCATCGACCTGTCCCGCCGGCTGAGCAGGGAGCTGCACCGGCCGATCGGGATCTACCCGGAGACCAAGCACCCGACGTACTTCGCCCGGCAGGGCCTGGCGCTGGAGCCGCAGCTCGTTCGCGCGCTGGAGCGCAACGGCCTGAACCATCCCGGCGCGAAGGTGTTCGTGCAGTCGTTCGAGGTCTCGAACCTGAAGGCGCTCTCGAGCCAGCTCCGGGTCCCGCTGGTGCAGCTGATCAACGGATCCGGCGCGCCGTACGACTTCGTCGTCGCCGGTGACCCGCGGACCTACCGCGACCTGGTCACGCCCGCAGGTCTGCAGGAGATCTCGACGTACGCCGACGGGGTCGGCCCGACGAAGGACCTGATCATCCCGCGGGACGCGACCGGCAAGCTGCTCGCGCCGACCACCCTGGTCCGCGACGCGCACGGGGTGAACCTGCAGGTGCACCCGTGGACGTTCCGCGCGGAGAACTCCTTCCTGCCGCTGGACTTCCGCTCGTCGGCGAACCCGGCCGAGTACGGCGATCTGTTCGCCGAGATCGAGCTGTTCCGCCGTACCGGGATCGACGGCCTGTTCTCCGACAACCCCGACGTCGCCGCCGCCCAGCGCGCCGAGCGCTGAGCCTCACGTCCGCCGAAGCCGAGTCAGCCTGGCTCGCCTTCGGCGGACGTCACGCGACAATGAGCGGGTGGAGCAGCGGGTGGGCAGCGGGCTGGCGACGATCGAGGCGGAGCCGGACGGGACGTTCGTGCTCCGGGTCGACGGGTCGCTGCAGTCCCGGGTGGACCTGGCGGACCCGACCCGGCTGCTGTTCGAGTACGTCCGCCGGATCGGTGACGTGCTCGACGCCATCGCTCCGCGCCGCCAGCCGGTCTCGGTGCTGCACATCGGGGGAGCGGCGCTCACGCTGCCGCGCTACGTCGCCGCCACCCGCCCGCGGTCCCGGCAGATCGTGCTGGAGCCCGACGAGGACCTGACCGACTTCGTCCGCAACGCGCTGCCGGTGCCCAAGCGGGCCGGGATCAAGGTGCGCAGCGCGTCGGGCCGGGCCGGGATCACCGACGTGTACGACGCGTCGGTCGACGCCGTGGTCGTCGACGCGTTCGAGCACGAGACGGTGCCGGCGAACCTGCTCACGGCCGAGTTCGTCGCACACTGCGCCCGGGTTCTCCGGCCGGCCGGGGTGGCCGTGCTGAACCTGATCGACGGTAACGCCGGACTGCCTTTCGCCCGCCGGGTCGCCGCCACGCTGCGAACCGGTCTGGGCGGTGGCGTGGTGCTGGCCGAACCGCCCGTACTGCGCGGACGCCGGTTCGGCAACGTCGTCCTGGTCGCGTCCCGGCAGCCGGTGCCGGACCTGTCCGCCGTGGGCCGGAGCGCCCGGCCGCCGTACGACGTGCAGCCGCTCGGCACACTGGCCGGCAACGCGGTTCCGCTCACCGACGCCGAGCGGTTCTCGCCACAGGCCGCCCCGGCCGGGACGTTCAGCCGCCGGTAGCCGTCAGCAGGGCACCGGGCTAGGCAAGCGCGGCGACGGCCTTGACCACCTGGTCGACCTGCTCGGGGGTGGTGACGATGCTCGGGCCGAACCGCAGGTACGGGTTGTCGTACGGCGTCACGCTGGCCACGACCTTGTGCTCGTCTCGCAGCCGCTGCACCGCCTCGTGCGGGCTCAGGCTGCCGAGCGAGCACATCACCAGGCCGGCCGACAGCTCGGGGTCCATCGGGGTGACCAGCGTGACGGTGCCGATGCCGGCCAGCCCGTCCTTGAGCCGGATCGCCTGCTCGGTGATCCGGGCGGCGATCCGGTCGCGGCCGATCGCCTTCTGGAACTCGAACGCCTCCGTCACCGCCCACCGGTGCTCGAACGAGTGGTAGCCGCCGGGCGTGGCCAGCCGGCCCGGGCCGTCCGGCACCGAGAAGCTCGGGATCAGCGGCGCGACCGCGTCCCAGGCCTTGCCCCACAGCAGCCCGGTACCGCGCGGCCCGAACAGCCACTTGTGCGTGCCCGTGGTGAGGAAGTCGCAGCCGAGGTCGTTGACGCCGGCGTCCACCGCGCCGAACCCGTGCACGCCGTCGACGAACAGCAGCGCACGGTCGTTGGCGGCCCTGCTCGCGTTGACCGTCGCGAGCATGTCCGCGATCGCCTTCACCGGCAGCCGTACGCCGGTGCTGGAGTGCACCCATGTGATCACGACCAGCCTGGTCCGCGGCCGGATCGCGGCCTTCAGCCGGGTCACGATGTCGGCCGCGTCCGCGGTCGCCGGGTCGTCGTACAGCCGCGCCCTGCGGACCGGCGCACCGGTCCGCGCGGTCAGCTTGCGCAGCGCGTCGTACGTGCCGAAGAAGTCGTGCTCGGTGGTCAGCACGTCCTGCCCCGGCGTCAGCCGGATGCCCGCACAGAGCAGACCCATGCCCATCGTGGTGCTGTCGGTCAGTGCGATCTGGCTCGGGTCGACGCCGGGGCCGAGGCCGCCCGCTGCTGCGGTGCGCGCCTTCTCCTCCAGCTCGGTGGCCTGGTCCAGGTACGCGGCGGTGTCGGCGTCGAGAGAGGCCCTGTGCCGGTCGATCGCGGCCCGGACCGGTGCCGGGTGTGCGGCGAGCATGAACGCGCCGAAGTGCGCCAGTCCCGGGTCGAGCGCGAACTGCCCCCGGACCGAGTGCCAGTCCTGCGGGTCGAACGGTTCGGGTTGCGCCGGCTTCTGGTCGTCGTCCGTGCAGCCGGCAAGCACCGCCCCGGCGCCGAGCGCGAGTCCCGCCCCCAGCACCGCTCTCCGGCCGACCATGGGCATCCCCTCCTGTGCCGTTCCTACCCGGACCTCCAGGCCACCACAACCCGTGCCGCACCGGCCCTCGGCGCGCTGGAGCTCGCCGGTGCCTGCGGGTTGTGGTGGCCTGGAAGTCCGGTTTCCCGGGTACGTTGGCGGCGTGGCGACCATCGCGCAGCTGATCCACTACCCGGTCAAGGGTCTGGCCGGGATCCCGGTCGACGCCGTCGAGGTCGGTCCGACCGGGCTGCGGCACGACCGCACCTTCATGCTGGTCGACCCCGACGGCACCTTCCTCAGCCAGCGGGTCCTGCCCGCGATGGCAGCTGTCCGGACCGCGATCTACAACGACGGAGCCGACGGGATGACGCGGTTGGTGCTGTCCGCGGACGGGGTGGACGACGCCGAGGTGGACGTGGTGACGGACGGGCCGCGGCGCGACGTCAGCCTGTTCGGCTCGTGGTTCGGCGTGGGGATCGACCAGGGCGAGGCGGTGGCCAAGTGGTGCACCGCGGTGCTCGGCCGGCCCGCCGCGCTGGTCCGGGTGGCGCCGGAGCACGACCGGGACGGCTGGGGCCTGAACCCCGGCAAGGTCGGCTTCGGGGACGCGCACGCGATCCTGATGACCTCGCTGTCCTCGCTCGACGGTCTCAACCAGCGGATCCTCGACCGCGGCGCGGAGCCGATCCCGATGAACAGGTTCCGGCCCAACATCGTCGTCACCGGCTGGCCCGAGCCGCACACCGAGGACCGGGTACGACGCGCGCGTATCGGCACCGTCGAGTTGGCCCACGCCACCCGCGCGATCCGCTGCGCGGTGCCGACCGTGGACCAGGCCAGCGGCCGTAAGGCCGGTCCGGAACCGACCCGCACGCTGGCGTCGTACCGGCGGGAGCCGGAGCTCGGCGGCGGTGTCAGCTTCGGCGCGAAGGCCGCGGTGATCACGCCCGGCCGGGTCGCGGTCGGGGACGAGGTCGAAGTGCTCGAGTGGCTCACGGCGGAGGACCAGGCAGCCGTGCACCTGGCCCGATCTGCCCGCCGGTCCCGCGACAAGATATCTTGACGTCAAGCAAATCGGACTTTGAGGAGACTCCCGAGGCCATGGCCAAGATCAAGGTGCAGAACCCCGTCGTCGAGCTCGACGGCGACGAGATGACGAGGATCATCTGGCAGTTCATCAAGGACCGGCTGATCCACCCCTACCTCGACGTCGACCTGTTGTACTACGACCTGGGGATCGAGAGCCGCGACGGCACCGACGACCAGATCACCGTCGACGCGGCGCATGCGATCAAGGAGCACGGCGTCGGCGTCAAGTGCGCCACCATCACCCCTGACGAGGCCCGGGTCGAGGAGTTCAAGCTCAAGAAGATGTGGCTGTCCCCCAACGGGACGATCCGCAACATCCTCGGTGGCGTGATCTTCCGCGAGCCGATCGTGATCTCCAACATCCCAAGACTGGTGCCCGGCTGGACCAAGCCGATCATCGTCGGTCGTCACGCGCACGGCGACCAGTACAAGGCGCAGAACTTCAAGGTCCCCGGCGCCGGCAAGGTCACCATCACCTTCCAGCCGTCCGACGGCAGCGAGCCGATCGAGCACACCGTGGTCGACATGCCGGCCGAGGGTGGCGTCGTGATGGGCATGTACAACTTCAACAAGTCCATCGAGGACTTCGCCCGCGCCTCGTTCAGCTACGGCCTGCAGCGCGGCTACCCGGTGTACATGTCCACCAAGAACACGATCCTCAAGGCGTACGACGGCGCCTTCAAGGACATCTTCCAGCAGGTCTTCGACTCCGAGTTCAAGGCGGACTTCGACGCGAAGGGGCTCACCTACGAGCACCGGCTGATCGACGACATGGTCGCGGCCGCGCTGAAGTGGGAGGGCGGCTACGTCTGGGCCTGCAAGAACTACGACGGTGACGTGCAGTCCGACACCGTCGCGCAGGGCTTCGGCTCGCTCGGCCTGATGACCTCGGTGCTGATGACCCCGGACGGCAAGACCGTCGAGGCCGAGGCCGCGCACGGCACCGTCACCCGGCATTACCGCCAGCACCAGCAGGGCAAGCCGACGTCGACCAACCCGATCGCGTCGATCTTCGCTTGGACCGGCGGCCTCAAGCACCGCGGCAAGCTGGACGGTACGCCTGCGGTCACCGCGTTCGCCGAGAACCTCGAGAAGGTCTGCATCGAGACCGTCGAGGAAGGCAAGATGACCAAGGACCTGGCGCTGCTCGTCGGCAAGGACCAGGCCTGGCTGACCACCGAGGAGTTCCTCGCCGCACTGGACGAGAACCTCCAGAAGAAGATGGCCTCCGCGTAGTCTCCGCGTGCTTGCGTCCGCCGAAGGCGAGTCTGGTCGGCTCGGCTTCGGCGGACGTTCGCGTTGTCGTCAGAAGACGGTGATGAGGAAGGAGAGCAGGGCGGGGGCGACGAACGCGAGCAGCATCAGCCAGGCGGTGATGCGGTGCGACGGCTTGGTGTGGTTCAGCGCGGACGCGAACTCGAGCAGCGCGCCCTCCTCGGTGTTCCGGCTGAGCCCCATCCGCTGTGCCTCGGGGGGGATGCCCTTGTGCGCGGGCAGTACCGGCGGCTCGTCGTCCTCCCACGGCTCACGCATGTCCCCATTGTGACCCGTCCGGTCGCCGCGTTCCTGTACGACGGCCGGTGACCGCGCGTCGGAACCTTGGGGCAACTTTTCGTCACCAGCCGACAGATAGTTGCCCCGATCTACGAGAAATCTGCCACCCAGCGACGCTCGTGGGTGCAGACGGACAAAGCGTCGCAGAGGCTGCCTCGCTTGACATCCGCGAAGCCGATGCCGAGCGTGTCTCTGCCGCAGTCGAAGAGCACACCCGAGTAGGACTGCTGCAGCGCGTCGAACGCGGCGTTGGGGGAATTGGCCTCGGCGATCGCGTCCGTACCGCCGCCGGTGTTGTTGCTGCCACTGCCGGCCTGGTTCTCTGCGTGGCTGCGGGCATTGCCAGTCAGGTCGCTGTCACGCTTCAAGCGGGCGCAACCGCGGTCGACGCGCGAGTTGTCGATCAGGTTGAAGAGCTCGAGCTCGCGGGGAGACATGCTGCCGTCGTCGGTCGGGGTGGGGGAGGGCGCCTGGGTGGGGGTGGTCGAGGACGGCGGCTGGGTCGGCCGGTTCACCGGGCCGGTGGTGGCGCGGGTCGGTTCGACGGACTGCGACCGGGTCGGATCCCGCGGGACAGTGCTCTCGGACCGCTCGGAGGTCGGAGTCGCCGTCGGCGTCGCCGTCGGTCGCTCGGACGAGGTCGCCGACGGCTTGGCGGACGGCTTCGGGCTGTCAGGGTTGGTCGGCAGCCTGTCGTCGGCACCGACCGGCAGCGACTCGTTGACGGCCTGGTCCGCGGTGTCACCCCGGTCGGAGAACACGTACAGCGCGACCGGTACCGACAGCGCCAGCAGCAGGATCGCGACCAGCACCGCCCGGGCCAGGCCCGTCGAGTCCTCGGACTGCTTGAACCGCTTGCCACGCTCCGGTGGCTCGGGCGGTTCGTCCGGCGGAGCCTGGGTCGCGGGACGCGGCGGCGGGTCGCCGAGCCGGCGGCCGGCCGGGACCTGCGTGTACGAGGGGATGCTGGTTGTCCGCAGCGGCTGTGTGCCGGGCGCCTCGGCTGACACGCTGTCCGGAGCCTTCAGCCAGCTCGCGGAAGATTCCGCCAGCCGTCCGTCAGCGCCCGTCGATCGGCTGCCCGACCGACCGAGCCGGCTCGCAGACGAGTCGGTCAGCCCGTTGTCGGATCCGCGCCGCCAGCTCTCGGAGCCCAGCCAGGCGTCGGTTCCTTGCAGCCGACCCGATCCCTGCAACCAGTTCTCCGCGTTGGAGCGCCGACTCTCCGACCCCGAGCGGCTGTCCGATCCCGACCCTGAGCGCAGGCTCTCCGAGCCCGGGCGGCGTCCGTCGGCGCTCGGGAGGTGGCGGCCTCCGGACGGTGGAAGGTGTCGGCCACCGGATGCCTGTGCGGATTTGCCGTCGGTCGACTGCCGGCGTCTGCCACCGGGCGGTGTCGGCATACGTCCAGATATCCCTTCGCGGTCGCCCGCGGTAGTGCTGCGGCCCTGTGGACGCCGGAGTCTGACGGCGCAGGCTCCGACGACCGACCGGACACTACCGGAACAGAGGGTCGCCCCGTCCGGTGGACCTCAGCTCGTGCCGAAGTTCTGCACCCAGCTGCCCGCTGCGTATCCGGCCTTGATCCGGCCGGGGTCATACCCGACGCCGAGCTTGTTATAACCACAGTTCAGGATGTTGCGCTTGTGGCCTTCGCTCTGCATCCATCCGGCCACGACCTCCGCGGGCGATCCGTAGCCCATGGCAATGTTCTCCGCCATCGCCGAGCCTTTGAAGCCGGCGTCGCCCATCCGCTCGAACGGGTTCTCGCCGTCCGGGTTGGTGTGGTCGAAGAAATGCCGGTCCACCATGTCCTCGGCGTGCGCACCCGAGGACTCGACCAGCGAGCTGTCCGCACTGAGCGGGCCGCAGCCGGCCTTGCTGCGCTCGGCGTTGGTGAGCCGGAGCACCTCGGACTCGTACCCGCTCGAGCCGCCGCCCTGCGGTGCGGTGGTCGTGGTCGACGTCGTGGGCGTACCAGCGGGCTTGGTGCTGGTGGACGTCGGCGCGGTCGTCGGCCGGGTGGCGCGGGCCTTCGTCGGCGTGGATGTCGGAGCGGTGGGACGAGTGGGCGCGGTGCTCGCCGGACCGGTCGGACGGGTCTGGGGCCGGCTGGACGGCTTCAACGGCGGCGTGATGGTTGCGGGACGCCCGACGGCGTCACCTCGGCTGGGATCGCTGGTCCGCGACGAGTACACGTCGTCTGCAAGCGTCGTACGGGCGACCGTCGGCAGGTTGTCCGCCAGCCGGTGGCCGTTCTCGAACGCCAGCATCACCCAGGTGACCGGTGCGGTGACCACCAGCACGGCCACGACCGACACCACCGGACCGACCAGGCGGGAACGCTGACGGGGAGCACGGTGACCAGCTCGCATCGCTTCGTAGAATCCTTGTCGTCGGCAGACCCCGTCGTCCGGTCCAGGAGGCTACCCGACATCCCCGTCGTTATCTACCCGTGACACACCTGAGTCAGCGGGCGCGGGCGACGACGATGTCGGCGACCTTCTTCCAGCCGAGCGAGCGGTACAGTCGCTGGCCGTCGCGGGATGCGATCAGAATGCCGCGGGTCGCACCGCGGGCTTCGGCCGCCTCGACCAGCGCGGCCATCACCGCGCTGCCCAGCCCGCGGCGCCGGTGCCCGGGGTCGGTCTCGATCCGGTCAGCGACGGCGTCGGTACCCACCACCGCCATCCGACCGCTCGACGCCACCGCGCCGTGCAGCGTGGCGCGGGTGACGATCACGTTCTCCTCCAGCTCGGAGACCAGCGCGTAGCGCGGATGCAGCTGTAGCGCGGGCTGCTGTGACAGCTCGATCGTCATCAGCCACTCGGGATCGCGTTCCACATCGAGGCCGAGGTCCATCAGGGCGTCCTCGGTGCCCTCGCGGTCCAGCGTGGCGAGGGTGACCCAGGCGGTGCCCTTGCTGTCCAGTGCCAGGTCGGCGGCACGCTTCAGCCGTTCCGGGTGCGCGTCGGGGTCGAGGACGACGAACTCCATCGCCCGGTCCTCCTCACCGATACGCACGGTGAGGATGCCGTTGTCGTCGACCACGCGAGTCCAGCCGCGGGACGCAGACCACCCGGCCTGCCAGCGGCGTACCAGCTCCTCGCAGTCGATCACCCGGCCGATTCAACCACGGCTGCGTCGGTCTGCAGCAGGTCGAAGAGCAGCAGATTTTCGAAGGTTCCGTCCCGGCGGGTGCTCTCCGCGCGTGTTGTGCCCACGCGCCGGAACCCGGCCATCCGGGCGACGTGCTGCGAGGCGGCGTTGCCCTCGGTCGCTCGCAGGAACAGTCTCCGGCAGCCGAGCTCGCCGAAGGCGTACCGGACTGCGAGCCGGACGGCCTCGGTCATCACACCCTTGCCACGCGCGGCCGGGTGCATCCAGTAACCGACCTCGTTGCCGGACGGGCTGTTCAGGCGGAACACGCTGACGTTGCCGAGCAGCTCGTCGCTGGCGCGGTCGGCGATCATCCACGAGATGCCTTCGCCGGTGGCGGCACTCTCCCGGATCTGCGCGAACCAGGTCCGCGCGTCGTCGTCGCCGTATGGTTCGGGCAGCAGCGGGAGCCACTGCTTGGTTCGCTCGTCGTTGCTGCCCTCGACCACGCGGGCGGCGTCGTCGTCACGGACCGGGCGGAGCCGGATGTCCTCACCGTCGATCACGGGGATGGTCAGCCAGCGGCCCTGCGGTTCCAGCTCCTCGCCGGACCGGATGGTCGCCACCCACTCGTCGTACCGGACACCTCGGGACACCCCGCTGCCCCGGACCGTGGTGAACTCGCGGAACCCGGTCCGCCAGGCCACCCGGCGAGAGTCCCAGTTGCCTACGAACGCCCGCCACACAACGACGTCCCAGCCGAACCCCTCGAACGCGTACTGGACCACCAGCCGTGCCGCCCGGCTCATCACCCGCTTGCCGCGTGCCCACGGCGCCAGCCCGAACCCGATCTCGCCACCGTTGCCGCGCCCGTCGCGCAGGTCGATGGTGCCGGCGAAGCGGCCGTCGTACTCGATCGCCCAGGCCCACATGCCCCCGTCCCGCCAGCCGGCCGGGATCTTGTCCAGCAGGTAGCCCTCCGCGTGCTGCCGCTCATACGGAACCGGCACCGTTGTCCAGCGCTGGAACTCGGGATCGGAGCACATCTCGTACGCCGCGTCGACGTCCGCGGCGGTATGTGCCCGCAGCACCAATCCCGGCCCACCGTCGGTCAGCACCGGCACGTCCTCGGGAAACCTCATACCCAACCCTCGCAGCGCACGGCTGTCCTCGGCAAAGCCTTATCGAACGATCGATAAAGGGAGGGAGAGTCCCCGGGCGAGGACCTAGGGTGTCGGGTGTGAGTACGAGTGCTGGGCGGGGGCGGGCCGGGCCGTTGGCTGCGCATCGGCAGGCCACGATCGTTGCCGAGGTCAACAGCCGCGGGGCGGTCACGGTGGCCGAGCTGGTCGAGCGGTTCGGTGTCTCGGACATGACCATCCGGCGCGACCTGGACGCGCTGGACGCGAACGGCCTGCTGCACAAGGTGCATGGCGGCGCGACCAGCGTCGGGCTGCGCAGCGCGCACGAGCCGGGCTTCGACGCCAAGCTCAACCAGGAATCCGTTGCGAAGCAGGCGATCGCGGCCGAGGCAGCCCGGCTGGTGCAGCCGGACAGCGCGGTCGGCATCGGCGCCGGTACGACGACGCACGCGCTGGCGCGGCACCTGCTGCGGGTCGAGAAGCTCACCGTGGTGACGAACTCGGCGCGGATCGCGGACATCTTCCACGGCGACGCCCGTACGGATCGGACCGTGGTGCTGATCGGCGGTGTCCGGACGCCGTCCGACGCGCTGGTCGGGCCGATCGCGACCGCGGCGCTTGGGTCGCTGCACCTGGACCAGCTGTTCCTCGGTGCCCACGGCATCGATCCGGACCATGGACTCAGCACCCCGAACCTGATGGAGGCCGAGACGAACCGCGCGTTCATCGCGGCCAGCCGGCAGGTCGTGGTGGTTGCCGACCACACGAAATGGGGCACGGTCGGGCTGAGCTCGTTTGCGTCCTGGAGTGAGGTGGACATCGTCGTCACCGACGCCGGGCTGCCGGCTCCGGTTCGCCGCGCGATGAAGGGCTCCGGCTGCCAGCTGGTCATTGCCGAATGAGGTCCGCGGACGGCCTCGGTAAGCCGTACTGGGTGCTGTGGACGGCCGCGACGGCGTCGTTCATCGGAGAGGGGATCCAGTTCGGCGCGCTGCCGCTGCTGGCCGCGTCACTGACCCGGGACCCGCGGCTGGTGTCGCTGACCGAGGTGGCCGCACAGACCGGTTGGCTGTTGCTCGGGCTGATCTCGGGAGTGCTGGTCGACCGCTGGCGCCGTACCACGGTGATGTGGGTGGTCGACGCCGCCCGGGCACTCGTCGCCGGTGCGTTCGCGATCGTGGTGCTGCTCGACATGCAGACGATCCCGGTGTTGCTGCTGACCGGCTTCGCGCTCGGGCTGATGGCGCCGTTCTTCGACAACGCGTCCTCGGCAGTGCTGCCGGACCTGGTCGACGCTTCCAAGCTGGAACGCGCGAACGCCTACCACCAGGTCTCGCTCACGCTCGGCGCCACCCTGATCGGACCGCCGGTCGGGGCTGCCCTGTTCGTCGCGATGCACGGGCTGCCGTTCGCGATCTACGCGGTCGGGTTCGCGGTCGCCGCGGTACTGGTCGCGTCGGTGCGTACGGCGGTGCCGGCGCCGATCCGGTCCGACGGCGCGCACCTGTGGCGGGAGCTGGTCGAGGGAGTCCGGTACCTGTGGCGGCACCAGCTTCTGCGCACGCTGGCATTGCTGCTGCTGGTGCTGAACATGGTCGGCACCGGGGTCGTCGCGATCCTGGTGCTCTACGTGCTGCAGGTGCTCGAGCTGCCCGAGGCCGGCTTCGGCTGGCTGGTCGCGATGTACGCCGTCGGCGGGGTGCTCGGTGCGGTGGCGGCGCCCCGGCTGGCGCGGCGGGTCGGGACCTTCACCACGCTGATGGCGGCGTCGTTGATGATGTGTACCGGCATCGCCGCGATGGGTCTGCTGACCAAGGTGCCCGCGGTGTTCGCGTCGGTGGTCGTGATCGGTTTCGGCAGCGCCTGGTGGAACGTGGTGACGATCTCGCTGCGGCAGCGGATCGTGCCGAAGGAGCTGCTCGGCCGGGTCACCTCGGTGTACCGGATGGTCGCCTTCGCCGCCGCGCCGCTCGGCGCCGTACTGGCCGGCTGGCTCGCGCACCGCACAGACCTGCGGACCCCGTACGTCGTATTCGGCGTACTGCAGCTCGTCGCGACCCTTGCCTACGCCGGCCCGATCCGCCGCCAGCTCAAGACCCTGCACCCCGCTCCGGTCGGCTGAGGTCCGGGAGGTCGGCGGCGTACACCACGTCGATCTCCTCGATCGAGGTCGGGAAGTCCCTGTGGTTGTTGGTGATGAAGCGGTCCGCGCCGACGACGACCGCGGACGCGAGATGGGTGGCGTCGGCGGCCCGCAGCCGGTACTTGGCGCCGAGCACGGTCGCGACGTTCGCGGTGCTCCGGTCGACGGGACGAAGGTCGAGCCGCGAAAGGATCTCGACGAGGGTGTCGACCTCGTCCGTGGCGCCGTCGCGCAGCGGCTTGCTGAGCAGCTCAAGAACCAGCAGCACGGACCCGGTCCCGGCCGGGTCCGTCGGACCCATCGGCCCGTGCGGCAGCAGTGCGCGGACCCGGCGACCGAGCACGTGCCCGGGCGTCGCCGCGAAGATCAGGACGTCGGCGTCGAAGGCGTCCATCACCGGCTGTCGCGATCGCGGCGGACCTCCCGCGCGAGCTCGTCGGCTCATTCGCGACATTCAGCGGCATCCCCGCGGGCTGGTCGTATCAGCCGCAGGCGTGCTGGGGCGCCTGTGGACAACCGGTCAGCGCAGGCGGCCGGCGCCGTCGGAGGGGTCCGCCACGATCACGGCGGGTTCGGCGAAGCCATGGTCGGCGAACGCCTTCTGGATCGCGGCGTACGACGCGTCCGCGGCGGTCGCCTCGACCAAAGCGATGATGCAGCCGCCGAACCCGCCGCCCGTCATCCGGGCGCCGAGCGCGCCGGCGGCCAGAACCGCGTCGACCGCGACGTCCAGCTCCGGCACGGTGATCTCGAAGTCGTCCCGCATCGACGCGTGCGACGCGGTGAACAGCGGCCCGACGTCACGCAGCCGCCCGGCCCGCAGCAGCTCGACCGTGTCGGACACCCGGGCGATCTCGGTGACGACGTGCCGGACCCGCTTGCGCATCGTCTCGTCGGACAGCGATGCCAGGCCTGCGTCCAGGTCGGTCACCGCGCGCAGCGACGGTACGCCGAGCAGCGCCGCCGCCTGCTCGCAGCTCGCCCGGCGGGCGGCGTACTCGCTGTCGACCAGCCGGTGCGGCGCGCGGACGTCGACCACCAGCAGCCGCAGCCCGTCCGCGGCCGGGTCGAACGGCACCTGCGCCAGCGACAGTGCCTGTACGTCGAAGAACAGCGCGTGCCCGGCGGTGCAGCACATCGACGCCATCTGGTCCATCAGCCCGACCGGTGCGCCGACGTAGTCGTTCTCGGCCCGCTGCGCCAGCTGCGCGACCTCCTCGGGCGGCACGCTGATCGAGGCCAGGTCGAGCAAGGCGGTGGCCACAGCGCACAGCAGCGCGGCCGATGACGACAGGCCGGCACCGGTCGGCAGGTCGGAGTCCACCAGGAGGTCGGCGCCGCCGATCGTGTGCCCCGCCTCCCGCAGTACCCAGGCGGCCCCGGCCGGGTACGCGGCCCAGCCGTGCACCGACGCCGGAGCCAGGTCGTCCAGCGTGACCTCGACGACTGCGTCGTCCTGCCGGGACCGGAACCGCAGCACCCCGTCGTCGCGGGCCGCGGCGGCGACGACGATCCGCCGGGGCAGCGCGATCGGCAGCACCAGACCATCGTTGTAGTCGGTGTGCTCGCCGATCAGGTTGACCCGCCCCGGCGCCTGCCAGACCCCATCCGGGGCACGGCCGTACGAGGAACCGAACTCGTCGGTGAGACTCATGGCCCGCCCTTCCGCAGCCGGTCGGCCACGTCCTCCGGCCGAGTGTCACTGATGAACGCGCCCATCGCCGACTCCGATCCCGCCAGGTACTTGATCTTGTCCGCCGCCCGCTTGACCGACAGCAGCTCGAGGTGCAGGTAGCCGAGGTCGCGGTCGACCCGCACCGGGGCGGAGTGCCAGGCCGCGATGTACGGCAGCGGCACGTCGTACAAGGCGTCGAAGCGGCGGAGCACGTCAAGGTACAGCAGGCAGAACTCGCCGCGCTCGTGGTCGGAGAGCTCGGTCAGGTCCGCGACCTGCCGGTGCGGGTAAAGGTGCACCTCGACCGGCCAGCGGGCGGCCTCGGGCACGAACGCCGTCCAGCTGTCGTTCTCGCCGACCACCCGGCCCCCGTCGGCTCGCTCGGCGGCCAGCGCATCGGCGAACAAGTTGCCGCCGGCAACGGCGCGGTGCTCGCGGGCACGGTCGAGCAGGGTACGCATTCGCGGCGGCAGGAAAGGGTAGCCGTAGATCTGCCCGTGCGGGTGGTGCATCGTCACGCCGATCTCGCGACCTCGGTTCTCGAAGCAGAACACCTGCGCGACGTCGTGGCGGGCGCTCAGCGCCGCGGTCCGGTCCGCCCAGGCATCGACCACCAGCCGGGCCTGGCCGACGGACAGCTCGGTGAACGAGGTCTGGTGGTCACTGGTGAAGCAGACCACCTCGCACCGGCCCGGGCCGGCGAAGGAGGGGAAACGGTTCTCGAACACCGCGACCGCGTAGGCAGGGTCCGGGATCTCGGTGGCGTGTCCAGGCCTGGTCGGGCACAGCGGGCACTCGTCGGCCGGTGGCAGGTGGGTGCGGGTGTTGCGGTGGGTCGCGTACGCGATCACGTCACCGGTGAGCGGGTCGGTCCGCATCTCGACCTGCGGCGCCGGTACGTCGAGGCCGCGGGTGTCGGCGACCGGGCGGCGTGCCGGGGCGTCGGCTGGGTCGTAGTAGAACAGCTCGCGGCCGTCCGACAACAGGGTTTCGGTTCTGCGCGCGGTCACGCCGATGTCCATGTGGGGTTGCGTCGCCTTCCGGAGTGGGCCGGCAAGAGGTTGGCACACCCGATCATAAGTCAACAAATTCACACATGCGGGCTGACCAGCGACGCCGCTAGGCTTGCCAGCATGGACGACCTACCGAGTCCGATGGGACGCTGATCGCCGCTCCTATGAACGAAACCCTGCTCAATGTCGTCCTGATCATCGTGTTCGTCGTGATCGGTGGTGTGTTCGCGGCCGCCGAGATGGCGCTGGTCTCGTTGCGGGAGAGCCAGATCAAGGCGCTGTCCCAGCGTGGTAAGCGCGGCGAGACCGTGGCCCGGGTCGCCGCCAACCCGAACCGGTTCCTGTCAGCCGTGCAGATCGGCGTGACGCTGATGGGCTTCCTGTCCGCGGCGTTCGGTGGTGCCACCCTGGCCGGCGCACTGTCGCCACACCTGGAAGACCTCGGTCTGCCGCCAGGCCTGGCCAGTGCCGCGGCGCTGGTCCTGATCACCGTGGCGATCTCCTACGTGTCGATCGTGCTCGGTGAGCTCGCCGCGAAGCGTCTCGCGCTGCAACGGGCCGAGACGTTCGCACTGGCGCTGGCGCCGCTGGTCGACAGGATCGCATCGTTCTCGCGACCGGTGATCTGGCTACTGTCGAAGAGCACCGACCTCGTGGTGCGGGCGCTCGGCGGCGACCCGAGGGCGAACCGCGAGCAGATGACCGACCAGGAGCTGCGCGACATCGTCTCGGCGCACGAGTCGCTGGGCGAGGAGGAGCGCCGGATCGTCGACGACGTGTTCGAGGCCGGCAACCGGCAGCTCCGCGAGCTGATGGTGCCGCGCACCGAGGTGGACTTCCTGGACGCCAGCATGCCGGCGTACAAGGCGGTGAAGCTGGCTTCCGAACGCCCGCACTCGCGTTACCCGGTGGTGAACGGTCACGCAGACGACGTGGCCGGGTTCGTGCACGTCCGCGACCTGTTCGACCCGTCGGTGGCGTCCCGCTCGGTCCGGGTCGGCGACCTGGTTCGCGACGTGCTGATGCTGCCGGACACGGCCAAGCTGCTGCCCACGCTGACCGAGATGCGCCGGCGCAGCACGCACCTCGCGATCGTACTGGACGAGTACGGCGGCACCGCGGGCATCGTCACGATGGAGGACCTGGTCGAGGAGCTCGTGGGCGACATCAAGGACGAGTACGACGAGGACGTCGAGGAGACCACCCGGTTCCGCGGCGGCGACATCGAGGTCGACGGCCTGCTGAACATCGAGGACTTCGCCGAGGAGACCGGTCTGGCGCTGCCGGACGGCCCGTACGAGACCGTCGCCGGCTTCGTCGCGGCCCGGCTCGGCCGGGTGCCGAGCGACGGCGACGAGGTCCCGGTCGACAGCCACATCATCACCGTCACCGAGATGGACGGCCGCCGCGTCGCCCGGGTCCGGGTCAGCCGCGTGCCCACTCCCGACCCCGCGCCGGACGCGCATACCGACCCCGCCGACCCCTGAACGCTCGACCTCCCGTAGGGACACGCCGGGCCAGCGGCAGCGGGACGGCGTGGCGGTACGGGAGGTGGTCAGGAAGGGGTCGTGAGGCTGGCGTGGGCTTCGGGGGTGGCCAGGGCCGGGTCGAGGGTGCGGAGTGCGAGCCAGGCGGCGCCGCCGACGCCGTTCCGGGCGGTCAGCACCTGGCCGGGCACGTCCTTCAGCCGTTCCCGCAGCAGCCGGCCGACGGGGGAGGACTCGCCGGCGACGCTCCCCGCGAGCACCAGCGGACCGGTCGAGTCGACAGGCCGGATCCGGTTGATGGTGCCGATCAGCAGCTCGGCCGCCCGCTCGGCGATCTCCACCGCGGCCGGATCACCGGCGTCGTAGCCGGTCGAGACGGTGCGCGCCAGCTCGGCCAGCATGACCGGGGGTCGGGAGTTCGCGGACCGGATCAGCTGGTCGCGTAGTTCCTTGGCGCCGTTCCACTCGGTCTCGGGTGGAACGCCCTCGGGCCGGCCGCCGAGCAGCTCGGCGATCACCGCCTCGCCGAGCGGCCCCAGCGGAGCGAGCTCATCGAGGGCTCGCAGCGTGGCACGGGCGGCCTCCCGGCCGAGCCAGAAGCCGGAGCCGTCGTCGCCCAGCAGCCAGCCGTTGGCGTCTGCGGTACGGACGATTCGATGGTCGCGCAGCTCGGCCGCACCGGCGCCGGTACCCGCGATCAGCGCAGTCCCGTCGGGAGCAGTGGTCGCCGAGGCGAAGGCGACCTCGACATCGCCGATGTACGTCGGCGCGCCGGGCAGACCGGTACCGGACCACGCAGCCTCGAACTGACCGGCCACCTCCGGGCTGGCCAACGCGACGCCGCCGGCCGCTCCGATCACTGCCACCTCGACCTGAGCCGGGTCGAGGCCGTGCAGGGCAGCGTCGAGGGCCGTCGACAGTGCCGCGGCGGCGGTCTCCGGGTGGCTGACCGGGTTGCTGCCACCTGCCGTACCCCGGCCGACGACAAGGCCCGCGGTGTCCGCGACCACGATCCGGGTCGAGGTGCCGCCGAGGTCGCCGCCGAGAACGAGCGAAGTCTGCCGCATCTGTACTCCTGCCAGCCCAGTCTGCTTATACTGAGGTCTAGACCACTGTAGGTTGTGTAGTCCTGCGCGTACATCCTTGTTACGCACGGTTTCGCGCAAGGTCACGCATCGGTCCCGATCTTCGCAGTTCCATGAGATCAGCCTTGACTTTGGGTCGAGGGTGAGAAAAGTTCTGTCCAGCACAGCGGGGAATGCGCAGTTATCGGCACCTCCCCGTGTTGTGTCGATCACACTAGTTGAGGGGTCGGTACCAGACGGATGACGAGCACGGTGGGCGCGCGGGAGTACCTGGCCGCGCTCGGGCCTCTCCTCGAGTCCGTGGCGGCACAGGACGACCGGATCGCCGCCGCTGCCGATCTGGTGACCGCGGCCCTTCGCAACGACGGCGTTGTGCAGGCGTTCGGCTCCGGGCACTCCGAGGCGCTGGCGATGGAGATCGCCGGACGCGCCGGCGGGCTGGTGCCGACCAACCGGATCGCGCTGCGCGACGTAGTGATCTTCGGCGGTGAGTCGCCGGACGTGCTCAGCAGCGGCATCCTCGAGCGCGACCCGTCGATCGCCGGCCGGCTGTACGACCTGGCCAAGCCGGCCGCGGCCGACGTGTTCGTGATCGCGTCGAACTCCGGCGTGAACGGATCGATCGTGGAGTTCGCCCAGCTGGTCAAGAAGCGCGGCCACGGGTTGATCGCGATCACCTCGCTGCAGCACACGTCGGGTGTCGAGTCGCGGCACCCGTCCGGTACCAAGCTCGTCGACCACGCGGACGTCGTACTCGACAACGGCGCGCCGTACGGTGACGCCGTGCTCGACCTGCCCGGTGGCGGGAAGGTCTGCGCCGTCTCCTCGATCACAGCCGCGCTGGTCGCGCAGCTGATGGTCGCGGAGGTCGTCCGGCGATTGGTGGAGGCCGGCGAGACGCCGCCTGTCTACCTGTCCGCGAACATCCCCGGCGGCGACGAGCACAACCACGCCCTCGAAGCTCGGTACGACGGCCGGATCCGTCGTACCGCCTGACCGACCCGGAAAGGACGGACCCTCCCGATGTGTCCCACGCCCTCCCGGTGCCCGGCCAGTTCCATCAACCCAAGGAGCGAGACAGCATGACCACTCCACTAGGCCAATCGCGTCGGCTGTTCCTGCAGCGTGCCGCGGTGGGCACACTGATGGCCACGGGCGGCGGCACCCTGCTGAGCGCCTGCGCCACTGGCGGCGGTGACGAAAGCAGCGGCGACAGCGGCGGTGGCGAGAAGTCCGCCGAGAACCCGTTCGGTGTGAAGGCCGACGCGCCGCTCGACGTGGTGATCTTCAAGGGCGGGTACGGCGACGACTACGCGAAGTTCCACCAGGAGCTGTACAAGAAGAAGTTCCCGGACGCTGAGGTCAAGCACGCTGGTATCACCGACATCACCCAGCAGCTGCAGCCGCGCTTCAACGCCGGCAACCCGCCGGACATGATCGACAACTCCGGCGCCCAGATGCTGCCGATGTCGACGCTGGCCTCGGCCGGGCAGCTGGCCGACCTCACCGAGCTGTTCGACGCACCGTCGGTCGACGACGCCAACAAGAAGGTGCGCGACACCGTCGAGCCCATCGCGCTGGAGGCCGGCAACATCCTCGGCGACGGCAAGATCCTGTCCCTGCAGTACGTGCTGACCGTCTACGGCATCTGGTACGACGCCAAACTGTTCCGCGAGAAGGGCTGGCAGCCGGCCAAGACCTGGGCGGAGTTCCTCACGCTGTGCGAGGAGATGAAGAAGGCGGGTGTCGCGCCGATGGCCCACCAGGGCAAGCACCCGTACTACATCCAGCAGGTGCTGCTGGACATGGCCGTCAAGCACGGCGGCCCCGAGGTGATCTACGCGATCGACTCGCTGGCGCCGAACGCCTGGAAGCACCCCTCGATCAAGCTGGCGGCCGAGGCGATCGCCGAGATCAAGGCCAAGGGCTACTTCATGCAGGGCACCGAAGGCCTGGACCACATCCAGTCGCAGACCCGGTGGAACGAGGGCAAGGCGGCGTTCATCCCCAGCGGCTCGTGGCTGGAGAACGAGCAGAAGCCGGTGGTGGCGAAGGTGAACCCGGCGTTCGAGACCAGTGTCGCGCCGACACCGCTGCTGGACGGCGCGAAGCTGCCGTTCGACTGCACCGAGATCTCGGCGGGCGAGAACTTCATCGTCGCCTCGAAGGCCGCGAACAAGCCCGGCGGGATCGAGCTGCTGCGGATCATGGTGTCCAAGGAGGGCGCGGGCAAGTTCACCGAGCTCACCGGATCGCCGACGATCGTCAAGGGTGCCGCCGAGGGCGTCAAGCTCACCCCGGGCGCCAAGTCGGCGAACGCCCTGCTGACCTCGGGTGCCGCGAACAACTGGAGCACCTACTACGCGGCCTGGTACTCGACAATGGACAAGCCGTCGCGGAGCATCATGGGTGAGCTGGCAGCAGGCCGGATCACCCCCGACGAGTACATGAACCGGATGCAGAAGCTGGCTGACGACACCGCCAAGGACCCGAAGACCCAGAAGCGCGAGCGGTCGTAGGGTTGGCATAGGCAGGTTGGGAGAGCCATGCGGCACCACCAGACTCGGTTCATCGTCGGGTTCCTCGCGATCCCGATCGCGATGTACCTCGTCTTCGTCATCTCGCCGTTCGGTCAGGCGTTCTACTACTCGCTGACCGACTGGACCGGGGTCTCGCCGGACTTCACGTTCGTCGGGCTGGAGAACTTCCGCACCCTGGCGAACGACGAGATGTTCCGCACGGCTCTCTCGCACAACCTGCTGCTGCTGGTCTTCCTGCCGTTGTTCACCCTGTCGCTCGCGCTGTTCTTCGCCTTCCTGCTGAATGTGGGCGGGCGATCCAACAGCGCGGGTGTGCAGGGTGTGCGCGGCAACGGGTTCTACAAGCTGGCTTTCTTCCTGCCCCAGGTGTTGTCGGTGCCGGTCATCGCGGTGATCTGGTCGGTGCTCATGAGCTCGGAGTCGTCGGGCCTGCTGAACTCGGTCGCCGGGCTCTTCGGGCTCGGGCCGTATGGCTTCCTGGGTGACCCGAACATGGCCCTGATGTGCGTGCTGTGGGTGCTGGTCTGGGGCGGCGTCGGCTTCTACCTGGTGCTGTTCAACGCGGCGATGTCGTCGATCCCCCGGGATATCTTCGAGGCGGCCATCATCGACGGCGCCGGCCGGGTGTCGACGTTCTTCCGGGTCACACTGCCGCTGCTGTGGGACACCATCCAAACCTCGTGGGTGTTCCTCGCGATCCTCGCGCTGGACGCCTACGCGCTGGTCGCGGTGATGACCGCCGGTCCGGGCGGACCGGACAACTCCACCCAGGTGATCGCACTGCAGATCGCGGACTACGGCTTCCAGTACGGCCGGGCGTACTACGCCTCCGCGATGGGCGTCGTGCTGTTCTTCCTGACCCTGCTGATCTCCGCGGTGCTGCTGCGGGCGACCCGCCGTGAGCGGATCGAGTACTGAGAGGCGCCGCCGCCATGACTTCGGACCTGAAGACCACCGAGCCGCGGACCCCCTCGTCCGCGGACGCACGGAAGGCCGCGGACCAGCCGCGGCTGGGGCGGGACACCGGCGAGACCGGCATGAGTGCGTTCGCGCACCTGATGCTGATCGGCTGGACCGTGATCGTGGTCGTGCCCTTCGTCTGGGCGCTGCTCGCCTCGGTGAAGAGCACCGACGAGATCTTCGGCGACCAGTGGCCGCCGTTCCCGAAGGACCTGCAGTGGGAGAACTTCTCCAACGCCTGGCAGTACGGCGTCGGCGACTACCTGCTGAACAGCGTCATCGTGGTGACCTTCAGCGTCATCGGCACCATGCTGTTCGGGTCGATGGTGGCCTACGTGCTGGCTCGGTACCAGTTCCGCGGTAACCGGTTCATCTACTACCTGTTCGCTGCCGGGATGATGTTCCCGGTGTTCCTGGCGATCGTGCCGCTGTTCTTCGTGGTGCGGAACCTGCCGGCCGTGTACGGCGGCCTGCCCGGCCAGGGGATGCTGTCGACGTACCAGGGCCTGATCCTGGTCTACATCGCGTACTCGCTGCCGTTCACGGTGTTCTTCATGCACGCGTTCTTCCGCACCCTGCCGACGTCGATCGCCGAGGCGGCAATGGTCGACGGTGCCTCGCACACGCAGGTGTTCTTCCGGGTGATGATGCCGATGGCGAAGCCCGGACTGCTCAGCATCGGAATCTTCAACGTGCTCGGCCAGTGGAACCAGTTCGTGCTGCCGTCGTTCCTGTCGACCCAGAAACCGGTGCTGTCACAGGGCATCGCGACGATGCTGTCCAGCATGCGCTATCGCAACGACTGGGGTGCGCTGTTCGCGGCACTCGCGATCGCGATGGTGCCGGTGATCATCGTGTACCTGATCTTCTACCGCCAGATCCAGGCCGGGTTGACGAGCGCCACCCTGAAGTGACCCCCTGAAGTGACCCCCTGAAGTGACCCCCTTGAAGTGACGCCTTCAAGTGAGCCCTGAGTGACCCACGCGGGCGCCAAGGTGGTGGCATGCAAGGCGACCTGCGCCGCCGGACCCTGCTGACCGCCGCTGCCCTCGTCCCGGCCTCCGGCCTGCTCGCGTCCTGCGACGGCGACGACCGTCCGGCCGGCGGCCGTACGACGCCAGCGGCCCCGCGCTCGCTGGACGTGAACCCGGACGCGCCGCTCGAGATCGTCGTTCCGGAGGGTGGTTACGGCCAGGAGCACCTGCGGTTCGACCTGGACATGTACCGGGAGGTCTACCCCGGTGCGCGGGAGCGCGGCAAGGTCACCGCGGTGCCCGAGATCGCCACGGCGCTGCAGCCGAGGTTCGACGCCGGCGACCCGCCGGACGTGCTGGCGAACTCGGGTGCGAAGAGGCTGAACGCCAGCCGGCTGGAGAACGCCGGGCAGCTCGCGGACCTGACCCCGCTGCTCGACGCGCAGTCCTGGGACCAGCCGGACCGGACGGTTCGCGAGATGCTCATCCCGGGCACGGTCGAGTCCGGCTCGTACGACGGGGTGCCCCGGGTGCTGAACTACGTGAACACGGTCTACGCCCTGTGGTACTCGGCGCCGCTGTTCGACAAGTACGGCTGGAGCGCGCCGCGGACCTGGGACGAGCTGCTGCGCACGGCCGCGGAGATGAAGGCGAAGAACCTGGCGCCGTTCATCTATGCGGGGCTGCGTCCGCAGTACCTGTTCGAGGCGATCATGACGCTGGCCGCGAAGTCCGGCGGGCTGGACGTCGTGAAGCACGTCGACAACCTCGAGGACGGTGCCTGGAAGGACCCGAGCCTGGCGGCGGCCGCGGCAGCGTTCAGCGGGCTGGCCGGCCGTGGGTACGTGTTCACGGGCAGCCGCGGGCTGGACCCGCTGCAGTCGCAGACCCGCTTCGTCGGCTCGAAGGCGGCCTTCCTGCCCTGTGGCAGCTGGCTGGCGAACGAGATGCGGAACGCGACTCCGAAGGGGTTCGGGCTGACGGCGATGGCGCTGCCGCCGCTGGACGGCTCGGCCCGGCTGCCGAACGGCGTACATGTCACCCCGTCCGAGTCGTTCGTCGTACCGGCCGCGGCGAAGAACAGGATCGGCGGGATGGAGTTCCTGCGGGCGATGCTGTCGGTGAAGGCGGCGGCGAACTTCTCCGAGCTGACCAGCACGCTCACCGTGGTCCGTAGCGCCGGCGACCTGCTGGTGGCCGACGCCGCGTTCAAGTCCGCGTGCGAGCTGCTGAGGATTGCGGGCGACCAGACGATCAACTGGTACTTCGCGAGCTGGTACCCCGCACTCGGGACCGCCACCGCGGAGGCGACCGGGGCGCTGATGGCCGGCGCGATCACGGTCGCCGAGTGGGCCGAACGGCTGCAGAAGGCGGCCGACGACGTCAAGAAGGACAGCTCGGTCACCAAGTTCCGGCGCGGCTAGGTCAGACCCCTGTCCCGCTCGGCAGGACGACGGCGGTGCGGTCAGCTGTCACAGCCGAACACGCTATCCGGATTAACGGGCAGCCCCTGTGCGCTGGCAGAATCGGGCGCATGTCTGCCGACTCCCCCACCTCGGCGGCGGGAACCAGTGCGCCAAGACGGCCCCGTGTGCTGTCCGGTATCCAGCCGACCGCCGACTCCTTCCACTTCGGGAACTACCTCGGCGCGGTCCGCCAGTGGGTGGCCTTGCAGGAGGACCATGACGCGTTCTACTGCGTCGTCGACCTGCATGCGATCACGGTCGACTACGACCCGAAGCTGCTCCGCGAGCGCACGCTGCGGTCGGTGGCGCAGCTGCTGGCCGCGGGGATCGACCCGGAGCGCTCGACGCTGTTCGCGCAGTCGCACGTCCCGGAGCACGCCCAGCTCGCCTGGGTGCTGGGCTGCATCACCGGCTTCGGCGAGGCCAGCCGGATGACGCAGTTCAAGGACAAGTCGGCCAAGGGCGGCGCGGACCGTGCCACCGTCGGACTGTTCACCTACCCGATCCTGCAGGCGGCCGACATCCTGATCTACCAGGCCGACCGGGTGCCGGTGGGCGAGGACCAGCGCCAGCACCTGGAGCTGACCCGGGACCTGGCCGGGCGGTTCAACCACCGGTTCGGCGACACCTTCCGGTTGCCGGAGCCGCACATCCTCAAAGAGACCGGCAAGATCGGCGACCTGCAGGAGCCGACGGCGAAGATGAGCAAGTCCGCGTCATCGCCGGCCGGCATCATCGAGCTGCTCGACGACCCGAAGGCGAGTGCGAAGAAGATCCGCTCGGCGGTCACCGACTCCGGCCGCGACGTCGTGTTCGACCCGGAGAACAAGGCCGGGGTGTCGAACCTGCTGACCATCTACTCCGCACTGACCGATCGCAAGATCGCGGAGATCGAGGGCGAGTACGCCGGGCGCGGGTACGGCGACTTCAAGAAGGACCTGGCCGAGCTGGTGGTCGAGTTCGTCACGCCGTTCCGGGAGAAGACGCTGCAGTACCTGGACGACCCGGCGCAGCTGGACGCGATCCTGGCCGGTGGCGCCGAGCGGGCGCGAGCGGTGACGGTACCGACCCTGGCCACGGTCTACGACCGGCTGGGGTTCGTGCCGGCCGCGCGGAAGCAGTAGGCCGCAGGTGACCACGATCGGTGTGGCCATCCCGATCCCCGACCCGTACGGCGCCGAGCTGAGGCAGCACCGGGCCGACTTCGGGGACCCGATGGCCGCGTTGGTACCCACGCACGTGACGCTGCTGCCGCCGACCGAGATCGACGACGCCGCGCTGGAGCAGATCGACAAGCACCTGCTCGCGGTGGCCGCCCGGTACCCGCGGTTCAAGATCCGGCTGCGCGGGACCGGTACGTTCCGGCCGGTCTCGCCGGTCGTCTTCGTCACGCTCGCCGAGGGCATCTCGTCCTGCGAGGTGCTGCAGTCGCTGGTCCGGTCCGGACCGCTCGACGTATCGCTGCGGTTCCCGTACCACCCGCACGTCACGGTCGCGCACGACCTTGACAAGGACGCGCTGGACACCGCCTTCCAGGTGCTTGGCGACTACGACTGCTCGTTCGAGGTGGCCGCGTTCAGCCGCTATGAGCACGGCGAGGACGGCGTGTGGCGACCGCAGCGCGGCTTCGCGCTGACCGGCTGAACGAACCTCACGGGACTCGTCCCGTGGAGGTTAGGCTCGGCACATGATCAACGGGGCGAAGCGGATCTGGGCGCGGTTCCGGCGGACGCAGGTCTCGCGCGCCTGGAAGCGGTACGGCGACCAGCGCGGCAACCGGCTGGCCGGCGCGACCACGTTCTTCGGATTCCTGTCGATGTTCCCGCTGATCCTGATCGCGGCCGCCATCACCGGCGCGCTGCTGGACGAAGAGGCGGTGCAGAACCTCCAGGAGGCGATCGAGAAGAACCTGCCCGGCATCGGCGACAAGGTCGATCTCGATGCCCTGATCGCCAACGCGGGCACCATCGGGCTGATCTCCGGCGTCGCGCTGCTGTTCACCGGCCTTGGCTGGATCGACTCGATGCGGGCATCGATCCGGTTGATGCACGAGCTGGACGACCGGCCGGGCAACATGGTGAGTCGGAAGGTCGCGGACTTCGGCGCACTGGTCGGCCTCGGCCTGCTCGCCCTGGTCGGGACCGGCGTGACGACCGTGCTGGGCACCCTGTCTGAGCGGGTCGTCGCCTGGATGGGCATCGAGGAGACCTGGTTCGCGGGCTGGGGCCTGGACCTGGTCCGGTACGCCCTCGGCGCGTTGCTCGGAGGGCTGCTGTTCCTCTACCTGCAAACCGTGCTGCCGCGGATCGTGCTGCCGCGCAAGGTCGCGCTGATCGCCGCGTTGTTCGGTGGCGTGGTGTTCGTCCTCGCGCAGGAGCTGGGCGGCCTCTACGTGAACCAGGTGATCGGCAACAACGCGGCATACGGCGCGCTGGCGCTCCCGCTCGCGCTGCTGGTCTGGATATACCTGCTCACCCGGGTCATCATGCTGGTCGCCGCCTGGGCGAAGGAGGCGACCCTGGACCACCGGGAGCGTACCGGCCAGGTCGCCGAGTACGCGCAGTCCGGCGCGATCGGCCAGGCCCGCGCGGACGCTGCGGCGGACCAGGCGCCCGCGGTGCCGGCGTACCGGACGGTGCAGATTCCCCAGCGCAAGGCTGACACGGTCGCCGTCGCGGCCGGCGCGGTGCTCGGAGCCACCGCGACCGCGCTCACCGTCACCCTCGGCCGCGCCGCCCGCACCCTGCTCCGTGGCCGGCGCTGACGTCCGAACCCGACCGGAACGCCGATCTCACAGGCGCGCCAGGCGAACAGCGGCTAGCGCCGGCCGCGGCGGGCCTTGGCGCGGCGGGCCTTCGGACGCGGTCGCATCCAGGTCAGCACCAGCAGCAGCGGCGGCACGCCGTACGCCCACATCGGCAGCCGGGCGACCGCGGTCTGAACGACCCGCAGCGGGCCGTCCGCGGTCAGGTCGGGCTTCGCGGCCGACCCGGCCGGCTCGACCGGGTCGGGTACCTCGGTGGTGGCCGGGGCGGTCGGCCGGATCCTGGCCACCTCGGCCGGGGTGACGAGGGTGCCGATGCCGTCCAGCGTGGCCCGGTTGGCGAACGTCCAGTCGAGCAGCGCGGCCGCGTCCTGGGTCACGCCGTGCGGCGAGTTCAGCAGCGTTACGACCAGCCGGTGGCCGTCACGCTGCGCGGCGCCGACGAAGGTGTTGCGGGCCAGGGTGGTGAACCCGGTCTTCACACCGAGTGCGCCGGGGTAGCTGAACAGCAGCCGGTTCTGGTTCGAGATCTGGTACCGGCCGCCGGCGCGCATCGGGTAGTAGCTGATCCGTGTCGCGGCGTACCGGCTGAAGTCCTTGCGCTGCAGGCCGGCGCGGGCGATCAGCGCCAGGTCGTATGCGCTGGACAGCTGGCCGTCCGCGTCCAGCCCGGTCGGGTCGGTCACCGTGGTGTCGAGGGCGCCCAGCTCGGCGGCCTTCGCATTCATCCGCCGGATCGTCGCGGGCACGCCGCCGGCGTCGGTCCGCGCGAGTGCGTGCACCGCGTCGTTGCCGGAGTTCAGGAACATGCCGAGGAACAGCGTGTCCACGCTGTAGCGCAGGCCGGGCGAAACGCCGACCTTGCTGCCGTCGATCGCGGCGTCGGCATCGAGGCCGGTGATCACCCGGGAGCGGTTCATCCGCGGCAGCAGTACCAGGGCGGTCAGGGTCTTCAGCGTGCTGGCGGGCCGGAGCCGGGCGTGGGGTGCCCGGGCCGCCAGCACCTCGCCAGTGTCCAGGTCGGCGATCAGCCAGGCCGTGGCCCGCACTGCCGGCATCGGTGTCGCCGCGTGCCCGGCGACCACCACGGCAGGGCTCGTACCCAGCCGCGCCCCGCCGACGGGCCCGTGGGACGGGTTGCCGTCGGCGGCGCCGGCGGGAGCGGCACTGGCCACCAGGGCGGCGGTGGCCAGAGCCGTCAGGAAAGCACGCATCCCGGGCACTCTATGACCCGTCAGTGCCTATCCGGGAGTGGTTCAGGCGCGGTAAGCCGTCCACATGTCGCTCATCCGGGTGCTCTGGCCCGGGGTGAACTGGTTGTAGCAGGAGTCCCAGGAGTAGTCCATGTAGTTGTGGATCGGGTCCAGGCCCGGGTCCTCGCAGGAGTCCCGGCCGATCGGGCAGCCGCTGGTCGGACTGGCCTGCGCAGGGGTGTCCTCGACCAGGTCGTTCTTGGCCGAGCAGCCGCCCTGGAACGTGTGGTACAGGCCGAACCAGTGCCCGGCCTCGTGCGTCGCGGTCTTGCCCAGGTTGAAGTTCTCGATCGAGCCGCCGGGCAGCGAGTCGTAGTGCACCCGGATGCCATCGATGTCCGTGTTACCGCTCCACGGGAACGTGGCGATGCCCAGGTAGCCGAAGTCGACCAGCCACATGTTCAGCGCGTCCATCCCGCCCTTGCGGGTCTCCTTGCGGTACTTGGTGCTCTGCTTGTCCTGGTGCCAGGCGTCGTTGTTGTAGCGGAATGTGCCCGCCAGGGTGAACGTGAACTCGGTCTCCGCAGCCTCGGACGACTCGCCACCGGCGAAGTTTTCGTTGAGCTCGCGGATCTGTGCCCGGATCTGGGCGTCGGTGACATCGCCGTTGCCGGCCGTGTCACGCATCACGTGGACGTACACGGGCACGGTGACCGACGCGAGCGTTGCGGCGCCGTTCTGCCGCTTGGTCTTGAGGATCGCGGCGGTGCGGGCCTCGATGGCACGCTGCTCGGCCGGGCTCACCTCGGGGTGGTCGAGGCCATGGCCGCCGCGGGCCTCGGTCGCACCGGCACCGGTGTCGACCGACAGGCACCCGGTGTCCTCGAGCCGGTCGACGGGCAGCGTGGCGTTGGCGGAACCGGCGCCGGCCAGCGGACTGAGAGCGAGCGCGGCACCGGTCAGCAGCAGGGCCGCGGTACGGCGCGCGCCGCCGCGGCGGGGGAGGAGAGATCGCATGGCGGGCTCCAGAGGTCGTCGGACCGGTCGGTGTACCAATCCTTCTGACGATGGAACCTATGGCGCGAACGGCCTGATTGGGAAGCGATCGGGTGATGGTCGCGGGCATTCCCGCACGCGAAGGGCACCGGCCGCCGCCGCGACCGGTGCCCTCGCTAGGCGATCAGGCGCGGTACGCGGTCCACATGTTGCTGATCCGGGTGCTCTGGCCCGGGGTGAACTGGTTGTAGCAGGAGTCGTAGGAGTAGTCCATGTAGTTGTGGATCGGGTCCAGGCCCGGCAGCGGGCAGGAGTCGCGGCCCTCGGGGCAGCCGCTGGTCGGGCTGGACTGCGCCGCGGTGTCGCCGACCTCGTCGTTCGTCGTCGTACACCCGCCCTGGAAGGTGTGGTAGAGCCCGAACCAGTGTCCGGCCTCGTGCGTCGCGGTCTCGCCGAGGTTGTAGTTCGCGATCGAGCCGCCGGGCAGCGAGTCGAAGTGCACCCGGATGCCGTCGATGCCCGGGCTGCGGTCGTAGTCCCACGGGAAGGTGGCGATGCCGAGGTAGGCGAAGTCGACCAGCCAGATGTTCAGCGCGTTCGCACCGCCCTGGCGGGTCCGCTTGCGGTACGTCGAGCTCTGCTTGTCCTTGTGCCAGTTGTTGTTGTTGTAGCGGAATGTGCCGGCCAGCGTGAAGCTGAAGCCGGTGTTCGCCGCCGCCGAGGACTCCTGCCCGGCGAAGGTGTTGTTCAGCACGGCGATCTGCTGGCTGATCTGGGTGTCGGTGACGTCGCCGTTGCCTGCCGCGTCGCGCATCACGTGCACGTAGACCGGGACCGTGGCCGCCGCGAGGGCGCCCTTCGGTACGCCGATTCCGCGCTCGCGCTTGGCCTTGAGGATGGCGGCGGTGCGGGCCTCGATCGCGCGCTGCTCGGACGCGCTCACCTCACGGGTGTCGCCTCCGGGACCGCCCTTGGCGGCGACGCCGCCGTGCTGGTCCGGGGTGTAGCAGATGGCGGCGTCGATCCGGTCGACGGGCAGGGTGGCGTCGGCCGGTCCGGCCAACGGGCTGAGGGCGAGAGCGGCGCCGGTGAAGAGTAGGGCGGCGCTGCGTGGGCGGAGAACAGTTCGCATGGTGCGCTCCTGTTGTGGCTGGCCGGTTGGGGGTACCAGACGGTTACTGAGCGGAAACTAGACCTCGAACCGGCAGAATTGGAAGCGGTTGCGCGGAAAAAGTTGCAGAGAGGGGGCAATCCTTCACGCAGCGCAGCACGGATACCCTGTACGGCAGCATCGAGCACACGACGGAGGACGGGTTGCACGACTTCCTGGTCGGCCGTGACGACCTGATCGCGCAGGTCCGGACGGAGCTCGACGCGGGCGGCAGCGTGATCCTGTTCGGCCCTGCCGGTATCGGTAAGTCGGCGGTGGCGCGGGCCGTGATCGCGGACCGTTCCCGCGACGGCGTCCGGGTACTGACCGCGTCGCCGTCCAAGAGCGAGTCAGCGCTGCCGTACGTCACCTTGCTGGACCTGCTCAGCCCGGTCTGGGAGAGCGTCCGGGACGCGGTGCCGCCGCACCTGCGGCAGCCGCTCGAGGTGGCGCTGCTCAAGTCCGGCGCGCCGGACTCGGTCCGCGACGAGCTGGCGGTCCGGCTCGCGGTGCTCCAGGTGCTGCGTCGGCTGGCGACGATGTCGCCGGTCCTGGTCGTGATCGACGACATCCAGTGGGTCGACCCGTCCAGCCTGGAGGTGCTCGCGTTCTGTGCCCGCCGGGTGCACGCCGGCGTGCAGATGCTGGTCACCGAGCAGGTCGCGGCCGGCGACTCGCCGTCGAAGAACCAGGCCAGCCCGGACAGCGCCGTACAGGTCGAGGTGCCCGGGCTGCAGCCGCGGCAGGTCAGCGCGATGCTGCGCACCGTGCTCGGCGAGGCTCTGCCGGCGCGGACGCTGCAGCGGATCCACGACGCGAGCGGCGGCAACCCGTTCCTCGCACTCGAGCTCGGCCGGGCTGTGTTGCGACATGCGGACCGGCTGGCGCCGGACGACCCGCTGCCGGTGTCGAGCAGGCTGAAGTCGCTGCTCGGCGACCGGCTCAGCGAGGTGAAGCCGAGTACCCGTGAAGTGCTGCTGGCGGCGGCGTCGTCGCCGCGGCCGACGGTGCAGTCACTGGCGCGGGCCTGCGGACCGGTCGCGGAGGCCGCGGTCGCCGACGCCGAGCGGCTAGGCCTGGTGGAGATGTCCGGTACGTCGGTCAGGTTCCGGCACTCGCTGCTGCGGGAGTACATCTACGCCGAGGCGACCTCGGAGGAGCGGCGCGAGGCGCACCGGCAGCTGGCCGGCGTGGTGGACGAGCCGGTCGAGCAGGTCCGGCACCTGGCGCTGGCCACCCAGGGCGAGGACGCCGGGCTGGCCCGCCGCCTGGACGACGCCGCGACCGCCGCGCGCGACCGCGGCGCCCCCGGTACGGCGGCCCGGTTGGCCCGGCTGGCCGCGGACCGGACCCCGTTCGCCGATCGTGAGTCGCAGGCCGAGCGGCTGCTGCAGGCGGCCCGGGACGCGCAGGCGGCGGGTCTGGTGCAGGAGTCCAGCGAGGCCGCCCGGCTCGCGGTCCGGGTGGCCGCCGACGTCGCCACCCGGACCGAGGCGCGGCTGGTGCTGATCGAGAACGAGACCGCCGACCGGCAGCAGCGCAACGAGCTGCTGGAGCAGGCGTTCGCCGACGCCGAGGGGAACGACCTGCTGGAGGCGAAGGTCCGGGTGCTACGCGCGACCGGCGCCTACTTCGACCGCCGGCTGGACGACGCTCGCGAGGACGCCGACACCGCGCTCGAGCTGAGCCGCCGTACCGGCGATGCCGAGGTACTGCTGGCCGCGCTGGCGATGACCGCGACGCTGGAGACGCTGACCGGCGACGGCGCGGACACGTTCTACTACGAGGCCGGCCGGCTGGCACAGGGCCGGGAGCTCACGTACGTCGTGGTCGGCGCCCGGCAGATGGCCGCGATGGCCGAGCTGTTCCAGGGCCGGCTGGAGGTCGCGTACGAACAGATCAGCACGCTGCTCGACGAGGTACGGCGCAGCGGTGCCGTGAGCTGGCTGTTCTCGGTGCTGATCTCGGCGACCGCGATCAACGAGCGGTCGGGCCGGTCCGCGGAGGCGCTGCTCACCGGCTCGGAGTGCGCCCGGCTGGGTGAGGACATCGGCGACGAGGTCGAGGTCGGGCAGATCGTCGCGGCCCGCGGCCAGCTGTCCGGCGGCTCGGTCGCCGAAGGGGTCCGGCTGGCGTCCGAGGCGGTGCAGCGCTGCCGGGAGAACGACAACAACGAGTGGCTGCCGATCGGGCTGGTCGTGCTCGGGTTGGCGAAGCTGCTGGAGGGTGACACCCGGGCCGCGGGCCGGGCCTGCGCCGAGGCGGCCGAGCTCGACCTGACATTCCTGGTGAACGACCCGGCGGTGATCGCCTGGCAGGCCGACTTCGTCGAGGTGCTGGTCGCGGCCGGCGAGCTGGAGGAGGCCGAGCGGACCCTGCGGGCGGTCCGGGAGCGGGCGGACAAACTCGGCCGAACCGTGATCGACGTACCGCTGCGCCGGGCCGACGCGCTGCGGGTCGCGAAGGCCGGCGACGCGGCGGCCGCGCTGGTGATGCTGGACGAGGCGGTCGCCGCCGCGGGCGAGGCGACGAACCCGCTGGACCTGGCCCGGTGCGAGCTCGCTCGCGCCCGGGTCGCGCGGCAGGCGCGTCGCCGGTCGCTGGCCCGGTCGGCGTACGCGTCCGCGATCGAGCAGCTGGAGGCGCTCGGCGCGGTGCCGTGGCGCGACATCGCCGCGGCCGAGTTGGCCAGGCTCGACGACCCGGGACGGCAGGGATCCGCGGAGCTCTCCGACGCCGAACGCACCATCGTCGAGATGCTGCACAGCGGGGCGACGAACCGCGAGATCGCCGGCGCCCTCTACCTCAGCGTCAAAGCCGTCGAGTCCCAGCTGACCCGGCTCTACCGCCGCTTCAACGTCCGCAACCGCACCCAGCTCCTCCGCGCCGTCGACCCCAGAACTCACTGATCATTCGTCAGTCCGGCTGTGGGCGCCGTGGTTCGCTCGTCAGTCCGGACCAGTCTCGGTGACGATCGTTTGTCGACCCCTCGGCATGGGTACAGCGCGGTCGCTGGGGTACGTCGCCTCAGCGACTCGAGAACAACGAGAGAGACGGACACATGGAGATCATCGGAGTCATCGTCGCAGGCATCATCATCGGTCTGCTGGGCAAGTTCGTCGCTCCCGGCGACAAGGACAACATCCCGATCTGGCTCACGATTTTGTGCGGCATCGGCGGCGTGATCCTTGGCTGGTTCATCTACACCGCGTTCGGGGGCAACGGCAGCGCCGGTATCGACTGGGTGCGCTGGATCGTGGCCATCGCGGTCGCGGCAGTTCTCGTCGTCATCGCATCCACGATGACCAGTAGGAACACGTCCAGGCGCGTCTGAACGCGCGGCACGAAGGACCGGGAGCCCGACACCACCTGAGGTGGGTCGGGCTCCCGGCGTCACGCCGGGCCGGACTGACGAATACGCGATGAGGGAGCACCTGTCGGTACGGCGGCGATGCTTCGGGCTTCCTGGCCTGAAACGGCATGTGAACCATGGGCCTTCGCGGTCCGTAGTCATCTCATTACGGGCGGTGCTGCAGGGTAACCCTTGACCTTGGTCAATCACGCAGTTTCTTGCCTGCGCCCTTGTCGCAGAGGGTGCTGACCCGTCAACGTTCGGCGAGATGGACTGCTTCGGCGTCCTCGACCCCCTCAGGACCGGGGCGGCCGTTGTGAGGTGCGGCCGCCCTGTTCCCGTTCATCGGGCCCTTGTGACCCGGCGTGTCGTCGTTCATCGGGCCCTTGTGACAGGCGTGCCGGCGGTCATCGGGGCGGCACGGTCAGCGTGCGGCCGGTCATCCCGTCGGTGATCGTCCTCGCGGTACCGATCTGATCGTCCGGCAGCACAACGGCTCGTGCCACTGCGGATACCGTGCACGCCGACTGCGGCCGGCTTCCGACCGCGATATCGACCACCGGTCGCGGTCCCGTTCGCACCCTCGCGCTGGCCCAGACGTCGCACGTGCGTGCCGTCACGATCGCGTAGAGCACGCCGCCCACCCGGCGCAGCTCGACGATCGCCTGCCGCTCCAGCCCGATATCGGCCGTGCGGGTGGTGAGCACGATGATCTGGTCTCGCAACATCACGCCCGCATCCGGCGCGGGTACCTGCAGCACCTCCGCGGAGAACGAGTCCCTCAGCTGGGCCACGGCGGCCGCCGCGGCCGGGAGCTCGACGGCGCGCGGGTGGCCGGAGTCGGCGCAGTACTCGGTGTCCGGCCGTACCACGGTCCGGATCCCGATCGACGGTGGCGTGCCAGCGGAACCGAGCGTGGCCCATGACCAGACGTCGCAGCTGCCCGCCGTCACGAGCGCGAACAGCCGGCCGGAGTCGCGGAACAGTGCCTCGACCGCGACAGCGGTGCCTCTGTCGGCTCCTTCTGGTGCGGGCGGCAGCACCTGAAGGCCGGTGCTCAGCACCGGCAGTGTGTCCGGCGGGTCCGCGGCGGGGCCGGACGCCAGGTCACGAAGCCCGATGCCGGGCAAGGCCAGCACGACGGCGAGCACAACCACCGCGGCACCCGCGGTGGCGATCGCGTTCCGTGCCCGGCGGCGGCGCCCGCGGCGCAGGATGCCGTCGAGGTCAGCGGGTCGGACCACGTCCTCCACTGCCCGGGCGAGGTCCTTCAGGTCAGGCATGATCGGCCTCCCTCGCCGGTTCGGCCGACTCGGCTCGCTCGTCCGGTCCGGTTGGCTCGTCGGCGAGGTCGTCCACCAGTGGCGCGAGCTTCGCGCGACCGCGGGCGAGCCGGGCTTTGACGGTGCCTTCGGGTACGCCGACCAGCTCGGCGATCTGCCGGACGCCGAGGTCGGCGACGTGGTGCAGGGCGATCGCCTCCCGCTGTTCGGGTGGCAACCGGCGCAGCGCGGCGACGATGGCGACATGGTCGGCCGACAGACCCGGTACGACGACCGGCGCCGCGCCGCTGGACACGATCCGGCTGAGCATCCGCGCCCGCCGGTACCGGCGTCGTACGACGTTGACCGCGACCGTCCGAAGCCACGCCTCCGGATTGTCCACCCGCGCGAACTGACGCGGCTTGGCCACCGCCCGGACGAAGGCCTCCTGCACCGCGTCCTCGGCCTCCTGCAGATCGCCGCAGAACGCGAACAGCTGCGCGACCAGCCGGCGGTAGCAGCCGCCGTACAGCTCGCGGACCTGTTGCTCGTGCGTCATCGGCCCTCCGGATGTCGTAGACCCGGTCTACCAAGGACGAGTCACCGGCGGGCGATCCGGTTGCGTCGGGAATAGTCTTCCCGGTGAAGATCGGACGCCGGTACGCCTACCTGTTCCTCGGGATCGCCGCGTGGAACGTGATCACCTACGCGACGTTCATCCGCAATCTTGCGGCGACCGAGGACCGCCCGACCGGCTACTACGTGGCCCACACGATCCTGATCGTGGTCAACCTGCTGATCGCGGTGGTCCTGGCCCGCCTCGGTCTCAAGGCCTGGCGCGCCGATCGTCGTACGACGACCTGACCCGGCGGTCACAAGGGCCCGACGAGTGACGACACGCCGGGTCACAAGGGCCCGATGAACGGTTTAGACGCGGCGGAAGATGAGGGCTCGTTTGACCTCTTGGATCGCCTTGGTGACCTCGATGCCGCGCGGGCAGGCCTCGGTGCAGTTGAAGGTGGTCCGGCAGCGCCAGACGCCCTCCTTCTCGTTCAGGACCTCCAGGCGCTGCTCGGTGCCCTCGTCGCGGCTGTCGAAGATGAACCGGTGCGCGCCGACGATCGCCTGTGGTCCGAAGTACTGGCCGTCGGACCAGAACACCGGGCACGACGTCGTACATGCGGCGCACAGGATGCACTTGGTGGTGTCGTCGAACCGGTCCCGGTCGGCCTGGGACTGGATCCGCTCCCGGGTCGGTTCGTGCCCGCTGGTCACCAGGAACGGCATCACCGAGCGGTACGCGTCGAAGAACGGTTCCATGTCGACGACCAGGTCCTTGAGCACCGGCAGGCCCTTGATCGGCTCGACGGTGATCTCCCTGTCCGGGTTCAGGTCCTTGATCAGCGCCTTGCAGGCGAGCCGGTTCCGCCCGTTGATCCTCATCGCGTCGGAGCCGCAGACGCCGTGCGCGCAGGACCGGCGGAACGTCAGCGTCCCGTCCTGCTCCCATTTGATCGTGTGCAGGGCGTCGAGCACCCGGTCGGTCGGCTGCATGGAGAGCGCGAACGTCTGCCACGACGCCTCGTCGGAGACCTCGGGGTTGTACCGAAGGACCTTGACCTTGACATCCATCAGTACTTGCGCTCCATCGGCTTGTAGCGGGTCTGCACCACCGGCTTGTAGTCCAGCCGGACGTTGACGTTGCCTTCGGCATCGATCTCGCGGTACGCCATCGTGTGCCGCATGAAGTTGACGTCGTCGCGCTTGTCGTAGTCCTCCCGGAAGTGCCCGCCGCGGGACTCCTTGCGGGCCAGCGCGGACACCACCAGCACCTCGGCGAGGTCCAGCAGGAAGCCGAGCTCGACCGCCTCGAGCAGGTCGGTGTTGAACCGCTTGCCCTTGTCCTGCACGCCGACCCGCGCGAACCGCTGCTTCAGCGCCTCGATGTCGGTCAACGCCTGCTTCAGCGAGCCCTCGGTCCGGTACACCTGCGCGTTCAGGTCCATCGTGGCCTGCAGGCCGGACCGGATCGCGGCGATCCGCTCGTCGCCCGCTCCGCTCCGCAGCCCCTCGACCAGGTCGACCACGAACCGCGCCGGCGCGTCGGGGAGGTCGAGGTGGCCGACCGTCGCGGCGTACTCGGCGGCGGCGATCCCGGCGCGCCGGCCGAACACGTTGATGTCGAGCAACGAGTTCGTGCCGAGCCGGTTCGCGCCGTGCACCGAGACGCACGCGACCTCTCCCGCGGCATAGAGGCCCGGGATGACATCGTCGTTGTTCGCCAGCGCCTCGCCCTTGATATTGGTCGGGATGCCGCCCATCGCGTAGTGCGCGGTCGGGAACACCGGGATCGGCTCCGTGTACGGCTCCACGCCCAGATAGGTGCGGGCGAACTCGGTGATGTCCGGCAGCTTGGCGTCGATGTGCGCCGGCTCGAGGTGAGTCAGGTCGAGCATCACGTACGCGCCCTCCGGACCGCAGCCGCGGCCTTCGCGGACCTCGTTCGCCATCGCCCGGGCCACCATGTCGCGTGGCGCCAGGTCCTTCACGGTCGGCGCATACCGCTCCATGAAGCGCTCGTTGTCCTTGTTCCGCAGGATCCCGCCCTCACCGCGGGCCGCCTCGGACAGCAGTACGCCGAGCCCGGCCAGACCGGTTGGGTGGAACTGGAAGAACTCCATGTCCTCCAGCGGCAGGCCCTTGCGCCACACGATGCCCATCCCGTCGCCGGTGAGCGTGTGCGCGTTCGAGGTGGTGCGGAACACCTTGCCGAAGCCGCCGGACGCGAACACCACGGACTTCGCGGAGAAGACGTGGATCTCGCCGGTGGCCAGCTCGTACGCGACGACACCCGAGGCGGCACCATCGGTCATCAGCAGGTCGAGCACGTAGAACTCGTTGTAGAACTCGACGTTCTGCTTGATGCACTGCTGGTACAGGGTCTGCAGAATCATATGTCCGGTACGGTCCGCGGCGAAGCACGAGCGTCGTACCACGGCCTCGCCGTGGTTGCGGGTGTGGCCGCCGAAGAAGCGCTGGTCGATCTTGCCCTCGGGTGTGCGGTTGAAGGGCAGGCCCATCTTCTCCAGGTCGAGCACCGCGTCGACCGCCTCGCGGCACATCACCTCGGCCGCGTCCTGGTCGACCAGGAAGTCGCCACCCTTGACGGTGTCGAAGGTGTGCCACTCCCAGTTGTCCTCCTCGACGTTCGCCAGCGCGGCGCACATGCCGCCCTGAGCTGCGCCGGTGTGCGATCGGGTCGGGTACAGCTTGGTGAGTACCGCGGTCCGGGCCCGCTTGCTGGACTCCAGCGCCGCCCGCATACCGGCGCCACCCGCGCCGACGATCACCACGTCGTACTGATGCCGCATCATCGGCAGACCTCCAGGGTCGAGGCGGGGTCGAGGCACGGGTCGAAGGTGAAGATGACCAGGGTGCCGAGCACGATGACCACGATCGATGCCGCGTACAACAACATCTTCAGCCAGAACCGTGTCTGGTCCCGCTCGGCGTAGTCGTTGATGATCGTCCGCAGCCCGTTGGTGCCGTGCAGCTGTGCCAGCCACAGCATCAGCAGGTCCCAGACCTGCCAGAACGGGCTGGACCACTTCCCTGCGACGAACGCGAAGTCGATCGCCTTGACGCCGTCGCCGAGCATCAGGTTCACGAACAGGTGCCCGAGTACGAGTACGACGAGTGCGAGGCCGGACAGCCGCATGAACAGCCAGCTGTACAGCTCGAAGTTGCCACGGCTGGTGCTCCGGCCGCCGCCCTTGAGCCGTCTGGCCCTGGAGGACGAGCGCGGCGCTGTGATGCTGGGGATCTCGGTCATCGTTGCCTCAGTCCCCGAACACGTGCATCAGGTGCCGGATCACGAACGGCACGAACAGCACCACCCAGACGGCGCCGACGGCGATCATCATCTGCCGCTGCAGCCGCGGGCCCCGGGCCCAGAAGTCGACCAGCACCAGCCGGATCCCGTTGAACGCGTGGAACAGGATCGCCGCGACCAGACCGACTTCCAGCAGACCGACGATCGGGTGCTTGTAGGTGCCGATCACCTCGTTGTACGCCTCCGGCGAGACCCGGACGAGCGCGGTGTCGAGCACGTGCGCGAAGAGGAAGAAGAAGATCCCCACACCGGTGATCCGATGCGCGACCCACGACCACATGCCCTCACGCCCGCGGTAGAGCGTGCCGGGCGGTTTGCTGGGCAAACCGATCCTCCGATCGAGACGCTGAACGGAGCCGGTCGGCGGCGCTCGGGGAGGCGCGACCTCGACGAGGTTCGGTGCCGTCATCGGCCCGGCCCGGCGGGATCCAGGCCGTGGTTGATGCTATCCGTGTCAGGCGCGTTCGGCGTAGCGCTCCTGCTGTGAGATCGCTAACCCCGCGCCCGCCACCACCCCGTCGCCGTGGCGCCGGCCCGATATTCGCGTGGTGAACCCGGCGAGCCGCGGGTTGTCCCCGGCTATGACTGTGGTCAACCCTTCGCTCGCGTGGTTAACCATGCGAAATGCGACGGTCGGGCGGGGTGGGCGGGCTGCGGACGCGGGCGAGCTGGGGTTCACGCGGGCGGGCGGGGGTCAGGCGGCGGAGTGGCGGCGCGGGGTGGAGGTGGCTAGGCGGGTGTGGAGGGTGATCATGCGGTCGACGCAGGTGGGCCAGTCGTAGCGTTCGGCGCGGGTGCGGGCCGCGGTACGACGGCTGGGTTCGGGCTGGGACGTGAGGTCGAGGACGGCGTCGGCGAGCAGATCGGGCCGGGGCGGCGCCCACCGACCGCAGGAGGCGTCGACGAGCTCGCGGGCGCCGCCGGTGTCCGCCGTCACCACCGGGGTACCGGCGGCGAGCGCCTCCAGCACGGCCAGCCCGAACGTCTCGCCCGGGCATACCGACAGCGCCACGTCCGCCGCGGCGAGGTGCCGGGCCAGAGTCGTACGGTCGCCGACGTAGCCGTGGAAGACCACCGGCGCGTCGCCGGCGATCGCGACCAGCTCGTCCAGGTGCGGACCGGTGCCGTACACGTCCAGCCGCAGCGGTACGCCGCGCCGGTGCAGCTCGACCGCGGTCGCGACGGCGAGGTGCGGGCTCTTCTCGCGGGACAGCCGGCCGGCATGCACCAGCTTGAGCAGCCCGTCGGGAGCCGGCGTGCCGCGTGCGGGGTGGAAGGTGTCCAGGTCGACGCCGAGCGGGATCCGCATCAGCGGGATGCTCACCTCGCCGAACTCGTCCGCCGCGTACCGCGAGGTGACCACGATCGCGTCGTACGCGCGGCCGAGCAGCTTGTACAGCGCGCCGACTCCCGCCGCGACACCGAGCTGGCGGCCGGTCCGCAGCGACACCATCGCATCCAGCCGCTCGTGGCTGAACAGCACCGAGCCGATGCCGTTCTTGCGCGCCCACCGGGTCACCGGGAGCAGCGTCGACTTGTCCGAGATCTCCACCGTGGTCGGCCCGAACCGTTCCAGCGTATCGGTGACCCGCCACGGCTCGGCGATCATCCGGTAGCCGCCGCCGACCTTCGGGGCCCGCAGCCGTACGACGATGCCGGCCTCGGTCTCGGTCACCGAGTCGCGATCGCCGGGCGTGACCAGGATCCGGTCCGCGCCGGCGGCGACGTACCCGCGGCCGAGGTGGTCGATCGCGGTCCGCATCCCGCCCGAGGTGGGGCCGACGAAGTTCGCGAGCTGGGCGATCCTGAGGTTGGTCCGGTGCCTCATGCCGCGCGCCGCTCGGCGGTGCGGCCGGCCAGTACGGCGGCGTAGTGGCGCTCGACCAGGTCGTCCACCACCGCGGGCCAGGTCCGGAACCGGACCCGGCCGCGTCCCGCCCGGGCCATCGCCGCCCGCCCGGCCGGATCGGCGAGTAGTCCCTCGACAACCGTACGGAGCGCGCCGGGCCGGGCGTGGTCGAACAGCGCGCCGGTATGGCCCGGCGTGATCAGGTCCAGCGGCCCGCCGGCGGCCGGTGCGACCGCGGCGACCCCAGAGGCCTGTGCCTCCTGGATGGTCTGGCAGAACGTCTCGTGCTCGCCGGTGTGCACGAACAGGTCCAGGCTGGCGAAGATCCGCGCCAGGTCGGCGCCGCGGCGCATCCCGAGGAACGTTGCGTGCGGCAACGACCGTTCGAGGGTGGCCCGGTCCGGCCCGTCGCCGGCGATCACCACCCGGCAGCTGGCCGGATCCAGCTCCGCCAGCCGCCGTACCTGCTTCTCGGCCGCCAGTCGCCCGACGTATCCGACGATCGGCATCCCGTCCGGCGAGAGCTCCCGGCGCCAGGTCTCGTCGCGGTGCGCTGGGTCGAACAGGTCGAGGTTCACACCGCGGCCCCAGTGGTGCACCCGCGGTACGCCGGCCTGGACCAGCGCCGCGACCGCGGACGAGGACGGGGCCAGCGTGCGGTCGCACTTGGAGTGCACCCGGCGCACCCAGGCCCAGACCCCGCGGTCGGCGCGCACCGCCCACGGGTACTGCCGGGCGAAGCCCGCCACGTCGGTCTGAAACACCGCGATCGTCGGCAGTCCGAGCCTGCGGGTGGTGCGCAGCGCGTAGGCGCCGAGCACGAACGGCGACGCGAGATGCACCAGGTCCGGCTCGAAGTCACCGATCGCCCGGGCGAGCTGCGCCGCCGGGATGCCGACCGGGAAGTCCTTGTAACCGGGGATGCCGACGCTGCGGGAGCGGACCACCGGGACGCCGTGGTAGCTGTCCGGCCCGGCACCGGCCGCGATGATCAGCAGCTCGTCACCGCGGGCCAGCAGCCGGTCGGCCACGTGTCGCACGGTGTTCGCCACTCCGTTGATCTGCGGAAGGAACGACTCCGCCACGATGACGATGCGCACGTCTGGAGGTTCTCCGCACGCGGTGAACCCGTGGGGACCTGCGCATGACAAGTCGCCAAGCGCCGATCGACCGTTCGACCCGCGAAATGTGAACGCCCGGCGACGCAGGGTAGAACCCGGCCCCTCGCCGGGCGCTCACGCCGGCCGCGCGTCAGGTGCGGCGGACCGCCAGACCGTCGATCTGGACGAGTTTGCCGGCGCTGCGGCTGGTGATCCTCAGCGTGCTGCTGAAGACCGACGACTGCGCCGGCAGAGCTACCAGCGCCTGCCGCTGGGTCGTCGCGGCGGACAGGTTCACGGCCGTGAGGTACCGGCCGCCCAGGTACACCGAAGCCGTCCCGCACGTCGGACACTTCGTGGCAAGCAGGTAGAACCGCTTGCCTTGCACAGCCCGCGTCAGCGAAGCGCCGTACGCGCCGGTCTGCGTCGCGGTGCCGAGGTAGAACGCCGACCACGACGTCCGTGCCCAGCCGGCGGTGGCGGCGGTGAGCGAACGGTCGTCCATCGGGCGGGCGAAGCACCGCTCGGCGGACCACGCGCCGACGTTGCCGAACTGGTCCCTCGCCCGGGCGGATACGCAGTACTCGTAGCCCGGCGTGAGAGCGAGGTCCACCGTCGTGCTGTGGAGCCCCGTCCACGGCTGGTTGAACCCCCCGAACGGTCCGTTGAACGGCGCCCTGCGGTACCGGACGTCGTACGACGAGATGCCACTCACGTCCGTGCCGGCGAACCGGACGGTGGCAGTGGCGGCGGTGGTCGCGCCGTACGTCGGCGACACCACCCGGGTCGTCGGTCCGGTCGCGTCTGCCACGAAGGTCCGGGCGGCGACAACCTCGTGCGGGAACTCGCCGGGAGTCTGCTCGACCGCCTTGATCTGGACGGTGTGTGTGCCAGTGGTCAGACCGGACAGCCTGAACGGCGTCGTACAGGCCGCGGCGGCGCTTTGGTCCAACTGGCAAGTCACGGTGCTGGCGGGGGCAAGTGCGGACGTATCGAACTGGATCGATGTCGACGGCCCCACCACGGCCGGGGTAGGACCGACGAGCAGGCCGATGCCGTGCCAGACGAAGTCTGCGATGTACTCGTCCTCCGTTCCCGCGTACATGAATGACGGTGTGTCCGGTACGCCGTCGGGCACGCCGACCGCGCTGATCGCGTCGATTTCGTTTCGCCGGTAGAGGACACCGAGCACGCGCCCGTCGGGTCGCCAGGACAGCGCCTTGACGACTCCCTGCTCGAAGGCCCGGCTGTACTGCGGCGTGCCGCCGGCGGCCGGCAGGATCGCAACGCGGTTGTCGCTGGTCGCGAAGGCCAGCCATCGGCCGTCGGGCGAGATTACGGTCTTCAGCGCCCCTGATGAACCGGCCACCACGAGGAGGCGACCGCCGTCGGCGCGAGCGCTCACCCGTGCGACGGGCGCACCGCTGAGTCTCGAGTCCCGTACGAGCAGCGTCTGGGCGTCGGGGTGCCAGGCGGGAAACTCGATCCCGCAGCCCACTCGCACCGGCGTCCCGCCGTCGACGGCGTTCACGATGTCGACGCAGGGCGTGCTCGCGTCGACGTGCGTGGTGAACGCGATCCTGGTGCCGTCGGGTGACCAGGACGGGTCGTGAATCTCCCTGCGCTCCGAGAGCTTTCTGCTGCCGGTCCCATCGAGCCGGCTGATCCACAGGACCTGGTTCTCGCCGTCAGCGAGGGTGTAGGCGACGTGCCGCCCATCGGGCGAGGTGGTGACCTCGGTGCGTGTCCCGGCCGGCGCGCTCGTGCCTATGGGCACCGGCTGCGACCCGTGCCAAATCGCGACTCCGGACAGTACCGCCTGCTGGGTTGTGCGGCCGGTGAACATCGTGAGCTGCTCGCGAGCGGCGGCCGGGCTCTGCGGTTGACTTGCCCAGCCCTCGCCGAGCTGGTTCACCGCCGATACCGAGTAGCTCGCCCCGGCAGGCGGATCCGGGTCGATCCACCGGTGCTGCTCTACCGGCAACGGGTATCGGGTCGTCGTACCGCCCGCGGTCCGGTGCACGACGAATCCGGTCAACGGCCAGCCGCCCGTGTCGGCTGGGGGGCTCCACGACACGTCGATCCCGGTGAACGTCCGCCGGACGTCGACGTCGGGAGCGAATGGGACCGACTCGCCCATCCCGGAGGCGTCCACGAAGCGGGTCCCGCGTGCTGTCGAGTCGTAGATGCGGATCCTCGCGTCACGGCTCAGGTTGCTGTCCGGGGTGAAGCCGACGACGACGGTGCAGGCGGCCCCGGGCGCGAGCGGCTCTGTACATTCGTTGCGCGCCTGCCAGACATGCTGGTAGCCGTAGGCGACCTGCGCCGCGCTGATCGTCAGGGAGGTCATCCCCGTGTTGGTGAGCGTGACGCTGCGCTCGGCGGTGGTGCCCCGCCGCACGCGGCCGAAGTCGAGAGTTGTCGGAGTGACCGCGATAGCCGAGTACGGCTCGGTGCTGTCGATCCGGATGGCGCCGTAGTCGGTCTGTGGACCGCCGTTGCCGCACGACATCAGCTCAAACTCCGCCGCCATCATGGCGAGCCGCAGGTCCTGGGTGTAGAGCAGTTCGCTGACCTTGAGCTTCGGATAGTCGAGGTTGGGACAGGTGACTCCGTTCTGCTCGATCTCGAATTCGGAGTGCGGTGCCAGGTCGTAGTAGCCGGGACCGGGTATCAGCGCCGGAATCTTGATCCGGATGTCGCCCGCGGAGAGGTATCGCACGGACCCCTGTCGCTCGGAGGCTGTCACGGGTTCGGCGACCTCGGTGGTGAGCACGCTGCCCGCGATACCCGGGCCGGCGTCGACCACCAGCGCATCGATGCTCCCGATGGCCGGATCGGCGACCGGCCGCGTTCCGGTGATGATGCCGCCGCCCGGCCCTTCGCCTTCTGCGTTGACCGCGACCACGTAGTACTCGTTGCTCTCGCCGGGTGCGACCGACGTGTCCAGCCAGTGCGTCTCGGTCAGCGGTGGCGAGACGTCCTCCCAGTGACCGTTGTGGCGCTGCCGCTTGACGATGTAGTGGTCGACGGGAGGGTCCTCGGGCCGGGCCTGCTCCCACATCAGGCCGACGGCGCTGACCACGGGGAAGGTCTGCAGCGATTGCGGTGCGACCGGCAGGCCGTCGGCGGTGTCGGCCAGGCCGAGGTTGGCCGCCGACGCCGGTACCAGCATCGCGGGCAGCGCGGCAAGGACCGCGAACACGACGACCAACCGCAGAGAGCGTCTCAAGGAATCCCCCACATCCGAACGGGACAGCCCCCGAGGCCGCGTCACCCGAACGCGCACACGGAACCTACAGCGACGCGGGGACAGAAAATGTCACTCACACGCCGCCGGCCGGCGCGAACCTTCCAACCGTCTTGGTCGGCCCTGGCAGGATTCGAGGCGTGGACATCGTCGAAGCACAGCATCTGTGGACCCCGAAGCCGGGATGGCTGAACACGGCGTCGTACGGGTTGCCGCCGACGCCGGCCTGGGAGGCGCTCCAGCAGGCGCTCGCGGACTGGCGGGTCGGCGAGACCTCCTGGGAGCCGTGGGGTGAGTCGACCGAGCAGGCCCGGGCCTCGTTCGCGCGGCTGGTCGGCGTGGACGCCGCGCAGGTGTTCACCGGGAGCACGGTCTCGGCGGCGGTCGCGCTGGTCGCGGCGGCGGTGCCGGACGGCGCGACAGTGCTGATCCCGGACATCGAGTTCACCTCGAATGTGTTCCCGTGGGCGGTGCATGCCGACCGCGGGGTGAAGGTCGTGACAGCGCCGGTCGAGAAGTTCGCCGAGGCCATCGTCCCGGGCGTCGACGTGGTCGCGTTCAGCGCCGTGCAGTCCGCGACCGGTGAGGTGACGGATGTGGCCGCGGTTGCCGCGGCGGCGGGGGCGGTGGGAGCACTGGTCGTGGTCGACGCGACCCAGGCGGTCGGCTGGCTGCCGGTGGACGCGTCGCAGGTCGATGCGCTCGTGTCGAGCACCTACAAGTGGCTGATGTCGCCGCGCGGTGCGGTGTTCGGCTACGTCTCGCCGGCGCTGCTCGAGCGGATCCGCCCGGCCCAGTCCGGCTGGTACTCCGGCGCCGACGTGCACGCGTCGTACTACGGGCTGCCGATGGAGCTGGCCTCGGACGCGCGCCGGTTCGACCAGTCGCCGGCCTGGTTCAGCCACGTCGGTACGGCGCCGGCGTTGGAGCTGGTCGAGGAGATCGGGGTGCCCGCGATCAACGAGCACAACGTCGGACTGGCGAACGCGTTCCGCGCGGGCATCGGCCTGGAGCCGGCGGACTCGGCGATCGTGTCGGCCGACGTACCGGGTGCGCAGGAGGCGTTCGCGGCGGCCGGGGTGCGGGCGGCGGTGCGTGGCGGGCGGCTGCGGGTGTCGTTCCACGTGTACTCGACGCAGGCCGACTTGGACCTCGCGCTCAACGCGCTGGACGGGCTGACAACGTAGACGTAGGATGTCCGTGGGAGCGCTCCCTCAGTCCTGTGCCGCCCGACTCCTCAGGAGACCACGTGATCGAACCGGACCGCCTGTCGCTGCAGCTCTACACCGTGCGCGCCGACCTCGACCGTGATCCCGAGGGCACGATCGCGCGGATCGCGGAGATCGGTTTCCGGCAGGTCGAGCCGTTCGGGCTGGTCGAGCGCGGACCCCGTCTCGCCGGCTTGCTCCGCACGCACGACCTGACCGCCCCGACCAGCCACGCGCACGTGATCGGTGCCGAGCTGGAGCCGGTGCTGGACACCGCCGTGCAGCTCGGCGTGACCACCGTGATCGAGCCGTACGTCGACCCCGAGCGCTGGCGAACCGCGGAGGGTGTCGAGCAGATCGCCGTCCAGCTGAACCAGATCGCCGACCGGGCCGGCGAGCGCGGGATCGCGATCGGATACCACAACCACCACTTCGAGCTGGAGTCGGTGATCGACGGCCGGCACGCGCTCGAGCTGTTCGCCGAACGGCTCGCGCCGTCGGTCCGGCTCGAGCTGGACACCTACTGGGCGGCGGCCGGCGGGGCCGACGTACTGGCCCTGCTGGGCCGGCTCGGCGAGCGGGTCGCCGCGCTGCACATCAAGGACGGCGACCGCACGCTGGACCCGAAGGCACAGGTCGCGGTCGGTGCCGGCTCGATGCCGGTCGCGGAGATCCTCGCGGCCGCGCCCGGGCGGCTGGCCGTGGTCGAGCTGGACGACTTCGCCGGTGAGATGTTCGACGCCGTCTCGGACAGCTATGCCTACCTGCAGGCGGCCGCATGACCTCGGGTCCGGTCGGGGTCGGCGTGATCGGCGCCGGCGTCATCAGTGACACCTACCTCGAGAACCTGGGCAGCTTCCCGGACATCGTCGTCCACGCGGTCGGCGACCTGCGGCCGGAGGTCGCGCAGGTCAAGGCCGCGACGTACGGCGTCGCCGTGCACGGTGGCCCGGACGCGGTGCTCAGCCACCCGGACGTCGAGATCGTGGTCAACCTGACGATCCCGGCCGCGCACGTCGAGGTGGCGCTGGCGGCCGTTGCCGCGGGCAAGCATGTATGGAGCGAGAAGCCGTTCGCGCTGGACCGGGCCAGCGGCGAGCGGCTGCTCGCGGCGGCGGTCGAGGCAAGGGTCCGGCTGGGGTGTGCGCCGGACACCTTCCTCGGTCCCGGGCTGCAGGCCGCCCGGCGGGTGGTCGAGTCCGGCGGCATCGGTGAGCCGCAGACCGCACTCACCCTGATGCAGTCGCCCGGGCCGGAGTCCTGGCACCCGAACCCGGCCTTCCTGTTCGCCGACGGCGCCGGCCCGCTGTTCGACATCGGCCCGTACTACCTGACAGCGCTGGTGCAGCTGCTCGGTCCGGTGTCCTCCGTGGCTGGGCTCGCCTCGACCGCCCGGGCGACCCGGACGATCGGATCCGGTCCGCTGGCCGGGCAGGAGTTCGACGTCACGGTGCCGACGCATGTCGGTGCGCTGATGCGGTTCGAGGCCGGGCAGTCGGCGCAGAGCATCTTCAGCTTCGACTCGCCGCTGGCGCGGACCGGGTTCGTCGAGATCACCGGCACCGAGGCGACCCTCGCGCTGCCGGATCCGAACACCTTCCACGGCGAGGTCCGCCGGCACGGCCTGAACGGCGACGGCTGGGAGACGGTCGCCTCGATCGGCTCCGCGCCCGGCCGCGGTACCGGCGTCCTCGACCTGGCCCGGGCGATCCGGACCGGGCGGCCGCACCGGGCGTCCGGTGACCTCGCGCACCATGTCGTGGACGTGATGGCCTCGGTGATCGAGTCGGTCGAGGTGGCGGCGTTCATGGAGGTCGGCAGCACTGTCGAGATCGCCGACGTGCTGCCCGACGACTGGGACCCGTACGCCGCGACTCTCTAGTACGACCGGTCGAACGTCCGCTCGATCCAGCGCCTGGTCTCGTCGGCATCGTGCGAGTCCGGGCGCAGC
>DASRHY010000082.1:0-35822 GCA_035650275.1 Kribbellaceae bacterium | reverse complement strand
CGGCCACGGCGACCACCGAGGACATCACCTGGCCGCGCTCGTCGGAACCTGACCGCGCAGCACCGCTCCGCACCGCAGCCATCGGGTTCTCTCAGACGTCGATGCCGAGCCGGCGGGCGGAACGCGCCCGCTGGCGGGCAGCACGCAGCCGGCGCAGCCGCTTCACCAGCAGCGGGTCGTGCGCCAGTGCCTCAGGTCGGTCGATCAGTGCGTTCAGCACCTGGTAGTACCGCGTCGCGGACATCCCGAACTGGTCACGGATGGCCTGTTCCTTGGCGCCTGCGTACTTCCACCAGTGCCGCTCGAAGGCCAGGATCGACCCGTCACGCTCGGACAGACCCGCCGAGGTCGGTAGGGCAGCTGTCGCGGGGGTCCCGGAGGCGGCAGCGTTCGCGCTGTCCATCGGTAGCTGTCTCCTGTGCGGTCGAGGTTCGTCCGGCGCCCACTCTACGGGTGAACAACAGCGATGTCATTCACCGCACGCGGGTCCGGCGAGGTGCAACGGTCATGGGAGGATCTAGTCCGTGTCAACAACTCGGCCCGCCGCACCCAGGGCTGGTACGTCACCGAGCGTAGCCGCCGTCGAGGCGCTGCAGGCGCGGGCGGCCGAGATCGACCCGTTGATCCGCTCCATCTGTACCCCGAACCCGGACGCGGCGGCCGATGCGGCCCGGCTCGACGCCGAACTCGCCGACGGCCGCCGGCGCGGACCGCTGCACGGCGTACCGGTGCTCGTGAAGGACAACGTCGACACGGCCGGGTTGGCCACGACGGCCGGCTCGCTGGCACTGGCCGACGTACCGCCGCCGGCACGGGACGCACCGATCGTGGCCCGGTTGCGCGCGGCCGGCTGCGTCGTCCTCGGCAAGACGAACCTGAGCGAGTGGGCCAACTTCCGCGGCGCCACGTCGTCGTCGGGCTGGAGCGGGTACGGCGGCCTGACCCGGAACCCTTACGCGCTGAACCGCTCGGCCGGCGGCTCGTCCAGCGGGTCCGGCGCCGCGGTCGCCGCCGGGCTGGCCCGGATCGCGGTCGGCACCGAGACGAACGGCTCGATCGTCTGCCCGGCCGCGCTGAACGGGGTGGTCGGGATCAAGCCGAGCGTCGGGCTGGTCCCGCAGCAGGGCATCGTGCCGATCTCGCACTCGCAGGACACCGCGGGCCCGATGGCGGCCACGGTCCGCGAGGCTGCGGAACTCCTCACCGTGCTGGCCGGTGACGGCAGCGACTACGCCGCGCACTGCGACGGGACGGACCTGTCCGGCCTGCGCATCGGGGTGCCGCGCGGCACGATGTTCTGGGGCTCGCAGCCCGGTCTGGACGCCACCACCGAGCAGTCGCTTGAGCTGCTGTCCGCTGCCGGCGCCACCCTGGTCGACCCGGTCGAGCTGACGGACACCACCAGCTACGAGGACCAGCTGGTGGTGCTGTACCACGAGCTCAAGATCGGCATGGCGTCGTACCTGGCGACTCGCGCCGGCGCACCGGCGTCGCTCGCCGACGTGATCGCGTTCAACCGCGAGCACGCCGGGACCGAGCTGCTGCACTTCGGCCAGGAACTGTTCGAGCGGTCGGAGGCGACCAACGGGCTGGCTGCACCGGAGTACGTCGCGGCCCGGCTGGCCTGCCTGAACGCAGGCCGGCGCGGCATCGACGAGGTGATGCGCAAGCACGAGCTGGACGCACTGGTGATGCCCGGGTACCCGCCCGCCTGGACCATCGACCTGGTCAACGGGGACCAGGTGAACGGCGGCAACTGCTCGATGCACGCGGCACTGGCCGGTTACCCGCTGCTGTCGGTGCCGTCCGGAACGGTCGCCGGACTGCCGGTGTCGATCACCTTCGGCGGCGGGTACGGCAGTGACGGCACGCTGGTCCGGCTGGCGCACGCCTTCGAGGTCGGGAGAGTGTCGAGGTACGGACCGCTACCCGAACCGGAGTACATTCCATGGCTCTAGACCCGATCCGCTGGGGCATTGTTGCCACTGGCAACATCTCCTCGGCGTTCACCCGCGACCTGGCGCTGCTCGACGACGCCGAGGTCGTGGCGGTCGGATCCCGCAGCCCCGAGAGCGCGGAGAAGTTCGGTGCCGAGTTCGGCATCCCGCACCGGTACGGCGACTACCCGTCGCTGGTCGACGACGCGGACGTGGACGTGGTCTACATCGGCACGCCGCACCCGCAGCACTACGCGATCGCGCGGGCCTGCCTGCAGGCCGGAAAGGCGGTCCTGTGCGAGAAGCCGGTGACGCTGAACGCGCGCCAGGCGCGTGACCTGGTCGGGGTGGCCCGGGCCAACGGCGTGCTGTTCGCCGAGGCGATGTGGATGCGGACGCTGCCGATCATCCGGACCATGTACGACGACCTGCGGTCCGGCTCGATCGGTGAACCGCTGCAGGTGCTCGCCGACTTCGGCTTCACCCAGCCCGACCTGCCGGACCGGCTGCTGCGGCCGGAGCTGGGCGGTGGCGCGCTGCTCGACCTCGGCGTGTACCCGGCGACGTTCGCCTACGCCGCGCTCGGCCGGCCGGCAGAGGTCAAGACGGTCTCCGAGATCAGTGACCTCGGCGTCGACCTGAGTACCGCGATGGTGTGGCGGTACGACTCCGGCGCGATCGCGGCCCTGACCTGCGGGATGCGGGTGCACAACCCGTGCACCGCGTCGATCAGCGGAACCGACGGCAGCCTGCTGGTGCCGCACCGGTTCCACCACCCCAGCCACTACGTGCGGGAGACCGCGGCCGGCGCCGAACGGGTCGAGGTTGCGCAGACCGGCACCGGCTACCACTACGAGGCCACCGAGGTGATGACCGCGATGCGGGCCGGGCTGGTGGAGTGCCCGCTGCTGCCGCACGCCGACACGATCGCGATCCTGGAACTGATCGACGAGGCCCGCGCGCAGGTCGGGGTGCGCTACCCGGGTGATGAGGAGTGGTGGGGGGAATGACGAGCTCGTTCGTGGTGGTGGCCAACAGGCTGCCGGTGGACCGGGTGGACCTGCCGAACCGCCAGACCACCTGGCGGCGCAGCCCGGGTGGTCTGGTGACCGCCCTGGCGCCGGTGATGCAGCGGCACCACGGTGCCTGGATCGGCTGGTCCGGCGCGGCCGACGAGAAGCTGGACCCGTTCGACACCGACGACATGCACCTGGTGCCGGTCGAGCTGACCCGCGAGGACGTCGAGCTGTACTACGAGGGCTTCTCGAACGCGACGCTCTGGCCGCTGTACCACGACGTGATCGTGCCGCCGGAGTTCCACCGCGAGTGGTGGGAGGCGTACGTCGCGGTGAACCTGCGGTTCGCCGAGGCGGCGGCCGGTGCCGCAGCCGAGGACGCCGTGGTGTGGGTGCACGACTACCAGCTGCAGCTGGTGCCGTCGATCCTGCGCCGGCTGCGGCCCGACGTACGGATCGGGTTCTTCCTGCACATCCCGTTCCCGCCGACCGAGCTGTTCGCGCAGATGCCGTGGCGGCGGCAGATACTGGACGGTCTGCTCGGTGCGGACCTGGTCGGGTTCCAGCGGCCGGGCGCGGCGTCGAACTTCGCCCGGCTGGCGCGCAACCGGATGGGCCTGCGGACCCGCGGCGACCGGATCCACCTGCCCGACGACCGGGTGGTGCGCGCCCGGGCGTTCCCGATCTCGATCGACGTCGGCGAGCTGGAGGAGCTGGCCCGGCGGCCGGAGACCGAGCAGCGGGCCAAGGAGATCCGGGCCGAGGTCGGCAACCCGCAGCACGTGCTGCTCGGCGTCGACCGGCTCGACTACACCAAGGGCATCCGGCAGCGGCTGCGGGCGTTCGGCGAGCTGCTGGACGAGAACCGGGTGTCGGTCGACGACGCCGTGTTCGTCCAGGTGGCGACGCCGTCGCGGGAGCGCGTCGAGCAGTACCGGATGCTGCGCGACGACATCGAGCTGCTGGTCGGCCGGATCAACGGCGAGCACGGCCGGATCGGCACGCCGGCGATCAACTACCAGCACACGTCGTACACCCGGCCCGAGATGGCCGCGCTGTACCGTGCCGCCGACCTGGCCGTGGTGACGCCACTGCGGGACGGCATGAACCTGGTCGCGAAGGAGTACGTCGCGTGCCGGTACGACGACACCGGTGCGCTGCTGCTCAGCGAGTTCGCCGGTGCGGCGGACGAGTTCCGCCAGGCGTTCCTGGTGAACCCGCACGACATCAACGGGCTGAAGGACACCATGCTCGAGGCGATGCGGTGCGAGCCCCGGCAGCTGAACCGCCGGATGAAGGCGATGCGCAAGCACCTCGCCCAGCACGACGTGAACGTCTGGGCCGCGTCCTTCCTCAGGGCCCTGCATGCCGAGGACTAAGGTCTTGGCCCTCGACCTGGGTACGTCATCGGCGCGGGCGATGGTGCTCGACGGGAAGGCCTCCCCGGTACCGGACGCGCTCGAACGGCACAAGGTCGAGCCGTCGTACGGCGAGGACGGTGCGGCCACCCTCGACCTGGACGGGTACGTCGACGGCCTGCTCGGCTGCGTCGACGCGTTACAGGAGCGCGGCGTGCTGGACGGCGTGCAGCACATCGTGATGTCCTCCCAGTGGCACTCGATCGTTGCCCTGGACAACGACGACCGCCCGCTCACCCCGATCGTGCCGTGGGTGGACACCCGGTCGGTGCCGCCCCGGGTCGGCGACGACTTCGACGAGCACGCCTTCCACGCCCGGACCGGGTGCTGGTTGCACCGGCTGTACTGGACCCGGCGTATACCGTGGCTGACCGCCGAGGTCGGCGCGACCCGGTTCGGCGGGTTGCCCGACCTTGTGCTGGAACGCTTCACCGGCACCCGGGTCACGTCGGTGTCGATCGCCTCCGGCACCGGCATGCTCGATCTGCGATCGGGCCACTACGACTCCGAGGCGCTGGACATCGCGGGCGTCGGCATCGACGCGCTGCCGGAGCTGGTGCCGTCGTCGTGGTCCGGCCGGCTGGTGCCGGAGCTCACCCGACGGTGGCCCGCGCTCGACGGCGTACCGCTGCATCCGCCGACCGGCGACGGCGCCGCCTCGAACGTCGGCAGCGGCGCGTACGACGCCGGTACCGCCGCGGTCACCGTCGGCACCTCCGCCGCCGTCCGGGTCGTCCACCCGATCGACGGCGCGCCCGACCTGCCGTGGGAGCTGTGGCGCTACCGGGTCGACGACACCCGGGCCGTCACCGGGATGGCGTTCTCGGCCGCCGGCAACCTGCATGCCTGGCTGACCGACCTGCTCAGCCTGACCGAGTCCGAACGCGAGCCGGACGGCGTTCAGCCAGGTACCGCCCGGGTGATCGCGATCCCGTTCCAGGCCGGCACCCGACCACCAGAGATCGTCGGCAGCGGGTCCGGCGCCCTGTTCGGCCTCTCGTTCGATGACACCGCCGCCGACGTTCTGGCCGCCACGCTGCAAGGCGCCGCGCTCGAGATCGACCGCGGGCTGCACATGCTCGACGACCTGTTCGGCACGCTCGACCTGGTCTTCGGTGGTGGCGGCATTCACGCCTCGCCCTGGTGGCGGCGCTGCATGGCCGCCACCTTCGCCCGGCCCGCCCAGGTCTGCGCCGAGGCCGAGGTCGGCGCCCGCGGCGCCGCCGCCGTCGCACTCGGACTCACTCCGTCCCCCGGTGGCGAGACGGTGATACCGGACCCGGCCGAGATCAAGCGGATGGCGGACCTGAAGCAGCCGTACGCCGCGCTCCGCGATCTCGCCGTCCAGGCCTCCCGCGTCCCCCTCCGCCCGTCCTGAGCGGTACGACGGCGCTGCTCTCAGCCGAAGACTTCGTGTCGGCTGAAGCCTTTGCGTCAGCTGAAAGTCTTCCTGTCGACTGAAGCCTTCGGGTCGATGAGAGCGTTTGCATCCGACACGGTCCCTTCACTCGACACGAACCCTTCACTCCAGCCCAGCGAGATCGCCTTCGCGGAGGCGTTGTCGTACAAGTCCTGTCGCACGTGTCGGACATCTCGAGCTCACGGACGCCTATCTCGCGCAGCTCTGCCGACAGCGTGACGGATCCCTGCTCACGCTTGACCGCGGCCTGGCCGCCCTCCACTCCGACATCGCAGTGCTGGTGCCGACCGGGTGATCGTCGCCACTGCGGGATCGGGCGGGGTGCAGATAATGGAGCAATGCTCCGGGAGATGATGAAGTCGAAGGTGCACCGGGCCACGGTGACCCAGGCGGACCTGCACTACGTCGGCTCGTGCACACTCGACGGCACCTTGATGGAGGCCGCGAACCTGCTGCCCGGCGAGAAGGTCGACATCGTCGACATCACCAACGGCGCCCGGCTGTCGACGTACCTCATCGAGGGGTCGCGCGACTCCGGCGTGGTCGGCATCAACGGCGCAGCGGCGCACCTGATGCACCCCGGGGACCTAGTGATCCTGATCGCCTACGGGATGCTCGACGAGGACGAGGCCAGGGTCTTCGAGCCGCGCGTAGTCTTCGTAGACAGCGACAACCACATCACCCGGATCGGCACCGACCCTGCCGAGGCGCTGCCGGACTGCACAACCGTCCGCGGCGACGAACTCCACGCTGAGGACCGCGCATGAACGACGAGAAGGCACCCGCCAGCGAACCGAAGACGGAGTCCCACGACCCGATCTACCCGGACAAGCTGCGCGAGTTCATGAACGTGAGCTGGGGTGACACCGAGCGCGCCGACGCCACCTTGACCGATGTCGCCACCTGGGCGGCGAAGCGGCGGGACCGGCTGTCGGAGGCGTTTCCGGGTGAGCGGCTCGTGGTCCCTGCCGGCACCTACAAGACACGGTCGAACGACACCGAGTACGCGTTCCGCCCGCACACCGACTACGTCTGGCTGGTCGGCGACCAGACCTCGGACGCGGTGCTGGTGCTGGAGCCGAACAGCGCCTCCGGGCACGACGCAGTGCTGTACTTCCGGCCGCGCAGCGACCGCTCCGAGGGTGAGGAGTTCTGGCGGGACCGGATGTACGGCGAGCTGTGGGCCGGGCGTCGCCCGTCGTTGACCGAGACGGCGAAGGAGTACGGCCTCGAGACCCGGCACATCGACGGTCTCGCGGAGGCGCTGACGGGCTCGGTGCCGACCCGGGTACGACGCGGCGAGGACGCGGCCCTCACCGGCCTGGTGCTCAACACCGACGACGAGAAGGACGCCGAGCTGGCCACCGCGCTGTCCGAGCTGCGGCTGGTCAAGGACGCGTTCGAGATCGAGCAGCTGCGCGACGCGTGCGCGATCACGCACCGCGGCTTCTCCGACGTGCTCGCGGAGATGGACCAAGTGCGCAGGTACGGCGAGCGCTGGATCGAGGGCACGTTCTGGCGCCGTGCCCGCGCGGAGGGCAACGACGTCGGGTACACCTCGATCGCCGCAGCCGGTCCGCACGCGACCACGCTGCACTGGATCGAGAACGACGGCCCGGTCCACGACGGCACCCTGATGCTGCTCGACATGGGCGTGGAGAACCGCCGGCTGTACACCGCCGACGTGACCCGGACCTTCCCGGTGAACGGCGAGTTCACGCCGCGGCAGCGGGAGCTGTATCAGCTGGTGCTGGACGCACAGAACGCCGGTATCGCCGCACTCCGTCCGGGTGTGGAGTTCCAGTCCGCGCACCGGGCTGCGATGGAGGTGATCGTGCACGGGCTGGAGGCCATGGAGCTGCTGCCGGTCTCGGCCGAGGAGGCGCTGTCCGAGGACAGCATGATCTACCGCCGCTACACGCTGCACGGCGTCAGTCACATGCTCGGCCTGGACGTGCACGACTGCGCCTCGGCGCGGAACGAGAAGTACACCAAGGGCACCGTGGACACCGGCTACGTACTGACGGTCGAGCCGGGCCTGTACTTCCAGGCCGAGGACCTGACGATACCGGCGGACCTGCGCGGTATCGGGATCCGGATCGAGGACGACATCCTCATCACCGACTCAGGCACCGAGAACCTGTCCGGTGCGATGCCGCGTGAGGTCGACGAGGTCCAGGCCTGGATGGCGCGGTAGCCGTATAGGTTGTGGCTATACGGTTGAATCTTCCACGACAGATCCCGCTGACCTAGCGTGGGGCGCATCGCCCTATGACTAGGAGGGATCTCTGATGCCGCTCCGCCGCAGTACCCGACTCCTCGCCGTGGTGGCCGGCCTTGCCGCGCTGCTCGCGGGGGGCGTCACCCCGTCGTACGCCGCCGACAGCTTCCCGGACCGGATCGAGCTGCCGAACGGCTGGCTCCCGGAAGGTATCGACATCCGCCAGGCCACTGCGTACCTCGGCTCGCGCGCCGACGGTGACATCTACGCCGCCGACCTGCGCAGCGGCGAGGGAGAGGTGATCAGCCAGGGCCCGGGCACGCCGTCGATCGGCCTGAAGGCCGACAATCGTGGCCGGCTGTTCGTCGCCGGTGGTCCGGCCGGCACCGGCCGGGTGGTCGACATCGGCTCCGGTGACATCGTCAAGACGTACCAGTTCACCACCGCGACGTCGTTCGTGAACGACGTGGTGCTGACCCCGGGTGCCGCCTGGTTCACCGACTCGCAGCAGCCGCAGCTGTACCGGGTCGGCATCGGCATGGACGGCGAGCTGTCCGACGGAGCGACGACGCTGCCGCTGAGCGGTGACTACCAGCACATCGCGGGCGTCACCAACGCCAACGGGATCGTCCGCACGCCTGACGGTCGCGGGCTGATCATCGTGCAGTCGCCGACCGGCTTCCTGTTCAAGGTCGACACCAGTACCGGAGACACGACGAGGATCGACCTCGGCGGCGCACTGATGACCAACGGCGACGGCCTGCTGCTGCTCGGCCAGACCCTGTACGTCGTGCAGAACCGGCTGAACAAGATCGCCGTAGTGGAGCTGGACAAGTCAGCCACCAGCGGCCAGCTGGTCCGTGAGATCACCAGCGCCGACTTCGACGTTCCGACCACGGTGGCCGTGTTCGGTGAGCGGCTCTACCTGCCGAACGCCCGGTTCACGACACCGCCGACGCCGGACACGCCGTACTGGATCACCGCGGTCCGCAAGTAGCCCCTCCCTTGCGTCCGCCGAAGTGACGCCACACTGGCTCGACTTCGGCGGACGCAACGCCTCGAAAGGCGTCGCGCAGTCCACCGGACGCGCCCGCCGGGCGAGCACGTTTGCGCCGTCCCGGTAGCGTGGTGCGCCATGAGTCAGCAGGCACAGCCGATGGACCCGCGGTACGCAGGCCCGGGCAGGACCCCTCCGCCGATGCGCAAGAAGCGCAACTGGATCGGGCGGGTGATCGGGCTGCTGGTACTGCTGTTCCTGCTGGTGCTCGTATGCGTCCCGCTGTACGCGTGGTCGAAGATCACCAAGGTAGACGCCACCCCGAGCGGCGAACGCCCCGCGGACACGCCGGGCATGACGTACCTGCTGGTCGGCTCGGACAGCCGCGAGGGCCTGAGCGCGGAGGAGCGGCGCAGGCTCGGCACCGGCAGCACCGCCGGCCAGCGGACCGACACGATCATGCTGCTGCATGTTCCGGACTCCGACGGCCCGCCGGTGCTGGTCAGCATCCCGCGGGACAGCTACGTGCCGATCCCCGGCGAGGGCCGGAACAAGATCAACGCGGCGTTCGCGATCGGCGGGCCGAAGCTGCTCACCCGGACCGTCGAGCAGACGACCGGCCTGCGCGTCGACGCGTACGTCGAGATCGGCTTCGGCGGATTCGTCTCGGTGATCGACTCGGTCGGCGGGATCAAGATGTGCCTGCCGAAGGCGATGAAGGACAAGGACGCGCACATCAACCTCCCGGCCGGCTGCCAGGAGCTGAACGGCGTGAACGCGCTCGGCTACGTCCGGGCCCGCAAGTCCGACCCGAAGGGCGACCTGGGCCGGGTCGAGCGACAGCGCGAGATGGTCGGCGCGGTCGCGCAGGAGGCGGTGTCCTGGCGGACCATCGTGAACCCGTTCCGCTACTACAAGGTCGCCACCTCCGGCGCCTCGGCACTCACGGTGGACGAGGACACCGGCCCTATCGACCTGTTCCGGTTCGCCCGCGGCATGCAGTCGGTTGCCGGAGGTAAGGGCATCACCCTGACCGTTCCGGTTGCCGACAGCAACTTCGCCACCAAGAACGGGTCCGCGGTGAAGTGGGACTCGGACAAGGCACTCGCGCTGTTCGAGGCGATCAAGAACGACCGCACCACCGGTCTGGAGAAGTTCGCGCAAGCCAGCCGCTGACCGGTCCGGCTCCGTACGACCCGAGGACGCAGCCGGGGTCAGGCTGGTCACCTCGGCGAATCGGGTCGAGGTCGTCGCGGCGTGGGTCCAGGCTCGGCGGTCCGCTGGCTCTCAGGCTGCAGCGACACCTCGCCGGCCGGTACGTGGCCCGGGTGCAAACCCTCGCCGGCTGACCTGTCGATGCGACACGCCGACGTGGCCGAAGAAAGTTCGCGCAATGGCTTGCCAGCGCTGATCTGCGAGGAGTAGAACTGACCCACGCTCCTCGCAAGAGGGCGGGATCGAAGCTCAAGAGAGTCCTCGTCGGAGACCTTGGTTTCCGAGTCCTGTGGTGATGCACCGCGACGACTCTGGAGAGGTTCGTGAAGACTGGGACCATCACGCCCAGTTGATGAGGCCCCGCAAACTCATACTTTGCGGGGCCTCAACCTTTATAGCGGCGCAACTGACAGATCACCTAGCCGACACACGGCAATCAAGTGCACACGTGATGAACGCCACCGCACCTTCTGTGATCGTTCGTCAGTCCCACTCCGGCGTGTCGTCGTTCGTTCGTCACCCCAGAGCGCGCGCACGGCCGGCGCGAGTCGTGGCATGCTTGCGCGGGTGAGTCCGAAGTCGCTGGCAGACCTGATCGCACCGGACTGGGCCGAGGCACTAGCCTCGGTCGAGGACACCGTCACCCGGCTGGGCGAGTTCCTCCGGGCCGAGATCGCCGCCGGCCGGCCGTACCTGCCCGCGGGTGACAACGTGCTGCGCGCGTTCCACCGACCGATGAGCGCGGTGCGAGTACTGGTCGTCGGCCAGGACCCGTACCCGACCCCGGGCCACCCGGTCGGGCTCAGCTTCTCGGTCGCGCCCGACGTACGCCCGATCCCGCGCAGCCTGGCCAACATCTACCGCGAGCTGATGGCGGACGTCGGCGTGCCCGCGCCGTCGAACGGTGACCTGTCCCCCTGGGCGGACCGCGGCGTGCTGATGCTGAACAGGGTCCTCACCGTCCAGCCAGGCAAGCCCGGCAGCCATCGCGGCAAGGGGTGGGAGGCCGTCACCGAGCAGGCGATCCGGGCGCTAGTTGTGCGCGACCAGCCGCTGGTCGCGATTCTGTGGGGCCGCGACGCCCAGACCCTGAAGCCGATGCTCGCCGACACGCCGTACGTCGAGAGCGCGCACCCGAGCCCGATGTCCGCCGACCGCGGCTTCTTCGGCTCGCGCCCGTTCTCCCGCGTCAACGCCCTCCTCGCCGAGCGCGGCGCCGACCCGATCGACTGGCAGCTCCCTTAACTCCCCGCCAGAGCCGCCGACCGGACCCGAGTGCCGGCGCGCGTCGCTGTTGGCTGTACCAGAGCGCCGGCGCGTGTCCGCCTGATGGCACGAGCCCGCGGTCCGATCGGCGGGCCGCACTGACGAACCCGTGGCGTGTGCGGGAATCGCCAAGGTTCGGCCCGAATCGTTGGCGATCTGCGAACACACTCCGGGTTGACGGGTGTGTAATCATGATTACATGAGTACATCACAGAGTTCGGAGCGGGTGAGCGGCTGGCTGTCCGGCCGGCTTCCCGCCGACTGGTTCGAGGCCGAGCCGGAGGTCACCATCGACCGGGACGAGATCCTGATCGTCGGCCGGATCCCGGCCCCGTCGTACGCTGAGGACGCCTCGGAAGCGTCACGCGAGGCCGCGAACGAAGGCCGGATCAAGCAGTACCGCGAGGACACCCGCGAGAAGCGGATCGAGATCGCCCGCGAGCTCGAGCACGCCACCCGGCGCAAGGTCGCCTGGGGTGTCGAGTGCGGTGACACCCGCACCATCTTCACGTCTTTGTCGGCGCCGGTGATGACCCGGTTGCGGCAGCCGGAGCGCCAGGTGCTGGACACGCTGGTGGATGCCGGCGTGGCCCGGTCGCGCAGCGACGCGCTGGGCTGGTGTGTCCGGCTGGTCGCGCAGCACAGCGACACCTGGCTGGATGACCTGCGCGACGCGATGCGCAAGGTCGAGGACGTCCGCGAGGCAGGTCCGGACCGCACCGAGTCCTGATGCGCACGGGTGAAGCCGGCTGAGACGGCTGGCATGCTGGTCGCCATGACCGATGTCGAGATCCGCCGCGCGACCCGCGACGACCTCCCCGCGATCCTGCAGATGCTGTTCGACGACCAGATGGGCGCCACCCGTGAGTCGCCGGATGACCCAGCGCCGTACCTGGAGGCGTTCGAGGAGATCGACGCGGACCCGGCCCAGCAGCTGGTCGTTGCCGAGCGCAACGGTCAGGTGATCGGCACGTTGCAGCTGACGATCATCCCCGGGCTGGCCCGGCGCGGCGCCAAGCGCGGCCAGGTCGAGGCGGTCCGGGTGCACGCGGCTGCGCGTGGCATCGGTCTCGGGACCACGCTGATGGAGTGGGCGATCGAGGAGTCTCGCGCCCGCGGCTGCGCGCTGGTCCAGCTCACCTCGGACAAGTCCCGGGAGGACGCGCACCGGTTCTACGAGCGGCTCGGCTTCGTCGCCTCGCACGAAGGCTTCAAGCTCAGGTTCTAGTGGCCCCGGCCCCGGCGGCGAGTGGCGGCGTGCTCGGTACGACGTCCGGCTCGCGAACCGCCCGGGTGCACGGTCAGCTGGTCCGGCCAGCGAAAGGTGATCGACCGGCCGGGTTGCAGCGCGTGCCACTGCCGCGCGACCGCGTCCAGCCGTTCGACGCAGTCCGCGACGCCATCCTGCGCGGCGTCCACATCGCCGATCCAGGCGGGCAGCGGTTCGCCGTGCACCCGGCGCCGCCACGCCGCGACGCAGACCCCGACGAGCTGCTCGGAGCGGGCCATGTCGTCGTGTGCCGCGGCGTCCAGACGCTTCACGGTCCGGGCGGTGCGCCCGCTGCGGTCCGCCGGGTCCGGTGAGAACGAGCCGCCGCCGGCAGCGGTCTGGCCGAAGATGCCGAGCCGGATCCCGAAGGACTCCTCCACCAGGTATTGCGCCAGGTCGTGCGGCATCCAGTCGTCGTACCCGGGTGCCTGTGCGCGCGGGATGTCCGGCCCGTGCTCCCGGGTGATCGCGATCCCGTACCGCTTGTCGTCCAAGCGCGTGAAGGTGACATCCACCCTCTCGAGGCTAGGACCGCTCCCCCGCGAACGCGACCCCTAAAACACGGCGACGACCTCGGCGTAGTGACAGGCCATCGCGGTGAGCCTAGGCCGTTCTACTAGGAGACCTTCTGCGCCGGCGCCGTGAACGTGTTGCAGGACTTCGGGTCCGCGCTGTCGAAGCCGCGCTTGCTCCAGGCGGCGACACTCTCGCGCGAGCCGTGGTCGCGGACGTTCTCGTCGTTGTACTCGTCACCGTGGTGCTCGGAGCGCCACTCCCACTTGTCGAACATCCGGCCCTCGACCGGGAAGTAGCGCCTGTTCGCGCCCAGGTACACCGCGGACAGGCACTCGGCCTGTAGCTCGACCCGGCGGCTCTCCAGCAGCTGGCCGGCCTTCGTCGGCGCGCCGTCCTGGCGGGACTGCGACGCGTCCAGGATGCCGGTGAGCTTCTGCACGTGGTGGCCGTACTCGTGCGCGAGGGTCGCGGCCATGTCGATCCGGGCCCAGGTCCGGTCGGCGTCGCGGTACTCCTCGACCTCCTCCGGCCATGGCATGTAGATGGTCTCGTTCGTCCCGCAGTAGAAGGCGTTCTTGCTGGTGCCGGTGCACGGCGAGGTGGCCGAGCCCTTGAACACGACCAGGCGCGGTGCGCGGAAAGCGTGCCCCGACTTGCGCACGGTCGGTGCCCAGGACTTGTTCAGGCACGGCAGCATCGCCTGGAAGTACCTGGTCACCTGGGTCTTCGAGGTCGGCCTGATCCTCGGCTCGGCGCACTTCGAGGGCAGCAGCCGCCCGGTGCTGTAGAAGTCGTTCTTCTTCACCACGATCGCGTCCGGCGTCGGCGTCGCGGTCACCGTCACGGTCACGTCGGACGACGGCGCCTCCGCGGGATCCGCTCCGGGCGGCATCGTCGGAGCGGTCAGCGGCTTGTCCACCAACCCGTCGTACGGGCCCAGCAGCTTGGCCACCGTCGCGATCCCGCCGACGCTGAGCAGCATCGCGGCCGCCGCGAAGCCGGCCAGCGCCGGCCTGGACGTCCGGCGCCGCTCGTACGGCGGCGGGTCCGGCGTCGAGTGCCGCCCGGCGGCCCGGCCGGACCAGCCGTACACCTGCTGCTGCAGATGACTGGTGTCGTTGACGTCACGGCCGGCGTGGGGGTCCGGAGGACGCACCGGCGCCGGCCCGGCCGGTTCGCCGGCGCCGTCACCCGCTCCGCCGGGCAGGAAATGCCCGGGCCTCGGCGCCGTACCGTCCTCGGTCATCGCACGTTCTTCCGTCTGCTGGAGTGGGGATGAGGGGTGGCCACGGCCACCCACGGCAGACCAGTATGCGCGGTCACGGGCGCACCGCGCGTCAGGACACTGTTCCAGCCGATGCGGACCACATATTTGCACGGTCCCGGATGCATGACTATCGGGTCTTGAAGACCAGATCGGTCACCCACCGGTTCAGGTCCGGCTCCTGCTCGGGGTCCGTGTGGTAGACCTCCAGGCGGCAGGCCCAGTGTTCACCGTCCGCAGCCGGCGTCATGTCCCAGGTCAGCCCTTCGTCCTCGGCCCAGGCCAGCAGCTCCCCGGTGACGTGGACCAGCTCATCCGGATGACCCCGGTGCTGGACGGTGGCGTAGGTCCCGGCCGGGAAGACCCCGGCGACGACGTCTCCGGAGCCTTGTTGCCGCTCGGCAACGGGTACGCCGACCTCCAGGTCCAGCCGGTGCCTCATATCGATCACGACGTACCGGAAGAACGGCGGCCCGACCGGCCGCACGCCGTGCGCGGCCAGCCACCCGAACACCTCGGGCAGCCGGTCCGCGATGGTGCCGACCTCCGTCATCGTGACCGAGCCCTTGATCGCGACGTACGGCTGCGCGGGCAGTTCCTCGACGACCGGTGTCGACTGCAGGTAGGTAGTCACGACGGAACTGACTGAGCGCGGACGCAGAAGTCATCGGGCTAGGGTCTGTGATCATGGCGGTCCAGCGGGTCTCGAGCCGCAACGCGCGGTTCCAGCAGTGGCAGGCGTTGCTGACCAACCGGAGCAAGCGGCAGCGGGCCGGCGAGTTCCTGGTCCACGGCGTGCGGCCGATCACGGTCGCCGTCGAGCGCGGCTGGACAGTGCGGACGTTGGTGTACGACGCCGACCGGTCGCTGTCGCGCTGGGCGCAGGACCTGCTGGGGTCCAGCACCGCGGACCGGGTGGCGATGTCGGCCGAGCTGCTCGCCGAGCTGGGCGAGAAGGCCGCCGAGATCGTCGCCGTGGTCGAGATGCCGCCGGACGACCTGGATCGGATCCCGGTCGGCGCCGGCTTCCTCGGCGTACTGTTCGACCGGCCGGGCAGCCCCGGCAACATCGGCTCGATCATCCGCTCGGCAGACGCGTTCGGTGCCGATGGCATGGTCGTCACCGGTCATGCCGCGGACGTGTACGACCCGAGGTCCGTGCGTGCCAGCACCGGCTCGCTGTTCGCGCTGCCGACGGTCCGCGTACCGGCCCGGCGTGAGGTGGACGCGTGGCTGAACGGCACACCGGTGCAGGTCGTCGGCACCGACGAGCACGGCGACACCGACGTCTTCGACTTCGACCTGACCGGGCCGACCCTGCTGCTGGTCGGCAACGAGACGACCGGTCTCAGCGCCGGCTGGCGGGAGCGGTGCGACCATCTGGTGCGGATCCCGATGCAGGGTTCCGCGAGCTCGCTGAACGCCGCGAACGCGGCCACCGCGATGCTCTACGAGGCCGCCCGACAACGGCGCTGAAACGGCTGGGGAAGAGGTCCACCCGTCGATCGCGGGCCGCAACCCGGGGGGATGGGTCTGTGCGGCCCGCTCTCGGTGGGATCGTCCAGAGGCGGTGGCCAGCGCCGACCCGCGGTCCTGGAGTGGGGGACCCCACGGAATCCAGGGTAGACCGATCGGTCTTCCGGCGATAGGTCGCTGGCATCCCGGTCACGCTGCGTGTCAGGTGTAGCGCTCTCCGATCCGCGGGCGACGGTGCTACCTAGGCGGTGCTCAGTGGCCCCGGAAGGCTTCCTCCAGCCACCACGCGCCGCGGTCGGCGACGACCTTGGCGTCGAGCAGGAGCGGCGTCGCCCGTGGCCCGGCCAGCCACCGCTCGACCGGCTCCAGGTCGTCGGTCGTGCGCACCGTCACCGCCTCGAAGCCATACCCGTGGCCGATCGCGGCGATGTCGGTAGGCGGGAACCGCACCGTGTCCAGCACCTGCCCGTCCGGACCGAAGTGGTGCACCTCGGCGCCGTACGCGTCGTCGTTGTAGACGACCACCAGCATCGGCAGCCGCAGCCGTCGGACGGTATCGAGCTCGGCGGCGCTCATCAGCGCGCCGCCGTCGCCGAGCGCGGCGACCGGTAGCCGGTCCGGCTGCGCCAGTGCCGCGCCGATCGCCGTCGCGAGTCCCAGCCCGATCGACTGGAACGCCTGGGTGAAGCAGAAGCCGTTGTCGTCCGGTACCGACAGATACATGCTCGGGTAGCCCATGAAGTTGCCGGAGTCGACAGCCAGCACCCGTTCGGCGGGTAGGAGGTCGTCGAGCGCGATGCTCAGCGTCCGCGGGTCGATCCGGTCCGCCGTACCGGTGTCCTGGTACGGCACGTCGCGCCAGCACAGTTTAGAGGCGAGGTTCGCGCCGACCTCGGTTGTCCGGTAACCCCGGCGTTGCTCGCCGGCGGAGGCGAGCGCCATCCTGGCGGTCGTCGCGACGTCGCCGGTGATGCCGAGCCGGATCTCGCGATGCGCGCCGAGCGCCGCGGCGTCGTCGTCGATCTGCACCACGGTCGCGCCAGGCGCGATCAGCCGGCCGTGTCGCATCGTCCACATGTTCAGCGCGCACCCCCAGCCCACGATCAGGTCGGCCCGGCCGATCAGATCGGCGGCCAGTGGCGAGGCGAAGCCGCCGGAGACGTCCAGCGACCAAGGGTTGTCGTGGAACAGGCCGCGCGCGACGGCCGACGTCGCGAGCAGCGCGCCGTAGGTGTCCCCGAGCCGCTCGAGGGCCTCGCGGCTGCCCTGGCTCCGCGATCCACGGCCCGCGACGAACACCGGTCGCTCGGCCCGTTCGAGCAGCTCGACGAACGCGGCCACCTCGGCCCGGTCCGGCTCGACCGCGGCGCGTTCCGGCGGCGGTACGACGCCGGCCAGCACGTCCGCGGGCACGTCCTCGGCCTGCACCGCCAGCGGGAGGTTGAGCAGCACGGTGCGCCGTTCGCGTACCGCGGTCGCCACCGCCGCGCACGCCTCCTCTACCGCGGTGCCGGCTGCGGTGACCCGGGCCGGGACGGCGCCGACCGAACGCGCCAGTGCCGCCTGGTCGACGTAGAAGTTCGACCTCGGCTCGGTCACCTCCGCGGCCAGCACGAGCAGTGGCGTCCGGCTCTTCGCCGCCTCCGCGATCCCGGTCATCGCGTTCGTCAGACCGCAGCCCTGGTGCACGCTCAGCGCGGCCAGCGTGCCGCTCATCCGCGCGTACGCGTCGGCCATCGTCGCCGCGCCGCCCTCGTGCCGGGCGGCGACGAACGGCGCGCCGGCCGCGACCATCGCGTTGGTCAGGTGGAAGTTGCCGGACCCGACCACTCCGAATACGCGGCCGACCCCGGCCGCCACCAGGGCACGACCGACGGCCTCCGCGACCTTCATCAGCGTTCGACCAGCGCCAGCACACGCGCCGGTGCGCCGGAGCCGGTGACGATCGGCAGCGGCCCGGCGACCACCACCGAGCCGGTCGCCGGCAGCCGGTCCAGGTTCTGCAGCTGGGTCAGCCCGTACTTGTCGCTGCCCATCAGGTACGAGTGGCACGGGAACGCCGGGTCGAACGAGTGCGCCCGGCCGGCGTCGGTGCCGACCGTCTCGACGCCGAGGCCGATCACCGGCGACTCCTGCGCCACCCACTTCGCGCACTCCGGCGACAGCCCCGGCGTGTGCGGCCCGTTCTCGTCGGCGTTCAGGAACTCCTGCTGCGAACTGGAGCGGGCGTCCCAGCCGGTCCGCAGTAGCAGCCAGCCGCCCGCGGGCAGCGGACCATGGTCGGCCTCCCACGCCCGGATGTCGTCCACCTCGACCAGGAAGTCGGGGTCCTTCCCCGCCTCGGCGGAGAAGTCGAGTACGACGGCCGGCGCGATCAGCCGGCTCGCCGGGACCGACGCCACGTCCGCGAGATCCTTGCCGGTGACCCAGTGGATCGGCGCGTCGAAGTGGGTGCCGGTGTGCTCGCCACTGCGGAAGTTGTTCCAGTACCAGGCCGGGCCGCGGTCGTCGTACCGGCTGATCTCCTCCAGCGCGAACGCCGCCGTCTGCCCGAACTCCGGCGGCAGCTGGATCACCGGCGTCGAGGCCGACAACGGCGAGGTCAGGTCGACGACCTCGATCGAACCGTCGCTCAGGGCGGCGACGAGAGCGGACAGCGCGGACATGTGGATCCTCCTGAGCAGGCGGCTGGATTCCGACCATACGCGGCCCGGCGCCTTCCGTCCGTCAGTTGGGCCGGGCTCGCACATGCCCGTGGTCAACCACGCCAACTGCGGGTCCGCCACGGCAACAACCGGGGCACACCCACCACTCACCGGGTTAACCACGCGAACTGGGGGTGGCGGAACAGGCAGCCGCCACGCCGGACAGTTGCTCTTGGCAACCTCAGAGGTGCGCTTCGTGGGGTCGAGCTGTCACCAGATGCGGACGCGGTCGGCAGGGTCGAGCCAGAGACCGTCGCTGGGTGCGGTCGCGTACGCCCGGTGGAACTCGTCGAGGTTGCGTACGACGTTGGCGCGGAACTCCGCCGGGGAGTGCGGATCGACGGCCAGCAGCTGGGTGGCCAGTGCCTCGCGCACCTTGAGACGCCAGCACATCGCCCAGTTCGTGAAGACCCGCTGCTCGCCGCTGAGCCCGTCGAGCACCGGCGGCTCCGCGCCGTCGAGGCTGATCAGGTACGCCTGCAGCGCGATCTGCAGACCACCCAGGTCGCCGATGTTCTCGCCGACCGTGAGCCCGCCGTTCACCTTCTTGCCTGGCAGGGCGCGCGGCTCGAACCCGTCGTACTGGGCGATCAGCTTGTCGGCCCGCTCCTTGAACTGGCTGCGGTCGGACTCGGTCCACCAGTCGACCAGGTTGCCCTCGCCGTCGTACTGGGATCCCTGGTCGTCGAAGCCGTGCCCGATCTCGTGCCCGATCACCGCGCCGATCCCGCCGTAGTTCAGCGCCGCGTCGGCGTCCGGGTCGAAGAACGGCGGCTGCAGGATCGCGGCCGGGAAGCAGATCTCGTTCATGCCCGGGTTGTAGTAGGCGTTGACGGTCTGCGGAACCATGAACCACTCGTCCAGGTCGACCGGCTGGCCGAGCTTCGCGATCTGGCGGTCGGTCTCGAACGCGCGGCCGCGCAGCACGTTGCCGACCAGGTCGTCCGGCCGAATCTCGATCGACGAGTAGTCCCGCCACTTGGCCGGGTACCCGATCTTCGAGCGGAACATGGACAGCTTCGTCAGCGCCTTGGCGCGCGTCTCAGGGCTCATCCAGTCCAGCTGCTCGATGTCGCGCCGGTAGGCCTCGACCAGGTTGCCGACCAGCGCCTCCATCTGCGCCTTCGACTCCGGCGGGAAGTGCTCGGCGACGTACACCTCGCCCACCGCCTCGCCGAGCAGCTGGTTGGCGAGGGCGACGGCCCGCTTCCAGCGCACTTTCAGCTCCGGGGCGCCGGTCAGCGTGCGTCCGTAGAACGCGAAGTTCTCCTCGACGAAGCCCGTGCTCAGATACGGCGCGAGGGCGCTCAACAAGTGGAACCTGAGCCAGTCCTTCCAGTCGGCCAGCGGTACGTCGGTCAGCGCGTCCGACAGCACCGACAGGTAGCTCGGCTGCCGCACGATCACCTCGGCCAGTGCCGACTCGTCCGCGCCGACGGCGGCCAGCCAGACCGGGAAGTCGAACGCCGGCGCGGCCGCGCGCAGCTCGTCGTACGTGAGCAGGTTGTACGCCTTGACCACGTCACGGGTCGTGACGTTGTCCCAGTGGCCGGCGGCGAGTCGCGTCTCCAGCGCCATGATCCGGCCGGCCGCATCCGCCGCGGCCGAGTCGTCGTCGCCGAGCAGCCGCAGCATCGCGGTGACGTGCTCGACATACGCCGCCCGGGTGTCGGCGAACGCGTCGTCGCGGTAGTACGCCTCGTCGGGAAGCCCGAGACCGCCCTGGGTCACGTTGACGATGTAGCGGTCCGAGCGCCGGTCGTCGGTGTTCACGTACACATCGAAGCCGCCGCCGACGTCGATCCGGGCCATCGCACCCAGTACCGCGGCGAGCTCGGCCACTGACGAGATCGACGCGATCGACCCGAGCAGGTCGTCCAGCGGGGTGGCTGCGAGCCTCTCGACGGTGTCCTCGTCCATGAACGACGTGTACAGATCGCCGATCTGCTGACGCGGCGAGCCGGTGGCCGTGTCGGCCGCGGCCGCATCGCGAAGGATCTGGTGGACCTGGGCCTCCGCGGCGAGCACCAGCTCGATGGCGCCGCCGGCCATCGGCAGGTCCGGCGCGATCTCGACCGTCTCCAGCCATTGCCCGTTCACATGCCCGAATAGGTCGTCCTGCGGCCGGACTTCAGCGTCACCGCCGTCGACATCGACACGACCGACAGCCATCTGGGTCCCCTCCGGTTCGAAAGCCCTGGCTGACGAGCCTATCTCTGCCACCAACCCGGCCGGCGACGGCGGGCGCGGCCGAGCAGGCGCCGTTGAGCGCCTGCTCGGCTCGATGCCTTACATCAGCTGCTCGGAGCGCGCGGCGGGATGGCGCTGAGGTTGAAGGCGTACCGTGCGGTCGAGTCGGCGATGGCGTCGGCGTTGACGTCCAGCGCCGTCATGTTGGGGTTGGTGATGGTGTCGCAGGCCTGGTGGTAGCAGACGTCGTAGGCGACGCCGGCCTGGCCGCCGAACAGCGCGGCTTCCGCGGCCGTCTTCATGCCCTCGGCGCCCGTGAAGATGCCGCCGGACGGGATGCCGACGGCGATGAACGGACCGTAGTCGGAACGTCCGTCGAAGTCGGTACCGACGGTGGCCAGGCCGCGTCCGCTGAAGAACCTCTCGAAGGTCGCCTCGATCTGGGCGGATCCGGGCGGTCCGGCCGGTGCGCCGACGGCGTCGGAGTTGTCGCCGTCGTAGAGCTTCAAGGCGTAGTTCGGCGAGGAGATCATGTCGAAGTTCAGGTAGAGCTTGAGCCTGTTGCGCTCCGCCGCGGACAGCCCCTCGACGTACTGGTCGGAGCCGAGCAGACCGATCTCCTCGGCCGCCCACCAGGCGAACCTGACCTTGTTCTTCACCGGGAACTTGCTCATCTGCAGTGCGGTCTCCAGGATGGCCGCGCTACCCGATCCGTTGTCGTTGATGCCAGGCCCGGCCGGGACACTGTCGAGGTGGGCGCCGACCATCACGACGTTGTTCGGGTCGCCGGAGCGGGACTCGGCGATCACGTTGTCGTTCGTGCCGAGCACCAGCTCGGAGTCGACCTTGAGGTGAACCGTCGCGCCCGGGGTCGAGGCCAGCTCGTTGCCGACCGCGAAGTCCGCGAAGACCATCGGCACTCCGGCCCGCCACTCACCGATGTCCAGCGGGAACGCGTCGGTCCGGCCGGGCTGGCCCTCGTTGAAGACGATGATGCCGGACGCGCCGGCCCGGCCCGCGTTGCGGATCTTGCTGGCGAAGGCGCAGGTGCCGCGCTGGATCAGGGCGATCCGCCCGGGGACGAACCCCGCGAAGTCCGACTCCTCACAACCGCTGGTCGATGTCGGTGTGGGCGTCGGAGGCAGGGTCAGGTCGACGGCCTGAACCTCGGCCGTGACATCACCTGCGGGAGAAGGCTCGAAGGCGAAGAACTCGTCGTTCGTCAGGTAGGTCTTGCTGGTCGGCGCGGTCAGCTCCAGCACCGGCGGCGTGTTCTCGCTCCAGCTCTCGACGAAGTTGATCGGCTGCATCGTGACTTGGTAGCCGGCATTCTTCAGCTTGTTCGCGACGTAGGCAGCACTCGCGTCGTACCCGGTGGTCCCCACCGCCCGGTTCCCGCCGTTGGCGTTGGCGATCGCCTGTAACGCGACCATGTGCTCTTTCACGTTCGCGCCGTTCACCTGCTTCACGAGCAGCTTGGCGAAGGCTTCCTCGACTGGATCTGCCTGTGCCGGGGCGGTGAGGCCCAGCGGCAATGTGAAGGCCGTGATTACCGCGATCCCTCGGACCGCTCCCCAACGCAATGAACCCATAGTTCCTCCCTGGCCACATCTGTGGACTGACCCCCGAGAAACACGCTGGCCAGAAACTAACCCCGTTCATCGCCCATGCCTAGAGCCCGCAACCCGGCCTTGGGGCTGACCCGAGCGGATGAGCGGGTCCGGACACCTCGACCGGCGACACGATGAAGGCACCGGCGCACAAACTTCAGCGGCGACATCTACCTGGTCAGAGTGGAACGCCGAACCCGATCTCGTTGCCGTCAGGATCGTGGTAGGTGGCCTTGCGCACACCGTTCGACTACGTCTCCTGCGGGCTAGTTGAGCCCCGATGGCTTGCCGCTCGGCTACGCAGATCCCACGAGAAGACAGAAAGGGTGGCCTGCGGGGTCGGCCAGCACGTACAGAGGCTCACCTGAGTCGGTTCGGTCGTAGAGCAACGTGGCGCCCAGCTCTTCTGCCCGTTGTCGGTGTCGTTGGAGCTCCTCGACACTCGGCACCCTGAAGTCGTGGTGCATCTGCTTCGGAACCTCGTGCGATGGCCAGGTCGGCCGGGCAAGTGTCGGGACTTCTTGGAAGGCGAGCACGCGGTTTCCTTCGGAGTCGAGGAGGACCAGCCAATCCGCATCCTCGTCGTTGCCGTCCGCAGGGATCTCGTCACCGGGGCGGTAGCGCAATCCGAGGAGCTCGCGATAGAACTCGGCGAGGCCACGGCAGTCAGTGGCGTCCAGGGCCGTATGCATGAGAACTGGGAAGGTGGACATCTGGCCTCCTGCCGGCGTGCGGGTGAACTCATCGAAGCACGGCCGTCGCTGCCGGACGCTCTCACGTCCTCCGGCTCCGGCATCAGCCCGCCGATCCGTCGCCTGGCCTGCGTTCCAGAACTGCCACGTTCCGGCTACTCTCACATTCGGGTTCCCGACCATCCACGCCGGACGATGAGCACCTCCGAGGAGGTCCCATGGCCTCACTGCCACCCGCACCGGCGGGCTGGAGCCGGTTCCTGGTGAAAAGCAAGTTCGCTGCCGGCCGCGACTTCGCCGTCCTCGACCCTGACACCGAAGAGCAACGGTACTTCGTGGACGGCAAAATGGGTCCCCGGCCGCTGGCCGACGTCAAGGCCGGCGATCAGGTCGTCTACCAGGTGCGAGGCAAGCTCCTGGGGATCCCCAAGCGCATGACCATCACCGACGCGAACGGCACCGAGGTCGGCGAGCTGAAGGCGCACATGTTCTCGCCGATCAAGTCCCGCATGACGCTCGACGTGCCTTCGGGTGAGCCGTGGCTCGTGGAGGGCTCGCTCGTCGAGAAGAACTACTCCGTCAGCTCGGGCGGCAAGCCGATCATCCAGATCACCCAGAAGTGGGTCACCATAAAGGACACGTACACCGTCGACGTCGCGCACGGGGTCGACCCAGGTATGGCGCTTGCCGTCATGTGGTCGATCGACCGCTGGGTGGAACGCGACTAGTTCAGCTAGTCGCCCGACCCATGGCGGCGGCCCGCGTGGCCCACCCGATGATGCCCGCGCGCACGCGGCCGCCGCCGTCTCAGAGGTGACCGGTACACCTGTGACGTACCAGGACCTCTCGTCGTCGGAGCATGCTGAGGCGCTGCGGGCCGGCGGTGTCGACGAACAGACTGTTGACTTCCTCGTGCAGCTGCATGCCGACACGGCGGCAGGCGTCTCGGCCGACGCAACCGACCACCTCCGCCGCCTGATTGGGCGCGGCCCACCACCCCGCTACTGGATGGACTGCGCGCCGCCGCCGCGCGGCAGCTGACCCCGAACACACGCTGATCAAGCCGGAGACCCGGCCGCGATGCGATCCTGCCGCAGGCTCGCATCGCGGCCCGGCGCAACGCGCGACCACGCCGGCGTCGCGGACCTGGCCAGTTCGTCAGGTGCCAAGAGCGGCGAGCGATTCGCCGGGGATTCAGGAATACGTCGAGGCTGGTCAACCGGCCGGGCACCCGCACAACGGCTCGGACCCTGCCAACGCGGCCGGGCCGAGTGCATCGCGGAAGGTGCGTCCCGGGCTAGCGTGGCGGCGTGATGACTTGCGTTGTTGACTATGTCGTGGATCCCGCCAAGATCGACGCATTCGAGCAGTTCGCTCGGCGATGGATGCAACTGGTCGAGGAGCACGGCGGGACACACCACGGATACTTCCTGCCCAGCGAAGGTGCCAGCGACCGGGCGCTGGCGCTGTTCAGCTTTCCCAGCCTGGCGGCCTACGAGCAGTACCGGACGCTGTTCGGCGTGGATCCGGACTTCGTCGCGGCGGACCGGATCCGAGACGAGAGCGGCTGCGTCATCCGCTACGACCGGACCTTCATGCGGCCGCTGTTCCCGGACCGAGGCACAGCAGCCGCCCAGCCGCCCGCCAGTTGACCCGCTGAACTCGCGCGGGTGGAGGCAAACACGAATCTCACCGGACTCCCGACACGGGCGGGGTCGGACGTGCTGACAGAGGTCCCGCGACTCACCTCGAGGCTCAGGCGGGTCGAGCAGACCTTGCGGCGCGAGAGAATAGGTCTGTGGAGCGCAGGCGGTCTGACGATCGTGGCACTGCTGAGCCACGGCGCCCGAAAGCGAGGACTGGTGTGGTGGCGCTGGTACTCCGATGGGCCGCAGGTCACCCCCGCAGACCGCTGATCGCCACTCCCCGCGAACGCCTCTCCCACACACTCGTCGGCTGCTCCCGGTGACGGGAAACACGTCGTCGTCGGTGGATTCGAGCCCGAACCTGCTGTCCGACAGAGTTCCGCCTATCTCGCGGAGACAGCCGAGACCTCAGATGAATCTGAGCCCCACGCCAGCGTCTACGAAGCCTCTAGTCTGAGGGACTAGCTGTGAGGTCCAGGGACAGCCAGCCTGCACAGCTCGGCCATACGCGGCGGCTGGCAGGCACCGCCTAGGGACACGCGCGGGAGGCATGAAGTGGGTGACATCGAGCTGTTGCAGCAAGTCGAGGCACACCTCGACCGGGGGATCAAGAACGTCCGCGGTTCACGTGACTTCTACCGCAGAGGCAGCCGGCTGCAGACGATCTCGGCTGCCGTGTTCAGTGCGGCCACGGCCCTGCTGATCGGGCTGAATGAGATCTACGACCTGCCGATCCTCGTCGCGATCTCCATGGTGACTGCCGGTCTCGCGACGATCGCCGCCGCATGGACGTCATGGTTCGCGTTCCGGAAGCTGTGGATCAACAACACAGTCGCGCTGCAAAGTCTGTATGCGCTGCGTGACCGGATTGACTATGACAAGGCCCGCGACAACGGGCAACCCGCGCTCGAGACAGTTGAGGCCTATCGGGACCAGCTCGATGCGATCTTCGCCTCGCTGAACAGCAGTTGGGTCCGAATCCGCGAAGGCGACTAGGGTTACATCTACCGGCCGCGGACCAAGCGGCAGCGCCACTACTACCGAGCCCGCCCGGCCGATCAGTTCGATGCGGTGATCCACGTGGACAACACCCGGACGGTGGAGCCCCGAGCGGACAGCTCGCTGGGACGAGGGCGAGGTTGCCGAGACCTACCCGTACGCCGTACAAGGAACGTCGATGGACGCCGTCCGGCAAAGCGCTGAGATCCCGGTCGCGGGAGTCACGCTCGATGGGGACGTCGTCATACCACACGATGCCCGCGGTGCGGTGCTGTTCGCGCACGGCAGCGGCAGCAGCCGGCACAGCCCGCGCAACCGCTACGTGGCCGAGACGCTGCACCGGGCCGGCCTCGCGACCGTGCTGGCCGATCTGCTGACCCCGGACGAGGAAGAGCTCGACCGGCGTACGGGCGCCTTCCGCTTCGACATCGGCCTGCTCGCGGGGCGGGTAACCGCGTTGGCCGACTGGGCAGCAAACGACGAGCTCACCGCCGGTCTCGGGCTGGGTATGTTCGGCGCAAGCACAGGCGCGGCAGCCGCGCTCGTCGCCGCCGCAGCCCGGCCCACCGAGGTCCGTGCGGTCGTCTCCCGCGGCGGCCGCCCCGACCTGGCCGACGACTCCCTTCCGCTCGTACGCCAGCCGACGCTGCTGATCGTCGGCGAGCTCGACACAGCGGTCCTCGAGCTCAACCGGGCCGCGCTGCGAAGGCTGGCCGGGACAGCGCGCCTCGAGATCGTCCCGGGCGCGACGCATCTGTTCGAGGAGCCGGGCGCCCTGGACCAGGTCGCCCGCCTGGCCAGGGACTGGTTCGTGCATGAGCTGTGAAGCGGCCGGGCGTACACCGCCCAATGGACTCGGTGGGTCGTTCAACTCGTAGCCTCGAAGCAGGGAGCCGGAAGGGGGCAGGCGGTGTCCGTCGAACGGGTTCGAGGTCCGCGTCTTCCACCTCGCTGGTTCATCCGCACGGTGTGGTCACTGCACCGCGCGGTCTGCCGTATCAGTGGCGGCCGGGTGGGACTCTGGCGTCCGAAGCCTGGGCGGTGGGGCACGTTGCGGCTGACGACGACCGGGCGGCGCACGGGACGGGATCACAGTGTCATCGTCGGCTATTTCGAGGACGATCCGAACCTGGTCACCTTGGCGATGAACGGCTGGGCTGATCCGCAGCCGGCGTGGTGGCTCAACCTGCAGGCACAGCCAGACGCGACCGCCGAGCTGGTCGGCGGGTCCCGACGGGTGACGGGAAACTGCGTGTCTGGTTCAGGCCCACCGCGGAGGCATCGTTCGGCCGGTAGGGTCTTCGCTGCATGAGCACATCTTCGCCTCACGACGCCGACCTGGTGGTCCTCGGCGCTGGCCCCGCAGGACTGGCAGCTGCTTGGCGTGCTGCTCAGCGGGGACTGTCGGTGGTGCTGCTCGAGCGCTCGGACCGCGTCGGGGGAATGTCTGCGTCGTTCGAGGTCGGCGGCCAGCGGGTCGACCTGGGCAGCCACCGGCTGCATCCGGCGACCGCGGGACATGTGCTGGCAGACATCCAGGATCTGCTGGGCGGCGATCTGCAGCTGCGGCGCCGCAACGGTCGTCTTCTGCTCGGGCAGGCATGGATAGGATTCCCACTCCGGCTTGACGACGTGCTGCGGGCGTTACCTCCGCGGATCGTTGCCGGGATCGCGCGGGATGCCGTGCTGGGTCCGATCCGGCGGGCGCGAGCAGACACGTATGCCGAGCAGATCCGGGCCGGCCTGGGACCGACGGTGTACCGGGAGCTGTACGAACCGTTCGCGGCGAAGCTGTGGGGGTTGCCGGGCGAGCGGATCCACGGTGCGCAGGCGCGGGTGCGGGTGACGGCGGACTCGCCGTGGAAGGTGCTCGGCCGCGTCTTGCGTGGAGGCCGAGCCGGGGCGGGCACCGAGCAGGGACGGTCGTTCTACTACCCGCGGCGGGGGTTCGGGCAGATCGCCGAGGCGCTGTACGACGCCGCGACCACGGCTGGCGCGGACGTGCGTACCGGCACGAAGGCGGAGAAACTGGTTGCTGATAGCAACGGTGTACGGATAGTCGCCGGAGGCGGCGAGATCACTGCTCGGCAGTGTTTCTCCACCATTCCGCTGCCGGTGCTGCGGACGCTGGTCACGGGTGAGCCCGCGGACGAGTCGGGGCTGACGTTCCGGGCGATGGTGTTGGTGTATCTGGTGCACGCGGGCGGCCGCTGGACGTCGTACGACGCGCACTATCTACCGGCAGGTGGCACGCCGGTGACGCGAATCTCGGAGCCGGCCAACTACCGAGATTCGGCGGATGACCCCACCGGCTCGAGCGTGCTGTGTGCGGAGATCCCGTGCGCACAAGGGGATGCGGTGTGGACCGCGGACGACACCGCGCTCGCCGAGCTGGTCGAGCAGACGATCAACACCGCGCGGCTGCCTTCGGTGACCCGGACCGCGGTGCACGTGGTGCGGTTGCCGCGGGTGTACCCGGTGTTCGACCTGGACTACCCGCCACGGCTGGCGGCCCAGCAACGTTGGGTGGACGGGGTGCCGAACGTGATCTCGTTCGGGCGGCTCGGGCTGTTCGCGCACGACAACAGCCACCACGCGATCGCGGAGGCGTACGACGCGGTCGACGCGGTGCGCGACGACGGGACGTTCGACCGGAACGCCTGGCGAGCGGCACAGCAGAGGTTCGCGGAGCACCGGGTCGAGGACTGACGGGTCAGCGCGCCGACACCGCGTCCGGTGCCGTCACGCCTGTGTCCGATCCGGAGCGGAGGGCGGTCGGCTGGTTGAGCTCGCGGTGGACGGCCGGGACCACCTTGCGCAGGTAGCGGCCGAGCCGGACGAACGAGGTGCCGGTGTCGCGGAACGAGTAGCGGATGCCGACCTCGGCGTAGTGGAAACCCTTGGCGAGCAGGTCGAGGGTGAGGACCTGGGCGTAGTTGTAGTCGTGGACGATCTCGGCCTCGGCGGCGGCGCGGGGCGAGAACGCGCGGTAGCCGCTCTGCCCGTCGGTGAGGTCGCGGCGCCGGGTCAGCCAGCGGACCCACAGCGTCAGTACGCGGTTGCCGAGCCGGCGGTGCGGCAGCATGCGCGTGATCTGGCCGGCGAATCGGGAGCCGACCACGTAGTCGGCGGTACCGGCGAGCACCGGTGCAGCGAGGTCGGTTAGCTGGGTCGGGTCGTACTCCAGATCGGCGTCGAGGTAGACCACGGCGGCCGGGTTCCGGGCGGTCGCCTCCGCGAGCCCGCGGCGTACCGCGGCGCCCAGGCCGAGGTTGCGGTGCTGCGATACGACGATCGCGCCGGCGGCCCGAGCCTCGTCGGCCGAGTCGTCGGTGGAGCCGTCATCGATCACGATCACCTCGACACGACGGCCGGACACCTCCCTCGGCAGGTCGCCGACCACCCGTGGGATGGTGCCGGCCTCGTTGTGAACCGGGATGATCGCGACCACCGGCGCGTCCGCGGCAACCGGTACGGCGGCCGGCCGTGACGGCAGCCGGCGCGGTAGCCGCCAGCGTCCGAAGTAGCCGGGAGCCGGAACGACCAGCGCGGCCGTGCCGAGCAGGATCGCGTACCCGGTCTTGATCGCGTGGGTCAGCAGCGCGATCGCGAACGCCGGCCCCGGCTCGACACCGAGGGCGACCAGGGCCGCGGTGGCTGCGGCCTCGTAGGTGCCGATACCGCCTGGCGTGAGCGCGACTGTCTGCGCGGCGATCGTCACCGCGGTCACGGCGACCGCCTGCCCGGCGCCGATCGGGTGTCCGGCGGCCGCGGCGACCGCGTGCACGACCGCGGACTCCAGTACCCAGGCGAGCAGGGCAGCGACCAGGACGCCAGGCCCGGGTGACCGCAACGAGGGCGTCCGGCGGACCAGAACCAGGCAGCAGGCGAGACCGACGCCGCCGACGGCGAGGATCGGCCAGGTCCACGGTCCCGCCACCGACAGCAGCACGGCCGGGGCAGCGGCCAGTGCCAGCAGCCCGACCGCGAGCACGTCGCCGACTCGCAGAGTCACAGCGGAGACGATCACCGGACGGACCGGCAGCGCGGTCCGGCGCAGCACGCTGGTGACCCGCAGCGCCTCGCCCAGGCGGAACGGCAGCACGTGGTTGCCGAGCAGCGAGACGTGCAGCGCCGACCATGCCTGACCCGGAGGAAGCGTCGGCAACACCCGGCACCATGCCCAGCTCCGCAGCGTGAACGCCGCGGCATAGGCGACGAGCGCGAGACCGATCCGCATGGGCTGGCCGGCGAGCGTCCGTGCCGCGTCGGCGACGACCGCCGGCTGGACCGCTCCTGCCAAGTACACCGCGGCGCCGACCAGGACGGCGGTGCCGATCAGACCGGTGAGCAGACGGCGTCTGTCCAAACGGCGAAAGGTGATGCTACGGTCCACGGACTGAGGTTAGCCTAACCTGAAGCGGGTCGGGGAACCGTTCCTTCGGAAGAGATCATCATTCGGAGAGGCCCAATGTCCGTCGTCGTCACCGGAGCCGCCGGGTTCATCGGTTCGACGCTTGTAGACCATCTGCTGCGCGTAGGGCACGACGTCATCGCTGTCGACCGTTCACCGGTCGCGCCGAGCCGTGGGCTGCGCATCGTGCAGGGTGACCTGCTCGACTCCGCCGACGCCCGGCAGGCACTGCGGGAGGCCACCTGCGTGATGCACCTGGCCGCGGCCAGTGGGGTGCGTGACGATCGGGACGGGATTGCGGAGCGGCGGCACCGCGACAACGTACGCGCGACAGTCGTCGTGGCAGAGACAGTGTCCCCGCAGGTGCCGCTGCTGGTGATGTCCTCGTCGAGTGTGTACGGCGGGTCGAGTGGCCGACCGAGCCGAGAAACCGACGGGCTGCATCCGCGCGGTGGCTATGCGCGCAGCAAGGTCGCGGTCGAGTCGGCTTGTGCCGTCCGCGCTGAGACGGGCGGGCACGTGCTGGTGGTTCGGCCGTTCACCGTGATCGGCGAGGGTCAGCGCGCCGACATGGCGCTCAGCGTCTGGGCCGACGCACTGCGCGCAGGTCAGCCGGCCCGGGTGTTCGGCAGTCTGGACCGGACTCGCGACGTCACCTGTGTCCGGGAGACGGTCCGGGCCATCATCGCCCTCGCGGCCAGTGGCGGCAGCGGCACCGTCAACCTCGGCACCGGCCGGCCGCGCAGGCTCGGCGAACTGGTCGCCTCGGTCGGCGCCGCACTCGGCGACCCGCGGCCGCCGGTCGAGCTGGTCGGCGCCGACGACCGCGAGGTCGAGCAGACCTGGGCCGACACCACCCGGCTGCGCCGCCTGATCGGATACACACCACACACCGACCTCGACGACGCGGTCCGCCGCGCCGTCGCGTCGCGGCCAGCCGTGCTGGAGCCGGTCCGATGACCAGGCGATGGGTGTACGTCGTACCGGCCGTGGTCGCTTTCACGGCAGCCGTACTCGGCATCGGCGTACGCGCGACATACGGCGGCCAGGCGTCCGTCGACGAACCGCAGTATCTGCTCACCGCACTGTCGCTGTACGAGGACCGCAGTCTCGACATCTCCGACGAGCTGGCCGCCGAGCGCTGGCGCGACTACTACGACCGCGAGCTGCCGGTACAGACCCGGCCGCTGCCGGACGGCTCGGCGCTGTCGCCGCACGACCCGCTGCTTCCCGTGCTGATCGCGGTGCCGGTCGGACTGGCCGGCTGGGTCGGCGCGAAGATCGCGCTCGGGCTGGTCGCGGCCGCCTGTGCCGCGCTGCTGGTCTGGACCGCAGTCCGGCGGTTCGGGCTGGACGCGCGGGTCGCGGCCGCCGGAGCGGCACTGGTATTCGCCTCGCCCCCGCTCGGCATCTACTCGCAACAGGTCTACCCCGAGCTGCCGGCCGCACTGGCCACACTCGCCGCGGTCGCGGCGCTGACCCGGCCGGTGCTGCGTGGCCGCGAGCTCGCCATCGCGCTGACCGCTGTGGTCGCTCTGCCGTGGCTCGGCGTGAAGTACGCGCCCGTCGCGATCGCGCTCGTCGCGATGCTGGCCTGGCGGTTGCGCTGCCAGCGACCACGGCTGCTGGTCGCCGGCGCCGTACTGGCGGCTGCGGGCGCGTCGTACCTGCTGCTGCACCGGCAGATCTGGGGCGGCTGGACCGTGTACGCGACCGGCGACCACTTCCAGCAGACCGGGGAGTTCTCGGTGATGGGCGTCGAGCCGGACTACTGGGGCCGGTCGCTGCGGTTGGTCAGCCTGTTCACCGATCGTGGCTACGGGCTGATCGGCTGGCAACCGGCGTATCTGCTGCTGGTGCCCGCGGTCATCGTGCTGCTCACACGGCGACTGCCCGCACGGGTGCTGCTCGTCCCGCTCGGGGCCGGCTGGGCCGCGGCCACCTGGCTCGCGCTCACCATGCACGGCTACTGGTCACCAGGCCGGCAGGTCGTCGTGGTACTCCCGCTCGCGGTGCTGGTCGTGCTGGCCGCGATGCGGGAAACCGCCGTACGGCCGGCAGTGCCAGCGGTGCTGGCCTTGACTGGCGTGGTGAACCTGGTCGCTCTGTGGTTCGACGGGTACCGCGAGGCGGTGACCTGGGTGACCGGGTTCGAGCAGGTGCACAGCCCGGTCTACCGAGCCCTGGCTCCGCTGCTGCCCGACTACCGCTGGCCCGGGTTCTGGCCCGGGCACCTGATCTGGATCGCGGTGCTCACCGGCACCGCCGTCCTGACCTACCGGGCGACCCGGCGTCGCCCGGCGGAAGCCGTACCGACCGATGTTCTGAAGGGATCACTGACATGACTCGTCGTCTGGGCGCCGCCTTCGCGGCCACCGCCCTCGCACTCACCCTCGCCCTCACCGGCTGCTCCGACGACGGCGGCGGCTCAGGCGGCTCCGGCTCCGGATCGGGCTCCGGATCGGGCTCCGGATCGGGATCCGGGTCCGGCTCCAGCGAGCCATCCGCGTCACCGAGCTGACCACCAGGACCAACGAAGGAGGACCGTCATGCTCGCCGCATTCCTGATCATGCTCAGGGAAGGGTTCGAGGCCGCGCTGGTCATCGCGATCCTGTACTCGTACCTCCAGCGCACGGGGCGGACGGACCTGCTCGGACCGATGTGGCTCGGGGCCGGTGCGGCGTTCGCCGTCGCACTTGGTCTCGGCATCGGCATCCACGTCGGTATGGACAACCTCGAAGGCGTCGCCCGACTGCGGGCCTTCGCGGCGACGATGCTGCTCGCCGTGGTGGTCCTGACCTGGATGGTCTTCTGGATGCGCAGCCACTCCCGCCAGCTCAAAGGCCAGCTGGAGCACGGCTTCGACGAGGCCATGAACCGGCGCGCGAACGTGAAGCTCGCGATCGTCGCGTCGGCATTCCTGGCCATACTCCGCGAAGGGTTCGAGGCCTCCCTGTTCCTGATCGCCACCGCGACCGAGGGCGACGGCGCCGAAGTGCTGATCGGCGGACTCGCCGGGCTCCTGCTCGCGGGCGCCCTGGGTTGGATGGTCGTCGTCGGCGGCAAGCGGCTGCCGATGAAGCAGTTCTTCACCGTCACCGCACTGATCCTGATCGTCTTCGCAGCCGGCCTGCTGGCCCGCGCGGTGATGTTCCTGCAGTCGGCCGAGGATCTACCCATCATGTACGACGCGGTTTACAACCTCACCGGGGTCGAATGGCTCACACAAAGCCACGAAGTCGGCAAGTTCCTCGCCGCCATGTTCGGCTGGGACCCGCGCCCGTCCATCGAGCAGGTCATCGTCTGGGTCGGCTACGTCACCATCGTCACCTGGCTCTTCCTGCGCAAGCCGACCACCAAAGCGACGACGCCCACACCAACCCGCAACACCGCAGACGCCGTCAAGTAGCCGGCGCTCGGCACCGGTCTTCAGGACCAGCGCATCTCGCTCCGGCACGCTCGTCGTACCCAAAAGCGGATAACCGGATGCGGTGGCCACCGTCTCCGGCCACGCTGAAACGGTGCCTCACAACTACTTCGACGAACGGATCGCGCGCGAGTACGACGCCCGCTGGGCAGAGCTGTTCGACCCCGCCGTCGTCGATCCGGCGGTGGACTTCCTCGCCGGCCTCGCGGCAGCCGGCCGTGTCCTCGAACTAGGTATCGGCACGGGCCGCATCGCGCTCCCGCTGAGCCGCCGCGGGATCCGCGTGCACGGAATCGAGCTGTCGCCAGACATGGTCGCCCAACTACAGGCGAAACCGGGTGCGGACGCCATCGACCTGACCATCGGCGACTTCGCGACCACCCACGCAGGCGACGGGTTCAGCCTCGCCTACCTCGTCCGCAACACCATCACGAACCTCACCACCCAGGACGCGCAGGTCGAGTGCTTCCGCAACGTCGCCGCCCAGCTGGAGCCCGGCGGCCGCTTCGTGATCGAGGTGTACGTCCCCGAACTGCAACGACTCCCACCCGGCGAGACCTTCCACGCCTTCGCCGTCACACCCGAACACCTCGGCTTCGAGGAGTACGACGTCGCCACCCAGACCGCGATCTCACACCACTACTGGGCCGAAGGCGGCCGGCTCGAGACCTTCTCAGCGCCGTTCCGCTACGTCTGGCCGAGCGAGCTCGACCTGATGGCACGACTGGCCGGCATGACGCTGCGCGAACGCTGGAGTACCTGGAGCCGCGACCCGTTCACCAGCGAATGCAGGAGCCACGTCTCGGTCTGGCAGAAACCGTCGAGACCCGGCCACGAAGCTGGAATGGGGCGGTGGTGGCAAGATCAGTTGCAGGAAGGGGACGAAGTTGCCGGAGCCAGGAACCCTCGCTGACGATCCGTTCAGTAGTCGGCATCCAACCAGTCACGAACGGCTGACGGGACTGCCCTGGGATGCGTCGTACCACGACGGCCCTGCGCCTTGGGATATCGGTCAGCCGCAGCCAGCAATAGTGCGTTTGGCATCCGAAGGCGGCTTCGCCGGAGCGGTGCTCGATGCGGGCTGCGGGACCGGCGAGAACGCTCTGCACGTCGCCTCGCTGGGACTGTCGGTTCTGGGCGTTGACGTGGCTGAGACGGCGCTGGCGATCGCCCGAGGGAAGGCCGACGACCGTGGGATCGAGGTCGAGTTCGCTGCGGCTGACGCGTTCCAGCTGGAGCGTTTGGGGCGCAGGTTCGAGACGGTGCTGGACTGCGGACTGTTCCACACCTTCGACGGCGACGAGCGACCGGCATACGTCGCGAGTCTGGCGTCGGTGACCGAGCACGATGGCACCCTGTATGTGTTGTGCTTCAGTGACGATGGTCCCGATACTGGCCCGCACCCCATCAGTCAGGAACAGCTGAGAGCGGCGTTCAACCCCAGCACTGGATGGACTGTCGCCGCCATCGAACCGGACCGGGTTCAGACGAGATACCACGACGACGGCGCACCGGCCTGGTTCGCGACAATCAAACGGATCTAGGCTGCGCGACGCCCGGCGTGCGCGGACTCGATGAGCTTGAAGGCCATCGCGACTCCGGGCGGCGCGGGTGCCGGGACCCTTCGTGACTCGCGGTCGGGGGGCGGACGGTGGCGAGGGTGGATTCGATCGGGTTTGGTGGTGCGCGTCGGTTCCGCAGCGGACCACTGGCGGTCAGCGACACGCAGCCCCGCATTCCCACCCGGATCCCTTCGCGTCTGGGAGGCTTGGGTCGGGCTCACCGGACGGCGCGTGGGCCGACCTCGTGAAGGAATGACCATGGACTCAATCACGACCGACTTCGGGGACGTCCTCCTGTGGAGCTTCTGGTTCTTCATCTGGATCGCCGCCCTGATGGTGTGGTTCCGCTGCCTGTTCGACCTGTTCGGCGACAGCACGCTCAGCGGCTGGGCGAAGGCCGGTTGGGCGATCCTGCTCATCTTCGTGCCATGGCTGGGCGCACTGATCTACCTCATTGCTCGCGGCCGGAGCATGACCGAACGGCAGATGACGGCGATGGCGCAGCGACAGGCCGAGCAGGACAAGTACATCCAGCAGGTTGCAGGCGCTTCCCAAACCCC
>DASRHY010000081.1:0-6205 GCA_035650275.1 Kribbellaceae bacterium | reverse complement strand
CGCTGTGCATCCCACGACGCCGCAGGGCCAGGAATGCACCCGAGCCGATCATCAGGCCGCCTATTGCCAGCAGGCCCGCACCGAGGATCGGCGCGCCGGTGTGCGAGTCCTCGTTGCCACCGGTCGAGGCCAGGCCGGCGTCGACGGCCGTCGGCACACCCGCCGGCTTCGAACTCGACGCCGTTGGCTGCGCCCCCGGCGGCGTCGTCGACGGCCCCGCAGTCGGCGACCCGGTCGGGGACTGGGTCGGTGACTCGGTCGGTGACTCGGTCGGGGACTGGGTCGGTGACTCGGTCGGGGTCTCCGTCGGAGATTCGGTCGGCGACTCCGTTGGCGACTCGGTGGGAGTCTCGGTGGGAGTCTCGGTCGGTGACTCGGTCGGTGACTCGGTCGGCGACTCAGTCGGCGACTCAGTCGGGGTCTCCGTCGGCGATTCGGTCGGAGTCTCCGTCGGCGATTCGGTCGGAGTCTCGGTGGGAGTCTCGGTGGGAGTCTCGGTTGGTGTTTCGGTCGGTGTCTCCGTTGGAGATTCGGTGGGGGTCTCGGTGGGTGTTGGGCTCGGGGTCGGTGCACAGCCTTCGACCCAGAAGACCTTGTGCTTGACGTCGTTGCCGATCGAGCCCTGGGCGTGGATGGTCAGCTTCACGTGATGGCCCTGCTGCGGGTGCGGAGGGCTGGTGAACGAGAGGGTGTAGGACTCGCGGGCGTCCAGGTCCGTGCCGCCGCCGGCGCTGTCCTCGCCGATGAACGGTGTTAGGTTGCCCGTCGCAACCACCTCGCCGTCGGTGGGCGCCTGGGCCTCGAACGTCACCCGCGCGGTGTACGGACCCTTGTCGTAGTTGTAGAACTCGACGTTGAACACGCAGCCCACGTGCGGATCGTTCTGCGGGATGTCATCGATGTTCTCGTCCTCGATCTTGATGACCCCGTTGTTTCCCGCCGGGTCCGACGAGGGACCGGCCTCGACGGCGGCCGCCGGCGATGTTGCGGTGGTGCCGCCGGGGGCGGCGATGGCAACGACTCCGCCGAGCAGAGCAAGGGATCCTCCACTCACCAAGGCGGCCGGCACGCGCCATCGCGCGGCGTTGCGTACGACGTTCACAATCCTCTCCCAACTGGTGGACTAGTACTCCCCGAGGGCTGTGCAGTGGTGGTGAAGTGCCCCACACGGTCGACGACTAACGGTCGCCGGACAGATCGGTATGGTCACCGCCGCCGGTCGGGAAGCGCCCAGGAGCATGCAGCGAAAGCTGTAGTCGATGGCTGCTTGGAGACCATGGCGCTCGCATCCCTGGGCGATCCGCGCGGGACTCGCCGCTGGTCATGGCGAACGTTGCCTGCCGCGTGTCGGGTCAAGCGGCAGGCAAGGCCGTTCGGTGGATGATGTCGTCGCGCGGGCCGCGAGTTCATCGTGTTAGCCGGTCCGGATCTGGGCACCGGACGGTACATCGTGGAATGGAGAGGCGTGATGAATCCGCGGAGCGCGAACCGTGACGCACGACGGTCAACGGGCGAGCCGCACTGTTCCGCGGGGCGCCGGTAGCGATGGCCGCGCCGATGGGGGTGCGCCTGCTGGCCGGCCGGTACCGCTTGCTGCAACCGCTCGGGCAAGGCGGCATGGGAGTGGTGTGGCGGTCCCGTGACGAGCTGCTGGGCCGCGATGTGGCTGTGAAGGAGGTCCTGATCCCGCCGGAACTGTCGCACGGGGAACGCGAGACGCTGCGCGAACGGACGCTGCGGGAGGCCCGTTCGGCCGCCAGGCTGAGCCATCCCAACGTCGTGACCATCTTCGACGTCGTAGAGGAGGCCGGTCGGCCCTGGATCGTGATGGAGTTCGTAGCCTCCCGTTCGCTCGCCGAGGTTCTGCGCGAGGACGGTCCGTTGCCACCGCGACAGGTGGCCGAGGTCGGCCGGCAGGTGCTGGCCGCGCTGAGGGTCGCTCATGCCGCCGGCGTGCTGCACCGCGACGTCAAGCCCAGCAACGTGCTGCTGGGCAGGGACGGTCGCGTCGTGCTCACCGACTTCGGTATCGCCACGCTGGAAGGTGACCCGTCGCTGACGACGTCCGGAATGCTGCTCGGTTCGCCGGCCTTCATCGCGCCCGAACGCGTACAGGCTCGGGGCACGGGACCGGAGTCGGACCTGTGGTCGCTGGGAGCCACGCTGTACACGGCGGTGGAAGGTCGGCCGCCGTACGATCGCGGTGCGCCGTTGCCCACCCTGGCGGCCGTGGTGACCGAGACAGCCGACCCACCACGACTGGCGGGACCCGCATGGCCGGTCATCGAGCGGCTGCTGCGCAAGGACCCGGCCGAGCGAATCGGCGCCGAGGAGGCCGACCGGCTGCTCCGGAACCTGGCCTCGGCCTCCGACCAAGCCGAACAGGTACCGCATGCGTGGCAGCGTCCGGCAGCGCCGCCCCCGACCGTCGCCGCCCACGATGGGGAGGGAGGTGACGGCGAACGCACCAGCCTGCTGCCCATTTACCCTGCCGGACTGGTCCGTACGGTCCGCGAGCCAGGTCGCCGCCTCACGCTACGCCCGGTTGCAATCGCGGTCGCCCTGCTGGCAGCCGTGGGGTTCGGTTGGGGCACGTTGAGGTGGAGCGAGAACGGCGACCGTGGGGACGGGCAGCCCGCAGCGGATACGACGCGATCTGGGCAGCCGTCGGCGAGTCGGCCGCCGAGGAGTACCGCGCCGTCGGCGACACAGTCCCGGCCGCCGAGCCAACCGCCTTCCCCGCCGTCAACCGGCCCGACCGTGGGCTCCGCGACGCTGCCCGCCGGCTTCGAGCGGTACCGCGACCGGACCGGCTTCTCCCTGGCCGTGCCCGCCGGCTGGAACATCACCAGGCAAAGCGGTCGTGTCTACTTCCGGGAACCCGAGGGTTCCCGGCTCCTGATCATCGACCAGACCGATGACCCCAAGCCCGACCCCGTCGCCGACTGGGAACAGCAGGAACAGGCCCGGCGGGATGGGTATCCCGACTATCGGCGCATCCACATCGGCCCGGTCGACTACTTTCAGAGTGCAGCCGACTGGGAGTTCACCTACGCCGGTCGCCACGGACGGGTCCACGTGCTCATTCGTGGCACGGTCACCAGCCCGCGCCAGGCGTACGGGATCTACTGGTCGACGGCCGATGGCCGATGGCAGGACAGCCTGCGCTACTGGCGCACCTTCACCGAGACGTTCCGCCCTGGTACCTGAGGCTGGGTCAGGCTCAGCCGATGCGCATGCTGCGGATGGCGGTGAAGCTGACCAGGCGGTGGTCTCTCGGGCTGTCAGGAGCGCACTGCGCGGCGCCGATCATCTTCTCCCGGAGCTCCAGGACCTGGTGCTCATACCGTTCGGCCACGAGTCGATGGTGGCCCGCACGCACCATTCCGATGTTGCCGCCGGCCACGTTTGACGCCGGTCGAGCTCGGGTACCGCGTCGGCGTCTGTTCCGGCCTCGTGGGTTCCATATCGCGCCCACACCTCGGAGGCGTTGCCCCATGAAGCGCTTGCTGCTGACCATCGGGCTGGCCACGGGCCTGCTGCTCGCCGCAGCCATGTCAGCAAGCTCGACTACTTCCACCCGAGCCTGTAGGGCCAGGCCGCTCTCGCACAGGTCACTTGGTCGCGCAGCTGGTGGAGCTGACCGGCGACGTGAGCCCAGCGGCATGATCGGCACATGAGTCCGGCCGAGATCCACCGCGAGCCCTTCATCCACCTCGTCGACGTCGCGCACGATCGAGCTCTCGTCGCGTGGGGGGCGTTCTACTTCGAGCGCACGGACCGGGGCCGCTGGGAGATCGTCGACGAGGGGCAGCTACCGGACCGGGTGGACCGGCACACGTGCATCGGGGCGTCGGCCGAGCCGTTCGGGCCCGCGACCGTCCGGGTCCTCACGGTGACAGGAGAGGTCGTGGCCGAGGCTTCGACCGACGAACGCGCGTGGGTGTGGGTGGACGGTCTCGAGCCCGAGACGGATTACCGCTACCGCGTGGAGGTGGACGGTGGGGAATGGGCGGGAGAGCTGTGGGACTGGGTCCCCAGTGATCGCGGCGGCTACGACCTCGCACCTGCGGGGCGCCGCTACGACCTGCGGTTCCGCACCTGGCCGCTCGCCGACAGCCCGACGCCGCCGGTCCGGATCGTGGCTATAGGCGACTACGGGGTCGGGATGCGGGTCGACGCGGAGTCCAGCCGGCGCCAGCGACGCATCGCCGACGTGCTCGAACGGCTCGTCGGTGAGCACGACATCCGCTTTGTCGTGTCGCTCGGCGACAACGTCTACCAGGGCGAGCAGGGGCGCGTGGACCAGGAGGGCGGGGGAGAGGACGACGACTGGTACTCCAGCTTCTTCCAGCCCTACCGTCTCGTCATCGCGCGCGTGCCGATCTTCCCGGCCATCGGCAATCACGACAGCGCCGACTCCGAGGGCAGCGACGACCGTGCCCAGATGGAGGACAACTTCCACATTCACGAGCGCTTTCACCACGGCCTGGAGACGGCGTCCGTCATGCCCGGGCTTTTCTACCGGCTCCGGTACGGCGCCGGCCTCGAGCTCGCCTGCCTCGACACCTCGCTCGACAGCGAGGAGAAGGAGATCCACCGCTATTTCCAGGCGCCGAAACACCAGGAGTGGCTGCGCTCGACCTTCGGCCGGCGCGGGGATCGCTGGCTCATCCCCTTCTCCCACCATCCCGTCTATACCGCGGGACCGAACCACGAGAACGACGAGGAGATGCGGGAGGCGCTCGAGCCGCTCTTCGACGCCGCCGACGTGCGCCTCGTCCTCGCCGGCCACGAGCACAACTTCCAGGTCAGCGAGGTCGGCGGCCGGACGTATGTCGTGTCCGGTGCGTCGGGCCAGCTCGACGAGCGGGTGCCGGAGCGCTTCGCCGATGCCCACACCACGACATGGGCGGCGCAGGCACACCTCCTGCTCATCGAGGTCGACGGACCCGAGGTGAGTCTGACCCCAATCTCGGGTCTCCTCGACGACGGGCGGCTTCACGTGATGACGGCACTCACGCCCCGCAACGAGCTCGTCGAGCCGCCCCTGACGGTCCGCAACGACTGACGCGTTGCTCGAGACCGAGATGCGCCTCACCCTGGGACCGGCTCAGGCGTTGGCGGCCGCGGCTGCGGCGGCTGGCTGCGACGGGTGTGGTGAGTGGTTGCCCGGGGCACTGGGGGAGACGTGATGTTGCTGGGCGGCAAGTGCGAGGGCGAACGTGCGGGTTCATCCGCCGAGCCCGACCACGGACGCGCGTGGCGCCGATGACGTGCTGGGGGCTGAGTAGCCATGGGTGGACCTGAACGCGACCGGGCGGCATACCGGTTGGAGCGGCTGGCCGAGCTGACGGCGGACTTGCGGGCGGCGGAGAGTCCGGTGATCCGGGCGAGATATGCGGCTGAGGTTCAGCGGCTCAGCGGTTGGGTCCTGCGGGACGCGATCGAGCAGTCTCGCGAGGAAGGATTCAGCTGGCGCGACATCGCTCGTAGGACAGGGATGTCGTTCGACACCGTGTATGGGCAGTTGCAGGATCACGGCCGCATCGTGGTCGGCAAGCTGGGAGACGACGAACCGCCGTGAGGCTGCGGATACCTTCTGAACCCTCATAGTGGCTCTTGCCAGGTGAGGGGGCTGATTCCGCAAGTTCGTCCGCGACTCGGCCCGCGGTGTCCGTGTCTCCGCCCGGTACAGACTCGAAGGACCGGCCGCCGACTGGTATCCAGGTGCATGGATGCGGGCTTCCACGACCCGGCCAGAACCGCGCGAGCTCGCGACGTCGTTGGGGTGACGACGACCTTGTGCGGCCGACGCCGGACTGACCCAGGCTCATAGCGACGGTTCGGTCCAAGTCTGACCGACCCGGGTTCAAGGGGTCTGTTTCGCCGCGAGGAGCGATGGGTACGGCCGGGTGCCAAGGCATACAGGAGGAGCTATGAGCGCCACCCCATCCGAGCCGGAACGCCCTGACCTTCCGGCGGCAGAACCTACGAGGACTGTTCCCGGAACTATCGGTCAACAGCCCACCACACCCGGCGGTGGCCGGGCCACAGGCGACACATCGAGCGGTACGGCGCAGTCCGCCCTGCAGCAGGCCGAGCGCATGGAGGACACCGCTGGCAGTGCGGTCAAGGGCGTCGCGTCGGCGACCAAGGAGCAGGGCGAGCGCGTCGTGACCGACGTCCGCCAGCAGGCCCGGCG
>DASRHY010000080.1:0-2297 GCA_035650275.1 Kribbellaceae bacterium | reverse complement strand
CTCGAGGCGCACCCCGACGCCGTGGTTCGATTGGCGCACCAGCAGCCACGCCTGGTGCGCGCACGCCCTTCGGCGGGAGAGGAGCGTGATCGACTGTGGCAGCGGTGGGTCGCGGTCGATCCAAGGCTCGACTCGTATGCGACCCAGCGGTCAACCGAGACGCCCGTGATCGTCCTCGAACCGCGCAACCCGACCGCGTGACACGGGGCGATGACGTCCGCCGGCGTGGCACAACCCCGGCACGGCAAGCTGGAACGCGTGGATCCACTGGTTGCGCTGGTTGAACACGGGATGTTCCTGGAATCCGCCCGCGGCCCGCTGCCGAGCGTCGCCAAGATGGTTGCTGGCGAGCGGATCTGGGGAAGCTGGTGGAGCCATCGAGCGAGTCACGTGATCTTCGACGCGCCTGAACTCGCTCGCCGATTCGCCCGATGTTGTCAGGATGAGGCTGGTGAGCGGCAAGGTGACTCTCGTCCACCGCCGGCTCTGGCCGGCGTTGGCCCGTGTCGCCGAGCGGTTCCCGACCAAGAGCGTGGCGGCGATCCACGAGGAGCACACGAGCACCGGTGCCCATCGAGTCCGGGAGCAACCGTTCCCCGACTGGGTTCCAGCGACGTGCTGGACGCAGCGCAGGATCTCTCGGTCGACGACGCACCCGCCGAGTTCCTGACTGCCTTCGGCGCTCCTGAGCGACGCAGCGCTCGACGCGCACACGGGGTGCTCGCTACCGCCGACTCAAGGCTCCCCGCCGAGGCTGGCACGCGGGATACGGTGGCATCGGCGACCTGGAGGTCCCGATGACCCGAGCTGAGCACGATCACCTACGGCCCGTCGAGCGCCGGGTTCTGCGGTGGGCCGAGGTCGGCCTCGACGACGCGGAGATCGCCCGCAGGTTCGGGCGGAGCGAGCGGTGGGTCGCGCAAGTGCGGTTCCTGGCCGGCCTCGACCGGTCCGCCCCGCCGGACCGACCCGGCGACCGGCTGCGGCCTCTCGAACGCCGGCTGCTTCGGTGGCGGCGTGCAGGGGTGCGGCACGAGGATCTCAGCGGCCGCTTCCGACGCAGCCCCGAGTTCCTCGCGCGGGTCGAGGACTACGCCAGATACAAGCTGGCAATGACCTGATCCACCCAGCCCGAGACTGGTCACGCGAAGCGCGCCGACCGCCGCTTCGCCGCTCCCTACTTGCGCGCCCGGACCAGTGCGCCTCGCTTCGTGAGCCACAGCGGAACCTTCGCGATGTCGGCTCCATCTCGAGGTCGATGCCAGTGTGCGGGACCGGTACGTGGCCGCGCACGAGGATCTCGTCCGCCGCGTCCGCCAGACTGCAGGATGCCTTGACCTGGCGATCTCCGCTGACGCGCTGGATCCGACGCGCGTCAACAACTTCGAGCGATGGCAATCGATGGAGCACCTCGACGCCTGGAGGGCCGTCGCCCGTGCAACGGACACCGGGATCACCGTTCGCGACGCCGATGTCATGATGTACGTGGTCAGCGACGTCCGACCACCCTTCGGCTGAGGCCAACGCGACCTTCCCCTAAGGTCGAGGGCGGGATCGGCAGGACGACGCCGAGCCAGTTGGCCCGGGTCAGCCCTGAGCCGGTGCGGGGGTGAACTCGATGAGCTCGATGCGGCCCTCGCCGCCCGCGGTCTTCACTTCGAGGACCGTGCCCACCCCGGGGGCGAAGTACTTGTCCTCGGTGACCTCGGGCTCGAGCGGGTTCCACTCCTGGATGACCAGCAGGTCGTCGAAGTCGCCGAAGGGGACGCTCTCGGAGGCGTCCAGAGCGGTGATCTCGGCCAGGTCCTCGGCGTCGCCGGCGTAGTACTCCTGGCGGTAGGCGTCGCCGACAGCCGGTTGGGCCTGCATGATGATTCCGGGCAGCGCACCGTCGACCCCGGCCTCCCAGGAACCCTCGGTGCTCGAGACCTCGCCGTTCTCGTACTCCTTGGTGTCTTCACCCATGTACCAGACGTTGCCGTCGCGGTCCTGGGCATACCAATCGAACGTGTCCTCAGCCAGCTCGCCATCGACGTACACGGTGTCGCGCACGACGGTCGTCGAGACGCCCATGACCTGACGGTGGTCGTTGGTCACCTCCACTTCGATCCGTTCGGTCTCGCCGTCGTCGGTGCCCTCATAGACCCAACGAGAGCCGGGGACCAATGGCAGGTAGGGGTTGTCGATCGCGGCGACAAAGTCGGCGGGGTCGATCTCGGGGTGATAGTCGCCGCCGTCGCCCGGGTCGATCACGGGCTCGGCCGGACCCTCGGCGGGGGCGTCGCCGTCGGCCGTGG
>DASRHY010000079.1:0-72543 GCA_035650275.1 Kribbellaceae bacterium | reverse complement strand
TCGGCGAGGTAGGCCTGCGCCTCGACCAGCTCGACCCGGTCCGGGTCGGCGACACGTCGTACCGCGCCGGCGAGGATCTTGTATGCCTGCGCGTCGTCGCCATGCGAGTCCGCCAGTACGACGGCGTTGGCCAGCGCATCCGCGAGCCGCCCGCCGGAGGACTCCTGCGCGGGCGCGTCCCGGATAACCCGGATCCAGTTGCCGCTAGGGTCGACCAGGCTGAACCCGCTCAGGTTGCCGGCGTTCTTGCGCCGCCGCGGCCGCGTGATCCGCGGGAACCCGCTCAGCGGCAGCTTCCCGTACGACGCGCGCAGCCCGGCCGCGAACGCCTCGAACAGCGGCTCGGTGTCGTCGACCAGCACCAAGCAGGTTCCGTACGAGTCCTCTGGCCGGAACCCGTCCATGCCGAAGTAGTGCAGCTCGAGGTCGTCGCGCCGCAGCGCGAGGTAGGGGTTCGGCCGGACCTGGCGGTAGGTGACGTCGAAGCCGAGCGGCCCGAAGAAGTCCGCGATCTCGTCGATCGATGCGCAGGGCAACAACGGCACGGTTCGCGTCGTCATTCCGGCGCCACCAGCCGTTCGACGGCCACGACCACCGCGTCCCGGCGCCGCTTCAGCTCCGCCTTCGAGGGCGTAGCGGTCTCCCCCGGGTGCGCGAGGGCGGACACCGTCGAGATGGCGAGCACCAGGCCGAGCAGCTCGGCGGCGCCGATCCGGTCGCTGATCCGGCCGTCGCGCTGGGCCTGCTTGATCGCGGCGACCTTGGCCGCGTTGGCCGCGGTCACGGCCGCCGGGGGTCTGTCCAGATGTGCCCGCTCGAGCTGGTACCACGTCGCCAGCCGGAGGATCTCCGGCCGCTGCTGGTAGTGGTCGAACAGGCTCGCCGCATACCCGGGCAGGTCGTCGGCGACCAGTGGCAGCTGCTCCACGAACCCGACCACGAGCGACTCGAAGACACTGTTGAACAGGTCGTCCTTGTTCCCGAAGTACGTGTAGATCAAGGACTTGTTGCTGCCGGCCCGGGCGGCGATACGGTCCACCCGGGCACCCGCGATCCCGTACGTCGCGAACTCGGCGACCGCTGCCTCCAGCAGCCGCTTCTTCGTCTCCGCTGCGTCTCTCACCATGCCGGTATCATCCCAAACTAACCAGTTGGTTGACAACTCGACTCACCGGTGCTCTACTGAACTAACTAGTCAGTTAGCAACTCACTCTGAAGGAGACGAACGACGATGAGCAAGACCGCACTGGTGACCGGCGCCTCGTCCGGGATCGGCGAGGCCACCGCCCGCCGGCTGCACGACCTGGGCTACACCGTGTACGCTGCGGCCCGCCGGGTGGAACGCATGGCCGACCTCGAGGCGATGGGCGTCCGGGTGCTGCTGCTGGACGTCACCGACGACGCCTCGATGACCGCCGCGGTCGACCGGATCATCGCCGAGACCGGCCAGATCGACCTGCTCGTCAACAACGCCGGCTACGGCTCGTACGGCGCGGTCGAGGACGTGCCGATGGAGGAGGCCCGCTACCAGGTCGAGGTGAACCTGTTCGGCCTGGCCCGGCTGACCCAGCTCGTCACGCCGCTCATGCGCGAGCGTCGTACCGGCCGGATCGTGAACGTCTCGTCGATCGGCGGCAAGGGGTCCGAGCCGCTCGGCGGCTGGTACCACGCGACGAAGTACGCCGTCGAGGGACTCAGCGACGCGCTCCGGATGGAGCTGCGACCGTTCGGCATCGACGTGGTGGTGATCGAGCCAGGTGCGATCCGGACCGAGTGGGGCGGGATCGCGCACGAGACGCTGACCAAGGTGTCCGGCGACACCGCGTACGCCGAGCAGGCCGAGCAACTGATGCGGTTCCACCGGTCCGCCATCGAGCGGCTCGGGGTCGGCCCGGAGGTGATCGCCGACGCGATCGCCGACGCCGCCACCGCGCGCCGCCCCAAGACCCGCTATGTGGCGCCGCGGAACGCCCGGATCATGCTGCGGCTGCAGCGGTTCGTGCCGGACCGCGCGATGGACGCGATCACCCGGTCCGCGATGCAGCGCGCGTGAGCGAACAGACCCGGTGGCGACGCTCCGCCCAGGGCGTCGCCACCGGGCGCTTCAGGCGGGCAGGAACACGTTGCCCGCGTCGCAGCCGAACCCCCTCGGATGCGTTGAGCGTGCGCCTCACGGACCGTAGTCGTCAACGGGTCTCCGATTACCGGAGAGATGACTCGGAATCCCTTGCACACAAGGAGTTCCCGACCGAGTGCTCACCGTCGTCCGACGGTACGTCGACGACACGGAACGTGTGCCGGTCGGCTACGCTCGCGGCATGACCGGCACCCGCGTCCCGCGGCGGTACGACAGCAGCCGCCGTCAGGAGCAGGCGCGCCGGACCCGTCGCCGCATCCTCGACGCAGCCGCCGAGCTGTTCGTGCGCCAGGGCTACGCGGGCACCACGATCGCCGAGACCGCGACCGCAGCCGGTGTCGCGCCGCAAACCGTGTACGCCGTGTTCGGGACCAAGCGCGCGATCCTCAAGGAGCTGGTCGACGTCCGGATCGCCGGCGACGACGAGCCCGTCGCGGTGATGGACCGGCCGTTCGTGCAGTGGATCGAGGACGAGCCGGACGGCCGGCGGAAGCTTGAGATCTTCGCCGCGCACCTGCGCGAGGTGCACGAACGGACCGTCGACGTACTGGTCGCACTGCGAGCCGCAGCCGACTCCGACCCCGAGGTCGCGGAGCTGTGGAAGACGCTGACCGACCAGCGGCTCTTCGGGCAGACCCGCTTCGCCCAGCACCTGTCCGACACCGGTGTGCTGCGCGACGACCTCGACGTACCGGCGGCCGCGGACGTCATCTCGACCCTGATGGACCACGAGCTCTACCGCTCCCTGGTCCGCGACCGCGGCTGGTCCGGCGACACCTGGCAGCACTGGTACGCCGACCTCCTCGCCCGCACGCTGCTCCACGCCTGACTCCCCCAACCCTGCGCGGCAAGGGGGTTGACCTGTACCGCAATTCGGAGGAGTGTTACTCTAATGAATTAGTTGAGGGGCGGATCATGGCACTGGTGTGGCGGTTGATGTACCGGTTCGGGTTCACGCCGTGGGAGGAGGTCGGCGAGCCTGGACTGAACCAGATCGAGTGGTTGCTGGCACGGGAGGACCCGGCGCGTGGGAAGGCGCTCGACGTCGGCTGCGGCCGGGGCGCGCACTCGGTCCGGCTGGCCCAGCACGGCTGGCGGGTGACCGGGGTCGACTTCGTGCCGCGCGCGATCAAGCAGGCCCGCGGGCGGGCCGGGAACATGGACGCCGAGTTCGTGGTCGGCGACGTGACCCGGATGTCCGCGGTTGTCGGTGACGGGTTCAGATTCCTGCTCGACGTCGGCTGCTTCCACCTGCTCGACGACGAGCAGAAGGCCGAGTACGCCCGCGAGGCGGCGCTGGTCTCCGAGCCGGACGCGGTGCTGCTGCTGTTCGCGTTCGAGTCCGGCACAAAGCGGCCGCTGCCACCGGGCATCGCGCAGGAGCGCATCGAGGAGATCTTCGGCGGCTGGAAGCTCACCGATGTCGAGGAGGCCGCGCTGCCGCCGCGGCTGCAGGACGCGAGCGCGCGCTGGTACCGGCTGCAGCGAGCCGGCGGGTAACGTCGGCCGCGTGGAGCAGACCGAGGTCGCGATCATCGGGTCCGGGTTCTCCGGCATCTGCATGGGCATCAAGCTGAAGCAGGCCGGGATCCACGACTTCGTGATCCTCGAGAAGGACGACGACCTCGGCGGCACCTGGCGGGACAACACCTACCCGGGCTGCGCGTGCGACATCCCGTCGTACCTGTACTCGTTCTCGTTCGCGCCGAACCCGGGCTGGACTCGGATGTTCGCACCGTGGGACGAGATCCTCGGCTACCTGCGCGACTGCGCCGAGCGGTACGGGATCACCCCGCACATCCGGTACGGCGCCGACGTCACCGGCGCGTCGTTCTCCGACGGGAGCTGGACGGTGCAGGTCAACGGTGACGACGCGCTCACCGCGCGGGCGCTCGTCACCGGGGTCGGCGCCCTGCACGACGCCCGGGTCCCGGACCTGCCGGGGCTCGGCTCGTTCGCCGGTACCGCGTTCCACTCCGCGAACTGGGACCACACCCACGACCTGACCGGCCGCCGGGTCGCGGTGATCGGGACCGGCGCAAGCGCGATCCAGTTCGTACCGCGGATCGCCCCGCAGGTCGAACGGCTGACCGTGTTCCAGCGCACCGCACCGTGGGTGACGCCGAAGCCGGACCGCGCGATCGGCCCGCGCGAGCGCGCCGTACACGCCAGGTTCCCGGCCGGCCAGCGAGCCATCCGCAACGCGTTCTACCTCGCGCTGGAGCTGCGCGGGCTCGGGCTCGCGCTCAGCCCGAAGCTGATGAAGCCGCTCGAGGTGCATGCCCGACGGCACCTGCACAAGCAGGTGACCGATCCCGGGTTGCGGGCGCGACTGACGCCGGACTATCAGATCGGCTGCAAGCGGATGCTGTTCTCCAGCGACTACTACCCCGCCTTCGCGCGGGACAACGTCGACCTGGTGACCCAGCGGATCAGCCGGGTCACGCCCGGCGGCGTGGTCACCGCGGACGGCACCGAGCACCCGTGCGACACGCTGGTGCTCGCCACCGGGTTCAGGGTGGCCGGCAGCCTGACCCGGATGCGGATCACCGGCCGCGACGGCGCCGACCTGAACGAGGAGTGGAAGCGGGATGGGAACGCCGCGCACCTCGGCATCACCGTCGCGGGGTTCCCGAACCTGTTCCTGCTCGTCGGCCCGAACACCACGCTCGGGCACTCGTCGATGGTGTTCATGATCGAGGCGCAGGTGCGCTACGTGCTGCAGGCGATCCGGCTGCTGCACGCCGGCACACCCGCCGTCGAGGTCCGCCCGGACGTGCAGGACCGGTTCGTCTCGGCGATCCGGGACAAGCTGGACTCGACCGTCTGGCAGTCCGGCTGCGCCAGCTGGTACCTCGACGAGCGCGGTCGCAACACCACGATCTGGCCGCGGTTCACGTTCGACTACTGGTGGCGCACGCGCCAGCTCGACGCAGGCGAGTACGCCGTCGGGCCCGGCTAGTGTCGACGGCATGCCGACTGCTCTGCATCTGGACTGGCCCGGACTGATGAACGCGCGCGACCTCGGCGGGCTGCCGGTCGCGGGCGGCGGCTCGATCCGCGAGCGTGCGCTGGTCCGCTCCGACAACCACTCGTACCTGACCGAGGCGGGCGTCGCCGCGCTCCGTGCGTACGGCGTGCGCCGGATCGTCGACCTGCGCGGCCCGAACGAGTGCGAGCAGTGGCCGAGCCCGCTGGCCGGCGACCCGGCGTACCGCAACCTCCCGGTGCAGGGCCCGGACGACCCGGCGGACGAGCCGACGCTGGCCGAGCTCTACCGCGGGATGCTGGACCGGCGCCCCGAGCTGTTCGGTGCGGCCCTGGTGGCGATCGCGGAGGCGCCGGACGGGGCGGTCGTCGTGCACTGCGCCGCCGGCAAGGACCGGACCGGTCTGGTGGTCGCGCTGGCGCTCGCCCTGGCGGGCGTACCGGACGAGACCATCGGCATCGACTATGCCGTGACCGAGCAGCGGATGCGGTCGACGTACGACGAGCTGATCGCGAACGCGGCGGACGACGGCGAGCGCGCCTACCTGCGGGAGGTGCTGCGCACCACTCCCGCGAACGTCACCGCCGCGCTGGCGCATGTGCGCGACCGGCACGGCTCGGTCGAGGACTACCTGAGCGCCGGCGGCTTCACCGACGCGCATCGCGAGGCACTCGTCGCCCGGTTGGTCGAGCCCTGACCAGGCTCCGCAACCGGTCGAGTGGCTCAGCGGGCGGGCGCGCGCTCCGACGATCAGTCGCGGACCCGGCCGCTGGCGAGCAGGCCGAGCAGCGCGACCGCGGCACCGGCGGTCAGGATGACGCCGAAGACGGCGCGACCGGGCGCGGGTGCGGCGAACGCGACCAGCGTCCCGCTGACCGCGAAGCTGGTCGCCGTCGCGATCGACGCCGCCATCTGTCCGGCGCTGGTGTTGCGGCCCTGCTTGGTCTCGTCGGACAGGTCGAGGGTGAGGATCGCCAGGCTCGGCGAGGTGAGGCCCATCCCGATCCCGGCGACTGCCCACCCGGCCAGCCCCACCCAGACCGGCAGTCCGCTCCAGGCCAGAGCGGTGGTGAGCGCAAGCCCTGCGGTCATCGCGGTCAGACCGGCTCGCAGCACCGTCGGCCGGGACAGCTTGTGATCACGTCCTTGCAACCAGGACCCGGACGCCCACATCACGCCGGTGATGGTCAGGCTGATCCCGGCTGTGACCGGGCCGAAGCCGTGCAGCTCGGTCAGCAGGAGCGGCAGGTAGGCACCGGCGCCGCCGAACGCGGCCGCAGTCGCGGCCCGCAGGCTGACCACCGTCGGGAAACCTCGTGCGGCCCGGAACGTGCCCCGCGGCAGCAGCTTCCACGCGCTCACCAGTAGGACGATCCCCGCTGCGAGCATCACCGCCGGCACCGTCGCGCCGTGGCCCTCCAGGTGGTCACCGCCCAGCGTGAGCGCGAAGATCGCGGCCGCCGCGGCGACCGCCCACGGTACGACGCTGCGCCACGCCTCGTTGTCCGTACCGTCATCCTGGGTACGACGGCTGGCCGGCAGCCGCATGGCCGGCCGGAGAGCGACCCAGGTCGGGACCAGCAGTGCGAGCGCGCCGAGGAACACCCAGCGCCAGCCCACGGTCTCGGTCAGCAGCCCGGTCAGGGCCGGCCCGAACACCGACGGCAGCACCCACATCGCGGCGAACAGCGAGAACATCCGCGGCCGCAGCGACTCCGGCAACGCTCGCGCGACGAGCACCATCAGCGCGATGTCGATCAGCCCTTCGGCCAGGCCGCTGAGCAGCCGCCCGGCGATCACCATCGGCATCGAGGTTGCGGTACCGACCATCACCTGCGCTCCCGCGAACGTCAGCGCACCGGTACGGAGCGCCGGCACCGGACCGCGGCGGTCGCTCCACAACCCGGTGATCGCCAGCGCGATCACGTAGCTCACGGCGGGCGCGGCGTTGGCGAGACCGAAGCTACCGAGTGCGTCGAACTCACGGACCAGCGTCGGCAGCGCCGTACCGACCGCGCGGTTCTCGAACGCGCCGAGCGTCACCAGCGCGACGGCTCCGAGCACCAGCGGCAGGTGTTCGCGGCCGAACAGCTTCGGAGCTGCGACGGTCTTGGCGGCGGTGATCGTGGTGGTCGACATGACCGTGATGATGAAGCCTCAAGTCAACTTGAGGTCAAGCAGGAAACCTCAACCTCGGCGTACGACGCGGGGCTTGAAGTCAGTCGTCGTACGTGATCTTGATCAGGGCGCGACCGGTAGCGCCGAGCTCGGCGGCGGTCGGCTGATGGCCCTTCTCGACGGTGAGGCCGAGGGTGCGCAGGCTCGCGTGCTCCATCGCGACCAGGAAGGCACGGCCGATCTCGGCCTGGTCCTCGATCAGCTCGGCCTGGCCGCGATGGAGGTGCCCGCCGGTGCGGATCTCGACCGGGACGCCGCCGCGGAAGTTCAGCCGCCATGTCGAGCTGCTGAACACGCCGTACTCGCCGTTGCCGATGTCGTGGATGCCGGTCGCGACCTCCCTCGTCGCGCCGCTGCGCCGGCCCTTGAAGCGCAGCACGCCCACCGACCCCAGCACCCGGCCGGCCGGCGTCTTGGCGACCACCTTGACGACCGGGTTGACCACCGTCAGGACCGCCTTGGGCGGCGGCACCGACGCGACCTTCGCATTCTCCCCGGGCATGTCACCGCCCCCTTCTGTGCCTCAGCCGGTGGCGAGATGCCCCAGCAGGTCCTGGCGGGTGAGGACGCCGACCGGCTTGCCGTCGTCCAGCACCATCAGCGCGTCGGCCTTCTCGAGCACCTCGACGGCCTTGGTGACCGGCTCGTTCGCACCCAGCGACGGGAACGGCGGCTCCATGTGCTGCTCGACCCGGTCGGCCAGCCGGGCGTGCCCGACGTACAGGGCGTCCATCAGCGTCCTGGTGGAGACCGCGCCCGCGACCTCGGCGGCCATGATCGGCGGCTCGGCGCGGACCACCGGCATCTGCGACACGTTGTACTCGCGGAGGATCTCGATCGCCTCGGCGACGGTCTCGTTCGGGTGCGTGTGGACCAGCGGGGGCATGGTGCCGTCCTTCGTGGCCAGCACCTCGCGGACAGTCGTACCCTCGCGGCCGCCGGCCAGGAAGCCGTACTGCGCGAGCCAGTCGTCGTTGAACACCTTGGTCAGATAGCCGCGGCCGCCGTCCGGCAGCAACACGACGATCACCGCGTCGGGGTCGTCCAGCTCGTGCGCGAGCCGGATCGCCGCGGCGGCGGCCATCCCGGCCGAGCCGCCGACCAGCATCGCCTCCTCGCGGGCAAGCCGCCGGGTGACGGCGAAGGAGTCGGCGTCGGAGATCTCGATGATGCGGTCCGCGATGGTCCGGTCGTACGTCTCCGGCCAGAAGTCCTCGCCGACGCCCTCGACCAGGTACGGCCGGCCGGTGCCGCCGGAGTACACCGAGCCCTCCGGGTCCGCGCCGACGACCTGCACGCGCCCGCCGGACACCTCCTTGAGGTACTTGCCGGTGCCGCTGATCGTGCCGCCGGTGCCGACACCCGCGACGAAGTGCGTGATCCGGCCCTCGGTCTGCTCCCAGATCTCCGGCCCAGTGGTCTCGTAGTGCGACCGCGGGTTGTTCTGGTTCGCGTACTGGTTCGGCTTCCAGGCGCCGTCGATCTCGCGCACCAGCCGGTCCGACACGTTGTAGTACGAGTCCGGGTGCTCCGGCGCGACCGCGGTCGGGCAGACGACCACCTCGGCGCCGTACGCCTTGAGCACGTTGCGCTTGTCCTCGCTGACCTTGTCCGGGCAGACGAACACGCACTTGTATCCCTTGGCCTGCGCGACCATCGCCAGACCGACGCCGGTGTTGCCGGACGTCGGCTCGACGATCGTGCCGCCCGGCTTGAGCTCACCGGACGCCTCGGCCGCCTCGACCATCCGGACCGCGATCCGGTCCTTCACCGATCCGCCGGGGTTGAAGTACTCGACCTTGGCCAGCACCAGCGGCTTCGCGCCGTCCGTGGTGCCCTGCAACCGCACCAGTGGGGTGTTGCCGACCAGGTCCAGGAGTGAGTTCGCGTAGCGCACGGTCTCACTATATGGGCGGGCCTGCGGCGGAAATCCGCGGGTCGAATTTCGCTTGATTCGCCCTCACCGTGTGTAATCCTGGATCGCATGAGCAAAGCCCGGGCCGCCAAGAAACTGGCCCAGGCCGCAGCCTTTGGTGGTGGGGGGCTCGGACTGATCGGGGCGACCCTGTGGGGGGTCCTGTCAGCCGAGGCACAGTACGCCGCACGGGTCATCGGCCCAGCGCGGTACTACCCGACCCGCGGCGACGGCCTGTACGGCCGGTACCCAGGTCACCCGATCACGTTCGCGATGATCGGCGACTCCAGCGCGGCCGGATACGGCACCGAGTCCGCCGACGAGACCCCGGGCGTGCTGCTCGCCTCCGGACTCGCCGAGCTGGCCGAGCGCCCGGTCCGGCTGGTCGACGTCTCCGTCACCGGGGCGATGTCGAGCGACCTCGCAAGGCAGGTCGACACCGCGCTGCTGGACGGCCCGCACGTGGCCGTCATCCTGATCGGCGTCAACGACGTCAAGGCCAAGATGCGGCCGTCGACGTCGGTGCGGTTGCTGGAGCACGCGGTACGACGGCTGCGTGCCTCGAACTGCGAGGTCGTGGTCGGCACCTGTCCGGACCTTGGCGTGGTCGAGCCGCTCGTGCCACCGCTGCGCCAGGTCGCCCGCGCCTGGAGTAGCCGGCTCGCCGCCGCCCAGACCATCGCCGTTGTCGAGGCCGGCGGCCGGACCGTGTCGATGGGCTCACTCCTGGCCGACATGTTCGCCGCCGACCCCACGATGTGGCACCTGGACCGGTTCCACCCGTCCGCCGTCGGGTACGCCGCGGCCGCCGCAGCGCTGTTACCCTCCGTGGCCGCCGCGGTCGGGGTCGGCCCGGATTCGGTCGAGCAGCCGGAGCCGTTCCGCGGCGACGCGGTCCTGCCGATCGCGAAGGCCGCGGTCGCGGCGGCTGCGTCCGACGGCACCGAGGTGTCCGCCACCCAGGTGGCCGGCAAGGACCGCGGTCCGCGGGGCCGCTGGGTGCAGCTGCGGCACCGCCGCCGGCACCCGAAACCCGAGGTGGAACGGATCGAGTCCGACGAGTACGACCAGCACGCTGGGACCCATCCAGTACTGGCACGCGACTGAGGTTGTACTGAGGTTGTTCAGTACCAGTTCGGCCCTTGTTAGATCGCCAGCCGTCGGGCAAAGTCGATAACTACGCATCTGTTCGGCGACGACAGGAGGCGACAATGGGCCTGAACCACTCAGAGGAGACGCATCAGCGTCTGGTGGAGAGGGTGCCCACAATCACCGGGCGTGAGATGAGAGAGTGGTTCAAGCTGATGAACGACGGTCCGTCGTTCCATCGCTTCGACGACAGGGTGTCATGGCTGCAGAGCGAGTACGAGCTGCCGCACGGCCACGCCACCGCCATCGTCCACGAGTACGACCTGGATCGGGCACACCGGAGGATGGGCTGAGGTCAGCCCTCGAGCTTTCGAAAGGCGCATACGAAGGCCGGCCCCCCAACAGGTGGAGGGACCGGCCTTCGTCGTTCAGTCAGTCAGCTGACCGGCTCGGCTATTCGCCGCCGCGCAGGATCGCCAGGATCCGCAGCAGGTTCCAGTACAGCCAGACCAGCGTCACGGTGAGCGCGAACGCGGCCCGCCATGCCTCGCTCTGCGGCGCGCCTGCCGCCACCCCGCGCTCGACCAGGTCGAAGTCGAGGATCAGGTTGAACACCGCGAGCCCTGCGCCGATCGCCGCGAACAGCAGGCCCATCGCACCCATGCCGCCCGCACCGAAGTCGGCGCCGAACAGGCTCAGGATGAAGTTGATCAACAGCACGCCGACGAAGCCCATCGTCGCGATGATCACCATCCGGGCGAACCGCGCGGTGACCTTGATGTTGAAGAACTTGTACGACGCCAGCGTCAGGCCTGCGGTGACCAGCGTGGCCAGTACAGCCTGGGCGACGATGCTCGGGTCGCCGACCCAGCGGCCGATGAACTCCGAGCCGATCCCGAGGAACACGCCCTCGGCGGCGGCGTAGAGCATGACCAGCGCCGGGTTGACCTTGCGCATGAACGACAGCACCAGGCCGAGGCCGAACGCGACCAGCATGCCGGCGAGGAACGCCGGGCCGACCAGGTCGTCCGGGACCTTCCACCAAGCCAGCGCAGCGAAGATCACGACCACGGCGAGTGTGAGCGACGTCTTCACGATCACGTCGTCCAGCGTCATGGGGCGGCTCGCGGCCGGGGCGCCCTGGTACTGCTGAGGGCCGCCGTAGCCGCCACCCTGCTGACCTGGCTGGCCATACGGACCCGGCTGACCGTAGGGGGCGGCACCGGGGTATGCCTGGCCGTGTCCCGGCGCAAAGGCACTGGACCGGTTCAGGACCGGGTTACTGCTCTGCATGTCATCCTCCTGATGACCTACTGTCAGACCCTCTTGGGTCGTTACCCGCGATAGTACGGTCTACTGCTTAACAACGCCTGAGAAGCGCGGGCCTGTTCCCGCACCGTGACACGGCGTGATACCCCACGGCAACCCTCAGTACTGCACGCTGAGCGTGACCGCCGATCCGAGCACAGGACGCGTCTCACCACATGACCGCGGTCGAGTCGACCCGGACCAGGACGCCGGCGGGGATCTGTTCGTGGTGTGGTGTCGCGACGACGACGATCGGGACGTCGAGCCCGTACAGCTCGCGGGCGACGATCGCCGCGAGGGCGACGATCGCGTCGGGTCTGGCCAGGACGATCGCGGCCGGGGCGGCCTTCGTGCGGATCTGCTCGGCGAGCACGCTGGAGCTCGAGCTGGAGCCGCGGCCCGACTCCATGACGACCACCCGGCCGGCGAGGACGGCCCCGCACTGCGGGTGGTGCGCGTCGACGATGCGACCGCGGGAGTCAGTACCTCCCCAGAACGACAGCGGTGCGCTCAGCCTGATGCTGACGCCTTCCCCGGCGCCGCCCGCCAGGGCCCTTGCCGCGACCCTCATCCCAGCTCCTCCGCGAAGAGGGCGTCGTCCAGCGCGACACGTCCCAGCCGAGCGGACTCGACGCATTCCCGGGTGGATCCTAGGACCACGGCGACGTCGATGTTGCCGGGAGCGTAGTGGGCCCACTTGGCGGAGTTCGTCATCACGCGCCTCGCCGCCGGAGAGAGGATCGAGGTGACGTAGGTGCAGGTGTCGACGACGACGGTGACGCCCGCGGACTCGATGACCTGCAGTACGCCGCTGCGCTCGGCCCTGGCTCTCGTCGCCCGGCCGGTCGAGAGGTAGAACGCGACGCCGTCGTGGATCGGCCGCCCGTCACGGAGCAGGCCTGCGAGAGTCTCGCACTCCGCGTACGACGCATGCGGCGTGCCGATGCTGACCGCGTCCAGGCGGCCCGACCCGAACGTCGACAGCTCGGCCCGGGTCGCTCGCATGGTGGGCAAGGTGACCTCGTGCGCTCGCAGCGGTGCGAGCCCGTGCAGCGCGCGTTCGAGCGTGGGTGCCTCCGGCGTTACGCCCACGGCGTGGAACAGCGCGACTTCGCCCGACGACGCGGCGGCGGCGCCGAGCGCCTTGAGGCTGTCCTCGCCGACGTCGCCGGGCAGGCCGACCAGCACCGGGTTCTCGGCTCCGGCCAGGGAGCCGACGTGGTGCCCGAGCAGCGGGTAGGCCAGCTCGGAGGCGAGGAACGCGTGGCCGAGCGGGCGGCAGTCGAACACGACGGTTCCCCGCCTGGCGTCCTCGGTCTGCAGTCCGGCGTACGGCGCCCGTCCGGTGATCGCGGCGCAGATGTCGACGAAGTCCCCGTACCGGTCGGTGCGTGCGCCGAGCACCGAGTTCGCGAACACGACGGCGTTCGACTCCGCCCACGCGACGTGCTCACCGAGCGCCGGACGACCGGGAAGCTGGTACGGCGCGCACGTCCAGGTGGCCGTGCAGCCGAGCTCCAGGTACGCCGACATCAGCCGGCGTCCACCGGCGAGTGTCTGTCGTTGCTGCGACGTCTCGGACCTGACCAGACCGGGATGCAGCAGATCGACCGAGCCGACGTTGAGGGTCGTCGGCACGCGCACGGACGCTCCGAGCCCGACCAGCCGGTCGGCGAAGTCCAGGCTCACCCGGCCGTGGTAGAGGCACGAGTCGACGTGTGCCGAGGTGATCTCGACCAGCCGGGGGGCGCCCGAGATCCGGCCGAGGCCGACGATGACGCGCATCGCGAGCGCGACCCCCTCGCCGTACGCTCCGGCGAGCATCCGCTCCTCCTCGGCGGTGAGCGCGAGGTTCGTCCGTCCTGGTCCCGGCAGCACTACGACATTGTCGGTGATTGTCGGTGAACTGGCCGGACGGCACCCAGCGGCGGTCAGGCGCCGGGCTGAGGGGTGAACCGGACCAGGTCGGCGGTGCCCGCCACAAGGTGGCGGAGGGATTCGAGGTCTCCGGACAGCGCGCCGGCGGTCCGGGCCTGCACGAGTACGTTGCCGATCGCGGTCGCCTCGACGGGTCCGGCGATCACGCGGCGGCCGGACCGGTCCGCGGTCGCCTGGCACAGCAGGTGGTTGAGCGCTCCTCCGCCGACCAGGTGGACGACGCGGATGGTGTGTCCCGACAGGTCCTCGGCCCGGTCGACGGCGTCCGCGAACGCCTGGGCGAGGCTGTCGACGATGGCGCGCACGAGCGCCGGGCGCGATGCCGGCCGTGCGATACCCACGTCGTCGTACCACCGGTCGATCCGGGCCGGCATGTCGCCGGGTGCCAGGAAGACCGGGTCCTGCACGTCGAACACCCGCGCGGTCGCCGGCAGCGAGGCAGCAGCCGCCAACAGCCGGTCGAGCGGCTCGGCGGAACCCGCACGCTCCCAGGTGCGCAGGCTCTCGCTGAGCAGCCACAGCCCCATGACGTTGGTCAGGAAGCGGACCCGTCCGTCGACCCCGCCCTCGTTGGTGAAGTTGGCGGAGCGGCCGGCGTCGGTCACGACGGGCTTGTCGAGCTCGACGCCGACCAGCCCCCAGGTCCCGCACGAGATGTAGGCCGCGTCGTCGGTCTGGATGGGAACACCGACGACGGCGGAGGCGGTGTCATGGGACCCGACGGCAGTCACCGCGAGCCCTGGGACCCCGACGCGCTCGGCCGGCGCGGGAAGCAGGGTGCCGATCACGTCGCCGGGGTCCACGATCCGGCCGAGCAGACCGCGAGGCAGGCCGAGGCGCTCGACGAGCTCGTCGTCCCACGCGCCGGTGCGCACGTCGAGCAGAGCGGTGGTCGATGCGTTCGTGCGCTCGGTGACCGCCTCGCCGGTCAGCCAGTAGGCCAGCAGGTCCGGGACCAGCAGGAGCTGGTCCGCGCAGGCCACCCACGGATCGGCGGCGAGCTGGTACACGGTGTTGAACGGGAGGAACTGCAGGCCGGTCCGCTGGTAGAGCTCGCGCTGTGGCACGGCCTCGTGCACGAGGTCGACGCCGACGGCCCGCTGCTCGTCGCGGTAGTGGAAGGGTAGGCCCAGCAGCCGCCCGTCGCGGAGCAGGCCGTAGTCGATGGCCCACGAGTCGATCGCGACGCCGGCCAGCTCGCCGGAGGCCGCACGGGCCGCGCTTGCGATGCCCTCCAGCCCCCGCTGGTAGAGCTCGACGAAGTTCCAGTGCAGGCCGTCCGGCAGCCAGACCGGGTCGTTGGGGAACCTGGCGACCGCCTCCGTCCGGAGCACTCCGCGGCCGACCTCGCCGAGGATCACCCGGCCGCTCGAAGCACCGAGGTCGACCGCTGCGACGTGAACCGTCATGGCCTCACCTGAGGAAGGCGGCGGCGACGCCCGCGTCGACCGGGATGTGCAAGCCGGTGGTCTGGGTGAGGTCGGGACCGACGAGCGCGAACACCGCGCCGGCCACGTGCTCGGGCAGCACCTCCCGCTTGAGCAATGTGCGCTGGGCGTAGAACTTGCCGAGATCCTTCTCCTCGACGCCGTACACCGCGGCCCGGTTGGCGCCCCAGCCGCCGGCGAAGATCCCGGAGCCCCGCACCACCCCGTCGGGGTTGATGCCGTTGACCCGGATGCCGTGCTCGCCGAGCTCCGCGGCCAGCAGGCGCACCTGGTGCGCCTGGTCGGCCTTCGTCGCGGAGTAGGCGATGTTGTTCGGACCGGCGAAGACGGAGTTCTTGCTCGAGATGTAGACGATATCGCCGCCCAGCCGCTGCTCGATCATCGAAGCTGCCGCCGCACGCGAGACGAGGAAGGATCCCTTGGCCATCACGTCGTGTTGCAGATCCCAGTCGGCAACCGTTGTCTCGAGCAACGACTTGGACAGCGAGAGGCCGGCGTTGTTCACCACGAGGTCGAGGCCACCGAAGGCCAGCAGCGCGGCCTCCACTGCCGCCCCGACCTTGGCCTCGTCGCTGACATCGACCTGTACACCGACCGCGACGTCGGTGCCGCCGATGTCCGCCGCGGCGGCCTGCGCTTTCTCGAGATCGAGATCGGCGACCACGACGCACGCACCCTCGGAGGCGAGCCGCTGCGCGATCGCCTTGCCGATGCCGGAGGCAGCACCCGTCACGAGCGCGATCCGCGTCGCGAGCGGCTTCGGCTTCGGCATCCGCCGGAGCTTGGCCTCCTCCAGCGCCCAGTACTCGATGCGGAACTTCTCCGCCTCGTCGATCGGCGTGTACGTCGACAGGCCCTCGGCGCCACGCATCACGTTGATCGCGTTGACGTAGAACTCACCCGCGACCCGCGCGGTCTGCTTGTCCTTGCCGAAGCTGAACATGCCGACACCGGGTACCAGCACGATCAGCGGGTCCGCGCCGCGGATGGCCGGCGAGTCCGGCGTCGCGTGCCGGTCGTAGTACGCCTGATAGTCCGCCCGGTACGCCGTGTGCAGCTCGCGCAGCCGGGCGACCGAGTCCTCGACACTCGCGGTGGCCGGCAGGTCCATGACCAGCGGCTTCACCTTCGTGCGCAGGAAGTGGTCCGGGCAGCTGGTGCCAAGGGCGGTAAGGCGCGGGTGCTCGGCTCGCGCGAGGAAGTCCAGGACGACGTCGGCGTCGGTGAAGTGGCCCACCATCGGCCTGTCGTGCGACGCGATCGAGCGGATCGTCGGCACCAGAGCCGCCGCCCTCGCACGCCGCTCGGCCTCCGGCAACGCGGCGTACCCGTCGAGAACGGGACCGAACGGCTCGGGCTTGGAGTGGCGGTCGACGTATCGCGCGGCGGTGTCGATGATCCACAGCGAGTTGCGCTCCGCCTCGTCGCTGGTGTCGCCCCATGCCGTGATGCCGTGCCCGCCGAGGACACAGCCGACCGCCTGCGGGCTCGCCTTCTTGATCGCCGCGATGTCGAGTCCGAGCTGGAAGCCCGGCCGCCGCCACGGCACCCAGACGACCTTGTCGCCGAAGATCTCCTTGGTCAGGTGCTCCCCGTCGGCCGCCGTGGCTACGGCGATACCGGAGTCCGGGTGGAGGTGGTCGACGTGCGGAGAGTCGACCAGGCCGTGCATCGCGGTGTCGATCGACGGGGCCGCACCGCCCTTGCCGTGCAGGCAGTAGTCGAACGCCGCCACCATCTCGTCCTCGCGCTCGACGCCGGGGTAGACGTCGACGAGCGAACGCAGCCGGTCCAGCCGCAGCACCGCGAGCCCGCTCTCGGTGAGCGTGCCGAGGTCGCCCCCGGAGCCCTTGACCCACACCAGCTCGACGTCCTCGCCGGTGACCGGGTCCCTCTCGGTGCCCTTGGCCGACGTGTTCCCGCCGGCGTAGTTGGTGTTCTTGGGGTCGGCGCCCAGCCGGTTCGACCGGCCGAGGAGTGCCTCCACATCAGGGTTGGTCATGGCGTCGTCAGTTCCATCCTGCCTGGGCGCCGCCGACGCGGTCCGCCTCGATCTGCTCCTGGTACCCGCTGGCCAGGTAGGCGGCCATCGGGTCGGCCGGCAACCCGCGCTCCTCGCGCCAGCCGGCCAGGTCGCGCCGTACGTCGGTGTAGAACGCGTCCATGAAGATCTGGTTGGCCGCCAGCACATCACCGTCGCGGCGGGCCCGGTCGAGAGCCTCGGTGTCGAGGAGGAGGGCCCGGGCGGTCATCTCCTGCACGTTGAGCACGGAGCGGATCTGCCCGGGGATCTTCTTCTCGATGTTGTGGCACTGGTCGAGCATCAGGGCGACCTCGCTGCGCGCGCCGTAGCCACCGCCGCGCACCACCTCGACCAGGATGCGGTACAGCTGGAACGGGTCCGCCGCCCCGACCATGAGGTCGTCGTCGGCGTAGAACCGGCTGTTGAAGTCGAACGACCCGAGCTTCCCGAGCCGCAGCAGCTGGGCCACGATGAACTCGATGTTCGTGCCGGGCGCGTGGTGGCCGGTGTCGAGGCAGACGACGGCCTTCTCGCCGAGGGCCACGCAGTGCGCGTACGACGTGCCCCAGTCCGGGACGTCGGTGTGGTAGAAGGCCGGCTCGAAGAACTTGTACTCCAGCACCAGCCGCTGGTCGTCGCCGAGCTGCTCGTAGATCGTGGCCAGGCCCTCGGCCAGCCAGTCCTGCCGGCTGCGCATGTCCGCCTGGCCGGGGTAGTTGCTGCCGTCCGCGAGCCAGATCTTGAGGTCGCGCGACCCGGTCTGGTTCATCACGTCGACGCAGTCGAGGTTGTGCTGGACCGCCTTGGCCCGGATCTTGGGATCGGCATGCGTGAGGCTGCCCAGCTTGTAGTCGTCGTCCTGGAAGGTGTTGCTGTTGATCGTGCCCAGCCGCACGCCCTGGTCCTCGGCGTAGACCCGGAGCTTGCCGAAGTCGTCGACGAGGTCCCACGGGATATGCAGCGCGACGCTCGGCGCCAGACCGGTGAACCGGTGCACGGTGGCCGCGTCGGCGATCTTCTCCGCTACCGTGCGCGGCGTGCCGGGTGACCCGAACACCTTGAAGCGGGTGCCGGAGTTGCCGTAGGCCCACGACGGGACCTCGACGGCGAGCTCGGCCAGCCGAGGGGCGATGGAGGCGAACGTATCCATGGGTGTCAGCTCCTGCGAAGAGCGCGAGTTGGTGTTTTGAATCGTTACAAATCTCTGCCACAGTAAGTGAGAGCATCCCAGGTGGTCAAGGAGTCTGCGGCAACGTGAGTCAAGATTTCCCCGGAACCCGGCGCGGGCCCGCGCCTGGCTGCGGTCATGGAGAGGGGTAGCGATGGTCAGCGTGAAGGATGTGGCCCGGGCGGCCGGCGTGTCACTGGGCACGGTCTCCAACGTGCTGAATCGTCCCGACCGCGTGAGCGAGACGACACGGATCCGGGTGGAGCACGCAATGGTCCAGCTGGGGTTCGTGCGCAACGAGGCCGCGCGGCACCTGCGGGCCGGCCGGAGCAAGACGATCGCGTTCGTGGTGCTCGACGCGACCAACCCGTTCTTCTCCGACGTCGCCCAGGGCGCCGAGGAGGGGGCGGCCAGAAGGGACTACGTGCTGTTCCTCTGCAACAGCGACAACCGCGAGGAGCGTGAGCACCAGTACCTCGTGCGGCTCCAGGAGCAGCGGGTCGCCGGGATCCTGGTCACTCCGTTCGACGCGGACGATCCCTTCCTGCAGCGGCTGACCGCACGGGGCATACCGGTGGTCGTCGTCGACCGCACCCCCTCGACACCGGACGTCTGCGCCGTCGCGGTCGACAACCAGCTCGGCGGCCGGCTCGCCGCCGAGCACCTGCTGGATCTCGGCCACGAGTCGATCGCGTTCGTCGGCGGCCCGCACTCGATCGGCCAGGTCCACGAGCGCTGGCTCGGGGCCCGGGCTGCCTTGGTCGCCGCCGGCCTCGACGAAGACCGGGTGATGCGTCTGGACACCGAGGCGCCCAGCGTCGCGGGCGGCCGGCACGCCGGTGAGCGACTGGCCGGACTTTCCGCGGCGAGACGCCCGACGGCCGCGTTCTGCGCCAACGACCTGCTCGCGCTGGGACTGCTTCAGCAATGTGTCGCGCTCGGGATCCGGGTGCCCGACGACCTGGCGATCGTCGGGTACGACGACATCGAGTTCGCCTCGGCCGCCGCCGTACCCCTGACCTCGATCCGGCAGCCGCGTCGTGAGCTCGGCCTGACGGCCGCCCGGCTGCTGCTCGACGAGGCGGAGAACCCCCAGCACCGGCACGAGCACGTCATGTTCACCCCAGAGCTGGTGGCGCGCGCCTCGACAAGGCGGTCCGCCGGAGCCTGATCAGCCGTAAGAATTTTGCGGCTCACAGGCCCTTGACACCCCGAAGGCCATCACTTAATTTCACTGTAATTCGTTGATGAAACGTTTCATCAACACGCTTAAGGGTGATCGCAACGGCGGTCCCACAGACGGAGGTTTCTCATGAGGCTCGGTACCTCACGCAGCGGCGTCCTGGCCGCCGCGGTCCTGACTGCGGGGTCCATCGCCCTCTCCGCGTGCAGCGCGGGGTCATTGGGCTCCAGCGAGCAGAGCACACCCGGCAAAACCCAGATCACGTTCCTCACCAACAACGACCCGAACAACGTCAAGACGGCGAACGCCATGATCAAGGCGTTCCAGACCGACAACGCCGACATCACCGTCAAGCTCGACACCCGCCCCGGCGGCGGTGAGGGCGACAACCTGGTCAAGACCCGGCTGTCCACCGGCGACATGGCCGACGTGTTCGAGTACAACTCCGGCTCGCTGTTCCAGGCGATCAGCCCGGAGAAGAACCTGACGCCGGTGTCGGACGCGGCCTGGGCCGGCGACCTCGACGACACCTTCAAGAAGGTCGTGACGGCAGGTGACAACCTCTACGGCGCGCCTTGGGGTCCTGCCACCGGTGGCGGGGTGCTGTACAACACCAAGGTCTACACAAAGCTCGGGCTGAAGGTCCCGACGACGTGGGACGAGTTCATGGCCAACAACGCGAAGATCAAGGCCGCGGGCGTCACCCCGGTCGCGCAGACATTCGGTGACACCTGGACGTCGCAGATCTTCGTTCTCGCGGACTACCACAACGTCGACGAGGCCGACCCGTCGTTCGCCGAGAACTACACCGCCAACAAGGCCAAGTACGCCACCACGCCGGCCGCCAAGGCAGGCTTCCAGCACCTCGAGGACGTCCACAAGGCCGGCTACCTCAACAAGGAGTTCGCCGCAGCCAAGTTCGAGGACGGTCTGCGCGCGGTGGCAACCGGCACGGCCGCGCACTATCCGATGATCACGTTCGCCGTACCCGCGATGTACGGCGTCACGCCGAAGAATGTGAACGACGTCGGCTTCTTCGCCTTGCCGGGAACGGACGCGGCCAAGGCCGGTGTCACCATCTGGGAGCCGTCCGGCATCTACATCCCGAAGACGACGACCGACGCCAAGCTCGAGGCGGCGAAGAAGTTCCAGGCGTTCGTCGCGTCGCCGAAGGCGTGCGAGGTGCAGGCGAAGGTGGCACCGATCGGAGGACCGTTCCCGATCAAGTCATGCACCCTTCCGGCCAACGTGGCCACCGCCGTCAAGGACCTCACGGGCTACGTCGAGAAGGGCGCGATCACCCTGGCCCTGGAGTTCCTCTCCCCCATCAAGGGCCCCGCGCTCGAGCAGATCACCGTCGAGGTCGGATCCGGGATCCGCTCGGCAGACGCCGGAGCAAAGCTCTACGACAAGGACGTCGAGAAGCAGGCACAGCAACTCGGTCTCGAAGGCTGGTAGGCACACCGATTTCGTCCGGTCCCGCCCCTCACCGGGGCGGGCACCGGGCCGGTGAGGCCGGAAAGGCGAAGACGATGGCCAACACAGTTCAGACCAAAGCCGCAGTACGTCCAGTGGACACGCAGCAGCCCCGGGCAACGGTCGCCCGGCGCCAGAAGAGCCCCTACCCGTTCTGGTTCATGATTCCGGCAGGGGTCATCTACACGGTGCTGTTCCTCGTCCCCGCGGCTGTGGCGTTCTACTTCAGCCTCACCCGGTGGACGCTGTTCGACCAGGAGTTCATCGGCCTGGACAACTACGTCCAGTTCTTCGAGGAGCCGGCGCTGGTGTCGGGCCTCACCCACACCCTGATCTTCGCGGTGGTGACCTGCGGGCTCAAGGTCGTGATCGGCATGGCGCTGGCGGTGCTGCTGACGTCGCAGATCATCGGGCGGGCGTTCCTGCGGTCCGTTGCCTTCTTCCCGGTGCTGGTCAGCACGATCGGCGTCGGCATCGCGTTCACGGTGCTCATGAACCCGACGCGGGGCGCCATCAACGGAGCGCTGGGTGTCGTCGGCGTCCAGGGACCGGGGTGGCTCACCGACCCCCAGTGGGCGCTGCTGTCCGTCGCGTTCGTGGACGTCTGGAGGGGCGTCGGGCTCGCGACCGTGATCTACATGGCCGGCATCCTGTCGATCCCGCAGGAGTACTTCGAGGCCGCGAAGGTCGACGGCGCCGGCTCAGGTCAGAGCTTCTGGCACATCGTGCTTCCGCTGGCGAAGCCGGCGACCGTCACGGTGCTCATCTTGTCGCTCATCGGCGGGCTGCGGTCGTTCGACCTGATCTGGGCGATGACCAAGGGCGGCCCCGGGTTCACCTCCGACGTCATCGCGTCGGTGATCTACAAGCAGTACCAGGCCGGGTTCTACGGCTTGTCGACCGCTGGCAACGTGATCTTGTTCCTGCTCGTGACCGGCATCGTCGTACCGCTGTTCTGGTGGTTCAACCGGAAGGGAGTCGAGGCATGACAAGCCGTCGGCCCAACTACCTGCTCAGCGCGATCGCGCTCGCCCTGTTCAGCGTCATCTTCCTGCTGCCATTCGCGTTCATCCTGTTCACAGCGGCCATGAACCAGGAAGAAGCCGCCACGTTTCGCTTCTCCTGGCCCGACAACTGGCAGCTGATCCAGAACGTCAAGGACGTATTCCGGACCCGCGACTACATCCTGGTGGTCGCGTTCATCAACAGCACGATCCTCACGGTGGCGAGCGTCGCCGTCATGGTGATCCTCGCCGCGATGGTGGCCTTCGTCCTCCAGCGGCGCAAGAGCCGGTGGAACGTTCCCATCAACATCCTGATGCTCGCCGGGCTGATCATCCCTCCGGCCGTCGTACCCACCATCTGGGTGATGCAGGAGCTCGGGATCTTCAAGACCATGCACGGCCTGATCCTGGTGGAGATCGCCTTCGGCCTGTCCTTCTGCGTGCTGCTCTTCCAGGCCTTCATCTCGACGATCCCGCGTCAGCTCGACGAGGCGGCGATCGTGGACGGTGCCGGTCCACTCGGCCTGTTCTTCCGGATCATCTTCCCGCTGCTGCGGCCCGTGATCGTCACGGTCGTGGTGGTGCAGACGGTCTTCGTGTGGAACGACTTCACCAACCCGCTCTACTTCCTGCCCGGCGACGAGAACGCCACCGTGCAGCTCACGCTGTTCAACTTCCAGAGCCAGTACAACACCTCGTACAACCTCCTGTTCGCCGACATCCTGCTCATCACCATCCCGCCGCTGCTGCTGTTCCTGTTCTTCCAGCGGCAGATCGTCTCCGGCCTCACCGCCGGATCCGTCAAGGGCTGAGCCGAGCCTCAACCGAAAGGTGCACATGTCCGTCTCCTGGTCCGCCTCGATGATCACCCCGGTCGCCGATCTCGGCACCGCACCCCTGTTCCGCAAGGAGCTCGAGCTCGATGCCGGGCACGGCCCCGTGGACACCGCGCTGCTGCACATCAGCAGCCTCGGTGTCTACGAGGCCGAGATCAACGGCCGCCCCGTAGGCGACGACGTGCTCAGCCCCGGTTGGAGCTCGTACGAGTGGCGGCTGCGCTACCGCTCGTACGACGTCGCCGGGCAGCTCGAGGACCGCAACGTCCTGACCGTGTCCGTCGGCAACGGCTGGTACCGCGGCCGCCTCGCCTTCGCCGGGATGCGGGAGCTGTACGGCAAGGAGCTCGGGATCATCGCCCAGCTGGAGATCGGGTTCGCCGACGGGCACCGCCAGGTCGTCGGCACCGACGAGACCTGGACCGCGTCAAGCTCCGACGTCCTGGCGGACGACATCTACGACGGGCAGACCATCGACGCCGGCCGGCGCGACGCCGATTGGTACACGTTCGGCGCGAAGCTGCCATGGGCGCTGCATGCGCGCAGGATCGACTTCGACGCCGCCCGACTCACGCCGTACGTCGGTCCGCCGGTGACGCGCCACGAGGTGGTGCATCCGGTGAGGATCTGGACCTCGCCGTCCGGTCGCACACTGCTCGACTTCGGCCAGAACCTGGTCGGCTGGCTGCGGTTCACGGTCCGCGGGCCGCGTGGCAGCGAGATCCGGATCCGGCACGCCGAGGTGCTCGAGGACGGCGAGCTCGGCGTGCGGCCACTGCGGGACGCGCAGGCGACCGACCGCTTCATCCTCAGCGGCGGCGAGGACTTCTTCGAGCCCACCAAGACCTTCCACGGTTTCCAGTACGCCGAGATCACCGGCTGGCCCGGCGAGCTCACGACCGACTCCGTCGAGGCCGTCGTGGTGCACTCCGAGCTGCGCCGGACCGGGTTCTTCGACTGCTCAGACCCGTTGCTGAACCAACTGCACCACAACGTCGTGTGGGGAACCAAGGGCAACTTCCTCGACCTGCCGACCGACTGCCCGCAGCGCAACGAGCGACTCGGCTGGACCGGTGACATCGCGGCCTTCGCCCCGTCCGCGGCGTACCTGTTCGACGTAGACGCCTTCCTCCGCGACTGGCTGCTCGACCTGGCCCAGGAGCAGCGCCACCACGAAGGCATGGTGCCCTTCGTGGTGCCGGACGTGCTCAAGCTCCTGCCCGGCCCGGCGGAGTTCCCCGAGCCGGACAGCACCGCCGTGTGGAGCGACGCCGCGGTGTGGGTGCCCTGGACGCTCTACCAGGCTTACGGCGACCGCGCCGTGCTCGAGCGGCAGTACGACTCGATGGCCGCCCACGTGCGCCGGGCCGCGTCGCTCACGTCGCCGAACGGGCTGTGGGACACCGGCTTCCAGTTCGGCGACTGGCTGGACCCGGACGCCTCCCCGCACGAGCCGTGGAACGCCAAGGCCGACAAGGGCGTCGTGGCGACCGCGTGCCTGTACCGCTCCGCGCGGATCGTGTCCGAGACGGCCGCGCTGGTCGGCCACGCCGACGAGGCCGAGATCTTCGACGCCCTGGCAGAGCGCACCCGCGACGCCTTCAACGAGCACTACGTCTCCGGTGGCGGCACCATCGTCTCGGACTGCACCACGGTCTACACCCTGGCGATCGCCTTCGAGCTGCTCGACGAGGAGACCGAGCAGCTCGCCGGCAAGCGGCTGGCCCAGCTGGTCGCCGAGAGCGGCCACAAGATCTCGACCGGCTTCGCCGGCACCCCGTTCATCACCGACGCGCTGACGAAGACCGGGCACCTCGACGACGCCTACGCGTTGCTCATGCAGCGTGAGTGCCCGTCGTGGCTCTACCCCGTGACGATGGGCGCCACGACCGTCTGGGAGCGGTGGGACTCGATGCTGCCCGACGGGACGATCAACCCTGGCGAAATGACGAGCTTCAACCACTACGCGCTGGGCGCCGTGGCGGACTGGATGCACCGCACGATCGGCGGCATCGCGCCCGCCGAGCCTGGCTACTCCCGCGTGCGCATCGCCCCTCGCCCGGGTGGCGGTCTGACCTGGGCCGACACCCGGCTGGAGACACGCCACGGCTCGGTGCGCGTCAACTGGCGACGCGAGGATGCTGCGCTTGTCGTCGAGGTGGACCTGCCGCCCGGTGTCAACGGTGTCCTCTCGCTGCCGGGCGCACCCGACGTCGAGCTCGGAGCCGGTCACCACGTCCACACCGCGGAGTCCTGATGGACCTCGACGGCCTGCTCGGCAAGCTCGACCTCCAGACCAAGGTCCGGCTGCTGACCGGAGCCAGCTTCTTCACGCTCCACGGCGAGGAGTCGATCGGCCTGCGGCCGATGGCCTTCTCCGACGGGCCTACCGGCGTCCGGGGTCTGGAGTTCACTGGCGGGAGGCAGACCAGCCTCCTACCCAACGCGACCTTGCTCGCCGCGACCTGGGACGTCGGCACGGCGTCCGCCGTCGGCGAGCTGCTGGCCGAGGAGGCACAGCGGCAGGACATCCACGTCGTCCTCGGTCCCACCATCAACCTGCACCGCTCGCCCCTGGGCGGCAGGCTCTTCGAGGCGTACTCGGAGGACCCGCTGCTGACCGGCCTGCTCGCGGCGGCCTACGTCGAGGGACTGCAGTCGCGCGGTGTCGGCGCCTGCCTGAAGCATCTGGTGGCCAACGAGGCCGAGACCGAGCGGCACACGGTGAACAGCGTCGTCGACGAGCGCACCCTGCGAGAGGTGTACCTGCTGCCGTTCGAGATCGCCGTCGCCGACGCCGACCCGTGGTCGGTCATGGCGGCGTACAACGACGTCAACGGCGTCCCGGCGACGGAGCAGGACGAGATCAACAACGGCATCCTCAAGGACGAGTGGGGCTGGACCGGTCTGCTGATGTCGGACTGGTTCGCGACCAAGTCCGCGGCGCCCGCCGCCAACGGCGGGCTCGACCTCGTGATGCCCGGTCCCACCGGGCCGTGGGGCGACGCGCTCGTCTCGGCCGTCGACGCCGGAGACGTTCCGGTCGACGTGATCGACGACCACGTACGGCGACTGCTCAGGCTGGCCACGCGGGTCGGTGCCCTAGGCAACCAACACCCGCAGCAGCAGGACCTGCCGGAGCCCGACAGCGGGCGACGGCGTGAGCAGCTGCTCGAACTGGCCGTGGCGGGCATGACCGTGCTGACCAACGACGGTACGTTGCCGCTGGCAACGGACACGTCGGTTGCGCTGATCGGCCGGCACGCGGTCGAGACGCAGTGCATGGGTGGCGGCTCGGCGCAGGTCCGGCCGCCCCACCAGATCAGCGTCGCCGAGGGACTCCGCACCAGGCTCGGCGGACGGTTGTCGGTCCTCGACGGGGTGAGCGTGCGGACCCGGCCGCGCCCGGCCAGGCCGGCGTACGTCAGCAACCCGGTGACCGGCATGCCCGGGATCCGGGTCCGGCTGTACGACGAGTCCGGGGCGCTGCTCGAGGACTCGGTCACGGAGGAGGCGCTCGTCATGGTCGGGCTGCCGGGCATGGCGCCCGTCGCGCGAGCCGAGCTCTCGGCCGTCGTGCCGGCCGGCGCGATGACGATCGGGGTGCTGGGCCTCGCGTCGTGGACGGTCCGGGCCGGCGAGCTCACCCACGAGGCGACGCTGCGCACCGAGAGCACGGACCTTGCCGAGGCCGTGCTGCGACCGCCCGGCTGGCAGGCCGACCTCGTCCTGGACGCCCCGACCGAGCTGGTCGCGGAGGCGCGGATCCTGGGCGGCGAGGCCGGGTTGGGCATCGTCGCCGAGCCGACCCCGGCTGCCGACGACGAGGCCGTGGCCGCCGCTGTCAAGGCGGCAGCGGCTGCCGACGTCGCGGTCGTCGTGGTCGGCCTGACCGAGGAGCAGGAGACCGAGGCGGTCGACAAGAGCACGCTCGCGCTGCCCGGGCGGCAGGACGAGCTGGTGTCGGCCGTCGCCGACGCGGCGCGCCGTACGATCGTCGTCGTCAACGCGGCCACGCCCGTGCTGATGCCGTGGCTCGACAAGGTCGATGCCGTGCTGTGGGTGGGACTTCCCGGACAAGAGGGCGGCCATGCCGTCGCCGCCGCCCTGCTCAACGAGTTCGAGCCGTCCGGGCGCCTCGTCACGACGTTCCCGGCGGCCGACGGGGCGGCACCGGCCTGGGACGTCGCACCGACCGGCGGGGAGCTGCACTACACCGAGGGTCTGTACGTCGGTTATCGCGGTCACGCCCCGGCCGGCCTCGCACCCGAGCCGGCGTTCTGGTTCGGGCACGGCCTCGGCTACGGATCCTGGTCGTACGGCGGCGGCCACGTCTCCGGGCGGACCGTCACGGTCGAGGTCACCAACACCTCGGCCTACGACTCGCGCGAGGTCGTGCAGGTGTACCTCGACCCCCAGCAGGACGGCCAGCCGGTGCGGCTGGTGGGCTGGGCCGCTGCGGAAGTGCGCGCGGGAGCGACCGCCACGGTCACGGTCGCGTGCGACGACCGGATGTGGCGCACCTGGGACCCGGCCCGGCACGCCTGGGAACGGCTCGCCCGCGGCGAGCTGCTGGTGGCACGTGGCCTGGGCGACGTCCGGCTGCGTCGCCGGGCATGACCAGCGCCTTGCTCCAGGGCAGGTCGGCGCCGCACACCAGACCAGCTACACCGTTGATCGGACAGCCTCGGTGACAGTCCCAACGTGACCTGAGGGCTCCAGCTGAGGCCCCAGAGGCGGCAGATCGGCCAGGAGAACACCCTCCTTGAAGAGCCAGCGGCCCAGCGCAACGTACGCGTCGACATCACGAGCCATCAGGAACTGGTTGAGGGTTGCATGCCGCGGAAAGGCATCCCGACCGATGGCGAGCGCGACGAGGTCGCTGGGCATCCGAGCGTTGATGTGAGTGCGAAGCAGAATCAGGTAGTTGGCTGGGCTGGTGGCGGTATCGTCCGGATACACGAACGGGATCCGAAGTACGGGTTCGACGGAGTCGAGCAAGCTCCCGTCGGCGCGGAACTCGACCCCGAGTTCACTACGCGCAAGCGCAATCATCCTCAGCAGGTTGCCGAGCCGGCGCGAATCCACCGAGGCGTCGACCGCGAAGATGGTCCGGGATCGCCGCCTCAGGAGTTCGACGATCCCTGAGTTGTCCCAGTGACCTCCGTCTGAGACGAAGACGTACCGATGCTTGATGGACAGGTCGCCCAGGGCCTCCCGCCACGTCGCCAGAGGTCCGGGCTCGCGCCAGCCCGCCAGGGCCCAGCTTCGTATCCGGCCACCACTGTTCTCGGCCGACGGCTGCAACGGGTTGTGTAGCCACAGTCCCAGCCGGAGGTTGATCAGAGCCAGGGCCGCCCGACTGGCCCGGCGGGTGTACCGGCCCATGTTGGGCGCAACGGCCGCTCCGGAAGCAGCGACGAGCGTGGCGCAGTCCAGGCGCTTGAAGACAGCCGGATCGACCGTCGAGCCTGTTGCGGCACCGCCGACATAGTCGGACGAGAAGACCAAGGAGGCGCATCCCTCACCCTCAGCCGACTCGCTCTCGCGAAGGTTGATCGAAGCGCAGATGAGGAGTTGCGGCAGTCCCGTCCTGTGCGTTGCCTCGAGCGGCACCTCTGACAGTCGCAGGTCACCGCGCACCACTGTGTCATCGGCTCTGTCATCGGCTGTGTCATCGGCGCTGTCGTTGGCGGACGACCCGCGCCCTGTCCAGACGACGTACGCCCGGTTCAGCCGGCTGGCGTACGGCCGGTGGAGCGAGGTCTGGTTCGCATGAATGACAAGGCCGAACAGAAGCAGTATCGCCAGCGCTGCAACGGTGACCAGGAGGATCGTGGCCGGAGCGCTCTGGCTGGCCTGCGCTGCGACGAGCAGGAGCGGCAGCCAAAACACCGCCAGCATCAGGGCGGCAAAGGCAAAGCGGAGCACGCGGCGGATGATCTCGCGCGGCAGGCTGGGCGTAAACGCCCACTGTGACCGGAACACCAGTGTCGCGATGACGAGGAGCAGAGTCGACAGGGCCGCCAGTCGAGTAACCGCCGCGATGTCGAATGTTCTGGAGTCCAAAGCGCGCGTCACGACGACGATAAGCTCCGGCATCACGAGCGCGGCGACGACCACAGTGGCAGTCCGACGGACGCGCCGCTGGATCGACGCTGGGGTCGATCTCGACTCGAGCAGGATGACGGCGGCCACCGCGACGCAAGCCGCCGCAATCCAGCGGCCGCCGACGTACCGGGCTCCGAGCCTGTCGTCGCGAACCATCAGGGCGTCAGTCAGCTGATAGCCGAGTCCCGCCAACGCGCCGCCCAGGACAATCGCAGCCACGAACGGAATCAGATTGATCAGCAGTGTCAGGCAGTAACGCACTGCCGCAAGGAACAGGTCGGAAGGATCCTCTCCGAGGTAGCGCAGATTCCGGCGAAGGTGCGCCTCTTCCGGCGAGCCTCGACACCACGGCGCTACACCGTCAGTCGGCGGCGCGTCCACCGGTATCTGGGCTCGCGCCGACAAGAAGGCGACGGCCGTGTAACTGCCACCTGACACAGCGGACACATAGCGAGCGCGGTTCAGTACGCCGGACTCCTCCGCAACCTGCAGCGCACCGAGGCCAAGGCACGCGGCGCGCACGCCGCCACCAGACAGTGCGATCCCGATCGAGTCGATTCCAGTTGGTTCGCCGAGGTACCGGAAGGATGAAGCAGGATCCGCGGTCATAACAGCGACTCTGGCATTCCCGACGGGTAGACCGGCTTACCACCGAAGCTGCGATTGAGACTTCCCTTTGCGTTGTACTGCCGAACGAAGAGCGGATGTAGGCAGTAATTCTCGTCCGGCGACAGGATCAGGTGTCCATCTACTGAATAGGAAAATTCCGCGCGAAGATAACGCTCCGTCTCACCAAGGTACCGGCCGATAATGCCGAGATCTGTAAACATCTCCCGGACCTCCCTGTAGTCGAGTCCGAAATCAGCCTTGATGGCCGCTCGGTTACAGGAACGGTGCAGATAGCCGTCGTCGAACGAGAAGGGCAAATACGGAATGAGTCGGCGTGCGACGTCATGAGCGCGCGGATAGCGGAAACCGTAGGCCGAGAACACCTCGGGACAGAGCGTCGCCTCGACCTCCGCAACAGCGCTGACGACGTCCGTGTCCCGCACAACCGGAAGCTTCGTAGCGGCGATCGCTCTGTGCAGCGCCTCGTTGAAGATGTACAGCACCTGTCGCGGCAGCAACTGAGTGTGGCGAAGAATGTAGCCCACGGTTTGTTCGGCGATTCCCTCCGGCGTTATGAACGACGGTGGCAGAACCCGATCGAGGTGTTCTCGATAATCGGATGGCCCGACTCCTCTGAGCAGCTTGGGATACCGGTGCTTCAGGAAGATGCGCAGCCGCATGCCGACGGCCTCCAGCAGATCCTGCCAGCGCCACTGCAGGACCATTCGACCCGCGAAATCCTTCACTGGGTTTGCGGAGATGCGATCCAGGAGCGGCCAAAGTTCGCTCGGGAAGCAGCACTGCACCCGATAGTTCACAGGACTTGTCTTCAGGCCGAGATTGCCGACGTGATGGAACAGACCCTGCAGGGTTTCTTCGATGCGGGCGACGTGGCTACCTACGTTCTCCAAGGAGTCGACGAGCACGAAGACCGGCGTACCTCGGCGGCGCAGCACCTCGAGCGCCGCTCTGATCACTTCACCCCAGGGTCTGTGTGCCAACCTGAAATCGCGCCGGAGACTGTCGATGCCGATCAGGTTCTCGCTGTCCCTGATGTGATCGATCAGCCGGCCCGTGATGAAGCTGAGCACCGTGTCGTCGTAGCTGTCGTCGCCCGCGATGAGCCGCCGCGCCTCGGCTGTCTCCTCCCACAGGATCTGGAGCTCGAGCTGCGGGTCGACCTCGTGCCTCGGTGACGTCGCTACGCGAACGACGATCGGCGCCCACAGGAGCAGATCCCACAACTCGGCGACTCCCTCCACGGTGAGCACCATTCGCGTGCTGAGGAGATCAGCTGCCGACTGCACCTTTGAGAAGGCGCCTTGGGCGCTGAGCCGGACCGTCATGTTGGACGGGTCGAATTCGCGGGAGAGCAGCAATGCGGTCTTCCCCGATCCTCGCCGGCCGACAATGAACGTAGGCGGGCTGTGCTCCGACTGCAAATGCAGATTTACACGGGTGTCATAGAACGCACGCAGCCGCGCCGGGCGTTCGCTGCCCGATACAGCAATCGGGCCCAAAGGCCGCTGGGTGGTGAACAGACTGTCGATATCGCGATCAGTCGCGTCGATCTGCTCGGCCGCCGTTGGATTCATGTCCCCCTCCTCGCCAACGCCGAGACAGTTCGAGTCTGCGCCTGTCACGGACAGTGCACAACCCATTGCGGACGTCGACTTGGCGGGAGGGGCGCACGGGCCGGGTTACGGTACCGCGCAGGCGGTCAGCGGTCGGTCAGGGAGCAGGTGTTGGCGAGGTCTCCGGCCGGCGGGCGGGGCACGGTGCCGCTGCGCGGCGGGTGGTGACCCCGGGTGACCCATCGATCCAGGGCGGTCAGGGCGTCGCGGAAGCACGGCAGCATCGGCCGGAGCCGGTCGGGGTAGACGTCGTACAGGCCGTCGACGTGGTTGCCGTCCTCGACCACGTAGTAGCGGTGCAGCCCGCCGCGGCCGCGGTCCCGGACCAGCTCGGCGTAGACATCGGAGTCGGTTGCCGGTGGCAACAGGGTGTCCAGGGTGCCGTGAAGGGTGAGCATCGGCCGGCCGATCTTCCCGGTCAGCTCGACCTTCTTGACCGCCTGCCGGACCGTGGCGGGCCGGGCGAAGTAGTCGTAGTCGGCGTCGCAGGCCGGCGTACCGCTGGCACAGAACGGCGTACCGGCCTCGGTCGCGCCGTCGTACGACGGGTCGAACTCCTCGCGGTAGATCCGCTGGGTGAGGTCCCAGTAGACCTGGTAGTGGAAGTCCCAGAGGAACTCCGACCCGGGCGCGAACCCGGCCGCCAGCATCGCGTCGTGCGCGGCCTCGCTGCCCGCCTTGTACGCCGGGTAGCTCCGCAGCGCCGCAGGCAGGTAGGTGAACAGGTTCGGGCCGTCGGCGCGGAACAGCGTGCCCTCCAGGTCGACGCCACCGTCGTACAGGAAGGCGCGGTTCTCCAGCTGCCAGCGGACCAGGTAGCCGCCGTTCGAGATGCCGGTCAGGTACGTGCGTTCGGGGCCGCGGCCGTACCGCTGCCGGACCGCCTCCTTTGCCGCGACCGTCAGCTCGGTGACCCGGTGGTTCCACTCGGCCACCGCGTCGCCGGGCCGCGTGCCGTCGCGGTAGAACTGCACGCCGGTGTTGCCCTTGTCGGTCGCGGCGAAGGCGTAGCCGCGGGCCAGCACCCAGTCCGAGATCGTCGCGTCGAGCGCGTACTGCCGCCGTACGCCGGGTGCGCCGGTGACGATCAGCTTGCCGTTCCACCGGTCCGGCAGCCGGAGCACGAACTGCGCGTCGTGGTTCCAGCCGTGGTGGGTGTTGCTCGTGGAGGTGTCGCCGAAGTAGCCGTCCACCTGCAGGCCCGGCACCCCGGTCGGGTTCACCGTCCGGACCGAGCTCAGTCCGGCCCAGTCGGCCTGCACGGTGTGTCCCGAGACCAGCGTGCCGACAGTGGTCAGGTCGGTCAGGCACGCGGTGGCCTGCACCTCGGCGCCCGGTACCCGCACGTCGTGGTCGCAGCGGCCGCCCGCGGACACCGGGGTCGCAACACCGCCGGCGAGCAGCAGTACGGTCGTGGTCAGCAGGACCATCCTGGAAGTACGCATGGCAGCCTCACCGCGGGTCGGGGATCCTGCTGCGCATGCTGGTCCTCGCCCGGAGGGCCCTGCCATGTGCTGGTGGCACACAACGCGTCCAGCGCGAATGTGCCCATCGTCGGCCGTGTGTCCGGAGCACATAGGCCTGGCCTGACACTGTGTGTGACGTCTCCATGGTTCGTGCGTGACCGTCCCCCTAGGTTGCGGCTATGGACGCCGGCCGCCCCACCGCGATCTCGACCACCGGGTTGACCAAGCAGTTCCACGGCTTCACCGCCGTGAACGCAGTCGACCTCGCCGTGGCCGAGGGCGACGTACACGCCCTGGTCGGTCCGAACGGCGCCGGCAAGACGACGCTGTTCAACCTGCTCACCGGATTCCTGAAGCCCAGTGGCGGCCAGATCCGGCTCGGCGACACCGACGTCACCGGCGCACCGCCGGAGCGGATCGCCCGGCTCGGCGTCGCCCGGTCGTTCCAGATCACCAGCCTGTTCGACCAGCTCACCCTGCAGCAGCACCTGGAGATGGCACTGCTGGCCGGTTCGAGCCTGCGGTACCGGTTCTGGGTGTCCGATCGCGCGCTGTCCAGGTTCTCCGACCGCGCCGCGGAGCTGCTCGACGAGGTCGGGCTCGGCAGGCACCGCGACGTCGAGGCCGGCACGCTCGCGTACGGGCAGAAGCGGGCGCTCGAGCTGGCACTCGCACTCGCGCTGGACCCGAAGGTCCTGCTGCTCGACGAGCCGACCGCCGGGATGGGTCTGGAGGACGTGGACCGCACAGTCGAGCTGATCGGCAGGGTCCGGTCCGGCCGGACCGTCGTACTGGTCGAGCACAACATGAGCGTCGTCGCCGGGCTCGCGGACCGGGTCACTGTGCTGCAGTTCGGTCAGGTGCTGGTCGAGGGCACGTACGACGAGGTGCGGGGCGACTCGCGGGTGATCGACGCGTACCTCGGAGGTGAGTCCGCTGCTTGAGGTCACAGGCGTGTCGGCGTCGTACGGCGAGGCGCAGGTGCTGCACGACGTGTCGCTGCGGGTGGCGAGCGGCGAGGTGGTGACGCTGGTCGGCCGCAACGGTGCCGGCAAGACGACGCTGCTGCGCTGCCTGATGGGCCTGCACCGCCCGACCGCCGGCACCATCACCCTGGACGATACCGAGATCACCGGGCTGGCCGCGCACCGCCGGGCCCGCCGCGGACTGGGGCTGGTGCCGGACGACCGCGGCATCTTCGCCAGCCTGTCCGTCGAGGAGAACCTGCGGTTGCCACCGGTCGTGAATGGCGACGCCTGGTCGCTGGACCGGGTCTACGACTCGTTCCCGGTGCTCAAGGAACGCCGGCGGTTCCCCGGGACCAAGCTGTCCGGCGGTGAGCAGCAGATGCTCGCGATCGCCCGGGTACTGCGGATGGGCGCCCGGCTGCTGCTCTGCGACGAGCCGACCGAGGGTCTCTCCCCGGTGCTGGTCCGGCAGATCGGCGACATCCTGCGCGACGTCAAGGCGGCGGGCGTCACCGTGCTGCTGGTCGAGCAGAACATCCGGTTCGCCTCGACCGTTGCCGACCGCCACTACCTGCTCGACCGCGGCCGGGTCGCGCAGTCCCTGCACAACACCGACGTGGCCGAACGCGAGCACGAGCTGCTCGAGTACCTCGGAATCTGAGAAACCCCATCGGAGGAGAACGAACCATGCGACGACACATCGTTCCGGCGATCTCGGTCATGACGGCCGTGACGCTGCTCGCGGCCTGCGGCGGTGCGGGCGGTCCGTCCGGGGGTGGCGGCAAGATCAGCGACGACAAGATCGTCCTCGGCGTACTGAACGACCAGACCGGCATCTACGCCGACCTGTCCGGCCCGAACGCGGTCGAGGCGGTCAAGATGGCGGTCGAGGACTTCAAGGCCAAGCACGGTGACGACGCGGTCAGCAAGAACATCGAGGTGGTCGTCGCAGACCACCAGAACAAGCCGGAGATCGCGAACACCAAGGCGCAGGAGATGTACGACCGGCAGAAGGCCGACATCATCCTCGACGTCCCCACCTCGTCGGCAGCACTCGCGGTCGCCGGCCAGGCGGCGGCGAAGAAGAAGCTGCACATCAACATCACCGCGGCGACCACCGAGCTGACCGGTGCCAAGTGCAACAAGTACACCTTCCACTACGCGTACGACACCTACATGCTTGCCAACGGCACCGGTACGACGGTCACCCAGGCAGGCGCGAAGAGCTGGTACCTGGTCTACCCGGACTACGCGTTCGGCCAGGACATGGAGAAGAGCTTCACCAATGCCGTTGAGGAGGCCGGCGGAAAGGTCGTCGGAAAGAAGTCGTCGGAGTTCCCGAACACCAGCGGCGACTTCTCCTCGCAGCTGCTGCAGGCGCCTGCGGCCAAGCCCGACGTGCTCGGCACCATGCATGCCGGCGGCGAGCTGGTGAACCTGGTCAAGCAGTACAACCAGTTCCAGCTCAAGCAGAAGGGTGTCGGCCTGTCGGTCGGCCTGATGTTCATCACCGACATCCACTCGGCCGGACCGGACGCGCTGGCAGGCACGAAGTTCACCGACGCCTGGTACTGGAACTTCGACGAGCAGAACCGGCAGTGGGCGGACAAGTTCAAGGAGAAGACCGGCAGCCGGCCGTCGTTCGCGCACGCCGGCAACTACTCCGCGACGATGACCTACCTGGAGGCCGTGCAGGCCGCCGGCACCGACGCGTCCGACGACGTGGTGAAGAACCTGGAGGGCAAGGAGGTCAACGACTTCTTCCTCCGCAACGGCAAGATCCGCGCCGAGGACCACCGGGTCGTCCACGACGTCTACCTGGCCGAGGTGAAGCCGAAGAGCCAGGTCACCGAGGACTACGACTACGAGAAGATCGTCACCACGATCCCGGCCGACAAGGCCTTCAAGCCGGTGGCCGAGTCCACCTGCTCGATGAGCTGAGGCAGGCAGATGGCGGATGTCCTGCAGCACGCGTTCAACGGTCTCGTCAACGGCAGCTTCTACGCCCTGCTCGCGCTCGGGCTGGCGGTCATCTTCGGGATGCTCGGAGTGGTCAACTTCGCCCACGGCGCGTTCTACATGCTCGGCGCGTTCGGCGCATTCGTGCTGCTCGAGGAGGCCGGCATCAACTTCTGGGTCGCGCTGCTGCTGATGCCACTGCTGCTCGGCGTCTTCGGGATGGCGCTGGAGCGGCTGCTGGTACGACGGCTGGTCGGGCTGGACCCGCTGTACAACTTCCTGCTGACGTTCGGGCTGACACTGATCTTCACCGACCTGCTGCGGATGAAGTACGGCGTCCAGCCGCAGCAGTACCCGCAACCCGCCGGGCTCGACGGGACCGTGGACCTCGGCCTGTTCGAGTACCCGGCGTACCAGGTGTTCGTACTGGTGTTCTCGGTACTCGTCTCGCTCGGGGCCTGGCTGCTGCTGGCCAGGACCCGGGTCGGGATGATCGTCCGCGCCGCGACCGAGCGGCCGGAGCTGACCCGGGCGCTCGGCATCGACGTCGGCCGGTGGATCTCGCCGGTGTTCGGCTTCGGGATCGCGCTGGCCGCGCTGTCCGGCGTACTCGCGGCACCGATGCGGGCGGTCAGTCCACTGATGGGCGCGGACCTGATCATCCTGGTGTTCGCGGTGGTCGTGATCGGCGGTCTCGGCTCGATCTTCGGCTCGGTCGCCGCCGGTTTCCTGATCGGCATGCTGCAGGCGCTCGGCAACGTGTACGTGCCCGGCGTGGCGACCACCTCGGTGTTCATCCTGATGGCGGTCGTGCTGCTGTGGCGGCCGGCCGGGCTGTTCGGCCGTGAGGAGGCCGCCGCATGACGGGTTACGTCGCCCGCGGGCTGGGTGCGATGCCGCGGGGCTGGCGCTGGACCGCGGTGGCCGGCGGGCTGCTGGTGGCGGTGGCGCTGCCCTGGTTCGTCTACCCGCCGGTGGCGCTGGACATGATCGCGTGGGCGCTGTTCGCGGTGTCGCTGGACCTGCTGCTCGGGTACACCGGGCTGCTGTCGTTCGGCCATGCCGCGTTCTGGGGCAGCTCGGCGTATATGGCGGGCGTGATCGCGATCGAGACCGGCGTGGCCTTCCCGGTCGCGGTGCTCGGCGGCGCGGCCGCGGCGATGGTGCTCGCGGTGCCGATCGCGCTGCTGGCGGTCCGTCGTACCGGGATCTACTTCGCGATGGTGACGCTGGCCTTCGCGCAGATGGTGTACTTCGTCGCGAACCAGTGGAGCAGCGTGACCGGTGGCGAGAACGGCTTGCAGGGCATCCCGAAGAACCTGTTCGGGCTGGACCTGTCGGATCCGTTCTACTTCTACTACGCGGGTCTGCCGATCGTTCTGGTCGGACTGGCGATCGCCTGGCGGATCGTGCACTCGCCGTTCGGCCGGGTGCTGGTGACGATCCGGGAGAACCCGGCCCGGTCCCGCGCGCTGGGCTATCCGGTCGCGCGGTACAAGGTGATGATCTTCGTGATCTCGGCGGGCCTGTCCGGTCTGGCCGGCGGCCTGTACGCCATCAGCCACGGGTTCGCCTCGCTGCAGGAGGTGTACTGGACCACCTCCGGCAAGGTCGTGATCATGACCATCCTCGGCGGCATCGGCACCCTGTGGGGCAGCGTGCTCGGCGCGGCCCTGATCGTGCAGCTGGAGGACTACCTCGCGACGTCGGGGATCCAGCTGGGACCGGTCTCGATCACCGGGCCGGGGCTGATCACCGGGCTGATCTTCGTGGTCGTCGTGCTGCTGTTCCGGCGCGGTATCTGGGGCACGGTCGCACACCTGCTGCGGCGCCGCGGCGCTGACGACGTGCCGGATGCCGAGCCGCACCTGAGCGGTGCGCCGGCGGTGGCCGCCGAGCGCGAGTCCGTGGCCGAGCCGCGCGCGTGAACGGACCTCCGCACCTCGACGCCGCGCGGATCTTCCGGCTCGCGCCGTTCGGCGAGGTCGTGGCCGAGCTGCGGACGGTCTTCGCCGCCGGGCCGGCGACGATCCCGCGGGTGCAGGCCCCGCTCGGCATTGACGGCGCGGACCTGCTGGTGATGCCGGCCCTGGCCGGACCGACGGCCGGCGTCAAGACGGTGACCGTCCGCGCCGGCAGTCAGTCGGCCGTGCGGGGCCTGTACGTGCTGTTCGACACCGCCTCCGGTGAGGTCGTCGCGACCCTGGACGGTGCCGCGCTCACCGCCCGTCGTACCCCTGCCGTGTCGGCGCTCGCCGCGGACGCGCTGGCCCGGCCCGACGTCTGCCGGCTGGCCGTGTTCGGCACCGGTGTCCAGGCCCGCGAGCACATCCGCGCGATGCGCTGGGTCCGCCCGTCGCTCGAACAGGTCGAGGTGGTCGGCCGCGACCGGGTGCGCACCGACCGCTTCGTCGCGATGCTGCGCGGCGAGGGTCTGCCCGCCCTGGCCGCGGACCGGACCGGCGCGTCCGGCGCCGACGTGATCTGCACCTGTACGTCGAGCCCGGCTCCGGTGCTGGACGAGGACGCGGTGAAGCCGGGGACCCACCTGAACACGATCGGGTCGTACCGCCCGGAGCGCCGCGAGCTGGGCTCGGGGCTGATGAGCCGGGCCAGGGTGGTCGTGGACGATCACGCCGCCGTGCGCACCGAGTCCGGCACCCTGCTGCTCGCCGTCGCGGACGGCGCGCTGTCCTGGAACGATGTCGCCGGCGACCTGGTGGCGCTCTCCCGCGGCGAGGTCCGCCGCGACACCACCGACGAGATCACCGTCTTCGTCTCGGTCGGCCTCGCCGTCCAGGACCTCGTCGTCGCCACCCTGGTAGCCCGCAACGCCGGCCTCCTCCCCTGACGCCCACCCCATCCCCTCTGTTGCCGATCATCGGTCACTTTTCCTTTTCTGTGGATAGGGCCGGGCTGTCGCGGGCCGGAGCCTGCTGGGTGGTCACAAGGGCCCGACGATCGACGACACGCCGGGTCACAAGGGCCCGATGAGCGGAATGAGGGCTAGGTGCGGACGAGGCGGTGGAGGCGGAGGGCCAGCTGGACCTCGAGTGCTCGGTCGGGGTGTTGCCAGTCCGGACCGAGCAGGTGGGCGACGCGGTCGAGGCGTTGCGCGACGGTGTTGACGTGGACATGCAGGTCGTCCTTGGCGCGGGTCAGGTTGCCGCCGTGCGCGAAGTACGCCTCCAGGGTGCGGACCAGCTCGGTGCCGCGGCGCTCGTCGTACGCGATCACCGACCCGAGCACCCCGCGGACGAACTCGTCGGCGCCACCCGCCTCGCCGAGCAGCAGCCCGACGAAACCGAGCTCGCGGCTGCTCGCGCCCTCGCCGGTCCGGCCGAGTGCGACCAGCGCGTCCAGGCACCGGCGAGCTTCGGTGTGCGCGGCGGGTACGGCGGCCGGTCCCGCGGCCGGTCCGGCGACTCCGACCGTGACCGGATGCCCGAGGCTGACGGCGAGATCCTTCGCGAGCCGCCGGGCGGCGGTACCCGGGTCCTCGCCGGGCAGCAGCATCACCAGGCGGTCCTGGTGCACACCCGCGATGCCGCCGTTCAGCGACGCCTGATGGTTGGCCGCGAACGACAGCCGGCGCAGGTGGTCCCGGTCGGCCTGCACAACGGCCACCGCGACCCCGGCGTCGAGGTCGAGGCCGAGCTGGCGGGCACGTTCCCGGTGCCCGACGCCCGCGCCGTCGCCGCGGGTGACCAGGTCCGCGACCAGCTCACCGCGGATCCGGTTCTCGGTCTCGATGGCGGCCCGGTCGATCAGGCGCAGCAGCGCGGTCACCAGCGCGGCACGTTCGAGTACCCGCTGGTCGGCGCCGTCCAGCTCGGTACCGCCGCGCAGCACCAGCGCGCCGACCTCCTCCGAGCCCGCGACCACCGCAGCGAACCAGGTCCCGTCCCGGCATACCGCCCGGCCCTCGGCCCGCGAGTCCGCGACCGCGTCGGACCAGCCGGCGGGCAGCACCTCGTCACACGGCGTACCGGCCGAGGCCACGCAACGGCCCTCCGGGTCGAGCACCAGCAGGCTGCCGCCCAGTACGTCGGTCACCGCCGCCGCGACGTCGTCGACGGTGCCGCCGCGCAGCACCAGTCCGGTGAACCGGTCGTGCGCCTCCGCGGCGCGTTCCACCGCCGCGCTGTGCCGTCGTACCAGCGTGTTCGCGGCGTTGAGGTCGCGGACCGCCGCCCGGGCGTCCTCCAGCAGCCGGGCCCCGTCGATCGCGATCGCGGCGTGCGCCGCCAGCGAGGACAGCAGCGAGATCTGCTCGTGCCCGAACGAGCGCCGGGTCCGGTCGGCCGCGAACAGCACGCCGAGTACCTGCGGCCCGAGCAGCAGCGGTACGCCGAGGATCGCCACCAGGCCCTCGTCGTCCACCGCGGTGTCGACGGACCGGACGTGCTTGAACCGCTCGTCATCGGCGTAGCAGTCGGTGGCGTACGGCGTCGCGGTGCCGGCCACCAGGCCACCGAGCCCGGCACCCATCGCGAGCCGGACGACCCGGAAGGTGGCCGAGACGACGCCTGCGGTGGCGCGCATGTAGGTGTCGCCGCGTTCGGCGTCGATCAGGGTCAGGTACGCAACGTCGGTGTGCAGCAGGGTCCGGGCTCGTCGCACGATCGCGTCCAGCACCGCGTCCACGCCCTGCAGCCCGGCCAGGTCGCCCGCGGTCTCGAACAGCGCCTCCAGCTCGACCTCACGGCGGCGCCGGTGGTCCAGCGCGTGCCGGACCCGCAGTGCCAGCGCCTTCGTCTGTTCGAGCTCCGCCACCTCGGCCTGACCCGCACCGGCCGCGACGGCGGCGCGCAGCGGCTCGTCGAACTCCTCGGCCGGTGCGTCCCGGGCGAGCAGCTGCAGGAAGGCGCTCTGGTTCAGCGTGCGGTCCACCCGCCGTCCATCACGAAGGAGCTGCCGGTCACCACGTCGGCGCTCGGGCCGCACAGGTATGCCGCCAGGTCGGCCACCTGCTCCGGTTCGATCAGCTGCTTGATCGCGACCGGCGCGAGCATCACCTGCTCGACCACCTCGTCCGCCCCGATCCCATGCGCGTCCGCCTGCGCGGCCACCTGCTGCTCCACCAGCGGGGTGCGCACGTACGCGGGGTTGATGCAGTTCGAGGTCACGCCGTGCTCGGCGCCCTCCAGCGCGATCACCTTGGACAGGCCTTCCAGCCCGTGCTTTGCCGCGACGTAGGCCACCTTGTACGGCGAGGCGCGCAGCCCGTGCACCGAGGAGATGTTGACGATCCGGCCCCAGCCCGCGGCGTACATGTGCGGCAGCGCCTGCCGGGCCAGGCGGAAGGGGGCCTCGAGCATGACCCGGAGCATGAAGGAGAACCGTTCCGGTGAGAAGTCCTCGATACGTGCCACATGCTGCAACCCTGCATTGTTGACCAGGATGTCGCAGGTCAGCCCGAGCGCGTCGACCGCGTCCAGGTCGGACAGGTCCGCCACCTCGGCCCGGCCACCGACCTGCTTCGCGACCCGCTTCGCGCCGGCAGCGTCCAGGTCCAGTACGACGACGTCCGCGCCCGCGGCGGCCAGCCGGACAGCGCAGGCGGCGCCGATCCCGCTCGCCGCGCCGGTGACGACCGCGGTCCGGCCGACGAGGCTCGGTGACTCTGGTGGCATGCACGTGACGCTAGGCAATCGCGGCCTGTGCCGATACGTGGGGGCCACACACATCCATGCCGGATCGGATGGGAGCCCGGAACACCTGCGGAACGGCGGTAGGTTGCAGCCATGACGCACCTCGCGGTCACCGTGATCGGTCCGGACCGGCCCGGCATCATCGCCGACGTCACCCGAGCGCTGGCCGGTGCCGGCGTCAACCTCGAGGACTCGACGATGACATTGCTGCGCGGGCACTTCGCCATGATGCTGATCTGCTCCGGCCCGTCGCTGGACGAGGTGGACCGGGCAATCGCGCCACTGGGCGGCGAGTTGGTCGTCACGGTTCGCGAGGTGGGCCCGGATCAGCCTGCTGCGGCGCTCGGTCCGTCGTACCTGCTGAGCGTGCACGGCGCCGACCGGCCCGGCATCGTCTCCGCGATCACCACCGTGGTCGCGGCCGCCGGCGGCAACATCACCGACCTGTCCACCCGGCTGAGCGGCTCGCTGTACGTGCTGACCGCGGAGGTCGACCTGCCGCGGACGGTCGACATCGACGACCTGCGTACCGCGCTGGACGCGACCGCGGATCACCTCGGTGTCGACGCCACCCTCCATCCCGCGGAGACCGACGAGCTGTGACCGGTCCGATGGACTGGAGCCCGGCAGACCTAGGCATCCCCGGCACGGTGCTCCAGGTGGTCCGCGCCCCGCACCCGGTGCTCGCGACCGGGGGCGCCGAGGTGGACCCGGCCGACCCGGCCGTCATCGAGCTGGCCGCCGACCTGGTCGCCACCATGCGGGTCTCGCCCGGCTGCGTCGGCCTGGCCGCACCCCAGGTCGGCGTCGCCGCCGACGTGTTCGCGCTCGACGTCACCGGGCACCCGAAGACCCGCACCGGCCACGGCACGCTGGTGCTCTGCAATGCCCGCGTGCTGGAGGCCACCCGCAAGGAGAAGGCCCGCGAGGGCTGTATGTCGGTGCCGGACCTGACCGGTGACGTCAAGCGCGCGACCCGGATAGTGGTGTCCGGCGTCCTCCCCGGTACGACGGAAGCGGTCACCGTGGAGACCGACGGGTTCGAGGCCCGTGCCCTGCAGCACGAGATCGACCACTGCGCCGGCCTGCTGTTCCTCGACCGGGTCGCCGGAGCCCATGCCGTGTTCCCGCGCAAGGTCTACTTGTAGGCTCACTGGGTTGGGGCGCCCCGCGTTCCCGGCCCGGGTGGCGGAATGGCAGACGCAGCGAGCTTAAACCTCGCGGCCGAAAGGCGTACGGGTTCGACTCCCGTCCTGGGCACCTGAGCCCCTGGCCTCGGCAAACGCCGTCCACCTCCAGAGTCGAGTGGGCGGAAGCGAAGCAATTGGTAAACGAACCGTGGGCACCCTACCGGCGTTGCTCAGTGCCCAGCACGAAGGCTCCGGGACCGGGACTGTGGCCTGGACCCCTGCTCGACCCCAACGGTGACCGGTCTTCGAAGACCAGTCGCTATACGGCCGAGGCGACATCGGCCCGCAGACGCTCACAACCGCAGGCGACTACCGGCTACGAGTGTTCGGCCGCGGCGACGACACCGGCGACTACGCCTTCAAGCTACGACCTTCGCCTTGAACATCCGACAGGACTTCGCGGCGCGCAAGAGTCTGACGCAGGGTGTTGACGTAGGGCGCACTGACGATCCGGCCGGCACGGAGATTCCACCAGCCGACGTACGAGATCGACCTGACGGCGCGAAAGAGTGCGGCGGCGTCGCGCAAGGCGCCGCTGCGGCCGCATGTCCATCGGGCGCGAGATGGTATGTAAAGGTGACGCATGTGAACGTCCACCCGGAGGAGGGATCTGTGGCGGGGATCGACTCGGGCTCACCGACGCTGGAACAGGTGGCAGCGGTGGCCGGTGTGTCCCGGGCGACCGTGTCCCGGGTGGTGAACGGTTCGCCGAAGGTGCTGCCGGACACGGTCGCGGCCGTGAACGAGGCGATCGCGCAGCTCGGGTACGTGCCGAACCGCGCGGCCCGGGCGCTGGTGACCCGTCGTACTGACTCCGTCGCCCTGGTCGTACCCGAGCCGGACATCCGGGTGTTCTCCGACCCGTTCTTCGCCCGCATCCTGCACGGCGTGAGTACGACGCTGGCGCCGACGTCGTCGCAGCTGGTGCTGCTGATCGAGCCCGAGGCCGGTGACGACCGGCGGCTGCTGCGGTACCTGCGCGGCGGCCACGTCGACGGCGCGATCGTGGTCAGCCACCACGGCCGCGACAACGTGCTGCAGGAGCTGGTCCAGCTGCCGCTGCCGATCGTGTTCAGCGCGCGCCCGCTCGGCGTCGACGTACCGGTGGCCAGTGTCGACGTCGACAACGTGGCCGGCGCTCGCACCGCGGTCGAGCACCTGGTCTCGCGCGGGTGCGAGCGGCTCGGTACCGTGACCGGCCCGCTGGACATGACCGCCGGGCTAGACCGGCTGACCGGGTTCCGGGAGGCGATGAAGGCCGCAGGGCTGAAGGCCGACGCGGTCGCGCACGGCGACTTCACCGCGGACGGCGGGGAGCTCGCGGCCCGGAGCCTGCTCGGGAGGCACCCCGATGTGGACGGCATCTTCGTCGCGTCCGACCTGATGGCCACCGCCGTGCTGCGGGTGCTTGGTCAGCTCCGCCGGCGGGTACCGGACGACGTCGCCGTCGTCGGGTACGACGACTCGGTGCTGGCCACCACCACCGTCCCGCGGCTCACCACCGTCCGGCAGCCGGTCGAGGACCTCGGCCGCCGCCTCGCCGAGATCGTGCTCGCCAAGATCGCCGGCGAACCCCACACCGAGCCCGAGCTCTTCCCGACCGAGCTCATCGTCCGTGAGTCTGCCTGACGGCGACCCAGCCGCCGCTGGACGGTCCGGGCGGTAACCGTGTCCCGCGGCCGGGGCAACCCGGCTCACGAGATCGTGAGCAGGATGGGCGACTGGGCACACTCCCGGCTCAGCCGGATCGCTCGCGCGGACCTGGACCGGATGTGGAACATCTACAGCGCCGGCGAGACCGGAGGCGCCAACGAGGTGATGACCGAGCTGGCCGCGCTCACCGACGACCCGGCGCGGCACCTGCAGGTCAGACAAGGCGAGTACGTCGCCGTCGGCCGCCGCTGGTCCGCCTGCGACCGGGTCGACATCTCGATGCCGTTGACCTTTCGCACAGAGCGGGCACCGGACGATCCGGCGGTGCAGAGCGTGTTCTACGACCCGACGCTGATGGTCAGTCTCGGCGGCGCGGCTCCGCCGATCGTCTGGCGGGGGTACGGCTTCTACCGGCACCACACGCTGGACGGCGACTTCAGCGGCGCGTTCACGGCGACCGCGACCCCGATGCACTTCACCAGCCAGGGACACGTGTTCGCACCGCTCTACGTCGCCGACCCGAACGCGTTCACGGCGTACCACGCGTACTTCGAACGGGCCGAGCCCGAGATCGTGTTCGGCTCCGAGAACAGCGGCGTGCCGAACCGGGACCGCGGCGACGGCTGGCGGTTCCTCGACCTGGTCTGGCAGCACGCGCCGTTCGCCAGCCACGGCCTCTTCGTTACTCAGGTCGAGGACCTTTCCCGGCAATGGCAGCGCGAAGGGCGCCTCACCCACGAGGAGCGGATCGCGGTACTAGCCGCTGCCGTCACGGCACACCGCGATCTCGAACCCTGACGAGTACCGCTCGAACCGCAGACCTCCGGCGGTGCGCGACCGATGATGAGTAGGTACTGAGCGCCGGCTCGGAGCGCCAGGGAAGGGGACGAGCCATGCGGCCTTCTTCACACCGCATCACATCAGGTTTCGTGCGCATGACCGCCGCGGTGGTGCTCGCCCTGCTGGCGACCGGCTGCGGTTCACCGTCGTCTGCTCCGCCCGCCGAGCCGGCGGAGCAGACCACCGCGGGCACCCAGCCCGAGACGATGGCGACCGACGAGCAGGCGGCGGTCACGGCAGTGGACACCTTCTGGCGCGAAAACTTCAGCGAGCTGTTCGGGCGTCCCTACACCAGTCCTCGCGTGGAGGGCAGGTACACCGGCACGGACGGACCGCAGTGCGCCGGTCAGCCTTCGGTGCCGTTCAACGCCTTCTACTGCCCGCCGGGCGACTTCCTCGCCTGGGACGAGAACCTGATGGCCAGCGGATACAGCCAGATCGGGGATGCCTGGGTCTACCTGATCATCGCGCACGAATGGGCGCACGCGATCCAGGCGAGGCTCGACCGCTCCATGGTCTCCGTCGCGGCCGAGCTGCAGGCGGACTGCCTGGCCGGCGCGGCGCTGCAGGGGGCGGCGGACGCCGGGGACCTGGTGATCGAACCGGGTGACAGTGAGGAGCTGGCGCGGACCCTGGCCGCGGTCGCGGACGACTACCCGTGGACGAAGGAGAGTGACCACGGCAGCGCGGAGGAGCGGACCGCGGCCTTCGACACCGGCGTACGAGGCGGCGTACAGGCCTGCGCCTGAGAACAGCTCGCGCCAGGCGGATCCGCAGGCTGCCAGGCCTACACTTGCGTCAGGCTGGCGTCAGGTACGAATGCATCATACGGTGCTGACCACGGCGTCATCGCCGCAACGACCGGACCGACTCTGCGAGGGCACATGACGGAGCAGACCACCTCATCGGCACGGGCAACGTCCGCTCCCGTGCGGCGGGACCACCCTGGCGTCGTGGTGATCGAGCACGAGCCGGGCTGTCCCCTCGACCGGTTCACGGGCTGGCTCGACGGCCTGACGGTCGAGGTCGTCCGGCCGTACGCCGGCGATCCCGTCCCGGGCTCGGTGAACGGTGGGCTGATCGTGCTGGGCGGTCAGATGTCGGCGTACGACGACGGGGTGGCGCCGTGGTTGCCCGCCGTGCGTGACCTGCTCGCCGTGTCGGTGTCCGAGCGGGTGCCGACCTTGGCGATCTGCCTCGGCGCGCAGCTGCTCGCGGTCGCCTGTGGTGGCACGGTGGAGGTTGGCGCCGCACCCGGCCGGGAGTCCGGTGTGGTCGATGTCAGCTGGTTGCCGGCGGCAATGACCGATCCGCTGGTCGCCGGACTGCCCGACCCTGCCGCGGGCCCGAGCATGCACGCCGACGCCGTCGCGGAGCTGCCGGCCGGCGCCGTCCTGCTCGGGTCGAGCACGATGTACCCGCATCAGGCGTTCCGGGTCGGCGAGCTGGCGTGGGGTGTCCAGTTCCATCCCGAGGTGTCGGCGGCGACCTTCCGGTCCTGGGCCGAGGTCCACCCCGACGTCGACACCGACCCGGTCGTCGCCGAGATGGTCGCCCGTCAGCACGACGTCACCGCGACCGGCCGCCGGCTGGCTCGGCGGTTCAGCTCGCTCGTCGCGCAGGCAGTCGGCCCCGGGGACCAGAGCCTGGCCGTGGGTACCTGATCCTTCGACGGTGCTGTCAGGGACGTGCGAAGAACTCCACGAGTACCGGGCTGAGCGCCTCGGCATCGACCGCGTGGCCGGCCGCGGCGATGATGGCCCGTCGCGAGCCGGGGATCGATCCGGCGACGGCGTCCGCCGCGGCGGCGAAGAAGTCACCTTCGGCATTCACCATCACCTCGTCCGGCGTCTCCCGAGTGATGACGAGAGCGGGCAGCTGGATCGACGCGAGACGCTCGTGCGGAGGCGAACCGTCGTTCAGGCACGCCGCGTCGTACGGGAGTGTGTGAGCGAGCGCGAGCAGCGGGGTCCAGTACGGCGATGCCTTCGCCTCGGCGATGCCCTCGTCCGGGATGCCCGCGACACGCATGAACAGCTCGATGGCACGGTCGGGGTCGTCGGCGGCGACCGCTTCCCGTACGTCGGCGACGTAGGACCGCCAGGCGGCGATCATGTCGGGCGTCACGCAGTACGGCACGTCGTACACCGCGATCGACGTGGCCGCGACGCCGGCGGCGGCCGCTTCGAGAACCAGCGCTCCCCCGGACGAGGCGCCGAACAGATGTGCCGACCCGCCGGCCTGCTGGACGACGGCGCCCAGATCCTCGAGCTCGCGCGCCAGCGAGTGGGGTGGGGTGTCGCCGCTCTCGCCGCGGCCACGGCGTGCATAGTTGTAGACCGTGAACCGCTCGGCCAGGTGAGGGATCAGGGTCGCGTTCTCCGACCCGTCGTCCAGTCCGCCACCGACCAGTACGACGGATGGCCCGGACCCGGTCGTCGTGTAGGCGATCTCGGTGCCGTCGTCTGACGTCAGCTTCATCATGGCTTCTCCTCGGACGTTGTGAACGCTGCGAGTGGCGGCGATCGCATACCGCTATCGGTAGAGCGCTGAGGTGTATCCGGGGCCGAGATCAGGCCGAGCTCTCGATCATGCCGTACTTGACGAGCGCGACGTCCAGCGCGTCCTGCTCCTGCGCATCGACGATCGCGCGGGCGACGTCGCGCAGCTTCGTGTTCGTGTGTTGCGACGCGCGTTTGACGAGCTCGACGGCCGTGCCGGTGTCGAGTCCGAGCCGGTGCATCACGATGCCCTGCGAACGACCGATCAGGTTCCTGGTCACCAGTGCCCGCTGGAGATGCCCGACCAGGGTCTGGCTGTCCTGGAACAGGCTGACGTTGTCGAACACGACACCGGCGTTCAGCACGAACAGCAGGACGACGTCGAACGACGTCTCGCCGAAGGTGTCCGGCTCGGTGGAGAAGAGCACGAACGCGGCCGCCGGCTTCTGTGTCACCGGCAGCGGCAGCATCAGACAGCTCCGGTACCGCGCGGCGCGCATCGCCGCGGTCAAGCCCGGCCAGCGGTGGTCCGCGGCAGCGTCCGCGATCCGGTGCGGATCGCCGTAGCTGAGCACCTCGGCAAGAGGCCCGTCCGACGCGAGCAGGACGTCGGTAAGTGCCGCCCGTGCCGGCTGGACCTCCGGGCCGGTGTCGTCTGCACGCCGTGCCGCGACGACCGGTCCGGCCTCGTCGCGCACCACGATCGAGGCCTCGGCGCAGCCCTGGACGGTGGCCACAACGCGAGCAACGAACCGGTCGAGCGCGGCCTCGACGTCGTCGCCGTCGACCAGCCGGCTCACCTCGGCGAGCTCACGGGCGACCGTCAGGATCTGATCGTTCATCCGACCCATCATGCCTCCGGTGCACCGCACCCGCACCTCGCGCCGAGGCGCACTGCGAGGAGCTCAGAGGCGGGCCGGGGACCACGCCGACGACCAGTGCCCCGGCGCAAATTCGGACATGCTCACCGACCGTCTGCGTGCTAGCATCACGACAGCGATCTGCAATTGCAGATGCACTAACATTTGCACCTGCAGTACGACTGGTTACACATGGTGACGCAGGAGGTTGGAGCATGCAGGACGCCGGCGCCCACACCACCGATCCATCCTCAGCAAGCCTGAGGTGGCGGAAGAGCCGACGCAGCAATCCGAGCGGAGACTGTGTCGAACTGGCGCAGTTGCACACTGGCGACGTCATGGTCCGGAACTCGCGCGACGTCGACGGACCAGTGCTCTGTTACACCCGCTCCGAGATCGCAGCCTTCATCGGCGGCGCCAAGGACGGGGACTTCGACGACCTGCTGGGCTGACCCGCTGCCGAGGTTGCGCGCTCAAGATACTTGTGCTTCCCCTGCAACCAGATGAAGACTGGGCCATCAGCCGACGGCTGAATGGACCTGGGGCGGGGCAGGGAGAGTCGATGAGCACAGCACGAGCAACCGGCGAACCGGGCGCGACGAGTATGTCCGCCGCCGCTGGCGCTCCGACCGTGCTCCGGATCGCTCTCGGCGGCCAGCTGCGACGTCTCCGTCAGGACCGCGGGATCACCCCGGAAACAGCGGCCGACACGATCCGCGCCTCGCACGCGAAGATCAGCCGGCTCGAGCGCGGCCGGGTCAGCTTCAAGGAACGCGACATCGCGGACCTGCTCACCCTCTACGGGGTCACCGACCCCGACGAGCGGGAGGCGTTCCTCTCGCTGGCACGGCAGGCGAACTCCCCCGGCTGGTGGCATCAGTACAGCGACCTGCTGCCGAGCTGGTTCGAGACCTACCTCGGGCTCGAGCAGTCCGCGACGGTGATCCGGACCTACCAGGCGCAGTTCATCCCGGGCCTGCTGCAGACCGCCGACTACGCCCGGGCCGTCATCCGGCTCGTGCACGACCACGAGCCGCCGGAGGAGATCGACCGCCGGGTCGAGCTGCGGATGCGGCGTCAGCAGATCCTTGACCAGCCGAACCCGCCGACGGTGTGGGTGGTCATCGACGAGTCGGCCCTACGCCGGCCGATCGGCGGCGTACCGGTGATGCGGGCACAGATCGAGCACCTGATCACAGCCACCAAGCGGCCGCACGTCACTCTGCAGCTACTGCCGTACGACGTCGGCGGCCACGCCGCGGCGGGCGGCCCGTTCACTATCGTGCGGTTCCCCGAGGCCGACCTGCCCGACGTCGTGTACCTGGAGCAGCTGACCAGCGCGCTCTACCTGGACAAGCGCCCCGATCTGGACCGGTACAAGGCGGTGATGGAACAGATCAGCGTCCAGGCCGAGCCGCCGAACCGGACACCACGACTGCTCCGGAAGCTGCTCTCCGAGCTCTGAGGCGGCTGGCGGGCTGTGACGCTGCGCACAAACCGGTGTGTCCATGCAAATGCAATTGCCTTTGGTCCTTGCATCCGCAAAATACTTACGGCACAGTGGGCAATCAGTGAGGTACTACCCGTCGTCGGCCGGAGCGCTCCGGCCGACGACACAACGTTCGTCAACGGGCGCGACTGAACCGACTGAAGCCAGCGACGTGAGGCAACCGCCATGAGTCTTCTCCTCGCCACATCGGTCATCCTTGCTGCGGTATCGACCATCGGGCTGACCGTGACGCGCCGGTACGCGCGCGACCTGGAACGGCAGCTGCGTGTCGCGGACCGCTCTGCCCACACTGACCCACTGACCGGTCTGGCGAACCGCGCCGGCCTGTCCCGCGAGCTGGAGAAGCTGCACACCGCGGTCGCGGAGGAGCACATCGCCGGCATCCTGCTCGACCTCGACGACCTCAAGCCGATCAACGACGAGCACGGCCACGCGGCCGGCGACCGGGTGCTGCTCGAGGTCGGACGGCGCATCGAGCTGGCAACCGCCTCGACGGCCGTGTGTACGGCGCGCCTCGGTGGCGACGAGTTCGTCGTCCTGTTCAAGCCGAGGCCGGGCTACCTGCAGGCGTCGCAGGCTGCGGAGAGGCTCGCCCACATGATCTGCCAGGCCATCGTCAGCCCGATCAGGATCGACACCGTGCATCACGGCAGCACCGCCATCTCGGTGTCCGCCAGCGCCGGTGTCGCCGTGATGCCGGCACACCGGCTGGGCCAGCTGATCTCGGCGGCCGACATCGCTATGTACCGCGCCAAGGCGTCGGGGGCGACCGTCTGCCGGTACCAGCCGCACCTGGACCGCGCGCCCGAGCCGGGTCGCCGTCCCGCCCAGCGGCTGCGCGACCAGCGCACCCGCCGCGACCCGCTGGTCGCGCTGCCGGCCGCCCACGTCCCCGCGGCCCATCAGGCCCGCGAAGCCGGCTGAGAAGAGCCAGAGAAAGCAGAAGGCGCGCGGTCCGAGACCGCGCGCCTTCGACTGTCGCCTCCCTGGTTACGGCTTGCGAGCGATGCCTGCCATCAGAATGCGCTGGTACGGCTCCAGCTCGTCGGCCTCGGGAACCCGGCCGTCCGGGTCCTCGGGGAACCAGCGCGCCAGGAAGTCGAGACCCGGCGGAACCAGCGGCATTCCGAGGAAGTGCTCCTGGATCCGCTCCGGGGTCCGGATCCAGCCATTGCCCAGGCTCTCCAGGCCGGCCTGCTCCATCGCCTTCTGCAGCGGCTCACCGGTGTCGACGAAGTCGGTGATGAACAGGTAGCTGCCCGACGGCATCTCGTCCATGATGGTCCGGACCCACTCGTCCGGCTGCTCGTCGTCGTGGAAGTGCATGTGGATACCGACGACCATCAGCGCGATCGGCCGGTTCCAGTCGAGCAGTCCGCGGACCTCCTCGTTGTCCAGGATGCTCTTGGGGTCGCGCAGGTCCGCGGTCACGACCACGGTCGAGTTGTCGGTCGCCAGCAACGCACGGCCATGGGCGAGCACGATCGGGTCGTTGTCGACGTAGACGACCTTGACCTTGGGGTTGATCTCCTGCGCCGCCTGGTGGGTGTTCTTCTCGGTCGGCAGTCCGCTGCCGATGTCGAGGAACTGGTCGATACCCGCCTCACGGGCGAGGTACTGCACGCCCTTGACCAGGGCCTGCCGGTTCTCGATCGCACAGCGACCGGCGTCGGGGACGTACTTGAGATACGTCGCCGCACCCTGACGATCGGCTGCGTAGTTCTCCTTGCCACCCAGCAGCGCGTCATACACCCGCGCGATAGTCGGCTTGTCCGTCTCGAACCCGGGATGAACGTCCGAGCCTTCGTCGGGTGTCGCACCATCGGTCATCGGCGCAGCCTTAACTGATAGGGGAGGGACGCTCGCGATACTACCGTGGCGGAGAGTGAGACGCGCTCGGTCCACCCGGTCGAAATGGGCGGGTTCGGCGACCTTCGGCCGGCCCCGGACAGACACTACGCAGAGGCATCCGTCGGGCCGGATCCGCGAGCTCTTATGACCGCTCTCCACACGGTCGGCGCCCGGCGCATCACGCGTCGTTGCCGAGGTAGGAACCCGGGACAGATCGGACAGCTCCGGTTCCCGGTCCCTCGCGCAGGCCAACGAGCGGCGTACGACGAGCCTCTTGTCAGCCTCTTACCAGAATGACCGCCGAAAACGGGAGGCATAAACCGCGTTGCCGTGTACTATGCAGATGCATACCCCAATGCACGTGCAGATGGCACGCCACAGTGGAAAGGTGTGGAGATGACCGCGGTACGTAACGGCATGCCCGGGGACACACTGGCTGGCTTGATGTGGCAGAAGAGTCAGCGAAGCGGCCCCAACGGCAACTGCGTGGAACTCGCCCGGCTACCAGGCGGTGGAATCGCAGTACGCAACTCGCGGGACCCGAAGGGACCAGCTCTGGTCTTCACCTACGCCGAGATGGTGGCGTTCCTCGCCGGCGCGCGCGACGGCGAGTTCGACGGCCTGGTGCCCTAAGAGTGGACGGAAGAGCGCGGTCCCGGCGTCACTGGACTGTGAGCGACCAGAGTTCCTCACTCGGCAGCTCGACCGCCGGGGCCGCGCCTTCCATCCCACCGGAGCCGCTCGGAATCGGCTCGACAGTTATCCGCAGTCCGCTGAACTTCGGGGTCATCACACGCTGGTAGCGGGACGCCTGCTCGCGTTCAGCCATATACTCGGCGACCAGAAGATCGCCGAGCCAGATCCGAATTCTTCGCCACCGACCGGCAGGGTCGGACGTCATCACGCGAGTCTCTCGACCGGGTCACCGTCCAGGTGACGGTGACCGCGCAGCCAGCCCTCGAAAGCCCATCGCTGCGGCTCAGGGCAGCGCGCAACCAAGTCTTGGATCTCTTCCTCGGTCAGGTCTCCGGGCCTTGCGCCGTCGTCGAGCGCGGAGGGGGCGGGCTCGTCGCCAAAGCTGTTCACAGACTCGGCCTCCAACCCATAGTTTCCTCAGCTCCGCTGGCGTTTCCGCTCATCGCGAAGGCGGCGTGCGCCGTCCGGGCGGTGACGGGACGATCGTGGTCCGACCGCGCGGCCTGACCGATCGCGGTCGCGTTCCGGATCCGGCCGGCCAGGCTGACCAGCGCCACCCAGGCCGAGCCGGCGCCGTCGCTGTCTGCCGACGAGTCGCCGGACTCTGACGACCCCGCCAATGCCAGCTCGTCGGCGGACAGCAGTACCACGACCTCGTCGCCGCTCAGACCGGCGATCGTGGCGCCACCGGTACCGTCCACCGTCCGGCTGGCGAGGATGACGACGGTCTCGTCGCCGGCCGCCGGACCGAATGAGGGGTCGACCCGCTCGAAGGTGCCGAGGTCGATCCGCAGCCCGCGCACGGGCATGCTGGTCAGCGGTTCGTGCACCCCGACGTACTGCTTGGTCGGCAGGTCCTTGCGCGGGCGCCAGATCTCGGCGCCGGCCGATCGTGCCTGCCGGACCCACCGGCGCACCACCGGCGAGGCTTTGAGGACGCCGATCACGGTCGCGGTAGCCGTGGGATCCACCGCCAACTCCTCCCAAGGATGGCTCAGCGCGGGTGCCGGCCGGTCAGCGTCGGCACAACTCGCTCCGTCGCATCTGGTCGCATCCCGCAGTCGGGTAGGTCGCAGCAGCTCACTCGGCGATTGGACTCGCGTCATCACACTCCGCGAGTCTCGTCTCACCTCGCGTGCACGAACCTCATCATGCCCTTTGCATGCAGCCAATGCAAGCGCCTGATGCACGTGCATTTGCCTTTCATGCCACAAACCTGCCGATCGGTGGCGCTCGACCGTCGCCAGACGTCCCGCCACGCACAGTTCGAGGCGACTTCTAAGAGTGAGCTCGTCGGTTGAACGTGCGATGATTTGGGAACCCGCGGAGCGCGCCGCGCCGCGGGGTCGATCGGGCTGGCTACGACATTCGGAGGGGACGGGTCGTGACCGAGGCGGGTGGGCAGAGAGGTCCGACTGCTCTCCGCATCATGCTCGGCGCCCACCTCCGGCAGATGCGTGAGGACGCCGGCATAACGCGCGCCGATGCCGGCTGGGAGATCCGCTCGTCGGAGTCCAAGGTCAGCCGGATGGAGCTGGGTCGCGTCGGCTTCAAGGAGCGCGACGTCGCAGACCTGCTCACGCTGTACGGGTTGAAAGAGGGCCCGGAGCGCACTCGGCTGCTGGAGCTGGCGCGCGATGCGAACAACCCGGGCTGGTGGCACCGGTACGGCGACGTGCTACCCAACTGGTTCCAGTCCTACCTCGGTCTCGAGGCGGCCGCGCAGCTGATCCGTACCTACGAGATCCAGTTCGTGCCCGGCCTGCTGCAGACGACGGAGTACGCCCGGGCTGTGGTCCAGGTCGGCCGTGGTCCGATGCCTAGTGAGGAGATCGAGCGCCGGGTCGCGGTCCGGATGTCCCGCCAGAAGGTGCTGAACAGGCCCCGGCCGCTACGGCTCTGGGCGGTCATCGACGAGGCCGCCCTGCGCCGCCCGATGGGCGGTGACGAGGTGATGCGGGCCCAGATCGAGTCGTTGATCGAGGCGGCCCGGCTGCCGCACATCACACTGCAGATCATGCCGTTCAGCGCCGGCGTCCGGGTCGCGGCCGGCGGCGCGTTCAGCATCCTGCAGTTCCCGGACCAGGATCTGTCGAACGTGGTCTACATCGAGCACCTCACCAGCGCGCTGTATCTCGACAAGCTCGAGGACCTGGACCAGTACGCGGCCGCGATGGACGCACTGTGCGTCACCGCGCCCGAGCCGAAGCGCACCCACGACATCCTGCAGCGGATCCTCAAGGATCTCGGCTGACTTGAGCTGAGCTAGCGCTCCCGGGCCACCTGGAACGGCGCGAAAGACTGCGCAACCGGCATCAGCTCGATCACGTTGACATTCACGTGCGCCGGCTGGGACACGGCCCACAGCACGGAGGCCGCGATGTCGTCCGCGGTCAGCGGCTGCATCCCGCCGTACACGGCGTCGGCCTTGGCCTGGTCGCCGGCGAACCGGACGGTGGTGAACTCGGTCTCGGCCATCCCCGGTTCGATGCTGGTGACGCGGACGCCGCTGCCGTGCAGGTCGCTGCGCAGGTTGAGGCTGAACTGGTGCACGAACGCCTTGGTCGCGCCGTACACGTTGTTGCCCGGGTACGGGTAGGTGCCGGCCACCGAGCCGAGGTTGACGACGTGCCCGCGGCCGCGCTCGACCATGCCGGGCAGGACCGCGCGGGTGACGTGAACCAGGCCCTTGCAGTTGGTGTCGAGCATCTGGTCCCAGTCGTCCAGGTCCGCCTCGTGTGCCGGTTCGAGTCCGAGCGCGAGGCCGGCGTTGTTCACCAGTACGTCGATCGCGGCGACGTCGTCCGGAAGCCCGGCCAGCAGATGCGCGACGGCGGCAGGGTCGCGGACGTCGAGTGCTACCGGCACCAGCCGAGGACCGAGCTCCGCGGCCAGCGCCTCGAGCCGGTCGGTGCGGCGTGCGGACGCGATCACCGTCGCGCCCTCGGCCACGAACCGTCGGGCGATCGCCGCACCGAAGCCGGCACTCGCTCCGGTCACCAGGACTGTGCTCATCGAACGGCTCATCGAACGGCTCATCGAACGCCCTCCAGGAAGGTCCGCATCGCGTGGTTGAACTCTGCCGCCCGTTCGAGGTTGGGCATGTGGGCGGCACCCGCGACCACCACCAGCGTGGCGCCAGGCACCGTATCGCGGATCAGCTCCGCCTCCCGCACCGGTGTGAACTCGTCGTCCGCGCCGACCACCACCAGCGTCGGCACCTCCACCCCGGCGAGCACCGGAACGTAGTCCGGACGCTCCGCCCGGCCACGCAGCGCGGCCGCGGCACCGTCGGCCGGCGCCGACCGCATCATCGCATGCACCAGCTCGGCCAGCTCCGGATCGGCCTCGATGTTGCTCGGGGCAACCATCATCGGAAGCACCTCGTCCGCGTACGGCTTCATGCCCTCGCGCAGCAGCCGGTCGGCCAGCGCGTTCCGGCCGACCCTGCCGGCCGCGGACTCGGCGACCGGTGAGGTGTCGGCGAGGACAAGGCCGCGGATTCGGTACCCGTACAGCCTGTACATCTCCATCACTATCTGGCCGCCCATCGACAGGCCTCCGGCCACGAACCGTTCCACCTCGAGGTGGTCGAGCAGTCCGGCGATGTCGGACGCGAACACGTCGAGCGTGGTGATGCCGGGAACCACGGTGGTCCGGCCATAGCCGCGCAGGTCGGGGACGATCACCCGCCAGCCCTGACGGCTGAATGCGTCGATCTGCGGCGCCCACATGGACCCGTCGAACGGGTGACCGTGCACCAGCACCAAGACGTCGTCCCCGGTTCCGCGGTCGTCGTACTCGATGTCGATCCCGCCGACGGTTGCCGTGCTCATCCCACACTCCTCGCGATCGATTGACCCGATGCTATGCACGCGCAATTGACCGAGGCAATATGGTGCAGTGAGACATGTATTGCACCGAGTGCAGCGAGTGGAGGGCGCATGGAGGACTACCGGCTGTTCGCCGACCGGCTCGCCGCCGACGTGGCCGCCGGACGGCTCCGACCGGGTGACCGGCTGCCGCCGCAGCGCCGTTTCGCCCGCGAGAACGGCATCGCCAGCTCCACCGCGAGCCGGGTGTACGGCGAGCTTGTCCGCCGCGGGCTAGCGGTCGGCGAGGTCGGCCGCGGCACCTTCGTGCGGGCGGCGGACGCGGCCGCGAGCGGCGCCCTGGCCGAGCCCGCGGCCGCCCGGGTCGACCTCGAGCTGAACTTCCCGCTGCTGCCCGGCCAGACCGAGGAGCTGACCGGCAGCCTGGACGCGCTGCTGCGCTCCGGCGCGATGCCGGGGGCGTTGCGGCCCGCAACGGTCTCCGGTACGGCGGCGAGCCGGGCCGCGGCCGCGCGGCTGCTGCGCCGGGACGGCTGGCAGCCCGCGCCGGAGCGGGTGCTGTTCGCCGGCAACGGACGGCAGGCGCTCGCGGGCGTGCTCGCCGCCCTGGTCCCGGCCGGCGAGCGGCTCGCCGTCGAGGCGTTGACCTATCCGGTGGTCAAGGGGATCGCCGCCCGGCTGGGCATCCGGCTGGTCCCGGTCGCCGTCGACGACCGGGGCATGCGACCCGACGCGCTACGGGCCACCGGGTCGCTCGCCGCGGTATACCTCCAGACCACGCTGCACAACCCGCTCGGCATCACGATGGACGACGACCGGCGCCACGCCCTCGCCGACGTGCTGGCCGAGCGGGACCTGATCGCGCTGGAGGACCAGGTGAACGGGTACCTGGACGAGTCCCAGCCGCCGCTGGCCGGTGTCGCCCCGGAGCGGACCGTGCTCGTCGACAGCCTGTCCAAGCGGCTTTCCGCCGGGCTCAGTGTCGGCTTCGCGGTCGCGCCGGTGCCTTGGACGGACCGGGTCGCCGCGGCGGTCCGGTCCGGCGGCTGGACGCCGTCCGGCTTCGCGCTCGCGGCCGCGGCGCAGTGGGTCGAGGACGGTACGGCGGAACGGGTCCAGCGGGCCAAGCGGGCCGACGCCGCCGAGCGGCAACGGCTGGTCGCTGAGCGGCTGGCCGGGTTCACAGTGCACGCGAACCCGGCGGCGTACCACTGCTGGTGGGAGCTGCCGCCGTCCTGGCAACCGGACACGTTCGTGGTCGCGGCGGCCCGGCGCGGGATCGCGGTCAGCCCGGCGGCCGCGTTCGCGGTCGCACCCGCGGCCGCGCCGAACGCCGTACGGCTGGCGCTCGGGTCACCGTCTCGACAGGCGCTGGCGGACGCGCTCGACGTCCTCGCTCGGCTGGCCCGCAGTCACCCGGACGACGTCGGCATCGAGTGATCGCGGTGTGAGCCGAGCGGCAGCTCGACGACGAACCGGGCTCCGCCGCCCGGACGGTCGCCGACCCGGACCGTGCCGCCGAGCCAGCGCACATGCCGGTCCACGATCGCCAGGCCGAGGCCGACTCCCTGCCCCGCGGGTGCACCGTCGCGGGCGAAGCGCTCGAAGATCCGGTCCCGGCGGTCGGGCGGGATCCCCGGGCCGGCATCGTCGACGATGATCCGCAACCCTGCCCCGGACACCGCGACCAGCACGCCGAGGCAGCCGCGACCGTGCGTCTCCGCATTGGTCACCAGGTTCGCCACCACTCGCTCGAGCCGGCGCTTGTCGGCGATGATCCGCAGTCCGTCGACCTCCGGCGACAGCGTCGTGACCGGCCGGAGCGCCGCCGCGTCCGCCGCGCGGCTGACCAGGTCGCCGATCCGGACCACCTCGGCGGTGGAGGTGTCGCCACCGTCGTCGCGGGAGATCTCCAGCAGGTCGACCACCAGCCGGCGGAACCGGTCCAGGTCGTCGGACAGCAGGCTCACCGGCTCGCGGACGGTCGCCGGTAGCTCGGACCGGCGGTTCCGGATCACCTGCATCGAGTTGAGCATCGTCGTCAGCGGCGTGCGCAGCTCGTGGCTGACATCACCGGCGAACCGGGCGTCGACCGCGACCCGGTGCTGCAGCTCGGCCGCGGTGTGGTTGAAGGATCGCGCCAGCCCGCCGAGGTCCGGATCGTCCTCGAAGTGCAGCCGCGCGTCCAGGTCCCCGCGGGCCACCGCGGACGCGACGCCGGTCAGCTCGGCCAGCGGCCGCAGCGCCACCCGGCTGGCGAACCGGCCGATGAGCAGCCCGCCGATCGAGGTCAGGATCGCCGCACCGATCAGGGTGCTGGACAGGATCCGCAGGCTGCGGTCCAGGTCGTCCAGCGGGTACAGCGCGACGTAGGCGTTGCCGCGCTGGGTCAGCGGCGCACCGACTGCGAGCATCGGCTCGCCGCCGTCCCGGATCCGGCTGCTCGTCGCCTCCCCGGCGCGTGCCATCGCCACCATACCGGCGGGGACCGCGCTCGCCCCGTGCGCTGACGAGGTGGCGTACCAGTGCCCGCCGTACAGCAGTAGCGAGGACGTCGCCTGGCCGGACGGCAGCTGGTCGAGCAGCTGCGGGATCGACGCGCCCGGCTGGGAGAGGCCGAGCGAGATCGCCTCGGCGTTCACCGCACTCTCGGTCGTTGCCGTCGACAACCGATCCGCGACCAGGTAGTGCGACACGAACAGCCAGGTCACCCCGGCCAGCGTCGCCGACAGTGCCAGCGCGATCAGTCCGAAGCCGAGCATGACCCGGTTCCGCAACCCCAGGCGCACGGCCATCACAGCACCAGCCGGTACCCGAGTCCGCGGGCGGTGACGACGTGCCGTGGGTTCGCCGGGTCCCGCTCAACCTTGGTCCGCAACCGCCGTACATGCACGTCGACCAGCCGGCTGTCGCCGAAGTACCCGTATCCCCAGACGGTCTCCAGCAGGTGCTCACGGGTGCACACCCGGCCGTCCGCGCCGGCCAGCTCGGCCAGCAGCCGGAACTCGGTCCGGGTCAGCGCCAGCGGTACGCCGTCCCGGGTGACGACGCCCTCCTCGATCCCGATCTCAAGGTCACCGGCCACGATCTTCACCGGGTGCTGGTTGGCCACCTCGGCGCGCCGCAGCAACGCACGGATCCGGGCGGACAGCTCCTTGGCGACCAGCGGCTTGGTCACGTAGTCGTCGGCGCCGGCCTCCAGTCCCGCGACCACGTCGTGGCTGTCCGTCCGCGCGGTCACCATGATCACCGGTACGTCGCTGTCGCGCCGGATCCGCCGGCAGACGGTGAACCCGTCGAGGTCCGGCAGCATCAGGTCCAGCAGGACGACGTCGGGTACGGCGTGCGCGATCTCCTGCAGTCCGGCGGTCCCGGAAGCGGCCTCGGCGACGCGGTACCCCTCGTCCTCCAGGGCGAGCCGGAGCACCCGCCGCACTCTGGCGTCGTCCTCGACGAGCAGCACGCTGCGCGACACGTCCCCAGTATTGCTCCGCACCAAAGTGCGGATCCCGTCACCGGATCGTCATGTTCCCGCGTGGCCCGATGACAGATCCATGGCGAACTCGTGACGCTTCCGGCCCGTGCGTTGTCCGCGTCCACCGGCCTGCCTATCCAGGCAGTGCAGGCGACCCACCGGGTTCGCCATCGAAGGAGGACCAGATGTCTCGCACGAAGACCCGGATCGCCGCGGTCGCCGGCAGCTGCGTGCTCGCGCTGGCCGCGGCGGCGTGTGGCAGCTCGTCGGACGACAACGGCACCGGCAGCAGCAGCGACAGCACCCAGGCCGTCACCGGCGGCACCCTGAACGTGCTCGGTACCGGCGACGTGGACTACATGGACCCGAACGTCAGCTACTACTCGACCGGTTACCTGAACCTGCGGATGTGGAGCCGGCAGCTGTTCACCTACCCGGCGAGCGACGGCACGACCACCACCGCTGTCCCCGACCTCGCCACCGACCTGCCGACGACGGCGAACGGCGGGGTGAGCGCCGACGGCAGGACGTACACGATCAAGATCCGGCCCGGCGCGATGTGGAACACCAGCCCGGCCCGGCCGGTGACCGCGGCGGATGTGGTCCGCGGCGTAAAGCGAACCTGCAACCCGGTCCAGCCGTTCGGCGGCATCCCTGACTTCGCGTCGCTGATCCAGGGCTACCAGGGGTTCTGCGACGGGTTCGGCAAGGCCGGCAAGACGGCCTCGGCGATGGCGAGCTATATCAACGGCACCGACCTGCCCGGCGTCCAGGCGAAGGACGACAGCACGGTGGTGTTCACGCTGACCAGGCCGGCCACGTACTTCACCGACATGCTCACGCTGCCGGCGTTCTCGCCGGCACCGAAGGAGTTCCTCGACTACCTGCCCGCGAGTCCCGAGCTGGCCAAGCACCTGGTGTCGGACGGGCCGTACCAGGTCGCGTCGTACGCGCCGACGAAGTCGATCGTCTACACCCGCAACCCGGCCTGGCAGGCGTCCAGCGACCCGGTCCGCAAGGCATACGTGGACAAGATCATGGTCAACGAGACGGTCAGCCAGGACTCGATCCAGCAGCAGCTGCAGACCGGCACGCCGAGCGCGGACATGGAGTTCGACGCGCTAGTACCGCCGTCGCAGCTGCCGAAGCTGATCAGTACCAAGGACCCGAACCTGAACCTCGGCGAGACAGCGTCCAGCAACCCGTACGTTGTGTTCAACGTCGCCTCGCCGAACAACAACGGTGCCCTGGGCAACGTCCAGGTCCGGCAGGCGCTGATGTACGGCCTCAACCGCGCGAACCTGGTCCAGGTACTCGGCGGCCCGAAGGTGAACCCCGCGCTGACGCATGTACTGCCACCGGGCATCGACGGCTCGAAACAGGCCGACCCCTATCCGTACGACGCCGCGAAGGCCAAGCAGCTGCTGACCGCGGCCGGGTACCCGAACGGCCTGACTCTGAAGCTGCTTTACCGCAACGCGTCCGAGGGCAGCAGCAAGTCGTTCCAGACGATCCAGCAGGACCTGACCAAGATCGGCGTCCGGGTGGTCGGCGTACCGTCGCCGAACGCGGACTTCTACACCAAGTACCTGCAGGTGCCGACCGTCGCGCAGCGCGGCGTCTGGGACCTGTCGATCGCCGGCTGGGCGCCGGACTGGTACGGCAACGCGGCGTTGTCGTTCTTCAACCCGCTGTTCTCCGGCAAGCCGTCGTTCCCGCCGGTCGGGAGCAACTTCGGTCTCTACGACAGTCCGGCCACCGACGCGCTGATCAAGCAGGCCGCGGCCGCGAAGACCACCGACGAGGCGCTGGCGCTGTGGCAGAAGGCTGACGAGCAGGTGATGAGGGACGCGGTGTTCTTCCCGATCACCAGCCCGCTGAACGCGAACTACCACGCCGCGCAGGTGCACAACGCGGTCTACATCCCGGCGATCCAGAACTTCGACCCGACGAACGTCTGGCTGAGCCAGGACAAGCAGGGTGGCTGACCCGATGTCGCTGCTCGAGGTCAGAGACCTGACCGTGTCGTTCGACACCGCGGACGGCGTCGTGCACGCCGTCCGCGGGCTGTCCTTCGAGGTCGACAAGGGCGAGATCGTGGCGGTCGTCGGCGAGTCCGGGTCCGGCAAGAGCGTCGCCACCCAGACCATCACCGGGCTCACCCGCGGCGCCCGGGTCTCCGGCGAGGCGGTGTTCGACGGGATCGACCTGATCGACGCCGACCCGGCGACGCTGCGCCGGATCCGCGGCGCCCGGATCGGGATGATCTTCCAGGACCCGCTGTCCAGCCTGCATCCCTACTACACGGTGGGCTGGCAGATCGTCGAGATGATCCGGGCGCACGACCGGACCATCGGCAGGCGGGTGGCCCGGGCCCGCGCCGCCGAGCTGCTGTCGCTGGTCGGCATCCCCGCGGCGGTGCGGCGGATCGACGACTACCCGCACCAGTTCTCCGGCGGCATGCGGCAGCGGGTGATGATCGCGATGGCGATGGCGCTGGACCCCGAGCTGCTGATCGCCGACGAGCCGACCACCGCGCTGGACGTCACGGTGCAGGCGCAGGTGCTCGAGGTGATGCAGAACCTGCAGCGCCGGTTCGGCACCGCGATCATCCTGATCACGCACGACCTCGGCGTGGTCGCACAGCTGGCCGACCACGTCGTCGTGATGTACGCCGGCACCGTGATGGAGCGGGCCCGCCGGCGCGACCTGTTCTACCGCCACCAGCACCCGTACACCGAGGGCCTGCTCACCTCTCTGCCGGCGGCCGCCACGGACGGCCGGCTCACCCCGATTCCCGGCACCCCGCCGAGCCTGATCGACCTGCCGCCCGGCTGCCCGTTCGCGCCACGCTGCCGGTACGCGTTCGACCACTGCCACGCCGAGGCGCCGCCACTGCTCGTGGTCTCCGGCGACCCCGGGCACGAGTCCGCCTGCTGGCTGGCGCACGGATGAGCACCGCTGACCCGCTGCTGCGGCTGGACGGCGTACGCAAGCACTTCCCGGTGCGCGCCGGCACGCTGCTGAGCCGCGAGCAGGGCCGCGTGTACGCCGTCGACGGTGTGGACCTGGAGGTACACAACGGCGAGACCCTCGGCCTGGTCGGTGAGACCGGCTGCGGGAAGTCCACCCTGGCCCGATGCATCGCCCGGCTGTACGACCTGACCGCCGGCACCGTGTGGTTCGACGGCCGCGACATCACCGGTCTGTCCCGGCGGGAAATGCGACCGGTACGACGCGACGTACAGCTGGTCTTCCAGGACCCGTTCGGGTCGCTGAACCCGCGGCGCAGGGTGGGCTCGATCATCGCCGACCCGTTCGCTGTTCACCAGCTCGGCACCCGGGCCGACCGCAAGCGCCGGGTGCAGGAGCTGATGGAACGGGTCGGTCTGAACCCGGAGCACTACAACCGCTTCCCGGCCGAGTTCTCCGGCGGCCAGCGGCAGCGGATCGGCGTCGCCCGGGCGCTGGCACTGCGACCGAAGCTGCTGATCTGCGACGAACCGGTGTCCGCGCTCGACGTCTCCATCCAGGCCCAGATCATCAACCTGCTCGTCGACCTGCAGCACGACTTCGGGCTGACCTACATCTTCATCTCGCACGACCTGTCCGTGGTCCGTCACGTGAGTGACCGGATCGCGGTGATGTACCTCGGCCGGATCGTCGAGTCCGCGCCGACCCGCGACCTGTTCGAGTCGACCCGGCACCCGTACACCCGCGGGCTACTGTCCGCGCTCCAGGTGCCGGACCCGGACGCCGCGGACAGCCGGGAGCGGATCATCCTGGCCGGCGACCTGCCGTCCCCCACCGACCCGCCGTCCGGCTGCCGGTTCCACACCCGGTGCCCGAAGGCCCGCGCGGACTGCGTCCGCACCGATCCTCCGCTGACCGGCTCCCCGGGACGGCACCAGACGGCCTGCCTCTTCCCGCTCGAGATCGGCGAGGACCTCTCCCTGGCCAGCCCGCAGGTCCACGACACCGTGATCGGAGGCGCCGGATGACCGCCGGGACTGTCGCACGCCAGCACACCGCGCCTGCCCACCGCCGGGCCATCGAGGGCCGCAGTCCCTGGGCGCTCGGCTGGATGCGGCTGCGCCGGGACCGGGTGGCGATGTTCTGCCTCGGCGTGATCGTGCTGATCGTGCTGGTCGCGGTGTTCGCGCCGCTGACCGCGCACCTGACCGGTCACCCGCCGAACGAGCAGTACCGCAGCACCGGCCTCACCCCGGACGGGCTGCCGCGCGGACCGAGCCGCGCCTTCCTGTTCGGGACGGACGACCTGGGCCGCGACATCCTGGTCCGGATCGCATACGGTGCCAGGATCTCGCTGCTGGTCGGGGTCGCGGCCACCGCGCTGACCGTGGTCGTCGGTGTCGTGGTCGGTCTCGCCGCCGGCTATCTCGGCGGCGCCGTCGACACCGTGCTGACCCGGCTGATCGACGTGGTGCTCTCGGTACCGTTCCTGCTGGTCGCGATAGCACTGGTGTCGGTCACCGGACCGAGCATGACCGTCACGGTGCTGGTGATCGGGTTCTTCAGCTGGGCATCGATGGCACGGATCGTGCGCGGCCAGGTCCTCTCGCTGCGCGAGCGCGAGTTCGTCGAGGCGGCCCGCTCGCTCGGAGCCGGCGACGCCAGGATCATGTTCGTCGACGTGCTTCCGAACGTGCTGGCCCCGGTGATCGTCTACACCACCCTGCTGATCCCGGTGGTGATCGTGGTCCAGGCGACGCTGTCGTTCCTCGGACTCGGGCTGGCGCCGCCGACCGCGGACTGGGGCGGCATGCTCAGCGAGTCGCAGGCCTACTACACCACCGCGTGGTGGTTCATCGTCTTCCCCGGCGCGGCGCTGTTGGTCACCACGCTGGCGTTCAACCTGTTCGGGGACGGCGTCCGGGACGCCTTCGACCCGCGGCGGGACCGCTGACATGGTCCGCTTCCTGATCCGCCGCACCGCGCTCGGCGTCCTGGTGCTCTGGCTCATCACCCTGTCGGTGTTCGCGCTCTTCTTCGTTGCCCCGAACAACGTCGGTCGGACCCTGGCCGGCCGGCAGGCGTCACCGGAGACGATCGCGCTGGTCGAGCACCGGCTCGGCCTCGACCAGCCGTTGTGGAAGCAGTACCTGCACTTCCTCGGCCATGCGCTGCGGGGCGATCTCGGCTACGACTACTACCACCAGGTGCCGGTCATCCGGATCATCGGCCAGGCACTGCCGATCACGCTGTCGCTGGCGCTCGGCGCCGCCGTACTGTGGCTCGCCCTCGGGGTGTTCAACGGGGTCGTGTCGGCGGTCCGGCCGGGCTCGGCCGCCGACCGCGGGCTGACCGTGTTCGCGTTGTTCTTCTACTCGATGCCGTCGTTCCTGCTAGGTCTGCTGCTGCTCTACTTCCTCTACTTCCGGCTCACCCTGTCCGGCCACAGCTGGTTCCCGGCCGGCGGCTACCAGCCGTTGTCGGCCGGTATCGGTGTGTGGGCGCAGCACCTGGTGCTGCCGTGGATCGCACTCGCCCTGCTGCTGGCGGCGACGTACACCCGGCTGACTCGTGGCTCGATGCTGGACGTGCTGGGCGAGGACTACGTCCGTACTGCGCGGTCCAAGGGGATCGCCGAGCGGCGGGTGATCGTGCGACACGGGCTGCGCAGTGCGCTCACGCCCGTGGTGACCCAGTTCGGCATCGACCTCGGCCAGCTGATCGGCGGGGTGGTGGTGATCGAGACCGTGTTCAGCCTGCCCGGCCTCGGCAAGTCGGCGATCGACGCGATCAACCAGCAGGACCTGCCGGTGATCATCGGCATCGTGCTGTTCGCGTCCGCCGCGGTCGTGGTCGCCAACATCCTGGTCGACATCGGCTACGCCCTGCTCGATCCGCGGGTCCGGCTGCACTGAGCGAACCATTTCGCGATTGCGTACGTCATACATGACGGGGGGCATTGCTGTGCCACCTGTCCGCCGAGCAGAGACGGAGCGATGACGCGACAAGCGCGAAGGTCGGCCCCGGCCGGACGGCGTGCGAAGCGCAGCCGGGCATACCGCGCGCGCTCGGTGCCGGGCGCGATCGGGCTGACGCTGGTCAGTGCGCTGATCCCCGGTCTGGGGTTCGTGATCGCCGGCCGGACCAAGCTCGGCGCCTTCGTGATGACGATGGCCGCCAGCGTGGCCGGGCTCTCGGTCGCGATCGCCTTCACGCGTCGCGAGCAGGTGCTCCAGCTCGCCGTCAACCCCGATGAGCTGCTGCTCGCGGCCGGCATACTGGGCTTCCTGGCGATCTGCTGGATCGCGGTCATCGTCTCCTCACACCGGCTGCTCCGGCCGGCCGACGGCGGCGCCGCTGGCCGTGCCTTCGGGTCGCTGTTCGTCGGGCTGATCTGCTTCGCGATCGCCGCGCCGATGGCGGTCGGCGCGCAGAGCGTGATCGCACAGCGCGACCTGGTCTCCTCGGTGTTCGCGTCCGAGGGCAGTTCCAAGAGCGCCACCCGGCCGAAGATGGACAAGAAGGACCCATGGGCGAATATCCCGCGGCTCAACCTGCTGCTGCTCGGCGCGGACGACGGCGCCGGTCGCGAGGGCACCCGGACCGACACCGTGATCGTCGCGAGCATCGACACGAAGACCGGCGACACGGCGCTGATGACGTTCCCGCGGAACACGGTCAAGATGCCGTTCCCGGAGAGCTCGCCGCTGCACGACGTCTACCCGAACGGCTTCTGGCAGCCCGGCCTCGACCCGGGGTCGGGCGAGGCACAGAACTGGTTCCTGGACGCGATGTACCGCTTCGTCCCCGCGGAGCATGGCGACCTGATCGGCGACTCCGACAACAAGGGCGCCGACGTGCTGAAGCTCTCCGTCGGCGAGGCCACCGGGCTGAAGCTGCACTACTACATGCAGGTCAACCTCAAGGGCTTCGAGAAGATGGTCGACGCTCTCGGCGGCATCACCGTGAACGTGAACTACCGGGTCCCGGTCGGTGGCGACGACAACGGCACGATCGGCTACACCGGCGACGACCGGCTGCCGGGGCGCTACATCGAGCCGGGTCCGAACAAACACCTGCTGGGCTTCGACGCACTGTGGTTCGCCCGCGGCCGGTACAACGTCGCCGGCGCCGACCATGCCCGGCAGGTCCGCCAGCGCTGCACCATCAAGGCCCTCGTGGAGGCCGCCGACCCGAGGACGGTCGTCACGAACTACCAGCAGATCGCCAAGGCGGGCAAGAACCTGCTCCGCACCGACATCCCGCAGGAGTTGCTGCCCGCGCTCGTCGAGCTCGCCCTCAAGGTGAAGCAGGGCGAGGTCACGAACATCGACATCAAGGACGACCTGAGGTACGGCCGCCCGGACTTCGACGGCGTCCGCGAGACCATCTCCAAGGCGCTCGCCCGGGGCGGCAAGCCGGCTGTCCAGCCTTCGACGCCGAGCACGCCGACGATGCCGACGTCGCCGGCCTCGCCGACGAAGAAGCCGTCGACGCCGGCCGGCGACGAGTGCGCCTACAACCCGTCGCCCGAGTAGGCCTGCGGCTCAGGATCCGGCCGCGCGGCGGAACTCGTCGTTCGGGTGCTGCAGGGCACCGAGCGAGACGACCTCGCGGCGGAAGAACAGCGCGAGCGTCCAGTCCAGGACGACCCGGGCCTTGCGGTTGAAGGTCGGCACCCGGGACACGTGGTAGGTGCGGTGCAGGAACCAGGCCGGCCAGCCCTTCACCTTGATCCCGAACAGCTCCGCCACGCCCTTGTGCAGCCCGAGGCTGGCCACCGAGCCGACGTGCATGTGCTCATAGTTCTTCGGCTGCTTGCCGTCGACCGTGCGCAGGATGTTGGCCGCCAGCAGCCTGGCCTGGCGCACCGCGTGCTGGGCGCTCGGGCTGGTCAGCGCACCCGGCACCTTGCTGGTCACGTCCGGCACGGCGGCGTTGTCGCCGGCGGACCAGGCGCCCGGTCGGTCGACGACCCGCAGGTCCGCGTGGCAGAGCACCCGGCCCTTCTCGTCCAGCGGCAGGTCGGTCATCGCCAGCGCCGGGTTCGCCTTCACGCCCGCGGTCCACACGATGGTGTCGGCGTCGAACTCCTCGCCGTCGCTGAGCACCACGTGGCCCTTCTCACAGGACTCCAGCCGGGTGTTCAGCCGGATGTCCATGTTCCGCTTGCGCAGCTGCCGCACGGTGTACTCGCCGAGGTCCTCACCCACCTCGGGCAGGATCCGGCCGGTCGCCTCGACCAGCACCCAGCGCATGTCCTCGGGCTTGATGTTGTCGTAGTACCGGGTCGCGTACCGGGCCATGTCCTCCAGCTCGGCGAACGCCTCCACGCCGGCGTACCCACCACCGACGAACACGAACGTGAGCGCGGCCTTGCGCAGCGCCTCGTCCGGCTGCGAGCTGGCCACGTCCAGCCGGTCAAGCACCTGGTTGCGCAAGGCAATCGCTTCCTCGACCTGCTTGAACCCGATCGCCTCCTCGGCCAGACCGGGGATCGGCAGCGTCCGGGCGACCGAGCCGAGCGCGACCACCACATGGTCGTAGGCCAGCTCGTAGCTCGGGCCCTCCTCCGGCATCACCGTGGCGACCTTGCGGGCGTGCTCGATCCCGCTCACCCGCCCGGTCACCACCCGGCAACCCTTCAGCACCTTGCGCAACGGTACGACGACGTGCCGCGGCTCCACCGACCCAGCCGCCGCCTCCGGCAGGAACGGTTGATAGGTCATCACCGACCGCGGGTCCACCACGGTGACCCGGACCTTGCCCTTGCGGGCCGCCCGCCGCAGACCGTACGCCGTGTACAGCCCGACATATCCGCCCCCGACGATCAGGATGTGCGGAACCTGCGCTGTCATCCCAGCTCACTCCCTCGAGTGTTCTTCAAGTCTTCGATCAACACCTCCAGGGTAGACCCCTCGTGAAAACTTTCACAAGCACCCGCCGGAGTGATCCCCGAAACACCCTCTCCCCCGCCCGGGTGACCCCTCCCACACCATTCATCGGGCCCTTGTGACCCGGCGTGTCGTCGTTCATCGGGCCCTTGTGGTCAGGCGTGTCGTCGATCATCGGGCCCTTGTGGTCAGCGGCCGAGCTCGGCGGCGCGCGACAGCACCGCGTCGAGCATCGGCTCGGTCAACCGGCCGGTGAACGTGTTCTGCTGGCTCGGATGGAAGCAGCCCAGCACCGTCACCGCGTCGTACTGCTCGGTGCCGGCCATCACCACCTCGACCGCGTGCCCGAACTTCGGTCGCGGCTGCGGCAGCACGAACCCCATTCCCACCAGCGCCTTCAGGATCTGGTCGAAGCCGAACTTGCCGAGACACACGATCGCCTTCGCCGACGGCAGCACCATCCCCAGCTCGCGGCTGAACCAGGCCGAGCAGGTGTCCCGCTCGGCCGGGGTCGGCGCGTTCGCGGGCGGCGCGCAGCGGACTGCGGCGATCATCCGCGCACCGATCAGCCGCTGCCCGTCGCCGGCGTGCTCACTGGTCGGCTGGACGGCGAGCCCGGCCCGGTACAGCGCGGCGAACAGCCAGTCGCCGGAACGGTCGCCGGTGAATATCCGGCCTGTCCGGTTGCCGCCGTGCGCGGCCGGTGCCAGACCCGCGATCACCACCGTCGGCCGCTCGTCACCCCAGCCCGCGATCGGGCGACCCCAGTACGGCTGGTCCGCGAACGACCGGCGCTTGGTCGTCGCCACGTCCTCGCGCCACCGCACCAGCCGCTCGCAGGCCCGGCACATCGACACCATCGCCTCGAGCTCGCCGACGGTCGACGCCGTCGCGGCCAGCCGCACCACATCGGCGGCCTCGCGAGCGACCGGCGTACGACGGGTGGCCGGGTCGTCTGGCCAGCCGGTTCCGGGCGGCACCGGGCTGTCGAAGGGTTCTCCGGTCAGGGGGTGAGGTAGACGCACCGCACCAACACTAGGGGTCGGCCTGTGGACCTATGCGCCGGTGGCTTGAGGAAGCCCGGGAACAGCTCGAACGGCACCGGACCACGCCAGGGGGGCGAGGAAGACCCCTGCGAACGTGCGCTGCTCGGCAACGCCGGCGCGAAGAGGCCAGCCGTTACACCAGGGACTGCGCCACGCCGTCGAGGATGTCGTGCTCGGACACCAGCAGCTCGTCGGTCTCCAGATACGCGGCGGTCCGACGGTGCACGCGTTCGAGGATCAGGGCGCCGGCGCCGATCACGTCGACCCGGCCCGGATGAATCGCCTTCCGGGCGGCCCGCTCGGCGCGCGTCGACGACACCAGCCAGCGGGCGGTCTCGGTCAGCCGGTCGCCTTCGATCCGGGCATGGTGCACGCGCGACCGGTCGTACTCGGGCAGCTCCAGCGCGACCGCGGCCAGCGTGGTGACCGTCCCGGCCACCCCGACCAGGCTGCGTGCCTGGTCCAGCGGGACGGTCGTTGCCTCGAGCAAGGAGTCGATGTCGGCGGCGGCCGTCGCGACCTCATCGGCGGTGACCGGCTCGGACCGCAGGTACCTTTCGGTCATCCGGACCGAGCCCATGTCCAGCGACTGCGCCTGCCGGACACCGGTCCGGTCGCCGAGTACCAGCTCGGTCGACCCGCCACCGATGTCCACCACCAGGTACGGCGCCTCGACGTGCAGCTCAGCCAGCCCGCTGGTCGCGCCGCGGAAGCTCAGCTCGGCCTCCACGGCGCCGTCGATGATCTCCGGGTCCACGCCGAGCCGATCCCGCACCCCGGCGAAGAACTCGTCGCGGTTGCCGGCGTCCCGGGACGCGGAGGTGGCGACGAAACGGATCCGGTCGGCGCCGTACTCCTGGATCGCCGCGGCGTAGTCGTCGCACGCGGCGAACGTCCGGCGCAGCGCGTCGGCGGCGAACATCCCGGTGGCGTCGACGCCCTGGCCGAGCCGCACGATGGTCAGCCGCCGGTCCACCTCGTGCAGCACACCGCCGACGCTGTCCGCGACCAGCAGCCGGATCGAGTTCGTACCGCAGTCGATGGCGGCGACCCTCATGCGCACGGGCCCTTCGTGCCCCACGGCGGCAGCGCCTCCAGCGCCTCATCGCCGAGCGGGTTCGCCCCCGTCCCCTCGGCCAGCGCGTGCCCGACCAGTACGTGCAGGCACTTCACCCGGTCCGGCATCCCGCCGGCGCTGATCCCGTCGATCTCGGCGACGTGCTCGATCGCCTCCCGCCGGGCCAGGTACGACGCGTGCGCCGCGCGGTACCGCTCCGCCAGCTCCGGGTCGTCCGCGAGCCGGGCGGTCATCTCCCGCATCATGCCTTTGCTCTCGAGCGTTCCGATCGCGGACGCGAGTCGCGGGCAGGTGACGTAGAACAGCGTCGGGAACGGCGTACCGTCCGGCAGCCGCGGCTCGGTCTCGACCACGTCCGGCAGCCCGCACGCGCAGCGGTGCGCGATCGACCGGATCCCGCGGGCCGGGCGTCCGAGCTGGGCGGAGACCGCGGCGACGTCGTCGGGGTCGACGCTCACCGCTCACCCGTGGGCGGCGTGATCACCGGGCGCGGCGTGGACGGCTTCGTCGTCGGCTTGGCTGCGGGCTCCGGCTTGGTACCGGCGACCCGGACGGTCCCCCACAGCTTTCCGTACCAGGTCGGGTCGCCGGTCTGGTCGGCACCGCTGCCGGCGGCCGAGCCGGCCGACGTCTGGACCGGCTTGCCGTCCGCGCCGATCACCCGGTAGCCGACCTCGCCGGGCATCACCCAGCCGAGCCGCTGCCGCGCCTGCGCCCGCACGAACGCCTCGTCGTCCCAGCGCGCGATCTCGTCCTCGAGCTCGCCGACCCGCTGCTCGCGGTCGGCGATCTCGTTCTGCAGCCCGGTGATCTGCTGGTGCTGGTCGAACCAGACCCGCAGGCTCTGCGCGTACGACACCACCAGGGCGCCGAGCACCAGCAGCACCACCGCGGCCCGGCCGGTCAGGTTCCGCGACACCTTGGCCGGTGCCCCCGCAGAGGCAGCCGGGGCACTCGTCGTACGACGTCTGGGCGTGCCGCCGCGACCCCGGCCCGAGCTCGGCCTGGTCCGCGCCGGGCGGGAGCCGGGGCGCGAACCGGAGTCGCGGCGGGACGCCATATCAGCCCTTGAACCGCGGGAACGCGGAGCGGCCGGCGTACCGGGCCGCGTCGTCCAGCTCCTCCTCGATCCGGAGCAGCTGGTTGTACTTCGCGGTGCGGTCGGACCGGGCCGGCGCGCCGGACTTGATCTGGCCGCAGTTCGTCGCCACCGCGAGGTCTGCGATGGTGGTGTCCTCGGTCTCGCCGGACCGGTGGCTCATCATGCAGCTGAAGCCGTTGCGGTGCGCGAGGTCGACCGCCTCCAGCGTCTCGGTGAGCGAGCCGATCTGGTTCACCTTGACCAGCAGCGAGTTCGCCGCCTTCTCGGTGATCCCGCGCTGCAGCCGCTCGACGTTGGTGACGAACAGGTCGTCGCCGACGATCTGGATCTTGTCGCCGAGCTCCGCGGTCAGCGTCTTCCAGCCGTCCCAGTCCTCCTCGTTCAGCGGGTCCTCGATCGAGACGATCGGGTACGACGCGACCAGGTCGGCGTAGTAGGCGGTCATCTCGTCCGCGGACTTGGTCCCGCCCTCGAACGCGTAGCTGCCACCCTCGGTGTGGAACTCGCTCGCGGCGACGTCGAGCGCGAAGGCGATGTCCGTACCGAGGCTGAGCCCGGCCTTCTCCACGGCGACCGCGATCAGGTCGAGTGCGTCCCGGTTGTTCGGCAGGTTCGGCGCGAAACCGCCCTCGTCGCCCAGGCCGGTGGACAGGCCCTTGTCCTTCAGCACCGACTTCAGCGCGTGGTAGACGGCCGCGCCGTTCATCACCGCCTCGGAGTATGTCGCGGCGCCGATCGGCGCGATCATGAACTCCTGCACGTCGACGTTGGTGTCGGCGTGTGAGCCGCCGTTGAGGATGTTGAGCATCGGCACCGGCAGCAGGTGGGCGTTCGGGCCGCCCAGGTAGCGGAACAGGCTCAGTTCGGCGCTGCCGGCCGCCGCCTTGGCCACGGCGAGCGAGACGCCCAGGATGGCGTTGGCGCCCAGACCCGACTTGTCCGGGGTGC
>DASRHY010000078.1:0-22925 GCA_035650275.1 Kribbellaceae bacterium | reverse complement strand
GTGGTCGTACCTGCGGGGAGGTAGGGCAGGCCGACCGTGTGCACCAGCAGGTCTCGCAGCGTCGCGGCACCCTTGCCGTGCGCGCCGAACTCGGGCCAGTACTCGGCGATCCGGGTGTCGTACGACAGCACGCCCTGTTCGGCGAGCACGTGCACGACGGTGGCGGCGACGCCCTTGCCGGTGGACATCGCGTGCACCGGGTTCCGGTTCGTGATCGTGCGGCCGGTCGCATCCGCGCCGGCGACCGCGTCGACGAGCTGCTCAGCGTCGCGGTACACGGCGACCTGCACGCCGCGCTCGGTTCCCGCACCGACCAGCTCGTCGAGCGTGTCCTGTACCTGCTGCTGGAGATCGGTCATCTCCGGCTCCTCTCGGTCTCGGGTGACTTCACCGGGTACGTCGGAGCCGGTCCGCCACTCTCGACATCCTGTCCCGCCGGCGATGCAGAGAACGTCCGGCTCTCCGATCACTTCCGTGGGCGGCGCCCGGTGGGGTGGTGACGTTTCCGCGGAAACGTCACCGCCTTGCGGGTGTACCCGATGTGACGCCACCGGACGCGCTGCTACCTGCGGGGATGCCGCTTGATCGCATACCGCGATCGCTATGCGATACCGATATCGATATGCGGTCGCCGCCGTCATCGTCATACACCCCACACCGCCACCGGTGGGCTGGCGCTGGTCGAGCCAGAAATCCACACCACTCCGACGTACAGCGCGAAAGGCACCGAACCACCGACAGAGGAGTAGGGAGATGAAGTTCGAGTGCGGCTACTACGTGGTGGACTGCGAGACCAAGGAGGGCGATCGAGCTGAGCGTCAGGCTGCGGTCGGCCCGGTCAACACGGTTCCCGTCAGCCCTGACAGGGCCTGCCGCAGCTTGTAGTGGTCCGGATAGCCGTACGACCGGCCCACTCGGTTGACCTCTTCCATCCGCAGCTTCGTGACGGCGGCGACGTACCAGACCGGCCGGCCCTGGGCCAGCAGCGTCACGATCGCCTGGTGCTCGGTGGTGGTGTTCATGCTGACCCTCTCCTTGCCGTTGCGCCGGTGTGCATCTCGCTGTCAAGAAGAAAGACAGCCGGGCAGGCCAGAACTCATCGGCGGAGCCGCCACGAGTCAGCCGGTGACCCGGCGGAGCACCTGGTCGGCGTGCTCGCGGACCGGCGCGAGATCGGCCGGCTGGCGGATCGCCGCCTCCGCGGCCTCGCGGACCAGCCGGACGTGCTGCGCAACCAGGGCGCGGCCGGCGTCGTCATGGCAGAACCGGCCGGTACTGTCCAGGATCCGCAGCAGGGCCCGGACCACCCGTGGCTCGGCGCAGCCGTAGCGGCGCGCCTGCCCGGTCGCCAGGTCCAGGAAGTAGGCGAGATCGCGAGCCGGCATCTGGACCCGGGTCGTGCCGCCGGCGTCCCGCAGCCGCTGCGGGCCCAGCTGTTGCGGCGCGAGCGCCGCGAGCAGGACACCGATGTGCTCCAGCGACTGGATCGAGGTGTACGGGTCGTTGATCGCCGGGGACAGCGCCTTCACCGAGATATCGGCGAGCTGCCGCATCCCGAAGGCGACGTCCTGCTCCGCGGTCCGCTCGAAGCCGATCCGGACCGCGTGCCGCAGCTGCGGAAGCAGCAGGCCGGGCTCCGGCGGCGGCTGCTCCGGCGACGAGCGCCAGATCCGCAGCAGCGGAGTGCCGGCGATCACGTACTCGCCGACCATCGTCGTACCGCCGATCACCAGGTCGTGCTCGACCGCGACCGGCAGCAGCACCTCGGGATGCATCGTCTGCACGTAGCCGGACCGGTACGCCGGGACCTCGACCGACCAGATCGGTGCGGCGGGCAACGGTTCGCCGTCGACGCCGGCGCGCGGCAGGTCGCGCGCCACCACCCGCAGCGTGTTCCGCTCCACTCCGGCCATGATCTCGTCGATCTGGATCGAGTGCGCGAGGTGGTGCACGAAGAACACCAGCGCTACCAGGCTCAGGAACAGCAGCATCAGTCCGACGCTCACCGCGAGCCGCGGGTAGACGTCCACCCGCTGCCCCGACTCGACCCCGACGGTGTAGAGCCCGGCCGTGTTGTAGGTGAACGTCGCGACGAAGATGCTCAGCACCACCTGGTTCGTGCGGTCCCGGAGGAACATCCGCAACAGCCGCGGTGAGAACTGCGTCGACGACAGCTGCAGCGCGACCACGGTGAGGCCGAGCACCAGCGCGATGACGGTGGCCATCGTGCTGGTGATCGCGATCAGCAGCGTCCGGGCGTCGTCCGCCGTGCCCTGGAAGACGAACCTGCTGTTGACCGGGACCTCGACCTGCGATAGTGCGTACCCGGCCGCGAGCGCGACGATGACGGCGAGCGTGGGCAGTGCCCACAGAGCGCCTCGCAGGTACTCCCAGACCGCCTCGCGCCGCATCACTCCCCCTGGCCATCAGAGTGGCGTGGCTCGGCTCAGCGGGTCAAGCCGCGGGCGCCCCCGGAACGCTCGAGCACGGGGGTCCGCCGCGCGATGTGTGCCGCGATGTACGCCGCGTCCCGCCCGGCGCCCCCGACGAGCATCGAGGTGAACGAGTACTGGAACAGCAGCCCTGCGAAGTACAGCCCGGGCACCCCGGTCGCCACGCCGCGGTCCTGGACCGGCCAGCCGTCCGGCCCGGTCACCGAGGGCTCGATCCAGCTGAAGTCGGGGCGGAACCCGGTGCACCAGATCACGTTCGACACGTCCAGCACCCGGCCGTCCTCGAGCAACGGCAGGCCGTCGCGTACCCCGGCCATCCGGGCGTGGACCCGCTGCACGCCGGCCGCTTCGAGGTGCTCGTTCTTCACTCTGAGCAGCGGGCAGCCGTGGTTGCGCACATGCCGCTGCAACTTCCGGCCGAGCGGGGTCCGGACGGTGAGCACGTGATTCGCCAGGAACCACAGCACACGGATCGCCGGCCGCGCCGAACGGCTCTCGATGTCGAACGGGACGTGGCCGGTGTCCCGGCCGCACAGCCAGATGGTGTGCCCGGCCTGCGCGACCTCCAGCGCCAGGTCCGCGCCGGAGTGGCCGGCGCCGACCACGAGAACGCCGCAGGGCAGCAGCTGGGACGGGTTGTGGTAGCGGTCCGAGTGCAGCTGCCGGATACCCGGGTCCAGCTCGCGCGCGAACGCCGGCGTCGACGGCAGCTGCTCACCGCCGGTCGCCACCACCACGTTCGCGGCCCGGTACGACGTCGCGCCGGTCGTCACCGTCCAGCCGTTGCCCTCCCGGGTCACCCGGTCCACGCCGACCCCGCCACGGACCGGCAGCGCGAACTCCGCGGCGTAGGACTCGAGGTAGTCGGCCAGCTCACGGCCGGTCGGGAACGTGTACGGCGCGGCCGGGAACGGCATCCCCGGCAGCGAGTCGTACTTCGCCGGCGTGTACAGCGTCAACGAGTCGTACCGCCGACGCCAGCTGTCACCGACCCGCGGCTGCGCGTCCAGGATCACGAACGACTGGCCGCGCCCGGCCAGGTGGTAACCGACCGCCAGCCCGCTCTGGCCCGCCCCGATCACGAGGGTGCCGAACTCCTCGACCATGACGTCCTCCCACCGATCGGCTGATGGTCCCGACGGTAGGAACCCGGGCGGCCCGGGCGCGTCGGGCGAACCACCCAGCTGTACGACGCGGGCGTGGGTGGTTCTCACCAGGTGCTAGCTGACCAGTCCCTGCTGGTAGGCGTAGGCGGTCACCGCGGACCGCGAGGACAGGTCCAGCTTGGTGAAGATGTTGCTCAGGTGCCGGGCCACGGTCTTCTCGCTGATCACCAGCTCGGCCGCGATATCCCGGTTGGTCCGGCCGCCCGCGACCAGCCGGACCACCTCGACCTCGCGGGCGGTCAGCCCGGTGACCGGCGACGGCCGCCGCTCCAGCCGGGCTAGATCCGGGGCTGCGCCGAGCTGGCGGTACACCCAACGGGCCGCGTCGCGTTCCATCTCCGCGCCGTCGGTGTCGCCGAGCAGCTCACAGGCCCGGGCGATCAGCTCGCGGACCTGGCCGGCCTGGTACGGCGCATCCACCTGCTGCCAGGCGTTCCAGGCCAGCCGCAGCTGGTCCAGCGCGTCCTTGCCGTTGCCCTCGGCAAGCAGTACGGCACCGGCCGACTGCGCCGAAACCGCTTGCAGGTAAGGCATCTCCAGCTCGGCCGTGATCGCGCCCAGCTCGTCGGACGCGGCCCGGGCGGCCTCGGCACCATCCGGTGCGGTGAGCATGATCTCGATGTACGCGGGCAGCAGCCGGGACCGTGCCAGTGGTCCGTGCGCCTCGACCAGCACCCGCCGGATCCCGGTCCGGGCGGCATCACCGCGGCCCTGCGCGAGCCGCAGCAGCGCGAGCCCGGGCTGCGGCTCGCGGCCCCACTGGTTCGCCTCCCGGTAGCTGTCCTCGGCGGCCTGGTACTCGCCACGCAACCGGTGCAGCTCGCCGCGGACGTAGAGCGCCATCCCGACCGCCGGCAGCATCGCGGGCTCGGAGAGCCGGACCCGGGCCCGCTCGGCCTCCGCCATCGCGTCGTCCCAGGACCCGCGCAGCTGCATGATCTCGGCCCGGTGCACCAGGCACTGCCCGCGGTAGTGCACCAGGTCCGGCTGCCGCTCGCACCACTGGCTGAGCGCGGCCGTCCACTCGGTGGCGCGGCGCAGGTCGTAGATCTCGTGGCAGGCCATGATCACCGCGCAGTACGCCAGGCCGGCCACCATCGGCGACACCTCGCCGGCCGTCACCGCGACCATCACCTCGTCCAGCAGCGGCACCCCGGCCTGTCCGTCGCCCGAGCTCAGCAACGCCTGGCCGAGCGCCAGCCGGCCCAGCGCGGTCAGGTCCGGGTCGCCGAAGCGGACACCGGTCTCGGTCGCCCGCCGGGCGTTGTCCTCGGCGGCCTCGAACTCGCCGTCATCGAGCTGCTGCAGCGCGGCCGGGATCAGCAGGTACCCGCGTTCGACGCAGTCGCCGCAGTCCTCGAGGAGCCGGCCCGCCCGCGCCATCCAGCCGCTCGCGCGGGCCGTCTCGCCCAGGTGGACCAGTCCGAACCCGAGCCAGAACGCGCACCGCGCGGCCCGTTCCGGCTCGCCCTGCTCGAGCCGGAGCTGGTACGCCCGGGACCCGGCCTCCGCGCCCTCGGCGTCCCGGCCGCACAGGTACGACGCGGTCGCGAGCTGCTCCAGGTCGTCCGCGCCGAGCGGTGCGGCGGCGTCGGCCACGGCCAGCTGCGTGCAGCAGTCCGACCACGCCTGCTGCGCGAACGCCATCCGACCACGCTCGAGTGCTTCCACCCTCTGCTCCTGGTGCCCCGGGGTCAGTCGCCAGTCTGACCCACGACGGACCGCCTTGTCAGATGGCGCTGTCAGATGGCGCTGTCAGGTGACCTCACAGGTAATGGCGCTCCAGACCCGGCCGGATACCGTCGACGGCATGACCGCGATGGCCGAGGAGACCTTCCAGCGACCGGTGGGCGAGCTGCTCCGCGACTGGCGGCAGCGGCGCCGGATGAGCCAGCTCGACCTGGCGAACATCGTGGACGTGTCCACCCGGCACCTCAGCTTCGTCGAGACCAGCCGGCCCAAGCCGAGCCGGGAGATGGTGCTGCGGCTGGCCGAGCACCTCGACGTACCACTGCGGGACCGCAACCAGCTGCTGCTCGCCGCCGGGTACGCGCCGGGTTCTTCCCCGCCGACGAGCAGACCGCCGACGTGCTGCACGGCGTGACCGCGTCGAGGATGTCAGGCGGACCCACCCCACCTGGTAGCGGATCCGCCTGACACGTGTGTCAGCTGCAGCCGGGGAACGCCATGGACCCGATCCTCGTCTGCCAGCCGTTGTTGGAGGACGTGCGGTAGTACTGGTTGACATACCAGAAGGTGCAGTCGTCGACGGGGTCGACGTTCATCGACGTGTAGTCGCCCCAGCGGTTGCTGACGAGCTGTGACCCGGTGCCGGCGATCATGCTCGCCTCGGCCTGCATCGTCCCGGGTGGCGCACCGGCGAGCCGGCCGGTGAACCGGACTCCCGGGAACACCTGCTGGCTGGACACGCTGTAGCCCAGCGCCATGTTCCCGTTCTCGTCCATCGCGATGCTGCCCATCCAGCGGTTCACCTTGTCAGCGGGTGAGTACGTGCCCTGCTGGTGTACGGTCCACCCGGAACCGGTGTTGCGCAGCTCGTACCAGCGGGTGCCGGCGAGCTTCGGCTGCGCCTCGACCGACTGGTTCGTCACCATCGCCTGGTGCGTGCCGAAGTTCCGGTACGCGAGCCGCCAGATCGGTCGCTGCCGGTACGACAGCACGTCGATCAGGTTCTTCGTGCCCGGCTGCGGAAGGCAGGCGCGGGAGTTGTTGCCACGGCACGGGAAGATCGAGTCGAACGGTGCCACCGGCAACGACCCGGTGAACGTGAACGTCGACGCGGTGGGGTTCGCCCAGTCGACGTGGAACTCGAACATGTTCAACGCGTCCGTGGGAGCACCGAGCCCGGCGCCGACGTCCATCGACCCGACGAAGAAGTTCGGCGTCCCGGCCGGTGGCAGCCGGCTGCCGTCCAGATCTGTCGGCAGCAGACCGTCACCCTGCAGCCATGGTGTGTTGCCCGGCGGGTTGAGGAAGCTCACCACCTGCGCGTTGGGGTCTCCGGCGTACAGCTGCTCCCTGTTGACGACGTACGCGCCGTTGCCGGCGAAGTTGTCGTCCGGGTCGAACTCCCGGGTGCTGATGTAGAGCCCGTCCGGCCAGACGCCGTACTTCGGGTAGTCGGGGAAGTTCAGGCCGGTCGGAACCGCGTACCGGAAGTAGGCGCCGAGCGGGTCGGACGTCTGCGATACCGCGATGCAGTTCCAGTAGTTCGGCCCGAGGGCGGTGAACTGGGTCAGGATCCAGCGGTCCGCGAGCTGGTCGTGCAGCACGATCGGGTCACCGGAGCTGTCCGAGCAGTGCGGTACGGCGAAGCCCTGCCACAGCGTGCCGAGGTCGGCCGGCCCGAAGAGCTTCGTGCCGAACTTGTTGTAGACCGCGAAACTGAGGTTCACCATCTCGACGTAGTGGTTCGGCCCGACGTCGCCGACCGGGTCGGGAGGCGAGACCTGCTGGATGTTCGGGACGCCTTCGAACGACTGGATCAGCGTCGGAGCGTCGCCGGCCGCAGCGGCGGTCTGCAACGCGGCGTCGCCGGTGAAGCCGGTGTCGGGTGGTATCGCCCCGCGTTCCGAAGGGGCTGTACCCGTCCGCTGCGGGGCGACCCGGGGCAGGTCACGCAAAGCCTTCGTCCGGTCGAAAGCGGCGACCTTCGACACCCGTGGCTTCGCAGGCTCCTGCTGTTGCTGTTCCGGAGCGCCGACGGCGCTGGTGACTGCCGGTACGGCGAGCGCCGGCATGGCGAGTGCCGTCACGCCGACCGCGACGGCGAGGCGGCGGCGCGAGACTGGTGACACGGTACGCATTGGGGATCCTCCCGGTGCGCGTGCGGCGCGACCCGTCCCGCGCGATGCCCCGCGTCATTCGCAACCGGCGGTCGCGAGTGCGTCGATGACGTACCACCATTCTCCGTAGCATCATGAACACCCGCAGTCAACAGGCCGTACACCGCCGGACGAATCCACCTGACACATACAGCCGGCCGGTGCGACCATGCGGCGGATGGACATCGTCGCGTCGCTGCCGGCCTTCCTGCTGGCCGTCGTCCTGATCTCCGCCTCGCCTGGTCCGGCGATGGCGCTGATCCTGCGCCGGTCGGCGCTGCACGGCTTCCGCGCCGCGGTGCCGACCGTGCTCGGGCTCGAGCTCGGCCTGTACGTCTGGGCGCTGCTCGCCGGCGCCGGGCTGGCCGCGCTCGTGGCCGCGTCGCAGACGGCGTACCTGGTGCTGCGGGTGGTCGGTGCGGCGGTGCTGATCTACCTCGGAGCCCGGGCCTGGCGGGCGGCACTGCGGGACCGTCGTACCGGGACCGTCGAGGACGACGTCCCGGACCCGCCGCGGAAGGCCCGGTGGGCGTTCGGCGAGGGTGTGCTGGTGATGCTGGCGAACCCGAAGGCCGCGGTGTTCATGTTCGCGTTCTACCCGCAGTTCGTGCCCGAGGGGCGGCCGCTGCTGGCCACCACCGCGGTACTGGCCGTGGCCCAGGTGGCGCTGGAGATCGTGATCTACCTGAGCCTCGCGGCGGCGGTCGGGCGGGCCCGGACCTGGTTCGCGCGGCCGAAGATCCGGCAGCGCCTGAACGCGGTCAGTGGCAGCGTGCTGATCGGCCTCGGCCTCCGCGTCGCCGCCACCAACCGCTAACCGGACTGTCAGCGGCACGAGTTGCTCAGGCGGTCTCGCCGATGGGCGGGACGAGCCGGGGGCGGACCGGCTCGGCGCAGTGCACCCGATCCCGGCCGGCGAGCTTCGCGGCGTACATCGCCCGGTCGGCGGCGGCGAGCAGGGCGTCCACCGAGGTGCCGTCCAGCGGGTGGACCGCGACACCGATCGAGACGGTCAGGTTCAGCGTCTCCGGCCGCACGATCACGACGCTGTCATCGCTTGCGACGCGCCGCACCGAACAGACCGCGGACGATCTCCCGCCCGGCCGACCGCGCGAACTGCTTGAACGCCGAGGAGCCGATCACCTGCTCGACCATGCCCTTCTCCTCGGCCCCGCCACCACGCTGCCGTTGCGACTGCGGCGCCTCCTCCGCGCGCGGCTGCGGCTCGGCCTCGGCCTCGGCCTGCCGGGCGCCGGCCTCCAGCTTGGCGGCGAGCTTCTCGTGCGCCGACTCGCGGTCCACCACTTGCGTGTACGTGGCGTTGTTCGGCGAGTTCTGCACCGCCGCGGTGAGCTTGTCCGCAGGCGCCGGCGCCATCAGCGACTGCGGCGCACGCAACCGGGCCCAGGCCACCGGCGTCGGCGCACCGGACTCGTTCATCACCGTGACCACCGCCTCGCCGATGCCCAGGCTGGTCAGCACCTCGGCCAAATCGTAGCCCGACGTCGGGAAGGTGGAGACGGTCGCCTTCAGCGCCTTCGCGTCGTTCGGCGTGTGCGCCCGCAGCTGGTGCTGGATCCGCGAGCCGAGCTGCGCCAGTACATCGTCCGGCACGTCCTTCGGGGTCTGGGTGACGAAGAAGACGCCGACGCCCTTGGACCGGATCAGCCGCACGGTCTGGGCGATCGCGTCCAGGAACGCCTTCGACGCGTCGTCGAACAGCAGGTGCGCCTCGTCGAAGAAGAACACCAGCTTCGGCTTGTCCGCGTCGCCGATCTCCGGCAGGTCGTTGAACAGGTCCGCGAGCAGCCACATCAGGAAGGTGGAGAACAGCGCCGGCCGGTTCTGCAGGTTCGGCAGCTCCAGCAGCGACACCACGCCCTTGCCGTCCTGCGTGGTGCGAAGCAGATCCGCGGTGTCGAACTCGGGCTCGCCGAAGAACGCCTCCGCGCCCTGGTCCGCGAACCCGATCAGCGCCCGCAGAATCACTCCGGCGGTGGCACGGGACAGCCCGCCGAGGTTCTGCAGGTCGGCCTTGCCCTCGTCGCCGGTCAGGTGCTGGATCACCGCGCGCAGGTCCTTCAGGTCCAGCAGCGGCAGACCCTGCCTGTCCGCGTAGTGGAAGATCAGCCCCAGCGAGGACTCCTGGACGTCGTTCAGGTCGAGCACCTTGGACAGCAGCACCGGCCCGAAAGACGAGATAGTGGCCCGGATCGGGATGCCGGTGCCCTCACCGCCGAGTGCGTAGAACTCGGTCGGGTACCCGGTCGGCACCCACTCCTGGCCGATTCCCTGGGTCCGCGACAGCAGCTTGTCACTGGTCTCGCCGGGCTGCGAGATCCCGGACAGGTCGCCCTTGATGTCGGCGGCGAACACCGGTACGCCGTGCGCGGACAGCTGCTCGGCCAGGCCCTGCAGGGTCTTGGTCTTGCCGGTGCCGGTGGCACCCGCGACCAGGCCGTGCCGGTTCAGCATCGCGAGCGGTATCCGCACCTGCGCCGCTGCGTCGGGGGTTCCGTCCACCATCAGGGCGCCGAGCTCGAGCGCAGCCCCCTCGAACGCGTAGCCCTTCTTGACCGTCTCGACCACATCGTTGCTCTCGGCCATTGCTCCCCGCGCCTTCCCGTACGACGGACCCCTGCCTGCCGTCCGCAGCCTAGGGCACCGGATGTCGAGATCGACGGATCGGTTTCTACCTGTCCAGTGAGAGGTGCCCGCCGGGGGTGCCGGCAGCAGAGGAGACGGACATGAACCGCACATTGGAGACGCTGGCCGAGGGCGGGGCATTCTTCGAGTGCCCGCGCTGGTACGACGGCCGGCTGTGGGTGTCGGACTACTGGCGCGGCCTGGTCCTCGCGATAGCGCCCGACGGCAGCACGGAGACGGTCGCCGAGGTGCCCACGTCGCCGTCCGGCCTGGGCCGGCTGCCGGACGGAAACCTGCTGGTCGTCTCGATGATGGACAGCACGCTGCTGCGGCTGCGGGACGGCCGGACCGAGCCGTACGCCGACCTGGCGCCGTACGCCGGTCCGCAGGCCAACGACCTGGTCGTCGACGCAACAGGCCGCGCGTACGTCAGCACGATCGACTTCATGGACTTCACCGAGATGAAGCCGACCAACCTGGTCCGGGTGGACCCGGACGGCAAGGTCTCGGTGGCCGCCGAGGACCTCAGCTTCCCGAACGGCTCGGCGATCACTGCCGACGGTACGACGCTGATCGTCGCCGAGTCGTGGGCGCAGAAGCTGACCGCGTTCGACATCGAGCCGGACGGGTCGCTGACGAACCGGCGGGACTGGGCCGTCTTCACCCCGGCCGCAGGGCAGGAGTGGGCCTGCGCACCGGACGGGATCGCGCTGGACGCCGACGGCGCACTCTGGGTCGCGGACGCCGCGAACAAGCGGGCGATCCGGGTCCGCGAAGGTGGCGAGGTCGTCGACGAGATCGGTACCGGCGACCAGGACGTGGTCGCGGTGGCGTTGGGCGGCGAGGACGGGCGGACGCTGTACCTGTGCGTCACACCCGACCACGGCCTGATGCCCGACGAGGCAGCCAGGACCCGCCCGGCGCGGATCCTGCGCTGCCGCGTCGACGTCGGTGTCAGCGGACGATGACCACCCGGGTACTGACGGCGGCGAAGTTCCAGATCACATCGGACATCGCTCGGGACACCCGGATGCAGCCGTGCGACTCGCGGTAGTTCGTGCCGAGCAGGTAGTCCGGGTGGATCTGCGCACCGGTCGACCGGTACGTCGGGATCTGGTGGAACCCGCCGCCGCACGGCGCGTACCGGACGAAGTTGTGCAGGATCAGGCTGGCGCCGTCCGTGTTGTTCTTCACCCGGGCGGGTTTGCCGCACTTCGGGCCGGTGTAGTAGATGCCCGGGCCGTACACGCTCGGGTTGTCGATCATGCCGCCCTGCGCGACCACGCGACCGCTGGAGTCGATCACCCACAGCCAGTTCTGCGACTGGCTCAGCACGATCCTGCGGCCGCCGCCGCTGGTGAGCGGCACCTGCCGCTTGTCGCAACGCTTGCGCCAGGAGACACCCAGCCGCCAGTACGTCGGGGCGTCCAGCGTGCCGGTCTGCGCGATCTTCATCACCGCCTGGAACCTGACCGTGGCGGCCCGGGTCATCATCCCGACGCTGCCGTCCACCGGCCCGGCATTGCAGCCGAGGTAGTTCAGCCGGGTCTGCGCCGTCCTGATCTGGGCGGCACTGAGTGCCTCGGCCGGCATCGTCGTACCGACGATCGACGTCGACAGCGCGACCACGGCGGCCACCCCGGTGGTGGCGATCCTGGCAATCCGTCGCATGGTCCGGTCCCCCTTCGTACGTGTCCGCTCGAAACCGTTCACGTGTGAGTTAGACGATCCCGAATCGTAATTGGTTGGGCAATGGGTGCGCGCGCCGCGACCGGACCACGAGACCTAGAGTCTCGGTAGACTGCTCTGGGTGATCTTCAAGCGAGTCGGCGACGAGAGGCCGTACCCCGATCACGGGTACCGCCAGAGGAACTGGGCTGAGCTGCCACCACGGCAGGTCCGCCTGGACCAGCTCGTCACGACCAAGGGGACGCTTGACCTCGAAGCGTTGCTCGACGAGGACTCGACCTTCTACGGCGACCTGTTCGCACATGTCGTGGAGTGGAAGGGCGAGATGTACCTCGAGGACGGACTGCATCGCGCGCTGCGGGCTGCCCTGCAGCAACGACTCGTGCTGCATGCACGGGTCCTCGTCTTGGACTGAGCCGATGGCGATTCTTCGCGAACAGCCCAGGCCCCGACGCCGCCGGATCCACTGGCAGACGCCGATCACCATGGTCGTGCTGCTGGGCATCCTGGCCGGGGGGATCTGGTGGGGGTGGAACTCGCTCACCGAGAGCACCGCCGAGCCGCAGTGTGTGATGACCACGCTGCCGAACAACAAGCTCACGCCGAAAGATGTCGTGGTCAACGTCTACAACGGGGGCGCGAAGTCCGGCACCGCCGCCGCGACCGCAGACCTGCTCAAGCGACGCGGCTTCCTGATAGGCAAGGTGTCGAACGAGCCGAACGGTGAGACGGTCCCCGCGCTGGCCGTCCGCGGCGCGGCCAGCACGTCGCCCGAGGTGCGGCTGGTGGCCATGCAGCTGACCCAGCGGGCACCGATCGTGCAGGACGGCCGGGACGACCACTCGGTCGACCTGATCGTCGGCGCCAAGTTCACCACCTTGAACCCGCGCGCCGGCCGGTCCGTCGCGGTGCCAGGCGGCCAAGCCTGCATCCCGGTCCGCCAGACCCAGGCCCCCATCCCGTCCGGCGAGGCCCCCAACTGACCGCTACGACTGCTCGCGGCCGCGCTCGCCGAACCAGCCGGCGAGCCGGCCGGCCCGGCTGACCGCGCGAAACCGGCGCAGCGTCGGTTCGCGCAGCGGGCTCGGCGCGACCACGAGGATGTCGTCGCCGGCCCGCAGTACGGTCCGCGGACCCGGAACGAACGCCCGCTCGTCCCGGATCACCAGTGAGACCGAGACGCCGGCCGGCAGCCGCAGCTCGCCGATCTCCACCCCGGCCAGCCGGGACTTGCTCGGCACCCGCAGCTGCAGCATGTCCGCGCGGAGCCGTTCCAGCGGGGCGACGTCCACGTCCACCTCGTGCGCGGCGTCGCTGTCCAGTACGCCGAGCCGCCGGGCCAGCCACGGCAGCGACGGGCCCTGCAGCAACGTGAACAGCACCACCAGCACGAACACCACGTCGAAGATCCGATGCGCCTGCGGGACGCCCTCCGCGAGCGGGATCGTTGCGAGCACGATCGGCACCGCGCCGCGCAGCCCGGCCCAGGCCAGGAAGGTCTGCTCCCGCCACGGGATCCGGAACGGCGTCGCCGAGACCCACACCGCGGCGAACCGGGCGACCACGGTCGCTGCCAGGCCGATCAACAAGGCGATCCCGATGTCGGAAAGCCGGATCCGGCTCGGCGTCGCGAGCAGCCCGAGCATCACGAACAGCCCGATCTGGGCCAGCCAGGCGAACCCGTCCACGAACGACCGGGTGGTCATCCGATGCGGCAGCTCGGCCCGGCCCAGCACCAGGCTGGTGATGTACACCGCGGCGAACCCGGACGCGTGCGCGAGCACCGAGGCACCGGCGTACGACAGCACGGCCAGCGACACGATCGCCAGCGGGTAGAGGCCGGCCGAGCCGAGCGCGACCCGGCGCAGCAGCCCGACGCTGACCCAGCCAACCAGGAACCCGATCAGCGCACCGGCGACCAGCTCGTAGACGACCAGCCCGAAGAAGTACCACGGGCCCTTCTCGGTGACGGCGCCGGTGCTGACCAGGGTGACCAGCAGCACGGTCGGCGCGTCGTTCAGGCCGGACTCGGCCTCGAGCGCGCCGCGCAGCCGCGGCCTGATCGGCACCCGGCGCAGCACCGAGAAGACCGCGGCCGCGTCGGTCGGTGAGGTGACGGCCCCGATCAGTACGGCGAGCTGCCAGTCCAGCCCGAGGCCGTAGTGCGCCACACACGCCACCACGGTCACGCTGACCGCGACGCCGAGCGTGGCCAGCGTGACGCCGAGCGGCATGACCGGCCGGACCTCGTTCCAGCGGGTGGTCAAGCCACCATCGATCAGGATGATGACCAGCGCGGCGAAGCCGAGCGCGTGGGCGAGCTGCGCGTCGTTGAAGGGGATCCCGCCCGGACCGGAGTCGCCGAGCAGCACGCCGAGCCCGAGATAGACCAGCAGCGACGGCAGGCCGACCTTGGTGGACAGCCGCACGGCAAGGATCGCCACCAGCAACACAGCGGCGCTGGCCAGCAGGATCCGGTCCAGCTCGTGAACGTCCAACGACCGCGGTGCCCTTCCGGCTCTGGGACACAGATCTTACGGTCGCGGGCCACCCCCAACCGAATTGCGGGCACAGCATGAGACGGCGGGGACCGTTGCCTTGCGCAAACGTGTTCGCCCGATCACGCCGCGGACTCTGAAGCGCGCGAGCGAGATGGAGGGCGCACAACGGAGACCCCGGCGCATCACACAGCACCGGGGTCTCCGCGTCAGCGCGGTGGCGGCGGGATTTGAACCCGCGGAGGGTTGCCCCTCACGCGCTTTCGAGGCGCGCTCCTTAGGCCACTCGGACACGCCACCGCCGCAGAGGGTATCAAGCGCGGTGGCGTCCGAAGAAATCGCGCAGCCTCGCACCGGTCTCGTCGGCCATCACGCCACCCACCACCTCGGGCCGGTGGTTCAGCCGCTGGTCCCGTACGACGTCCCACAGCGAACCCACCGCGCCGGCCTTCGCGTCGTATGCGCCGAACACCACCCGGTCCAGCCGGGCGAGCACGATCGCGCCCGCACACATCGTGCACGGCTCGAGCGTGACGACCAGTGTGCAGCCTTCCAGCCGCCACTCGCCCCTGGCCGCGGCCGCCGCGCGAAGCGCCAGGATCTCCGCGTGCGCGGTAGGGTCGCCGGTCGCCTCGCGCTCGTTGTGCCCGCGGCCGAGCACCGCACCCGAGGAGTCGACCACGACGGCGCCGACCGGCACGTCCGCCGTACCGTCGGCCAGCCCGTCGGCCAACTCGGACTCCGCCAGCGCCAGCCTCATCAACCGCGCCCAGGCGCGATGCGCGGGGTCAGCCAACGGCTTCGATCGCTTCACGGAACTGGAGACCGAAGCCCAGCTTGTCGGCGATCTCGCCGAGCATCTCGTCCGGGTAAAGCTCGACGTCGTCGCACAGTGCGCCGAGGTCCATCGCGCTCATCCCGAGATCCGCCACGATGCCCAGATCGCCGGCCGGCACCTGCTCGTCGTCGTCGTCGGTCATCGGGATGTCGAGCTCGTCGACCACCTCGCGCGCCAGCGGCCACTCGGTCGCCGCCGTCACGTCCGAGATCAGCAGCCGGGCGCGGCCGCCGATCACCCGGGCGAGCAGGAAGAAATCCTCGTCCACCGACACCATGCCGATCACACCGGACTCACCCGGGTAGCGGCGCAGCGACGACACCAGCCCGGACAGGTCCGGATCACCGCGCAGCTGCAGCGGGGTCACCTGCCAGGTGCCCTCCTCGCGGTAAGCGGCCACAGCGAAATCCAGGTCGGTTGCAGACTCGGTCGTCGGACCCTCGGTCATCACGACTCCCACCGCACCATTACGGCCACTGGCTCATCGTCGCAGACGCAGCGGGGCTTGGGTAACTCCGGGCGGTGCGCTGGGCTAGGAGGTGCGGTACGTCGCGCGCCGGAGCGCCTCGCGGATCCGGTCGACCCGGGCCCGGCGCGGCGCGACCCGCTCGCGGAGCGCACGCGCCTCGTCGAGGTCGCGGAGGAGCGCCGCTCGTCGGCGGAGCCGTTCTGCCTGGTCCGGAACGTCGCTTCTCCGCTGGTACTCGGGCACCTCTCGACCCTCTCCGTCGAACGCCGGCACGGTCCCGCTGGATCCGGCAGTCTCCCGCGCCCGCCCCTCGGAGACCGGCCCGACGCTATCAGTGAGCACAGCGCATCGAATACCGTTCGGCCCATGCAGATTCTCGTCGCCGACCACCCGCTCGTCGCCCACAAGCTCACCACGCTGCGGGACGAGAACACGGACTCGCCGACGTTCCGCCGGCTGACCGAGGAACTCGTCACGCTGCTCGCATACGAGGCGACGCGGGACGTGCGGACCTCAGCGGTGTCGGTGCAGACGCCGGTGGCACCGGCGGACGGCGTCAAGCTCGCGGCACCGAAACCGCTGGTGGTACCGATCCTGCGCGCCGGGTTGGGCATGCTCGAGGGCATGACCCGGCTGCTGCCCACGGCCGAGGTCGGTTTCCTCGGCATGATCCGCAACGAGGAGACGCTCGCCGCGTCGACGTACGCCGAACGGCTGCCGGACGACCTGTCCGGGCGGCAGTGCTATGTGCTGGACCCGATGCTCGCCACCGGCGGAACGCTCGCCGCGGCGATCGGCTTCCTGGTCGACCGCGGCGCCGCCCACATCACCGCGATCTGCCTGCTCGCCGCGCCCGAGGGCGTCAAGCGGGTCGAGGACGAGCTCGCCCACCTGGACACGCCCGTCAACCTGGTCATCGCCGGCATGGACTCCCACCTCAACGAGAAGGGCTACATCGTCCCCGGCCTCGGCGACGCCGGCGACCGCCTCTACGGCGTCGTCGGCTAGCCAGATCCGTTCATCGGGCCTTTGTGACGCGGCGTGTCGTCGTTCATCGGGCCCTTCTGACCAAACTCTCCGCCTACGGCCATGCCGTCCTGTGGGCGCCAGGCTTGGTCACAACGGCCCGATGAACGGCGACACGCCGGGTCACAAGGGCCCGATGAACGGAAGGGTCAGAACGCGTATGGGTAGGGGGACCAGTTGGGCGGGCGCTTCTCCAGGAAGGAGTCGCGGCCCTCGGCGGCTTCGTCGGTGCCGTAGGCGAGACGGGTCGCTTCGCCGGCGAAGAGCTGCTGGCCGACCAGGCCGTCGTCGATCAGGTTGAACGCGTACTTCAGCATCCGCTGCGCGGTCGGCGACTTGGCGCAGATCTTCCGGCCCCAGTCCAGCGCGACCTGCTCCAGCTCGGCGTGCGGCACGACCCGGTTCACCATGCCCATCCGGTGCGCCTCCGCGGCGTCGTACTCCTCGCCCAGGAAGAAGATCTCGCGGGCGAACTTCTGCCCGACCTGCCGGGCCAGGTACGCCGACCCGAACCCGCCGTCGAACGAGGCCACGTCCGCGTCGGTCTGCTTGAACCGGGCATGTTCTGCGGACGCCAGGGTGAGGTCGCACACCACGTGCAGGCTGTGCCCGCCACCTGCCGCCCAGCCGGGTACGACGCAGATCACCACCTTCGGCATGAACCGGATCAGCCGCTGTACCTCGAGGATGTGCAGGCGCCCGGCCCTGGCGGGGTCGATCGTCGACGCGGTCTCGCCCTCGGCGTACTTGTAACCGTCGCGACCCCGGATCCGCTGGTCGCCGCCGGAGCAGAAGGCCCAGCCGCCGTCCCGCGGCGACGGGCCGTTGCCGGTGAGCAGCACGCAGCCGACGTCGGTCGACATCCGCGCGTGGTCCAGCACCCGGTACAGCTCGTCGACCGTCGACGGCCGGAACGCGTTGCGCACCTCGGGCCGGTTGAACGCGACCCGTACGACACCCGCGTCCACCGCACGGTGGTAGGTGATGTCGGTGAGGTCGAAGCCCTCCACCGGCTTCCACGCGGTCTCGTCGAACAGCTCGGAGATCTGTGCAGCGGTCACAGGCCCGAGCATAGGGTCGGGCCGATGGAGCGGATGCGGCACGGGTATACGAACGACACCACGGCGCGGAACAGGTCCGCGGATGGCGGGAAATCCCCTGACCAGACAGATCTGTCACACAAAGATCACGAAACGGTGAACGTAGCACTGGCCGACGGGCCTGCCAGTGGCTAGCCTTCCAGGCCATGGCCACAGTCCACGCCCGGCTGCTGACTGCCGTGTCCGTGCTGCTGCTCGCCGGCGGTATTGCGGTGACGCCAGCAGTGGCCGCACCCGCGCCGAGCGGGCCGGGCGCGCTCGACGGCGTGTCGACACCTCCGCGGCCGGCGCACATCGACGGCGACCGCACCGAGCCGGTGTACGACTACGCGAACGCGATCCGCGAGTCGGTCAAGGTCGACACGACGATGGACACCGACTCAGACGGCACCCCGGACACGATCGCGGTCGACATCGTGCGTCCGCGGGAGACCGACGCGTCCGGCGTGAAGGTCCCGGTGGTCATGGACGCGTCGCCGTACTACGAGTGCTGCGGGCGCGGCAACGAGAGCGAGCTGAAGACGTTCGACAGCGACGGCGTGATCGCGAAGATGCCGTTGTTCTACGACAACTACTTCGTGCCGCGCGGGTACGGCGTGGTCGGTGTCGACATCGTCGGTACGTCACGCTCGACCGGTTGCGGTGACGTCGGCGGCGAGGACGAGATCGCATCCGTCGTCGCGGTGATCGACTGGCTGAACGGACGCAACACGGCCAAGTCATTGGACGGGACCCCGGTGACGGCGGACTGGACCACCGGTGCGGTCGGCATGATCGGCAAGTCTTACGACGGCACGCTCGCGAACGGCGTCGCCGCCACCGGCGTCGACGGGCTGAAGACGATCGTGCCGATCTCGGCGATCTCCTCCTGGTACGACTACACCCGGTCCGGCGGCGTGCCGTACTCGCTGGACTACATGCCCTGGCTCGGCGGCTTCGTCGGCCACGACACCCCGGCCTGCGACGCGGTCCGCGCCGAGCTCGGCGAGAACGACGCCGACGAGTCCGGCGACTACACCTCCTTCTGGGCCGAGCGCGACCACGTGAAGGACGCGAGCAAGGTCAAGGCCAGCGTGTTCGTGGTGCACGGGCTGAGCGACTACAACGTCCAGCCGAACCACTTCGGCCAGTGGTGGACGGCACTGGAGAAGAACCGGGTCCCGCGCAAGATCTGGCTCGGCCTGGAGGAGCACGTCGACCCGTTCGAGTTCCGCCGCGCCGAGTGGGTGAGCGAGCTGCACAAGTGGTTCGACTACTGGCTGCAGGGCCTGAACAACGACGTGATGGGTGAGCCGATCGCCACCGTCGAGACCGCGCCCGACCAGTGGACGTCGTACCGGACCTGGCCGCAGCGCGCGCAGGCCACCACGGTGCCGGTGTCGACCCGCGGCCTGGGCTCCTCCGGCCGCGGCGTCGTGAACGTGCTCGACAACCCGGATCTGACCGAGTCCGACATCGTCGGCACCCCGTCGGAAGAGGTCGCCGGCCGGCAGATGTTCCTGTCCGCGCCGCTGTCGAAGGCGATCCGGATCAGCGGCACACCGACCGTGACGCTGCGGGTCAAGGCCGACAAGACCACCACACCGGTGACTGTCCGGCTGATCGAGTACGGCCAGGCGACCCGCTATACCGGCATCCAGAACACGACCACCGAGACCTGCTGGGGCGCGTCCACCCCGGTCGACGACGCCTGCTACCGCGAGGTGCGGAAGCGGACCGCCGTCACCGACCACGGCATGGTCGGTCGCGGCTGGATCGATGCCGCGCACAGCGACTCACTGGTCCAGCCGGAGCCGCTCACCCCCGGCCAGTGGACCACTGTGACCGTCCCGCTGCGGGCCCAGGACCTGATCGTCCCGAAGGGCCGCGTCCTCGGACTGGCGATCTCGCTGAGCGACACCGAGTGGACCACCCCGAACGACTCCGGCGCCTCGGTCGACATCGACCTGTCCCGCAGCCACCTCAACCTGCCGATGACCGGCGGCAGTGTCGTTGCCCCAAGCAACGACGCGCTCCCGCTCGACATCGACGTCACCGAGGTCGTTCGCCCGAACCTCCACGGCCCGCTCAACTAACACTCAGTTCCAGCACGCACGGTTCGGGTCCCATTGGTTCGGGGTGGATCCACCGAGGACCGGGTCGAGCATGCGACACACGAGGTCGAGCGCGTCGTCATAGGCGAGGACCGGTGGCGGCGCGTCGCGCGCAACGCGCGGGAACTGCGTCCTCCACACGGCGCCGTCCGGCACGGTGAAACAGCTGGGAACAGCGAGCCCGCGATGCGCGAACCCGACCTGGATCGCGGTCCGCAGCTGATGTCCGTCGATGGTCTGCGAACGCGCGATGAGCGCCAGATCGACCAGGTCCTTCACCCGGGTACTAGCGCGCCGCCGGCCCGCGCGCTCGTGCGTCTCCTCTGTCGCACAGAGCTTGTCTGCGATGTGGTCGACCAACGGGAAGGCCCTGTACGCCGGCCGCACCAGGCCAGGAATCGTGACCCGGACCAACGGGGACACCTCGTCGGGTTCGCAGCTCATCGCGGTGCCGACCACTACATCGACATGGAACGCGGAAAATGCGACCGGACCGAGACCGGACCTGACGTGGACCCTGCGGCCCTTCGCCGCCTCGGGAAGCGCGGTGGTCCGGACCACCTCGAAGGCAAAGTGATCGCCGAGATCCGTGTGTAGAGCGTGTTCCAGGTCCTCGACCGCTGCGGCGATCTCAGCGCGTCGGTCGGAGTAGAACAGGTCGATGTCCTTGCTGTGTCGTGCTCCGTCCAGACGTGCGAGCAAGGCTCCTGCGCCCTTGAGCACCCACCTATCCCAGTTGGTCGAGAAGCAGCGAGCGAGCAGCCTGTCGTACGCGAACTGCCGCTGGATCTCGGACAGCGGATAGCCGGCCTCCAGCGCGACACACGCCAAGCGGTCCTTGAGTGCTGCACGGAACGCGGCCGCGGTTGCATAAGGAAACCGCAAGGGAGCCTCAGCCCACGACGCGGGTCAGTCGGGACACCAGTCCGTCGGGTGTACTCCCGTACCGCGCGGCATGTGGCTCCACCGCGGCATGCAGCCGGGCAACGTCTGTCAGACCAGCTCGGATCGCGTCGGCGCAGATACTCGCCACAGCAGACTCATCCTCTCGATCGGCCAGCAGGTCGCCCACAATGTGCTCGACGGAGCAGACTGGCAGCCCTCTCCAGATCGACCAGGCGATCTGGTTCACGTCGCTCCGGACCCGGAGTGTCAGGTCGAGTCTGGCCACTCGATGCCGGCGTCGCACGTAAAACTCGTGGGCTGTCGGAATCAGCTCACCCAGCCCACGAGCGTGCGCCGCACTTCGATGGCTGACGATCGCGTCGGCGACGCGGACTCTGTCGTCCCAGGAACGCCCCGGGCCGAGCTGCAGCCAACCCGCTCGCAACCCATCGAGCTCTGGGTCCTCGGGGCTGCCGGCCAGTCGGTACACACGCGCCGCGTCGGCGACTCGTTCGAGGATCCTGTCGTTTACGAGGCGGTTCAGGTCCACCCGGGAGACACCGGCCTGCCGGGCTTGCGCAGCCGTGCACATCCCCCACTGGTCTGCGGTCAGGCGTCCGATCGCCACCAGAGCTGTTCGCCGTGACATGGCACTAACGTATCATTAGTGATACGTTAGTGCCGTCTCAGGCGGCTCCATTGGCGACGAAGTGCATCGGGTCGCCGGCGCCGAGGTCGGTGACGCCGGCGCTGTCGAGAGCGCCTGCAACGAGTACCCGGCGCGCCGCGGCGAACGTGAGGACGTGCGCGACCATGCCGCCATAGGTGAAGACGCGCGGCGGTGTGCAGGTCGAGTCGACGAAGGTCTCGTCGAACCGGCCCTCGTCGTGCAGCCGGCGGACCAGGTCGAGGTACCGCGGGCCGGCCGCGTCGTACCGCTCCCGGATCTGTGACAGCGAGACCGCGCGGCCGGACTCGGGGAACTCGAACGGCTCGTCGTCGACGGAGGCGAGCCACATCTCGAGCTGCCAGACCATCCGGTCCAGCTGGCGGCGCAGCGTCAGCGGCCGCTCGTCGATGCTCTCCACCGACAGCTCGATGGGCGCGTCCAGCACCTCCGCACCGACCCGGCCGGCGCGGTCGATCATCTCGCCGACCAACCAGACGTGATGCTCGACCATCTTCACCAGAACGTCCATACCCCTTACCTTTCTGCGCGCCGGCAGCCGCAGGCCGCCCGGTGGATGGAAGTGGACCCCGCTCGGCGCGTCCAGGAAGAACCGGTGCGACGCCTGACCGCGCCACTCGCGCGGCGTCACGCCGTACGCGCGGGCGAAGGCACGGGTGAACGCCTCGTGCGAGCCGTATCCGGCCTCGACCGCGACGTCGAGCACGCTGTCAGTACGACTCAGCAGCCGGTACGCGGCGCGCTCCAGCAGAACCCGGCGCCGGAACGCGGCCGGCGACTCGCCGGCCACGGCGGTGACGATCCGGTCGAAGTGGAAGCGGGAGAGGAAGGCGCGGCGAGCGAGATCCGCGGCCGTCGTGTCCGGGTCGTCGAGGCTGTCGGCCACCACGTCCACCAAGGTCGCGAACACGTCCGTCGAGCTCATGGCATCACCCTGCCGCGGCCATCGCGGCGCGCACTTGATCGGCTTTGCTCAGCCCGGCTATTCGCCGGTGGCGCCGTCGATGACCTCGCGGATCAGGTCGGCGTGACCGTTGTGGCGCGCGTACTCCTCGACCATGTGGTTGTAGATCCAGCGCAGGCTCACCGTGCCCCGGGTCTGGTCGACCTGGGTCTCGTCGAGGTCCCGCCCGGCCAGCTCGGCGCGGATCCGATCGACCTCCGCCTTGTAGCGAGCCATGTCGGTGGCCGGGTCGGCGTCGTCGACCCCGTCCCAGTCGGCCTCCGGCGCGTCCTTGCTCACGTAGACGGCACCGTCGTAGGTGCCGGTGAAGTCGAGGAACCAGCCTCGCTCGACCTCGGTCAGGTGCCGGACCAGACCGAGCAGTGAGATCGGCGACGGCGGGACCGCCCGGCGCTTCAGCTCGTCGTCGGAAAGGCCTTCGCACTTCCACAGCAAGGTGGCGCGGTGGAAGTCCAGGAATCCCTCGAGCATGGTGCGCTCGTCTGCCACGTACGGCGCCTGTGGGCGGCTGCTGGTTTCGATCGACATGCGGTCATGTTAGTGACACGCGGCCGCCGCCACAGCG
>DASRHY010000077.1:0-80318 GCA_035650275.1 Kribbellaceae bacterium | reverse complement strand
GCTGCGGGCCGCACAGTTCCTGCCGTTCCTGCTCGCCACGCTGCCGGTCGGGCTGCTGGTGGACCGGCGCCGCCGCCGCGGGCTGATGATCGGGGCCGACCTCGGCCGGTTCGTGCTGGTCGCGCTGATCCCGCTGTCGGTCTGGCTCGGCCTGGCCGGGATGGAACTGTTGTACGTCGTGGTCTTCACCGCCGGCGCGCTCACCGTGGTGTACCAGATCGCCGACTTCGCGTTCCTGCCGTCGGTGGTGTCACCGGCCCAGCTGTCGGACGCGAACGCCAAGATCACCGCCACCCAGTCCGCCGCCGAGATCAGTGGGCGCGGCGTCGGCGGTCTGCTCGTGCAGGCGCTCACCGCGCCGGTGGCGGTCGCGGTCAACGCGGTCACCTACCTGCTGTCCGCGATCAGCCTGAGCCGGGTCCGGGTGGACGAGCCCGCGCCGCCACCGACGGAGCGCCGGGCACCGCTGCGCGAGGCGGCCGAGGGGCTGCGGGTCGCGGTCGGCAACCGGTACCTGCGCGCGCTGCTCGGCGAGGCCACCACGTTCAACCTGTTCAACGAGATCTTCATGCTCGGCCTGATGCTGTACGTCGTCCGCGACCTCGGCATCCCGGCCGCGGGGCTCGGCGCCGTCCTGGTCGCCGGTGGCGCCGGCTCGTTCATCGGTGCCTGGTTCGGCGGCCGGGTGACCGGGCGATGGGGGTACGGCCGGGTGCTGCTCACCACGCTCATCACCGGCAACACGGCTCCGATCGCAGCCGCCGCGGCCGGACTCGGCGGCCGCTGGACCGCGGGCATCGTGCTCGGTGTCGTGTTCTTCGTGATGGGCGTCGGGATCGGGATCGCGAACTCGCACGCCACCACGGTCCGCCAGGTCGCCACCGCTCCCGGTCTCCGCGGCCGCGTCAACTCGGCGTACCGGCTGATCTCCTGGGGCGTGCTGCCGGTCGGCGCGATCGCCGGAGGCGCGGTGGCGACCCAGGCCGGCGCCTGGGCGGCGATGCTGGCGGGCGCGATCGGGATGAGTACGGCGACCCTGTGGGTGCTGTTCTCGCCGGTCCCCCGGCTCCGGACCGTCGGCGAGGCCGCACCAGCACTGACCCGTTGACCTACGAAGACCCCGCATCCACCTGGGGATGCGGGGCCTTCGCACTACTTGACGCTCCCGGCGAGCAGGCCCTTCACGAAGTACCGCTGCAACGCGAAGAAGACGGCCAGCGGGCAGACGATCGAGACGAAGGCGGCAGCCGTCAGCAGGTGCCAGCCCTGCCCGGTGATGTTGTTCACCAGACCACTCACCATCACCGTCAACGGCGCCGTCTCCCGATTGCCGCCGACGAAGATCAGCGCCAGCAGCAGGTCGTTCCAGACCCACAGGAACTGGAAGATCACGGCCGACGCGACCGCCGGCGCGGCGGTGGGAAGCGCGACGTGGACGAACGACCTCAGGTGGTCCGCGCCGTCGATCTCGGCGGCCTCGAACAGCTCCCGCGGCAGCTCCCGGAAGAAGTTGTGCAGCAGGTAGGTCACGAACGGGATGCCGACGCCGGCATGCACCAGCCACAGTCCCGGCCGGGTACCGGTCACCGCGAGATCGTTGTAGATGCGCAGCAGCGGGACGAGGATCACCTGCAGCGGTACGACGGTGAGGCCGAGCAGCACGGCCAGCGTCACCCCGGAGCCGCGGAACCGCATCCTGGCCAGCGCGAAGCCCGCGACGGTCCCGATCGAGACCGTCACCGAGACGCTCGGCAGCGTGACGAGCAGGCTGTTCATGAACGCCCGGCCCAGCCCGCCGTGGGACAGCACCTCGACGTAGTTCTGCTCGGTGAACCGCAGCGGCGGCCGCACGCCCTCCCACCAGCCGGTCGCGAACGAGTCGGCCGCCGTCCGGAACGAGCTCACGAAGACGGCCGCCGTCGGCGTGAGCCACAGCAGGCAGAGCAGCACGAGCGGGGCGTGCACGAACGCGAGGCTGCGCGCGGTGCGACCGGTGGGCCGCACGGTACGGCGCTCGGTGACCGGTCGCTTGGTGGGGCGGAGCACTACGCACGTCCCTTCCGGAAGAAGCGCAGGTTCACCGCGACGACCGGCAGCACCAGGATCACGAGCAGCACGGCCAGCGCGGCCGACCGCCCGTAGTCCGCGTTGAGGAACAGCTCCCGGTACATCAGGTTGGCGAGCACGTTGGTGTCGTAGTTCCCGTTCGTCATCACGTACACGACGTCGAAGGCCTTCAGCGCGGTGATCGCCAGCAGCGTGCTCACCACGACGATGGTCGGCAGCAGCTGCGGCAGCACGACGTACCGGAAGAGCCGGAACGGACCGGCGCCGTCGACCCGCCCGGCGTCGATCAGCTCGGCCGGTATCGCCTTGATCGATGCGGACATCACCACCGTCACCAGGCCGACCGACATCCAGATGCCGACGCCGATGAGGGCCGCATTGTTCGTCCGCTCGTCCACGAGCCACGCGACGGGTTCGGCGCCGGCCGCCGTGACGATGGCATTGAGGGTGCCGGTCTGCGCGACACCGGGTGGCCGGTAGTCGAACATGAACCGCCAGATCACAGCGGCCGCGACCGTCGAGATCGCCGCGGGCATCACGACGACCGCCTTGGCCGCCGTCTCCCAGCGGACCAGGTGGGCGAGCACCGCGACGGCCGTCCCGGCCACGAGGCTTCCGGCCGTCAGTCCGACGAGCCACAGGCCGTTGTTGACCAGCGCGTCATGCACCTCACCGCTGTGCACGAGGTACCGGTAGTTGTCCAGACCGTGCTGCCCGCCGCGCACCTGGAAGCTGGTCCAGATCGTGCTCAGCAGCGGCCACACCAGATAGAGCCCGACCACCGCCAGCGGCGGCGCCAGCCACAGCCACGGCCGCGCCCTGCGCCGGCCGCGGTAGGACAGCGGCCGCAGCAGCCGTTCGACCAGCCACAACCACGACAGCAGCACGACTGGCGCGCCCACTGTCACCGCGACCGACAACAGCACCTGCCGGGACATGCTCACCCGGCCGGCTGCCGCGTCCGCTCCACCGACGCCAGGATCGAGTCGAGCGCACCGGGGTTGCGCACGTAGTCCATCACCGACTTGAGGAAAGCCTGCGACATCGCCGCCGGCATCGCATCCTTCGCGCCGAACCGCACGTCGGCCGCCTTGCTGTACACGTCCGCCGCCTGCCGGGACAGCGGCGACGCGTACGCCGTCAGCGGGGTCTTCCGGTTCGCCCCGAGCCACAGGCCGGTCTTGGCGACCAGCGAGCTGAACTCCGGGGTCGACACGTACCGCATGAAGGCCCGCACCTGCGGGGTGTCCTGGAAGGCCCCGACCACCTCGCCGGTGATCTCGAGGCTGCCGGCGTACTGCGGGTTCACCGCCGGGAAGGCGAAGAAGTCGATGTCGTCGACCGCCTTCACGCCGGGCACGGCGGCGGCCATCGCGTTGCCGACCCAGTCAGCCTGCAGATGCAGCTGGCAGGCCGGTGGCTTGGCGAACAGTCCCTTCGGGCTGTCGCCGAAGTTGGTCGTCAGCGCGCCCTTCGGGCCACCGCTGACCATCTTCGCGTCGGTCGCGACCTTGCCGAACTCGGCGAAGGCCTGCCGGACCTCCGGCGAGGTCCAGGGAAGCTCACCGCGCCACCACCGGTCGTAGGCGTCACCGCCGTGACGCTGCAGCATGAACTGCTCGATCCACACCGCGCCGGGCCATCCGCTCGCCGGCCCGGACTCGAGCCCCATGCACCACGGGGCGCGACCCTTGCCGCTCGCGGTCGCCGCCCAGGCGCCGAGCGCGTCCCAGGAGGCCGGCGGCTTCGGTCCGTCGTACGTCTTCGGGTCGTACCAGACCAGGCCCTGCACGGCCGTGTTGACGAACAGGCCGTAGGACTTCTCGTTCACAGTGGTCAGGTCCCACAGACCCTTCGGGTAGTTCTCCCGAACGGCGCCGCTGTCCAGCATCGGGTCCACAGGGACGAGACTGCCCTTCTTCGCGAGGTCGCGCATCTGTCCCGCGGACGGGTTGCTGACCACGTCCGGTGGGTTGCCGCCCTCCACCCGGGTCTGCAGCACCGCGATCAGGTCACCGGCCGTCTCGTACTTGATCGTGATGCCGGTGGCCTCCTCGAGCGGGCGCAACGTCTGCAGGTACTTGGTCATGTTGTCGCCGGAGAGGATGCCCAGCAGGTTCAGCGTGCCGCCGACCTGGGCGTTGTCCGCGGCACGTCGCGCGGCCGCGGCCGCCGCCTCGACGCTGTCCGCCGGCAGTGTCTGCTCGGCCAGTGACGGGGAGGTGGTGTCCTCGGCGCAGGATGACAGTGCCAGTACCACCGTCGCCGCCGCGCAGATTCTGGTGATCCGATTCATGCGTCGCTCCCAGCGTTCGGGTTCGCCCTCACGATGCAGTACATCCCTCTGATCGAGTCTTGTCAACTGCTTGTTGTAAAGCACTTTACATCGCCAGATACGCAGCCGAGCGGATCGCTGCCGGCACCGGATCAGGCGGTCTTCCGGACCACCAGCTCGACGGACATGGTGACCTGACGGGCCGAGACCGCCGACCCACCCATCGCCTCTCGCAGCATGCGGAACGCGAGCCGGCCGGAGCCCTCCAGCGGCTGCGCGACCGTGGTGATCCCGAGCAGCTGCGCCAGCTCCGAGTCGTCGAACCCGACGATCGCGACGTCGTCCGGCACCCGGATACCGCGCCGGTGGCACTCGGTCACGATGCCGGCGGCGAGCAGATCCTGGTGCGCGAAGATCGCGTCCGGCAGCCCGTCGGCCAGGATCGCCTCCAAAGCCTTCGGTCCCCCGGTCACGTCCCGGCTGGTCTTGACCTGCCGCAGCATGCCCGGGTCGAGACCGGCCTGGGTCAGGGCCCGCTCGACCCCGGACCGGCGTAGCTGGCCCGGGGAGAGGTAGTCGGTCGAGGTCTGCGACTCCGAGACATAGGCAACCGTGCGCCGCCCTGTACCGATCAGGTGCTGCGCGACCAGGTACCCGGCCGCCTCGTCGTCGATGGTGATCGAGTCGAACTCCGGCCGCCGGCTGTCGACCAGGACGGTGGGCACCTTCTGCGCCACCAGCCGTTCGGCCAGGGTGTCGTCGAGCGGCAGGCCCATGATCAGTACGCCGTCCAGCCGGTGCGTCACCGGCAGCGCACTCAGCAACGGCGACGCCGCCGTGGCCGCGGACTGCTGGTCGTACACGACAGTCTCGACCGCGTCCGACTCGGACTCCTTCATCACACCCATCAACCGCCGCGTGTACGACGCGTAGGACGTGAACGGCGCCAGCACGCCGATTCGGCCCGCCGCTTTCCGGGCCCGGGCCACAGCCGTTGCCTTGGGCACGTACCCCAGGTGGTCGATCGCCTCCAGCACCCGGCGACGCGTCTCCGGATTGACCCGCTGCGGGCGGTTCAGGGTATGCGAGACCGTCGATACGCTGACGCCCGCACGCGTCGCCACGTCGTAGATCGTCGCCTGCTGAGCCACTACGTTCTCACTTCGTTGGCCGACGAGTTTCGACGCAGTCTTGCACGCCTGCCCGCCGCGGACTCATGCCGAGTCCGCCCGTTCCGAGGAGTCGCTCCAGTGTGCCCGGCGAAGCGCCGCCGCGGCGTCGGCCTGCCAGGCCCGGGCGGGCTCCCAGGATCGGGTCAGCATCGCGGTGCCGTGAAGCGCACCGCTGAAGCGCTGGTGCGTGACCGGGACGCCGGCATCGCGGAGACGCCGTGCGTACTCCTCACCCTCGGTCCGCAGCACGTCGAACTCTGCCGTCATGATGTGTGCCGGCGGGAGCCCGCTGAGGTCGCCGGCCAGCAATGGCGAAGCATACGGGTGGGTGGCGTCAGCGGGCCGCGCGAGGTACGCGTTCGTCGCGTCACCCATGGTCGGCTGCGGTACGTCGGGCAGCACGCCGGACTCGAGCGTCACCCGAGCCGTCTCCCGGGTAAGGTCCAGCGCCGGCACCTCCAGGAGCTGGAAGCGCAGCCCCGGACCACTCTCGTCCCGGCAGCGCAGTGTGACGGCGGCGGCGAGGTTGCCGCCCGCGGACGCACCGCCGATCGAGAGGTTCGCGGCGTCGACACCGAGCTCCTTCGCGTGGTCGTGGACCCAGACCAGCGCCGCGTGGCAGTCGTCGAGCGGAACCGGGAACGGATGCTCGGGAGCCAGCCGGTACTCCACCGCCACGATCACGCAGTGCGCCTCGCGACACCGTTGCCGGCAGATCGCGTCGGACAGACGCTCGTGCACCGAACCGACCTTCCACCCGCCGCCGTGCAGTGTCAGGTGCGCCGGAAGCGGTTTCTCCTGCCCGGGCCGGTAGATCCGGAGCAGGATCTCACCACCGTCCACCGCAACCTCGTGGTCGGTGACCTCGTGGACGTCCGGCCCCGGCAGACCGAACCTGAGGAAGTTGAGATCACTCAGCAGTCGCATGTACTCGCGCTCCTGCTCCACCGTCAGGTGGGCGGGCACACCCTTCGGGGTCTCATCGATCAAGGTCCGCACCGGGCCGGCAACCGTCATCGAGTCTGGTCCTCTCCACAAGACGCGATGTAAACTGCTTTTCGCGAATCACTTTACAGCCCGGTTCGATGGCTGTCACCGCCGGCGACGCACCCGGAGCGCGTCGACTCGATCGGTGCCGGCGAGGACCCGCCATGACCCAGCAGTCAGGCCGGGAACGACGAAACGCGCAGGTCAGAGGTGATCTGACCTGCGCGTTCGCAAGGGGTGGAGGTGGCGGGAATCGAACCCGCGTCCTTCAGCGTCGCTTCGAGACTTCTCCGGGCGCAGTCTGCGTAGCGCTTTTCTCAGCCCCAGCACTCGCGCAGGCACGTTGCTGACAGGCTCAGTCACTGTGAATGTCCCCTACTAACCCCGTGACCGGGCTAGCAGAGCAAGCTTCCTAGCTGAGGCCAGGAACCGGGTCGGAAGCATCCCCGGGCTGACCCTTCGTTTACCTCAGGCCGTCAGGCGGCGAGAGCGAAGTTAGTGCGATTAACCTTGGCACTTATAGGTTTCCAGGGAGCGTTAGCGAGATAACCCTGGGTCCTCGGCCCGCTTCTCTCGAACCGTACGTCCGAAGTCGAAACCGTTCACCCCCTGTTGAGTTGTCAAACCCGCCGCGGACCGAGCAAACCCGGACCGCTGAGGCAAGTCCACACTATACGGTTCAACCCGCCGCCCGTGCCCAGAATTCCCCTCATCGGCCACTGGTGCCCACTCCGCCCTCGACCCGCCGCTCGCCGGCATCTGCCGCCACGGTGCCTGTGGTGGTCGTGATGTCCATGCGGTAGTCGGGCTTGACACCGCAGGCGGTCAGCCAACCCTGGAGCGCGTAGGCGGAGGTCGGATCGTCGATCGCGTGCGCTACCAGGGAGGCGGGATCGAGCGGAGTGCCGTCGACACCGACCAACGGCGACTGTCCGGTCCAGCTCAAACGGTACGACGCCCGGCCGGCGTCGATGAGCGCGATCACGACCAGATGTGTCAGCAGCCGCTCGGCGAGCCTGCGCCACTCGGCATCCGGTCCGCCCGCTTCCAGCAGCGGCCGGACCATCTCCGCGGTCTCGCCTCTCCGGATGGCGTCGAACACCGCGGCCAGGGTCGCGGGCTCGGCTACGCCACTCTCCTCGGCCGCGGTGGTCAGCAGGCCGGCGCCCGCCCGGACGCTCTCGGCTCCGGCCGCGGCAGCGATCTCATCCCACGACGCAGGCACCAGGCGGGAGCCCTCGTACATCCACGCCTCGAGGTCGCTGATGGCGCGCTCGGGGCGTTCGACGAGGCTCATTGCCGGTGTGTAGTCGTCGATGACCTCGTCCGGTGGAAGCGCCTCCAGTGCAGCGATCCGTGCCGACAACGCACGCCGGCTGTGCTGGTCCGACCGGACCTCGTCGGCGCGGGCAGCCCGTACGTCGACCAGCTGCAGCTGCCGGGCGGGCTCGGCGAGGAACTGTTGAAAGCCGTCGAAGATCGCGAGTGGCCGCAGGTCCTGGGCAGCGCCGAGGTCGGCGTACCTGTCGAGAAAGTAGTCCCAGGCGTGGTCCGTGGCCGCCACCTCGCGCAGTGCGGCTGCCGCTGCCGCCCTGCCTGCCAGACGCGCGCTGTGCCGGTCCGCCTCGAGCTCATGGCGTCGTATGACGCTGTGTGCGATGGACGTGTACAGCCGGTGCTGGCGCCGGACGATCCTGCCGGCGACGGAGTCGGCGCCTACATCGGCGGCCACCGCACGTAACGCCTCGCCGCCCCGGTAGGTCACCCTGCCGAGCAGGCCGGTCCGGCCGCTGTAGAGGCCGAGCTCCTGCGCGATCACAGCACGCAGCTGCAGTGCGGTGAGGCTGGTCAGCAGTGGCATCCCGAGGCACAGCCGCCGCGGCCAGCGCCTCAGCGCCTCGTACGACAGGGTGACGCCGACGTCCGGCACGATCCGCAGCTCGTCCGGGGTCCGGACCCCCAGCTCATGCGCGACCTCGTCCACCTCGGCCCACAGCGGGCCCTGCGACGCCCGGGTCAGCGCGATGCCGGGTGCCGGCCGCACCACACGCCGCCGAACGAGCACGACGACACGCCATATACCAATTCCGGCGAGGGCCACGAGGATGCCACCGACCAACCATCCATACGGTCCCGTCCGGGCGACGAGTACGGCACCGACGAAGGGTGCCAGCAGCACACCGGCGGCGACGACGTACGAGCCGAGCAGCAGTGCAAGCGCGAGCATCGCGTGCAGCGGAGGTCTCATCTGTCCCTCGGGGCGGTGACGTCAAGGACGCCACATCCTCTCCGACCTCGCGCCGTGATGCCAAGCTACGAGGCCCCGCTCAGCGCAGCAGGCGGAACGAGAAGGGGTAGCGGAAGTCGTTCCCGACCATGGTGGCCAGCCCGCCGATCCCGGTCAGCAGGAACCAGGCGAGTCCCGCGAACGGGAACAGGAACCAGGTGAAGCCCTCGGTGATCCCGGCCAGGATGCCCAGGCCGACGAACATGATGAACGCGGTGAGCTGGAAGTTCACGGCCTCGATCGCGTGCCGCCGGACCGCTGGGTTCTTCTGGCCGGCTGTCGCGGCGATCAGCGCCGGGCCGACGAAGAACATGGGGTACCCGGACCAGTGCGCCAGTGTGCCGAGCCCGCGGCCGCTGCTGGGGTACCGCTGGACGGGTCGCGGTGGGGTGAACGCGATCGGTGCGTAGGTGGGGACCGGCCGGGAGACCAGTCCGTCGAAGGCCGCGTTCAGCTCCGCCCGGGTCTTCGCCGCCAGCGCCTTGTCCAGGCGCTGGTCGAACTCGAAGTGCGTGAGCCGCCCGTCGGCGTACATCTCCTTGAGGATCTCGACGCCACGGTCGCGTTGCGCCGGCGTCACCAAGAGCGTGTCAGTGGCCATGCCCCAACTCTCGCCCTGGATCCGCCCGCAACCTATCCGGATCTGCCCCGGTGCGCCCCTGACCCCACCCTTGCGCCTAGCGGTTGCGGTCGGCGAGGGCGCGACGGGCCTCGCGCTCGGCATCCCGCTTGGCCAGCGCCTGGCGCTTGTCGTACGCCCTCTTGCCGCGACCGACGGCGAGCTCGACCTTGGCGTAGCCGTCCTTGAAGTACAGCGACAGCGGGATCAGCGACACGCCCTGGGTGTCGACCGCCCGGATCAGCTTGTCGAGCTCGTTGCGGTGCAGCAGCAGCTTGCGCGTCCGGCGTGGCTCGTGGTTGGTCCAGGTGCCGTGCTTGTACTCCGGGATATGCATCCCCTGCAGCCACAGCTCATTGCCGCCGCGCACGGCGGCGAAGGCGTCGACCAGCGAGGCGCGGCCGAGCCGCAGCGACTTCACCTCGGTCCCGGTCAGCACCAGGCCGGCCTCTACCACGTCCTCGATGTGGTAGTCGTGTCGCGCCTTCTTGTTCTGCGCGATCAGCTTGCGACCGGTCTCCTTAGCCATCCAGCCATTCTCCCGCACACCCGCAAGCCGGTTAGCGGGTGGCTAGTACCACCTCATCGGGTTCACGGTGTTGCCGTCGGCGTAGATCATGAAGTGCAGGTGACAGCCGGTGGAGTAGCCGGTGCTGCCGACGTATCCGATGATGTCGCCCTTGCGGACCGCCTGACCGACGTACGTCGAGTAGCGCGACAGGTGGTTGTACACCGTGACCAGGTGCTGCCCGCGCTTGATCCCGTGCGAGATGAAGACCCGGTTGCCGTACCCGCCGTTGTAGTACCTGTCGGTCACGATCCCGCCGGTCGCGGCATGGATCGGGGTGCCGCAGCCGGCGCCGAAGTCGGTGCCGTCGTGCAGCTTCCAGTACCGCAGGATCGGGTGGAACCGCATCCCGTACGGCGACGTGATCGGCGCGCCCGGCACCGGCGACATCAGCAGGCCGCCGTCGTTCGATGGGTCCGGAACGCTCCGAGGCGGGCGGTTCTCGCGCTTCGCTCTTGCCCGCTCGGCCGCGATCGCCGCGGCGCGACGACGGGCTGCGGCGGCCTTCTCGGCCTTTGCCCGGGCGATCAGGATCCGGTTCACCCGGTTCCGCTCGCTGACCAGGTTGCGGTAGTGGGCCAGCTCCGCGCGACGGTCGCGGATCACCGCGCCGTACGCCTGCTGCTTGACCAGCGTGACCCGGGTGACCTCGGCCTTCTGTGCCGCCACCTGGGCGTCCAGCGCCCGGACCCGGCCGAGCGTCTCGGCGGCCGCGGCGCGCTCGGCGGCGACGAGCCGCTCCGCCTCGGCGACCTTCGCCTTCTTGCTCACCAGCTGGGCCTGCGCGTTGCGCAGCCGCTGCATCGCGTTGCTCTGGACGTCGAACACGTTGCGCTGCACCTGGACACCGGTCGCGACATCCGACGCCGAGGTGCCCTGCAGCACGATCGCCAGGTTCAGCAGGCTGCTGTGCTGCTGGTACGACGAGCGCACCGCCTGGCCGACGCCGCGCTGCGACCTCGCGATCGACTCCTCCCCCGCGGCGACATCGCTGCGGGCGTCCGCCAGCGCCTTCTCGGCCACCTTCAGCCGGGCCGCGGCGACCTGGTCCGCCGCCCGGGCAGCGGCCAGCTGACCCTGCGTGACGGCGTACCGCCCCCGGACCTTGGTGAGCTCGGCCACCGAGGCGTCGTACGCGCGGTCGGAGGTGACCAGCGCCGAGTACGACTCGTGCAGGTCGTCCAGCTGGGACTTGATCTGCTCGTCGAGCCGCTTCTTCTGGACCTTCGGATCGGGCGGGTCCGCGCTGGCAGCACCAGTGGCAGCGAGGACTCCGCACGTCATGGACAGGACAACGCAGCAGGCCGTCACCCCGGGATGGCCGAGCAGACGTCTGCCGAACGTGCTCGGCGAACGTCGCTGGCGACCCGCGGTGTCGGTGCTGTCGTCTCGCTTGATGCGTTCCCGTCGGAACGGGTTCGCACCGGGGAAGTGCGAAACCACAGTCGACCCCTTACGGAGGGTTAAGTTGTCACAGCGTCTCGACGGTAACGCACGAACCTCAGACTTTGAGGTATTTCCGGGTCGTCAGGAATGTCGGGATCACCGCGAGCACCAGACCGGCGATCACCATGTACACCGTCACCTCGAGTGCGTCGCTGAACTGGACCCACTCCCAGACCTGGAACGTCTGCTGGGCGAACCGGTCCACGATCAGGTAGACCGCGATCCACAAGGTGATGCAGGCAAGCAGCGCCCCGATCAGCGCTGCCAGCACCGCCTCGAGCAGGAACGGTAGCTGGATGTAGAAGCTGGACGCACCGACCAGCCGCATGATGCCTATCTCTCGCCGGCGGGCGTACGCCGCCAGCCGGATCGTGTTCGCGATCTGCATCAGCGCGGCGACCAGCAACAGGCCGGCCGCGACGTACGAGCCGATCTCGAGTGCGTTCAGTGCCTTGAACAGCGGATCGAGGAACTTGCGCAGGTCCTGGACGGTGTCCACCCCGGGCAGTCCGGCGACAGCGCTGACCAGGTTCTCGTATCTCTGCGGGTCCTTGAGCTTGACCCGGAACGACTCCTGCATCTGCTCGGCCGTCACCGTACTGACGATCGGCGAGTCCTTGTAGAGCCGCTTGAAGTTGTCGTACGCCTCCTGCTTGGTCTCCACGAACACGCCGTCGGCCGCGGTGTCCGGGCTGGACTCGATCACCTCGCGGATCCGGTTCTTCTCGGCCGTCGTGACCTCGGCGCCGGAGCAGCCGCGGCCGCCGGAGTCCTTGGTGCACATGAAGACGGAGATCTGGATCTTGTCGTACCAGTTCCCCTTCATCAGGTCGACCTGCTTGTGGATCAGCAGCGCGCTGCCGAACAGCGACAGCGAGACCCAGATCGTCACGACGACCGCGATGGTCATCGAGAGGTTCCGCTTCAGGCCGATGCCGAGGTCGGAGATGACATAGTTCAAGCGCATGTGAGATCAGTTCCCAGTCACTGGTAGCCGTAGACGCCGCGGGACTCGTCGCGGACGAGGTGGCCGTTCTCCAGCTCGATCACCCGCTTGCGCATCTGGTCGACGACCGACGCGTCGTGGGTGGCCATCACCACCGTGGTACCGGTCCGGTTGATCCGGTCCAGGAGCTTCATGATGCCGACCGAGGTACCGGGGTCGAGGTTTCCGGTCGGCTCGTCCGCGATCAGGATCATCGGCCGGTTCACGAACGCCCGGGCGATTGCGACCCGCTGCTGCTCACCGCCGGACAGCTCGTCGGGCAGCCGGTCCTCCTTGCCGGACAGGCCGACCAGCTCGAGCACCTCCGGCACCGTCTTGCGGATGTGGTTGCGCGGCTTGCCGATCACCTGGAGCGCGAACGCGACGTTCTCGTTGACGGTCTTGTTCGGCAGCAGCCGGAAGTCCTGGAACACGGTGCCGATCTGGCGGCGCATCTGCGGAACCCGCCAGCTCGCCAGCCGGTTCAGGTCCTTGCCCGCGACCAGGATCTGCCCCTTCGTGGGACGGTGCTCACGCAGCACAAGACGCAGGAACGTCGACTTGCCGGACCCGGAGGCGCCGACCAGGAAGACGAACTCGCCCTTCTCGATCTCGACGTCGACGTCGAGGAGGGCCGCCTTGGACTGGCCTTCGAACGTCTTGGACACATTCTCGAATCGGATCACGTGAACTTCTCAGCCGGTGTCGGGTATGGGAAGCGGCGCGCCACTTCGTGACGATGCGGCCCGCGCCGCCGGAGCGGCCGCCGCTCAGTCTAGGTGAGCCGCCGCTGAGCCTTTCGCAGGCACGTCCCCCAGGCGTGCCGACCCCCTGATAGATCACCGGAGGGCTGCGCGGCGGGAGGTGAGGAGGCGGCGTTCGGCGTCGGTGTTGGCCAGCTCGAGGGCGCGGTCGTAGTCGGCGGCGGCCTCGGTGTCGCGGCCCGCGCGGTGCAGGAGCTCGGCGCGGGTGGACCAGAACAGGTGCGTGCGGCCGAGCGGGTCCTCGAGCCCGTCGAGCAGGCCCAGGGCGGCGGCCGGGTTACCGTCACGCTCCGCCACCGCGACGGCTCGGTTCAGCCGGACCACGGGTGAGCCGGTGAGCCGGTCGAGTTCCTCGTACAGCCGGCAGATCTCGGCCCAGTCCGTCTCGAAGGCCTCCGCGGCCCGGGCGTGCTCGGCCGCGATCCGCGCCTGCAGGCCGTAGCTGCCGGCCGGCCTCCTGGACGTGAGTAGCCGCAGCGCCTCGGCGATCTCATCCAGGTGCCAGCGAGCCCGGTCCTGCTGGGTGAGCAGCACCAGCTCGCCGTCCGCGCTCAGCCGGGTATCACGGCGGGAGTGCTGCAGCAGCATCAGCGCCAGCAGCGCCGCCACCTCCGGCTCGTCCGGCATCAGCGCCGCCGTCAGCCGGGTGAGCCGGATCGCCTCCGCCGCCAGGTCGGCGCGGACCGGGCCGGGCCCGGACGACGCGGCGTACCCCTCGGTGAACACCAGGTAGAGGACGGCCAGTACGCCGCCGAGCCGGGCCGGCAGCTCGGCGCCGGAGGGCACCCGGTACGGGATGCCGGCGGACGCGATCTTCCGCTTCGCCCGGGAGATCCGCTGCCCCATCGTCGGTTCCGGAACCAGGAAGGCCCGGGCGATCTCGCCGGTGGTCAGGCCACCGACCATCCGCAGCGTGAGCGCCACCCGGGCCTCCAGCGCCAGCGCCGGGTGGCAGCAGGTGAACAGCAGCCGCAGCCGTTCGTCCGGTATCGACACCTCGTTCTCCACCCACTCGTCGGCCGCGGGCGCGACCTCGTCCGTGACCAGCAGCGGCAGTTTGCGCGCCACCACGGACTCGTGGCGCAGCAGGTCATACGCCTTCCGACGCGCCGTGGTCAGCAGCCACCGCTCCGGATGATCGGGTACGCCGTCACGCGGCCAGGTCCGTACCGCGGTGGCGAACGCGTCCGCCAGCGCATCCTCGGCGATGTCCAGCCGGCGCAGCCGGGCAACGAGCAGCGCGAGCAGCCGGGCCCAGTGCTCCGTGTGCGCCTTGGAGACCGTATCCATCAGCTGGTCCATCAGCTGAACGTGGGCCGGATCTCGACCCTGACGCCGGTCGCGACCGGCACCTCCTTGGCCAGCGTGAGCGCCTCGTCCAGATCGCCGCACTCGACGTGGAAGAAGGCGCCCAGGTGCTCGGTCGCCTCGGCGTACGGTCCGTCGGTGACCATCCCGTCGCCGGGGCGGACCACGGTCGCGGTCGCGGGATCGTCCAGCCCCGCGCTGTCGACGTACCTGCCGCGGTCACGCAGCATCACCGCGTAGTCGCGAAACGCGGTCGCGTACTCGTACCGCTGCTCGTCGGTCAGTGCCGCGGCGGCCTGCGGGTCGTCGAACACCAGGAACAGGAAGCGCATCGGAGCCCCTTCGGTGAGTGCCGGTCACCATGGTGACGAGTCAGCGCGATGAATTTCGACCGCCGCGACGGTCCATCGTGAAATCACGTGTTGCTGTCCGGAGGTTGGTGTTACCTAGTGAGTGTGGAGAACGAGACCGACTACGACGTCTTCGTGCAGGGGACGGTCTTCCTCGACATCGTGCTGACCGGTCTGCCGTCCGCGCCGCGGACGGGGACCGAGATCATTGCCGAGGGCATGGGTTCCTGCCCCGGAGGGGTGGCGAACTTCGCGATCGCGGCCAGCAGGCTCGGCCTGCGCACCGGGCTGGCCGCGGTCTTCGGCGACGACGCGTACGCCGACTTCTGCTGGCGCACGCTGGCCGACCAGGAAGGCGTCGACCTGTCGCACTCGCGCCGGATCGGGCACTGGCACTCCCCCGTCACGATCTCGATGTCGATCGACGCCGATGCCGGCACCGACCGGGCGATGGTCACGCACGCGCACGACGCGCCGGGCGACCCGAGCAAGCTGGTCGGATCAGGGCTGCGGACCCGGGCGGCGATTGTGCCCGTGACGGAGGAGCAGCCCGGCTGGATGGTCGACGCGCATGACGCCGGCACGATGCTGTTCGGCGACGTCGGCTGGGACCCGAGCGACGCCTGGTCGCCCGCGGTGCTCGACGTGCTCAGGTGCTTCCACGCGTTCACGCCGAACGCGGTCGAGGCGATGGCCTACACCCGCACCGACACCCCGCGGGACGCGCTGCACAAGCTCTCCGACCTGGTCCCGCTCGCGGTCGTGACCGACGGTTCGCAGGGCGTGATGGCCGTCGACTCGACCACCGGCGAGGAGGCCTCGGTCCCCGCGCTGCCGGTCCGCTCGTACGACCCGACCGGCGCAGGTGACGTGTTCCTCGCCGCCCTGGTGCTCGGCACCCTGCGCGACTGGCCGCTGGCGCACCGGCTGGCGTTCGGGAACCTCTGCGCAGGCCTGTCCGTGCAGCACTTCGGCGGCTCGCTGGCCGCGCCGGGCTGGGGCGACATCATCGACTGGGTGCGCGACCACAGCCGCTCGCACCCCGGCGACATCGACCGGGACCTACTCAAGTACTACACCTTCGTCGGCGACGTACTACCCGCCGGCCCGGTCCCCATCGTCCGCCGCGCCTCGGCCACCGTCGCCCGCCTCTCCGACGCCTGAGAGCAGCCACCACCCGGCTGTGCCCCAGCACCGCCCAGCACCGCCCAGCACCGCCCAGCACCGCCACCGGCCAGCACCGGCACCGGCGGGCCACATTCGGGTGGTTAACCCTGCGAATGGCGGGTCTGCCCTGCTCATAGCCGGGGCGAACCCACCGCCCGCATGGTTAACCACGCGAATTGCTCGGGCGCAGGTGGATCAGCTGCGCGCAGGACGGCGGGTCAGGTGGGGGGTGGGAGGGTGCCGTCGGGGGTGCGGTTGTAGGGGTGTACGGCGACCACGGCGTCGAGGTTGAGTGGGCCGTAGATGTGCGGGAATGTCATCCCGCCGCCGTCCAGGTCCTCGTCGCGGACCGGCGCGGTGAGGCGGTCGGCGTCGATCTCCAGCAGGCAGAGCGGTTCGGTCTCGTCGGCGAACACGAAGTTCGCCACCAGGCTCACCTGGTCCGCCCGGGACGCGTGGATGAACTCGGCGCCGTCGTCGAGCGAGCGATCCCGGGTCGAGATCCGGTACGAGCCGGCCGCGACCGCCGCGTCCCACTCGGCGCGCCGCGCGATGTGGAAGATCGTCGTCACGCCGCCGAGCGTATCCGAGCGGACTCGTCGGTTCGTGGGTCGCGGCAGGGTGGGCGCGCTCTCACGAACCACGATCCACTGAACGCAGGCGCGCCGATGGGCAGAGGAGTCAGGTGATGCGGCGGGCGAGGGTGGGGAACTCGAGCACCAAGCCGTCGGCGTCGACGAGCAGGTCGGCGCGGGACCACGGATGGTCGAGGGTGTCGAGGCGGACCGCACCGCCGGGCCCGCGGCCGTAGCTGCGGCGCGCCGGCAGCACGGCCAGCGAGGGCACCTCGACGCGGGCGACGAGCGCCTCATGACGCGGCACCGGGTGGCCGGTGTGCAGCCCGAGCCGCCGCACCGGCATCGTCACCGTGGCCGGACCGAGCTCGCAGTCGAGCGCACCGTCGAGCGCATACGCATCGTCGACCAGGCCGGGCGGCGGCTGGCCCTCCAGCTCGCCCCTGGCCTCGGCCTCGTCGCTCCACCGGCCGGACGCGTCCCGGTGCAAGGTGAGCCGACGCGACCAGGTACCGCCGTCGACAGCTGCCCGCAGCGTCTCGGTGACGAAGCCCGGGCCGGTGGTCAGCGACCAGGTCAGCCGGTAGTCAGGCAGAACGGTTTCGCCCCGCGCCAGCAGCCAGTCCGGGGCGAGCTCGATCTCGGCGCTGTCGATCCGGCGTGGGTCGTCGATCCCGCGCCAGAGCAGATGCCGCCACACTGTCCCGGCCGCGCGGCCCAGCGTCGTACCAGCCATGTCCCGAGCGTGACAGCCGGCACCGACAACGGCACAGGACAACCGGCACACGACAACCGGCACGCGACAACCGGCGGTCAGCGCCATCGGTGTGGTGGCATCGCGTCGCGCAGGGCGTGCCTTCGTCGCAGCAGTCGGGGCCGGATGTCGATCCCGGCGATCACCGGTCGACGCCTGGGTAGTGAGGCCGGCTCCGGTCTCCGACTTCGACGAAGGAGACGACCATGCTGCTCAGAAAGCTCGTGCTCGGCGCCCTGGTGACGGTCGCGGCGGCCGGGCTCGTGCCGGCGACGAGCGATGCGACCAGCGCAGCGACGAGCGAGGCGACGAATGCGCCGGACTGCGCTGGGCTTGTCCGGACCTACCAGATCCCGGGTGCGGTCACCCATGTGGAGAAGGCCGCGCGGGTCGACGCCACGGCCGGCGATCCGGCTCACTGTGCGGTCGAGGGGTACGTCGAGCCGGCCGTGCGGTTCCAGCTCCGGCTGCCACTGACCACCTGGTCGGGGCGGTTCCTGCAGTACGGCTGCGACGGACTGTGCGGGCTGTTCCCGCGGTGGTCGTTCCGGACCTGCGGGCCCGACGGCGGTGACATGGCGGTAGCCGTGACCAACGACGGGCACGTCGCCAAGGGCGACAACCCGTTCACGCTGATCATGGACGGCACCTGGGCGGCTCATGACCAGGCCGCCCGCGACGACTTCTTCTACCGGGCGCCGCACGTGGTGTCGGTGGCGTCCAAGAAGATCATCGCGACGTTCTACGGCAGACCACCGGTGCACTCGTACTTCAGCGGCTGCTCGACCGGTGGCCGCGAGGGCCTGCTGCTGGCGCAGCGGTATCCACACGACTTCGACGGCATCGTCGTCGGATCACCGACGCACATCATGGGCCCGATCGGGATGTACCACGCGTGGCTGTCGAAGATGAACCTTCGCGCGGACGGTTCACCGGTGTTGACGGCGGACAAGCTCGCCCCGCTGCACAGCGCCGTACTGGCGGCGTGTGACGGCGTCGACGGGCTGGCCGACGGGCAGATCGATGACCCGCGGGCATGCAGGTACGACCCGGGCGCACTGCTGTGCACGGGTGCCGACGGGCCGGACTGCCTGACGGCAGCGCAGGTGGCGGTCGTTCGGAGGCTGTACCACGGGCCGACCGACGAGCACGGCCGGCGGCTGTACCCGGGCTGGGAGTCGCGCGGCTCCGAGCTGGCCTGGTACGGCGTCGTGATGCCGGATCCGCAGTTCGGGTCGTTCCTGGCGCCACTGCCGGACAACTACCTGAAGTACGTCGGCTACCCGATCGGCACGCCGCACTCGTCGCTGGCCGACATCCGCTTCACCGTGCCCGAGCTGAGGCGGCTGACGCCGGAGGGTGTGAAGGGCAACGCGATGAACCCGGACCTGACCGCCTTCCGGCGCGCCGGCGGCAAGCTGATCATGTGGCACGGCTGGGACGACCAAACTGTCCCGGCGGTCGGCACGCTCGACTACTACGAGCGGGTGACTAGGCAGGCCGGCGGGTCCGAGGCGACGCAGCAGTTCGCCCGGCTGTTCATGGTGCCGACCGTGTACCACTGCGCGATGGACGGCTACCGGCTGAACACCGTCGACCCGTTCCCGGCGCTGGTCGACTGGGTCGAGCGCGGACAAGCGCCACGGCACATCGTCGCCGAGCAGCGCGACACCGCGGGCCAGGTGCTGAGGTCACGGCCGGTGTTCGCCTACCCGCTGCTCTCGGTGTACGACGGCACCGGCAGCATCGACGACGCGAGCAACTTCGTGCCCGCCCCGCCACGGACACGCACGATCGACCGCATCGACTGGGCCGGCACAGATCTCTATCACCGCCCTGGTCCGGTAGCCCGCTGACCCGCCCTGTCGCGGGTCTCAGGACAGTGCCGGGATGATGTGCTCGCCGTACGCCGCCAGCGTGCCGGGCTTGTCATCGTGCTGCAGGTAGACGGCGAACTGGTCGACGCCCAGGTCCTGCAGCTCCTTCAGCCGGGCGAGGTGGTTCTCCACCGGACCGAGGATGCAGAACCGGTCGATCACCTCGTCCGGCACGAAGTCGGCGTGCGGGTTCCCGGCCCGGCCGTGGTCGGCGTAGTCGTAGCCCTGCCGGGCCTTGATGTAGTCGGTCAGCGCCTGCGGCGCCGCGCCGGAGTCGCCGTAGCGGGACACGATGTCCGCGACGTGGTTGCCGACCATGCCGCCGAACCAGCGGGTCTGGTCCCGCTGGTGCGCCTGGTCCTCACCCACGTACGCCGGGGCCGCGACGCAGAACTTGATCGCCTCGGGGTCCCGTCCGGCATCGCTCGCCGCGCGTCGTACCGCGGCGATCATCCAGGCCGCGATGTCGGGGTCGGCGAGCTGCAGGATGTACCCGTCGCCGACCTCACCGGTGGCCTGCAACGCCTTCGGCCCGTACGCCGCGACCCATACCTCGAGCGCACCGCCGTCCGCCCACTTCAGCTGCAGTTCGCGGCCGCGGTAGGAGACCGGCCGGCCGCAGGCGAGCTCGCGCACCACGTGCACGCACTGCTTCATCTCGGCGATGGTGCCTGGTTTGGCGCCGAGCGTGCGGAGGGCGGAGTCGCCGCGGCCGATGCCGCAGACGGTGCGGTTGCCGTACATCTCGTTCAAGGTGGCGAACTGGGACGCGATCACGGTCCAGTCCCGGGTGCCGGGGTTCGTGACCATCGGCCCGACGACGACCCGTGAGGTCCGGTCCAGGATCCGGCTGTAGATCACGAACGGCTCCTGCCAGAGCAGGTGCGAGTCGAATGTCCACACGTGGCTGAACCCGGCCTGCTCGGCCTTCACCGCCAGGTCGACCACCTCGGCCGACGGCGGGTCGCACTGGAACACCACACCGATGTCCATCCGCGCTCCTCTGAAAGGTTGTGTGTTCACGAATCGCCAAGGATCCGGCCGGAAACCTGGCGATTCGTGAACACACTGGCGTCACAACAGGTACGACGACAGGCCGCGGCGGAGGAACTGGCCGTGACCCTTGCGGCCATGGTAGTTGCCGTCAGCAACGACGACCTGGCCGCGGGAGATCACGGTGTCGACCTTGCCGGCGATCTCGTAGCCCTCGTACGCCGAGTAGTCCATGTTCATGTGATGCATGTCGACGCCGATCCGGGTCCGCCCGGCCGGGTCGTAGACCACGATGTCCGCGTCCGACCCCGGCGCCACCACACCCTTGCGCGGGTACAGGCCGAACATCCGGGCCGGCGTGGTCGCGATCGTCTCGACCCAGCGCTCCAGCGAGATCTTGCCGTCCACCACACCTTGGTAGATCAGGTCGACCCGGTGCTCCACTCCCCCGATCCCGTTCGGGATCTTGGAGAAGTCGCCGATCCCGAGCTCCTTCTGGTCCTTCATGCAGAACGGGCAGTGGTCGGTCGACACCACCGCGAGATCGTTGCTGCGCAGGCCCTTCCACAGGTCGCGGTGGTGGTTCTCGTGCTTGCTGCGCAGCGGTGTCGAGCAGACCCACTTGGCACCCTCGAACCCGGGTGCGCCGAGCTGGTCCTCCAGAGTCAGGTACAGGTACTGCGGGCAGGTCTCGGCGAACACGTTCCGGCCCGCGTCCCGGGCGGCCGCGACCTCCTCCAGCGCCTTCGACGCGGACAGGTGCACGATATAGAGCGGGCAGTCGCGAGCGACCTCGGCCAGCGAGATCGCCCGGTGCGTGGCCTCCGCCTCCAGCGCCTCCGGCCGGGTGATGCCGTGGTGGATCGGGTCGGTCTCGCCGCGCGCCAGCGCCTGCTGCACGAGGACGTCGATCGCGATCCCGTTCTCCGCGTGCATCATGATCACGGCGCCGTTCTCACGGCCGGTCTGCATCGCCCGCAGCACCTGACCGTCGTCGCTGTAGAACACGCCCGGGTAGGCCATGAACAGCTTGAAGCTGGTCACGCCCTCGTCGTGCACCAACTGGTCCATCGCCTTCAGCGCGTCGTCGTCCACGCCGCCGAGGATCATGTGGAACGCGTAGTCGATGTGGCAGTTCCCTTCGGCCTTGGCGTGCCACGCCGCCAGCCCGTCCTGCACCACCTCACCGGTGCGCTGCACGGCGAAGTCGATGATCGTGGTGGTACCGCCCCAGGCCGCCGCCCGGGTCCCGGTCTCGAACGTGTCCGACGCCGCGGTGCCGCCGAACGGCAGCTCCATGTGCGTGTGCGCGTCGATCCCGCCCGGGATCACGTACTTGCCGGTGGCAACGATCGTCTGGTCGGCCTGCGCGCCCTGGTCGAAGCCGGGCTCGAACAGCGCGACGATCTTCTCGCCGCCGACCAGTACGTCGGCCGCGTGCGCACCACTCGGGCCGACGACCGTGCCGTCCTTGATGAGCAGAGTCACGGCTGCACCAGCCCGTCGTACGCGTCCGGCCGGCGGTCGCGGTAGAACTGCCAGCGGTCCCGGACCGTCTCGAGCAGCTCGAGGTCGAGATCGCGGACGATCAGCTCCGGCTCGTGCGGGTCACCGGTCTCGCCGACGAACTTGCCCTCCGGGTCGACGAAGTACGACGTGCCGTAGAAGTCGTTCTCGCCGTAGTCGCTCTCGATCCCGACCCGGTTGATCGCGCCGATAAAGTACTCGTTCGCGACCGCGGAGGCGGGCTGCTCGAGCTGCCACAGGTACGACGACAGGCCGCGGTGCGTCGCGGACGGGTTGAACACGATCTGGGCGCCTGCGAGGCCAAGTGCGCGCCAGCCCTCCGGGAAGTGCCGGTCGTAGCAGATGTACACCCCGACCCGGCCGACCGCGGTGTCGAACACCGGGTAGCCGAGGTTTCCCGGGCGGAAGTAGAACTTCTCCCAGAAGCCCTTCACCTGCGGGATGTGGGTCTTGCGGTACTTGCCCAGGTACTTCCCGTCGGCGTCGATCACCGCCGCGGTCTTGTAGAGCACGCCCGGCTGCTCCTGTTCGTACACCGGGAGCACGATCACCATGCCGAGCTCTTCGGCGAGCGCGCTGAACCGCTCGGTGGTCGGGCCCGGCACCGACTCGGCGAACTCATAGAACTTCGGGTCCTGGAGCTGGCAGAAGTACGGACCGTAGAACAGCTCCTGGAAGCAGATCACCTTCGCGCCCTGCGCGGCCGCCTGGCGCGCGTACTCCTCGTGGGCCTTGATCATCGACTCCTGGTCGCCGGTCCAGCTCGTCTGGACCAGCGCGGCGCGGACGTTTCGGGACATGTCAGACCTCCCCTATGACGAAATCTCACTCTGTCTCGGCGACGACCGTCCGTCAACGCATGACCGAGCGCGTCGCGTCGACCACGACGCGCCCACCGACCGTGGCCCAGCCGTCGCCCAGGTACGTGGTGGACAGCACCGAGCCGCGGCCCTGGGTGATCTCCAGGTCGCGCTCCAGCTGGACGGTGAGCGCCACCGCCGCCATCCCGGTCGCCTCGTCCTCGGCGATGCCGAGATCCCGGGCGAACATCCGCGACCGGATCGCACCGGCCGCCTCGTCGGACCAGGCCCAGGCGTAGTGGCGCCCATCGCTGAACGACGCGGGGTCGAGCATTGCGACCTCGTCCGGTCCGGCGAGCTGGTGCAAGACGAACGGCGACACCCAGTCGTTGTGCGCGCGGACCCGGGTGGTGTCACCGTCGTACGTGACCGAGACCTCGCCGGCCGGGACCCGCAGCACCGGGACGTCGTACCCCTGCTGGCGCAGCCACCAGGCACAGCCCACCGTCGGGTGGCCCGCGAACGGCAGCTCGCGCACCGGGGTGAAGATCCGGATCCGGCCGGCCGCGGGGTCGTCGACGAAGACGGTCTCGCTGAAGCCGAGCTCGTACGCGACACCCTGCCGCAGCGGCTCGGCGATCGCGGCGCCCTCGATCACGCCGAGCTGGTTGCCGTACTCGCCGGCGGAGGTGGTGAACACCCGCACGACGGTGACAGGAATCTCGGCGGCCATCGAGGATGCCGAAGGTCAGAAGACCGCGATCGCGGCGACCACGGCGATCACCACGATCACCGCGGCGACGATGGCGAGCGCCTTGGTGCTCACCTGCTGCGACGGGGCGGCGTCGGTGGTCTTCTCCTCGACGAAAGCGCGGAACATCTCGGTGCTGGCGCCCGGGTCTTCGTCGTGGGTCGGCGAGTCCGGTTGCGGGATGGCGTTGTCAGGCATGGCCAGGACCCTACCCACCGCGGGTGTCGACAAGGTTGCCGACCTGTGTACCATTTGGTACATGAACTTTGAGTCATCCGTCCACATCGATGCCACGCCCGCCCGGGTCTACGAGGTGTTCAGCGACGTCGAGCGGTGGCCCGAGTGGACCGCGTCGATCAGCACGGTCGAGCGTCTCGACGACGGTCCGCTGAAGGTCGGGTCGAAGACCCGGATCAAGCAACCGAAACTGCCGGTAGCGGTCTGGGAGGTCACCGAGATGGTCGAGGGCAGCCACTTCGTCTGGGTCGCGAAGGGCCCCGGCGTCACCACGACCGGGGGCCACTACGTGGAGCCGGACGGGAACGGCGCGAAGGCGATCTCGCGGATCGAGCAGGCGGGTCCGGGCGGCTGGCTGATCGGCGTCCTCACCAAGGGTCTGACCAACCGCTACCTCGCGATGGAGGGCGCGGGGCTGAAGGCGCGGTCCGAGAAGAGCGGGTGACCCCGCGCGAGCGACTGCTGGCGGCCGCGGTCGACCACTTCGCCACGCACGGCGTCGGCGACCACAGCCTGCGCGCCCTCGCCACGGCACTCGGCACCAGCCACCGGATGCTGATCTACCACTTCGGCTCCCGCGACGGACTGCTCGCCGAGGTGGTCCGCGCGGTCGAGCAGCAGCAGCGGGACACGCTCGACGCGCTGCTCGCGGACGCGTCGCTGTCACCGGCCGAGCAGTCCTGGCGTTTCTGGCACCGGGTCGTCGACGCGACGATGACGCACGGGCGGCTGTTCTTCGAGCTGTCCGCGCTGGCGATGCAGGACAAGCCGTACACGGCGCCGCTGCGGGACTCGCTGGTGTCGCTGTGGCTCGAACCGCTGACGGAGCTGTACATGCGCGCAGGTGTCCCGCCGGACGAGGCGCCGGTGTACGCACGGCTCGGGCTCGGCGCGGCCCGCGGGCTGCTGTTCGACCTGCTCGCCACCGGCGACCGCGCCGCCGTCGACGAGGCCGCCGCCCTGCTCGCCCGGCTGGTAACTCTTCCGGGTTGATTGGACCCAAGTTTCAGCCCACCGGACGCTGCCGATGCACGCTGGCGGGCCTGCGGCTGAAACTCGGGTCCAATCAAACCCTTATAGTCGGCTCGGCGATCCAGCCGGCGACGATCGGCAGGCGGGTGGCCCGGTGGACGGCCGCGAATGCGAACGGGCGGTCGAGGTCCAGCCGGAGCCGCTTGGCCTGTTGCGTCGGCATCGCCATCCGGGTCATCCCGATCGCGGTCACCGCGGCCGCCTCGAACCCGGTCGCGAAGAACCGCGCGAACACCGACTGCTTGGCCTGCGACACCTTCAGCAGCTCGGGACTGATCGCGCTGAAATGCCCACGACCCTGCGGCGTGGAGCTGACCGTGGTGAGCCCGAACAACTCAGCGTGCTCGAGCAGGTCGTGCTCGGATCGCACCTCGAACGGCGGCAACGACAGCTGGACGTCCGGCTTCCGCGCCGTGGTCGTCGCGACCCGCAGTCCCGGACCCGGCTCGGCCCCTGTATCGGCCGTCCGCAGCAAGTCCTCGCCGACCGTACCGGCCCGCGCGAGCGACTCCACCAGCGCGGGTACGACGTCCCGCGCCGCCGCCTCCGGCGCTGCCAGCCCGAGTACGACGTCGACGTCGGCATCGCCCGCCACCGTGGCGGTGACGAGCGAGCCGGCGGGCGTGTCGTCGTACAGGCTGATCGTTGCGGGCTCGGCGTCGGTCCGCGTCAGCCAGCGCCACTGGCCCTGCCACGGCCCGTCGTGCAGCCGGCGGCGCTGCTCTTCGAACGGCTTCGCCCACGTGGTCCGCAACGAGAGTGCCGAGGCGAGCGCGAGGACCAGATCCGGCGTGACCTCGAGCGGCATCCGCTGGATCAACCCGCCGGTGTGCTCGGCGACCCAGGCGTCGAGCATCGCCTTGTCCCGGGCGCCGTCCCCAGTAAGCGTGCCGCGGAGCGGGGCCGGCATCACCGAGTCGAACGAATCGGCCAGCTTGAGATCGTCCCGCACCCAGACCCCCAGCGCGGCCCGCAGATCATGCGATGTGTCCAGCGTCTCGATCAGCCGGGCCGCCTCCTGAGCCGAGCCCTCCGCGTCCCGTCCGATCGACGCCGACAACTCGGACCGGCCCGGCTCGTCCGCGGCGGTCGCAAGGATCGCCAGCAACGGCCATAACCCCAGCCCGGACAGCACAGAGTTCCCAGCCGGCGCCTCCCGCAGCCACCGCGTGGTCAGCCCAGTCACACTCCGTACGACGTCATCGTTCATAGGCCAACCCTGCCACGCCGGTCGCTCGTGATCGGCCGCACGGCGTGGAGTCGAACCCGCCCTCGCCGCGCCCGCCAACCCCTACGAGTAGACCGGTTCGCGCTCCTCGACCGGCCTCGACGGCTTGGCGGGTGGGCGCCGCCGCAGCACGGTGCCGGCCATCCCGGCGATCACCAGTACGGCGGCCGCGGCCCGCAGCGGCGTCACGGTCTCGCCACGCAGCAGCCAGGCCGCTCCCATCCCGACCACCGGGACGAGCAGCGAGAACGGCGCGACCGTGCTCGCGTCGTACCGGCGCAGCAGGTAGCCCCATACCCCGAAGCCGAACAGCGTCGTCGCCCAGGCCAGGTAGCCGACCGCACCGACACCGGTCCAGCTCAGGTGCCGCAGCGCGTCCAGGTCGGCTCGCGGTCCCTCGAGAATCAGCGACAGCACAAGCAGCGGCAGTACGGCGACCGCGCTGACCCAGACCATGAACCGCAGCGTGTCCGGCGGCCGAGCGTGCCGGGTAACGATGTTCGACAGGCCCCAGCAGGCACCGGCCGCGATCACCAGCCCGAACGCGCCGAGCGGACTGCTCAACCCCTTGTCGGCGGCGATCAGCACCATGCCCGCACACGCGGTCGCGATCCCGGCAAGCTGTGCCGGTCGCGGCCGCTCCTTCAGCAGCACGACGGCGAACAGCAGCGTGAACACCACCTGGCTCTGCAGCACGAGCGACGACAGCCCGGCCGGCATCCCGCGGTCCATGCCGACGAACAGCAGGCCGAACTTGGCCACGCCGAGGATCAGCCCGACGGCCACGACGTACCGCCACGGCACCCGCGGCGGGCCGAGCAGCAGGATCGCCGGTACCGCGGCGACCGCGAACCGCATGGCTGACAACAGGAGCGGTGGTACGCCTTCCAGACCGACCTCGATGACGACGAAGTTGACGCCCCAGACGACGGCGACCGCGACGGCCAGGGCGAGATCACGTGGGCTCACGATGGCCAGTGTGCGAGGCAGTATTGTTAAGGACCAGCACGGATTGCTACATCGTTCATTGTAGGAGTGCTACATGCTTGATCTGGGTCGGCTGCGCGCCCTGCACGCCGTCGCGACGTACGGCTCTGTGGGTGCGGCGGCGGCGGCGCTCGGGTACACACCATCGGCGGTGTCCCAGCAGCTCGCCAAGCTCGAGCGTGAGACCCGGACTCCGCTGCTCGAGCGGCGCGGACGTGGTGTCGTCCTCACCGACGCCGCGCAACTGCTCGCCGCCACCGCGAGTCAGGTGCTCGGGCTGGTCGAGGAGGCCGAGCTGGCCCTGGAGGAGCAGCGCGGAGCAGTGATCGGCGAGCTGCGGCTGGCAGCGTTCCCGACCGCGGCGAGAGGCCTGCTGCCGCCGGTGCTGGCCCGGCTGCAGGCCGAGCACCCGGCGCTCAGCGTCGACGTGGCCGAGCTGGACCCGCCCGACACGGTGGCCGCCGTCGCCCGAGGTGAGCTGGCCGTCGGCGTGGTGCACGACTGGCACAACACACCGCTCGCGCTGCCCGAGGAACTGTCCCGGGTGAAGCTCGGTACCGACCTGGCCGACATCATCCTGCCTGCCGCGCATCCCCTTGCGGACAAGGAGTTCCTGCGTCCCGCCGACCTCGCGGACGAGCGCTGGATCTGCCAGCCGGAGGGCTCGATCTGCCACGACTGGCTGGTCCGCACGATGCGCAAGGCCGGTTTCGAGCCGCGGGTCGCGTACTCCGTCGCCGAGTACCAGACCCAGCTCGCGATGCTTGCCCACGGCATCGGTATCGCGCTGATCCCGCGGCTCGGCCGCGGCCCGCTGCCGGAGTCGGTGGTCGCGGTGCCGCTGCAACCCGCGCCGAGCCGGCGGCTGTTCGCGGTCTGGCGCACCCTGACCGCCCGGCGACCGGCGGTCGCCGTCACGGTCGATGCGCTGCGATCGGGCTGGCGCGAGCGCGATACCACCTGAACTACACGAGGGTCTTGAGCTTGCGGGCGGTGTCGTCGTCGGCGGGGGCGTAGATGGCGATCCGGATGTCGGCGTTCTGGCCGACCCACAGGTTTGACGGCTCCAGGCGGAGCAGGCCGACCGCGGGATTGTCGACCAGCTTGATCCGGGTGCCGGGGCCGGCCACGTCGTGCCGTGACCACAGCTCGGCGAATCGCGGGGACGCCACAAGCAGCTTGTCGGTCAGGTCCCGCCAGGCCGGCTCGCCGATGTGCTCGGCCAAGCCGGCGCGGTACCCGGCGACCAGGGCCGCGTGAAGGTCGTCCTCGTCCAGGAAGACGCACTCCCAGCCCGGGTAGGTGAACGCGAGCCACAAGATGTTGTGCTCCTCCACCGGCACCTTGTCCAAGTCGAGGATCACCTTGCGGTACGCGTCGTTGGACGCCAGCACGTCGTACCGCTTGGTCAGCGCGGAGGCGGGGAACGGCGAGAGCTGGTCCAGGATCCGCTGCGTGTTCGGCGTCAGCGCGGAGCAGTTCATCGTGCCGGGCGTGACCGGTACGCCGGCCAGCGTGTAGAGGTGGCTGCGCTCGACCCGGTCCAGCCGTAGCGTCCGGGCGACCGCGTCCAGCACCTGCTCGGAGACGTTGATGTCGCGGCCCTGCTCGAGCCAGGTGTACCAGGTGACCCCGACGCCGGCGAGCTGGGCGACCTCCTCGCGGCGCAGGCCCGGCGTACGACGCCGGCCGCCGGGCGCGAAGCCGACCTCCTCGGGCCGGATCCGCTCCCGCCTGCTGCGCAGGAAGGACGCCAGCTCGGTACGACGCGTCGCCGAACTGTCGGTGGCCCGTGCTTGGCTCGGTGCGGGTCGAAGCGCCGTGCTGGTCATCTCCCCATGGTGGCCGCTCGCGCGCGCCCGTAGAAGGGTGGTGCCGGGTGCTGCTGATACCAGGATAAACAGGCTCTCACTACCCGGCTGACACTACCCACACCCTGGATGCCATGACCGAACTGACTGCCGCGGCACCGCGAGCCGCCACGCCCGCCCGGGCGGAGCGCTTCGGCACGGTCGCCCTGCTCACACTGATCGCGGGCGGCTTCCTGCCGGTGCTGTCCTTCTTCATCCTCAACGTCGCCCTGCCCGCCATCGGTGCCGACCTGCACGCCTCCGAGGGCGCGCTGCAGCTGGTCATCGCCAGCTACGGCATCGCCAACGCCACGCTGGTCGTGGTCGGCGGCCGGCTCGGCGACGCGTTCGGCCGGCGGCGGTTGTTCATCACCGGGATGGCCGCCTTCACGCTCACCTCGCTGCTGTGCGCCCTTGCGCCGAACATCGAGCTGCTGCTCGCCGCCCGGGTCGCGCAAGGTGCCGCGGCCGCGCTGATGATGCCGCAGGTGATGGCCACCATCGCCGCGACCCTGACCGGCGAGAGCCGGGCCCGGGCGATCGGCCTGTTCGGCGCGAGCGGTGGCGTCGCGGCCGCGCTCGGCCAGATCCTCGGCGGCGCGCTGGTCGACGCGGACGTGGCCGGTACCGGCTGGCGCGCGGTGTTCTTGCTCAACGTGCCACTCGGCGTGCTCACCGTCGTGGCCGCGTGGCGGCTGCTGCCGGAGACCCGGGCGACGCACCGGCTACCACTCGACCTGACCGGCGCGGCGCTACTGGCCACCGCGCTCGTCGTACTGCTGCTGCCGCTGACCGAGGGCCGCCCGCTGGGCTGGCCGTTGTGGACCTGGATCCTGCTGGCCGCGGTGCTGCCGGTCGGGCTGGTGCTCGGCCGGCACCAGTCCCGGGCGGAGCGGTCCGAGCGGGCCCCACTGGTACCGCCATCGGTGCTGCGACTGCGCGGGATGCGGATCGGGCTCGGGATCGCGGTGCTGTTCTTCACCACGTTCAGCGGGTTCATGTTCGCGTTCGCGCTGGCGACCCAGGTCGGCGCCGGGCTGACCGCGCTGCAGGGCGGGCTGTCGATCCTGCCGATGGGTATGGCGTTCCTGGTCGCGTCGATCGTCGGCCCGCGGCTCGAGTCCCGCTGGGGCGCCGGGATCATCACCCGCGGCGCACTGATCCAGACCGCCGGCTACCTGGTGCTCGCGGCAACGACCTACTGGGCCTGGCCGGACATCGACGCACTGGTGCTGGCGCCGGGCATGCTGATCGCCGGTCTGGGCGGCGGCTTCGTGATGATGCCGATGTTCGGCGTCGTGATGCGGCAGGTGCCGGTGCAGCAGGCCGGGCTGGGCAGCGGCGTGCTGATCACCACCCAGCAGACCTGCCTGGCACTCGGTGCCGCGACCATCGGCACGGCGTACCTGTCGATGGTTTCGCGCTGGGGCGCCGCGGACGCGCTGGTCACGGTCGAGGTCGGTATCGCGGTGGTGTCGGTCGGTCTGGCGCTGTTCAGCCGCCGGCTGACGACAAGCTGAGGTCGCGCCGGTGATGCGCCGGGGCCGGCTAGTCGGCGGCGGGGCCGGCGGTCTGGCCGGTACGGCGCCAGCGGATCCCGGCCTCGATGAAGTCGTCGATCTCGCCGTCGAACACCGCGGAGGTGTTGCCGGACTCGTACAGCGTCCGCAGGTCCTTCACCATCTGGTACGGGTGCAGCACGTACGACCGCATCTGGTCGCCCCACGAACCCTGGACGTCACCGCGGAGCGCGTCGATCTCTGCACGCTCCTCGGCCTTCTTGAGGGCCAGCAGCTTCGCCTTCAGGATCACCATCGCCGAGGCCTTGTTCTGCAGCTGCGACTTCTCGTTCTGGCAGGACACCACGGTGCCGGTCGGGATGTGCGTGATCCGGACCGCGGAGTCGGTGGTGTTGACGCTCTGCCCGCCGGGGCCGCTGGACCGGTACACGTCGATCCGCAGCTCCTCCTCGGGGATCTCGATCTCGTCGGTCTGCTCCAGCACCGGGACCACCTCGACCGCGCTGAACGAGGTCTGCCGCCGCCCCTGGTTGTCGAACGGCGAGATCCGCACCAGCCGGTGCGTGCCCGATTCCACGCTCAACGTCCCATAGGCGTACGGCGCCTTTACCGTGAACGTGGTCGACTTCAGCCCGGCCTCCTCGGCGTACGACACGTCGTACACCTCGGTCGGGTACCCGTGCCGCTCGGACCAGCGTAGGTACATCCGCTGCAGCATCTCGGCAAAGTCCGCTGCATCGACACCGCCGGCGCCGGACCGGATCGTGACCAGCGCCTCGCGCTCGTCGTACTCGCCGGACAGCAGGGTGCGGACCTCGAGCGACTGGATCGCCTTGGTGAGGTCGGCCAGCTCCTTCTCGGTCTCGGCCAGCGTCTCGGCGTCGTTCTCCTCGCGGGCCATCTCGACCATCACGCCGAGGTCGTCGACGCGGCCGCGCAGGCTGGTGACCCGCTCCAGCTCGGACTGCAGGGCGGACAACCGGGATGTCACCTTCTGCGCGTTCGCCTGGTCGTCCCACAGGTCGGGCGCGGCGACCTGCTCACCCAGCTCGGCGATCTCGGCCCGCATCTTGGGCAGGTCGAGCACCTTCTCGATCGACGACAGGGTCGCGTCGAGAGTCTTCAGGTCAGCATCGAAGTCAGGTCCAGCCACAACCGAACAGCGTACGCCCCCGCCTGTAGTCCGGCCGAATCCCGCGGTCTCCGCACGTGCGCACCCGCGGAGGAGTGATCACGTCGCATATCGACATCGGTATGTCTTACCGGAATCGGTATGCGCCCGACCCATCACTCTCCAGGCGCGACTGGCACCGGCCGCAACTCCGCGGAATCGTCAGCGCCGCCTGAGCTGGGACGAGCCGTCGGCGCCGACCGTGATCGCGCCACTCGTGCCTGGGAACGTCAGCGGCAGGGCGATGACGGCTTCGAGGTGGACGACGACCTCGTCGGCCTGCACCGCGATCGTCCAGGCGAGGTTGCCGTAGCCCCCGTTGCCGGTCGCCGCCAGGTACTGGGCGACCTCCTGCTCAGCACGCGCCCCGTCCAGCTCGATCCGCGCTTCGCCGGAGCCTGCGGCGACCGAGTCGGACACGCCGCGGGTGCCGGCCAGTGCCGCGCCGTCGGCCAGCTGCGCCAGGTCGCGTCGTACCAGGAATGCCTTCGAGACGTCCACGACCACGACGAGCAGCAGCAGTACGACGATTGCGAAGCCGAGCATCAGAACCGTGAGCTGGCCACGGTCGCTGGGAACGCGCCTCACCGGGCCTCGCAGAACTGGCAGTAGGTCTCGGTGTGCGCGGCGTCGACGCGTACCGACGGGCGGTGGTCGCCGACGAGGTCGGGGACCAGCGGCAGCGGAACCTGGGTGCGCAGCCGGACGGTCACCGTCGAGTCCGGCTCCAGGCAGGCCGGGTCGCAGCTGACATCCAGCTCGGACGGGTCCAGCTCGACGCCCTGGTCGAGCATCGCCACCCGGGCGGCTTCGAAGGCGCGGGCCCGGGCGACGTCCTCGCCCTCGCCTTCCTGCACGAGCATGAACGCACGGCCGGCGGCATGGGTCGCGGCGGTCGCGCCGTACGCGGTGCGCTGCACATCGAACACGGTCAGCATGACGTAGAGCAGCGGCAGCAGGAGCAGGATCGCCAGCCAGGAGAACTCGACGACCGCGTTGCCACGCTCGTCCCGGCTCCGGCTCACGGCACCTCCTCGATGCCGTGCCCGCGGACCGTGAAGTCGACCGCCGGCCCCCAGACGCCGAGCACCGGCATGTGCGCGTCGACCACGATCGCGACGGCCGGCTGGCCATCGATCTCGGTCGGCGCGGCGGTGACCGACTCGACCAGCCGGGACGACACCGCCTCGCCGATCATCGACTCGGTCCGGGCGATCCCGTCGGCGGGACCGCGGTCCACGGTGGCCGCCAGCCGGGCGCCGTCCGACGCGGCCGCGACCATCGTGTTGCGCACGTAAAGGTAGAACCCGATCTGCAGCACACCCAGGAACAGCGGGACGACGATCGTCGACACCAGCACGAACTCGACGACCGCCGAGCCACGCTGCGACCCGTGCAGCGTCCGGGTCACGGCTTCACGAGCTCCATCGCATCCTGGAAGATCTCCGTCAGCGCCGGCTTGGCCACCGCGAGCAGCGCCGCGACCAGGCCCGCCGTCATCAGCGTGATCAGCACCCAGCCGGGCACGTCGCCGCGCTCGGACTCGGCCGGCCGGGACCGCATCAGGCGGGTTACCAGGAACTTGGTCATACTGCGCATCTCCAAGGCATCTCCTCGGTCATCCGGCGATCAGCTGTATGCCGACCACCCCTGGGTAGAAGGCGAAGACGACGGTCACCGGCAACACCAGGAATACGACCGGGACCATCATGGCGATCTCGCGTCTGGCGCCCGACTCGATCAGCTCGCGCCGGTTCGCCTCGCGGATGTCGCCGGCCTGCGCGCGCAGCACGTCGGCCAGCGGCGTACCGCGTTCGAGCGCCACCGCGAGCCCGTCCGCGAACCGGGACAGCGCGATCAGCCCGGTCCGCTCCGCGAGCCGGTCAAGCGCACGTACCAGCGGGTCGCCGGTCCGGGTCTCGGCCAGCACCCGCTGCAGCTCCAGCGAGAGCTCGCCGCGGCAGGACCGCGCGACCCGGTCCAGTGCCGCCGCCGGGCCTTCGCCGGCCGCGACCGCGAGTGCGAGCAGCTCCGCGACGGTGGGCAGCTCGGCCAGCAGCCGGCGCTCCCGGCGCTTCACCTGGGCGGTCAGGTAGGTATCGCGGGACAGTACGCCGAGCGTGCCGGCCACCGCGCAGAGCAGGATCAGCCCGACCGGATCGCCGGCGCCGACGGACATCGCCACCAGCGACAGCAGGAGCGCGGCACCGAACGCGGCCGCACCCCACAGCACCTGCTCGATCCGGAACTCCTCGACGTTGCGCTCGATCCCGGCCCGGGCCATTCGCTTGCAGACCGAGGTGGTGCCGCCGAGCAGCCGCTCCAACCGCGACGCCCCGCTGCGCAGCGACGGCTCGAACAGCCGGAACACCGCGTGGATCGGCGAGTTCGACTCGGCCAGGCTGAACGGCGTGTGCAACCCGCCGAGGTCGCGCAGGTACGGCCCGATCCGGTCGTCGACGGACGGCCGCTGCAGGAACGGCAGCCGCCGCAGCACCAGTACCAGGCTCAGACCGAGTACGGCGCCGAGCAGGCCGCCGGTCAGCCACGGGCTCATCGCAGTACCCGTTCGGGCTCGGGCAGCCGGCCGATCCGCAGCATCAGCCGGTACGCCAGCACGCACACGACCGCACCGGCGACCAGGATCAGCGCGCCGGTCGGCGAGTTGTACCGGGCGATCACGTCGCGCTGGAACGACAGCATCGCCAGCACCAGCCACGGCGCGGCCACCGCGACCCGCGCACCGTTGACCATCCAGGACTGCCGTGACTCCAGCTCGGAGCGGGTCCGGGCGTCCTCGCGCAGGAACGCCGACAGCGACCGCAGCAGCCGGCCGAGGTCGCCGCCGCCCACCTCACGGGCGATCCGCAGGGCCTCTACCACTCGGTCGCCGACCGGGTCCGCGAGCCGCGCCTTAAGCCGGTCCAGCGAGTCCGCGAACCGCCCGGTCGACGCGTAGTCGGCGCCGAACCGGCGGAACGGCTCCCGCAACGCCTCCGGCCCGCGTTCGCCGACCTGCGCCAGCGCCTCGGACAGCGACAGCCCGGCCCGGACCGCGGACGCGATGTTGTCCACCACGTCCGGCCACAGCTCGCGGAACTCGGCGTGCCGGCGACGGGCCCGGCCCTTCAGCAAGGCGACCGGCGCGGCACCCGCCATCACGCCGAACACCGCGCCGACCGGCCAGGCGCCGGAGACGCCGTACATCAGCACCACGGCGATCGCGCCGAGCAGCACGCATGCGCCGATGAACGCTGCCGGCGTCACGCCCTCCACACCGGCGGAGGCCAGCAGGTCCCGGCCGGACCGTTGCAGCCGGCCCTCGGTCCGTTGCTTGTGCGCCGGCGGCGACACGACCGACCAGGCGACGAGCAGGACGCCGATCCCGAAGAACAGCCCGAGCAGCAGACCCATGTCAGGCACCGCCCTGCAGCAGCGCGTGTGTCGAGTAGCCGGCCTGCTGGAACCGTTCGGGATGCGGCAGCTGGCCGCCCGCGCGGACCAACTGATCGTCCAGGGTGTGGAACAGCGTCTCGGTCTCGATCGTCTGCTCCTCGATCCGGCCGCTGAGCGCGACGATCTCCCGGACCCGGCGCTGACCGTCGACGGCAATGCCGAGGTGTACGACGAGGTCGACGCAACCCGCGACCGTCGGGAGCACGAAGCGCGAGCCGATGTTCTCGCCTGCCAGCAAGGGCAGGGTGCACATCTTGGTCAGTGCCTCGCGGGCGGAGTTGGCGTGGATCGTGCAGAGGCCGGGCAGGCCGCTGTTCAACGCGAGCAGCAGGTCCAGGCACTCCTCGCCGCGAACCTCCCCGACGATCACCCGGCTGGGTCGCATCCGCAGCGACTCCTTCACCAGGTCGCGCAGTCGGATCTCGCCGGTGCCCTCCAGCCCGGCCTGCCGGGTCTGCATCGCCACCCAGTCCGGGATGGGCAGCTTGATCTCGAAGACCTCCTCGCAGGAGATCACCCGCTCGCTGCCGGGGATCGAGCCGGCCAGTGCGTTCAGCATCGTGGTCTTGCCGGCCTGAGTGCCGCCGGACACCAGGATGTTCAGCCCCGACGCGATCGAGGCGTCCAGTACCGCTGCGGCGTGCGGGGTGAGCGATCCGAGCGAGACCAGGTCGGCGAGCCGGGTCGCCCGGACGGTGAACTTGCGGATGTTGATCGCGGCATACCGCTGGGTGATCCCGCCGAGCACGATGTGCACCCGGCTGCCGTCCGGAAGCTGCGCGTCGGTGAACGGTTGCGAGATGTCGATCCTGCGGCCGGTGGTCTTCAGCATCCGCTCGACCAGGTCCGAGACCTCCTCCTCGGTCAGCACCGTGGTGGTCAGCTCGTGCCGGCCGTCGCGGGCGATGAACACCCGGGACGGCTCGTTGATCCAGATCTCCTCGACGTGCGGGTCGTCCAGGTAGCGCTGCAGCGGCCCGAACCCGGCGACCCGGTCGAGCACCTCGCGGGTGACCGCCTCCGCGTCCTCGAGCGGCGGCACGATCCCGGTCAGGCTGCGTTCGTCGTACTCCCGGATCACCGACAGCACGATCGCGCGGACCGCGGCCGGGTTGCGGAGCGGGTCGATACCCTCTCGTCGTACGACGTCGCGCACCTGGCCGTCGATCAGCTCGACCGCGCTGGTACGCCCGGAGCGACGCACGGCAACCCTGTCAGCGGCCATCGTCTCCCCGTCGTCGGTCCCGTAGCGTGGGCGGTCCACCACACGGCGCGACAATCTTGGCAGCCCGCAGGGTCCTCACGCCGACGAAGTCGCCGGCCTGTGGATAACCGCGCTCAGCGGGTGCTGCGGGCCACGGTGAGCAGAGCCATCGCGCTCGGCGACAGGTCCGTGCCCGCTCTCCAGACCGCCTGGAACGGCCGGGTGAGGTCGAGGTCGCGGACGGAGACCTGGACCAGGCGGCCGGCGGCCAGCTCGTCGGCGACGGCCAGCGCCGACAGTACGACCGGGCCCATGCCGGCGACCGCGGCCGACTTGAGCGCGGTGTTCGAGGCCAGCTCCAGCCCCGGCAGCAACTCCAGGCCGGCACGGTCCAGCGCGTGCTCGATCGTCTCCCGGGTCCCGGACCCAGGCTCCCGGACCAGCAGCGGGGTCGCGGCCAGCGTCCGGGCGGCGATCGTCCGGGTGGTCGCCCATTCGTGCCCGGGCGTGACCGCGACCACGACTGTGTCGGTTCCGATCCGCCGGCGGCGCAGCCCGCGCCGGACGCTGGGTGACTCCACGAACCCGATGTCCACGTGCGCGCCCTCGACCAGGGCCGCCGCCTCGGTCGAGTTCACCACCGTGAGCGAGACCAGCGCGTCCGGTTCCTGCTGGCGCAGGGCTGTCAGCCAGCGCGGCGCCAGGTGCTCGGCCAGTGTCATGCTGACGGCCGCGCGGACCGCCACCGTGCGCTGCACCCGAAGCGTCTGCACGGACCGGGTGAAGTCGTCGGCGGCGGCGAGCAGCACCGTCGCCCAGTCGACCACCGCCTTGCCCGCCGGGGTCAGCGTCGTACCGCGCGTCTCCCGGTAGAGCAGCGGCACCCGCAAGCTGCGCTCCAGTGCGGTCATCCGGCGGCTCACGCTGGGCTGCGACAGCCCGAGCCGTACGGCGGCCCTGCCGATGCTGCCGGTCTCCGCGACCAGCACCAGGACCGCGAGGTCGTCGAGATCGGGCCGGCGCGGGGTCATGCATGGAGCGTATGACCCGATGCCCGAGTGCTGTCTACCCGCCGGGCGATGTCGCACCGACGCTGGAACCATGGCACGCCACCACGCACCCGGTCTGGCTGTGGCCGCCGGCGGCGTCGGGCTGGCGATGCTGCTGCACCGGCTGGTGCCCGGCGTCGGGGTGCTCACCTGTGCCGTGCTGCTCGGCGCGGTCGTCGCGAACGTCGGTCTGCTGCCGGCGACCACCCGGCCGGGGCTCGCCCTGGCCACCAGGCGGCTGCTGCGGGTGGGCGTCGTACTGCTCGGGTTCAGCCTGTCGCTGGTCACGATCGCCCAGCTCGGCCCAGCGGTGATCGCGCTGGTCGTGATCACGCTGGCCGGCACCCTGGTGGCGACCCTCTGGGCGGGCCGGAGGCTCGGGCTGGGCCGGCCGCGCAGCCTGCTGATCGCCACCGGGTTCGCGATCTGCGGCGCCTCCGCGATCGCCGCGATGGAGCGCAACGCCGACGGCGACGAGGACGACGTCGCCACCGCGGTCGCCATGGTGACGATCTGCGGCACGGTCGCGATGGTCGCGGTTCCGTTGCTCCAGGCACCGTTCGGGATGACCGACACCCAGCTCGGCATCTGGGCCGGCGCCAGCGTGCACGAGGTCGGCCAGGTGGTGGCCGCCGCCGGTCCCGCGGGCGCAGCGGCTGTCGCCGTCGCGGTGGTGGTCAAACTGACCCGGGTGCTGCTGCTCGCACCCGTAGTGGCCGCGGTCGGCGCCCTCCAGCGCCGGGCGGGTGCCGGCGAGTCGCCGCCCGTCGTACCGCTGTTCGTGCTCGGGTTCCTCGGCTGCGTGCTGCTGCGCACCCTGGATCTGGTGCCGGCCGGTGCGCTGACGGTCCTGACCCGGGTGCAGACCGTCGCGCTCGCCGCGGCGCTGTTCAGTCTCGGCACCGGCGTACGGCTGGTGCCACTCGTGCGCCGCGGCGGCTCCGCACTGCTGCTCGGAGCGCTGTCCACCGTCGTGATCGGGGGAGTCTCGCTGGCCGGCGTGCTGTGGGTCGGCTGACGGCAGACTTCCGTAGGGAAGTCCTCATCCGCACAGACGCCTCGAAGGCGTCGGCGCGTTACAGCACAATCGGGGAATGACCTCTCTGCAGCCCGACACCGCCGCCGGCGACCTGTACGCGCGGATCCGCGCGTCCTCGACCGCGACCCTCGACCTGATGACCATCCAGCTCGGCCGCCGCCTCGGCCTGTACGACGCGCTCGCGGACGGCATGCCCGTCACGGCGCCGGACCTGGCCGAGCGCACCGGGCTGAACGAGCGGATGGTGCGGGAGTGGCTGGAGCAGCAGGCCGTCACCGGGTTCGTCGACCTCGCCGACGCCACCGTCGCGCCGGAGCAGCGGCGGTACTCGCTGCCGGACGCGTCCCGGCAGGCCTTCTGCGATGCGGACAGCCTGAGCTTCGCGGCCCCGATGGCCGACGACGTGCTGCGCACCACGGGCCGGATCGCGGACCTGGAGCAGGCGTTCCGCACCGGCACCGGGCTGAACAAGCCGTACCACTGGGAGGAGGGCCGGCCGGACGGCAGCCGGGCCTGGTTCCTGCAGCTGCTCGGCACCGCCTGGTTCCCCGCGGTACCGGATCTGCACGAGCGGCTGTCGGCGCAGCCGCCGGCGCGGATCGCGGACATCGGGGTCGGCAGCGGCTGGTCCAGCATCGCGATGGCACAGTCGTACCCGGACGTACTGGTGGACGGGTACGACCTCGACGAGCTCGCGATCGGCTATGCCCAGCAGCACGCGCGGGATGCCGGGCTGGACGACCGGGTGCGGTTCGTGGCCGGTGACGCGACCAGCTTCGACACTGTCGGCCGGTACGACCTGGTCACCGTGTTCGAGGCCCTGCACGACCTGTCCTACCCGGTCGCGGTGCTGTCCCAGCTGCGCGGCCTGCTGGCCGACAGCGGCACCGTGCTGATCGCCGACGAGCGGGTGCCGGACCAGATCGTTGCCCCGGGCACCGAGCTCGACCGGCACCACTACGGCTGGAGCGTCCTGAACTGCCTGCCGGCCGTGATGACCGAGCCCGACTCGGCCGCTACCGGTGCGGTGATGCGGATCGGCACGCTGCGCCGGTACGCCGAGGAGGCGGGCTTCGACGAGGTCGAGGTGCTGCCGATCGAGCACCACGAGTGGCGGTTCTACCGGCTGCGGCCCTGAACGACCGACGCCGGCGTCATCGCTGCAACAGGGTGTGCTCGAAGGAGTACCGGGAGGCCCGGAACAGGTGTGCGCCGTACTCGACCGGACGGCCGTGGTCGGCGTACGTGATCCGGGTGGTGGCCAGCAGCGGGGCGCCGACCGGCTCGGCGAGCAGCCGGGCCTGGTCCGGTGCAGCCGGGCGGGCCGAGATTGTCTGGTGCGCGACCTTGAGCCGCACGCCGCGGGCCCGGAGCAGCTCGTACAGGCCGTGCTCGGCGAGCGCCGCGGCGTCGGTGTCCAGCACCTCGACGGGCAGCCAGTTCCGCATCAGTGCCAGCGGCTCGCCGTCCGCGCTGCGTAGCCGCTCGATTCGCAGCACCCGGTCGCCGCGCTGGCAGTGCAGGGCGCCGGCAACCTCCGCGGTGGCGCCCATCGAGCCCAGCCGCAGCACCTCCGTCTGCGGACGGCGGCCGTGCTTGGCCAGGTCGTCGTACAGGCTGGTCAGCGCCAGCGAACGGCGGACCTGGTCCGCCCGGCCCACGACCTGGGTGCCGACCCCGCGCTTGCGCACCAGCAGTCCCTGGTCGACCAGCCGGGCGATCGCCTGGCGGACCGTCGGCCGGCTGAGCCCGTACATCGCGGCCAGGTCGAGCTCGTTGCTCAGCCGCGAACCGACCGGCAGCTCACCGCCCTGGATCGCCTGCTCGAGCTGGTCGGCCAGCTGCACGTGCAGCGGCGTCCGGCTGGTGCGGTCGACGGTGACCGGAACTGTCTTCATGCGAGACATGATGGTGAGTGGCAGGGCCACTGTCAGGACAAAGTCGGCGTGAACGCCGCCCGGAACCTCTCCAGCGCAACGACACTGTCTCCGGACGCCCAGGCCTCGAGCGCCACCGTGCCGCGGTACCCGGCCCGGTCGAGCGCTGCTGCGACGGCCGGATAGTTGATCTCGCCGGTGCCCGGCTCGCACCGGCCGGGCACGTCCGCGACCTGGATCTCACCGACCAGCGGCAGCGCCCGCCGGATCAGCTCGATCAGGTTCCCCTCGCCGATCTGGGCGTGGTACAGGTCCAGGTTCAGGCGCAGGTGCGGGCTGCCGACCGCCTCCACCAGCGCGATCGTGTCGGCGGCCCGCGCGAACGGCACGCCCGGGTGGTCGACCTCGGTGTTCATGTTCTCCAGGGTGAAAGTCAGGCCCGCGGTCTCCCCCAGCGCTGCGACCCGCCGCAGCGTGCGCTCGGCCGCGAGCCACATCGGGCCGGTGACCTGGTACGACGGCGTCACCGGCAGACCGTCCGGGCCGAGCCCGGTGCCGTGCAGGTTGAGCCGCGGGCAGCCGAGCTTCTCCGCGACCGCGAGGGCTTCGGCCGCCGTCCGGAGCAGCTCGTCCGCACCGTCCAGCAGGTCCCCGGTCACGTACCCGGTCATCGACGAGAACCGGGCGCCGGTCCCTTTGAGTGTGTCGGTGTCCTTGGCGGTCCAGTCCCAGAGCTCGACCGCGAAGCCGAGCTCGTCGATCCGCCGGACCCGGTGAGCGAACGGCAGGTCGGTGAACACCATCTCGGCGCACACCGCGAGCTCGAAGCCCATCAGGTCCGCGCCGTGAGGTCGAGCGTCCGGTAGCCTTCCAGCTCGGTCAGCCGGACCGGCCGCTCCTGCTCGACCGACGCGATCGCGGCCACCGCGATGGCCAGTGCCGACCGCGCGTCCGCGCCGGTCACCTCGGGCACCTTCTGCTCGCGCACGCAGTCGACGAAGCTGGCCAGCTCCGCGGTGTAGGCGTCGCCGAAGAGCTCGACATCACTGCGCACAGTCGGCTGGGACAGCCCGTCGGCACCGTGGAACCGCATCGCGTGCCGGCGCAGGTCGCCGGCGCTGACCATGCCGGCCGAGCCGAACACCTCGCCGCGTACGTCGTACCCGTACGCCGCGGAGAAGCTGGCCTCGGCGGTCGCGATCGCCCCGTTCTCGAACCGGACCACGACGACGGCCGTGTCCAGCAGCCCCTTCGCCTTGTACGACGGCGCGACCAGCGCGTCCGCGGTGGCGTACACCTCGACCGGCTCCGCGTTCAGGTTCAGCCAGCGCAGGACATCGAAGTCGTGGATCAGCGTCTCCCGGAAGATCGTCCACGGCCTCACCGCGCCCGGGTCGGCGACCGCGCCGGCCGGGTCCCGGGTGACCGACCGCATCAGCTGCGGCGTACCGATGCCGCCGGCAACGATCAGGTCGTGCGCGGCCCGGAAGTCCGCGGCGAACCTGCGGTTGAAGCCGACCTGCAGCGCTACCCCGGCGGCCCCGACCGCACCGAGCGCCCGGTCCGCGTCGGCGAGGGTGAGCGCCATCGGCTTCTCGCAGAACACCGGCCGGCCGGCCTCCGCGGCGGCGATCACCAGCTCGGTGTGCGCGGTGGCCGACGCGGTGATGACGACGGCGTCGACCTCCTTGACCAGCTCGGCCGGGTCGGTGGTGGCCTCGGCGCCGAGCTCGGACGCCAGCCGCTCGGCCGCGCCCGGCACCGGGTCAGCGACGGCGGCGAGCCGCGCGGCCGGGATCCGGCGGGCGATGTTGCGAGCGTGCATGGTGCCGATCCGTCCGGCACCGATCAGGCCGAGCCGGACCGGGGTGTGCAGACGTGACATAACGTCCTCTCGATGGCGCTTGCGTGTCATGGCCGAACTACTAGAGCGCTCTAGTCCTGCCAGGGAACACCGGGCGTCCACGGTTCGTCAAGAGGTCTGGCAAAGATTGCTAGAGCGCTCTACTCTTGGTCCGGTTCGACGGGGAAATCACGAGTGGCAGGAGAGACCACTGAGTGACGTGAGAGGCCCCGACCTCAGATCGCGCCGCCCGACCATGGAGGACGTAGCGGCCAAGGCGGGAGTGTCGAGGGCCCTGGTATCGATCGTGTATCGCGACGCGCCCGGAGCGAGCGACACCACCCGCGCCCGGGTGCTCGAGGCGGCGGCTGAGCTGGACTACCGCCCGGACCACCGGGCCCGGCTGCTCGGCCGGCAGCGCACCAAGCTGCTCGGTGTCGTGTACGGCGTCCGGCACGCCTTCCACGGCGACCTGGTCGAGGCGCTGTACGCCGCCGCCGACCTGGCCGGGTACGACGTCGCGCTCAGCGCGGTGGCGCCGACCCGGGACGAGCCACGGGCGATCCAGGCGCTGCTGGACTACCGCTGCGAGGGCCTGATCCTGCTCGGGCCGGACCAGCGGGCGAAGGCGCTCGCCGAGCTGGCCGCGGCGATGCCGACCGTGGTGGTGGCGCGGAAGGTGACCGCGGACGGCGTCGACGTGGTGCGCAGCGACGACAGCGACGGCCTGCGTCAGGCGGTCGAGCATCTGGTCTCGCTCGGCCACCGGCGGATCGTGCACGTGGACGGCGGCCGCGCCCCGGGAGCGGCCGAGCGCCGGGTCGGGTACAAGACCGCGATGCGGCGGGCCGGGATGAGCGAGCACATCTGGGTGGTCGGCGGCGGGCTGACCGAGGACGACGGAGTCGCCGCCGCGAAGCGGATTCTGCGTGAGGCGCCGCGCACCACGGCCGTCGCCGCCTTCAACGACAAGTGCGCGATCGGAATGCTGGACACGCTCCGCAAGGCCGGCCGCGACGTCCCCGGTGAGATGTCGGTGGTCGGGTACGACGACAGCAACCTGGCCGGGCTCTCGCACGTCGACCTGACCACGATCGGGCAGGACCCGAAGCGGCTCGCGGAGCTGGCCGTCGGCCGTGCGGTGGCCCGGCTGGACGGTGATGTCTTCGCCGACGACGAGCTCGTCGTACCGCCCTCGCTGGTCGTGCGGGGCACCACGGCCGCGCCTAAGGAAGCCTGACCGGCACGTTGTAGGGCGTCACCACCTGGACGTTCGACGGCAGCGTGTGCGGCGCGCCCGGTAGTGCGCCGTGCGCCTGCAGGATCGCGCGGCACACGCGCCGTACGTCGTCGGCGAGATCGTGGTGCAGCACCGCGGACACCCGGCCGGCCCGCAGCAGCCGCCGGTTGTCGTCGTCCAGGTCATGCGCGACGAACACCCGGCACTCCCGGTCCAGGTCCTCGAACGCCCCGACCGTCGCCAGGTTGCCGCCGCCGATCGAGTACACGGCACACAGGTCCGGGTCGCCACGCAGCGCCGCCTGCGCCATCGCCCGGACGGTCTCGTCCAGCCCGTCGGTGTCGGTCAGCTCGACCAGCGTGCGGTGCGGGGCCCGCTGCCGCATCGCCGCCCGGAAGCCCATCTCGCGCTCCTCCTCACCGCGGAACTCGTTCCGGCTCAGGGTGACCAGCACGTTGCCCGGCCGTTCGCCCAACCAGCTGTCGATCAGGTACGCCGCGGTGGCGCCGGCGGCACGGTTGTCGATCCCGACATACGCCAGCCGCCGGCTGCCCGGCACGTCGGTCACCAGCGTCACCACCGGGATCCCGGCCGCGACCAGCCGGTCGACCGCCTCGGCCACCTCGGGCACGTCCGGCGCCTTCAGCACCACGCCGTGCGAGCCGCGGGACCCGATCCGGTCCAGCACACCGACCAGGTCGTCGATCCCGCCCGCCTCGCGCAGGTGGAAGCGGCAGCGGATCACCGCCGGCCGCAGCGCCGGAAGCTCGGCCTCGAGCGCGCTCCGGACGGCGCCGCTGAACCGCTCCGGCGCCTGCATGACCAGGTCGACGATGAATGTCCGGCCACCCAGCCGGAGCTGTTCCTGCTGCCGGTCCAGGTCGCGGATCGCCTGCTCGACCTGACGGGTCGCCCGGATGCTGACACTGCCACGCCGGTTCAGCACCCGGTCGACGGTGGTCTCGCTCAGGCCGGCCTGGACGGCGATGTCGCGGACCCGGTACGGACGTCCCACGCGGCCTCCGTTGCTGACGGACCTGACGGACTTGACGGGTTTTTGACGGGTTCGGGGTGTGGCCGGACCGTCATCGTGGTTCCAGGCTAGGGGCATGACCACACTTCCGACCTCACCCACAGCCCAGGTCTGGCTGCGGCCTGCGGACTGCCGGCTGGAGGACCTGCTGACCGTCGTCGCCGAGCGCACCGACCCCGCCGACTATCCGTATGCCTCGCAGGTCGACCACGAGGTGCTCGTGTACGACGCCGCGCGGCTGCGGGCCGCATCCGATCCGCGGGACGTCCAGGCCGAACTGGCCCGGGCGCTGAGCGACGGCCCGGGCATCGTGGTGCTGTCCGGCGCCTTCGCCGCGCCCGCTGTCGACGCGGTCACAGCGGCGTTCGAGGCGATGATCGCGGACCAGCGGGCGGCGGGTGGCGCGGCCGGCGACCACTTCGCCAAGCCGGGCGCCAACGACCGGGTCTGGAACGCCCTGCAGAAGCTGGCGCTGCGGGACCCGGCGGCGTTCGCGGCGTACTACGCCAACGACCTGCTCGCGCTGATCGCGACCGCCTGGCTGGGCCCGGCGTACCAGGTCACCTCACAGGTCAACGTGGTGAACCCCGGCGGCGAGGGCCAGACCGTGCACCGCGACTACCACCTCGGCTTCCAGTCCGACGAGGTGGCCGCGTCGTACCCGGCACATGTGCACCGGTTGTCACCGGTGCTCACCCTGCAGGGCGCAGTCGCGCACTGCGACATGCCGGTGCAGAGCGGACCGACGCTGTACCTGCCGCACTCGCACAGGTACGAGCCGGGGTACCTGGCCTACCGCCGGCCCGAGTTCGCCGCGCACTTCACCGAGCACCACGTGCAGCTGCCGCTGGCCAAGGGCGACGCGGTGTTCTTCAACCCGGCGCTGTTCCACGCGGCGGGGTCGAACCACTCGGCGGACATCCGGCGGATGGCGAACCTGCTACAGATCTCGTCCGCCTTCGGCCGGGCGATGGAGTCGGTCGACCGGGCCGCGATGTGCCTGGCGCTCTACCCCGAGCTGCTCGCCATGGACGACCCGGCTGCCCGCGAGCACGTGATCGCGGCAAGCGCGGAGGGGTACGCGTTCCCGACCGACCTGGACCTGGACCAGCCGATCGGCGGTCTCGCCCCGCCGTCCCAGGCCGACGTCCTCCGCCAGGCGGTGGCGGACCGCTGGCCCGCCGCCCGTCTCGAGACCGCCCTGGCGGACCACGCCGCCCGCCGCTGAACCACCTCTGTGTGTTCGCGAATCGCCAAGGGAGAGCGCTCCCGTATGGCGATTCGCGCACACGCTGGCACTTACAGGGCGGCCTGGGCGGCGAGGAGGGTCTTGGCGGCGGACTCCAGGCCCTCCAGCTGGTCGAGCTCCTGGTCCTCGTGCTCGATGTTGACCGCCATCTCCGGGTCGATCCGCTGGATCGCCCGGAGGAACTCGGTCCAGAACGCGACATCGTGTCCCCGGCCGACCGCGACGAAGTCCCACGACGAGTTCTCCGGCCACCGGCTGAGGGTCTCCGTGCCACCGAGCCCGAGCGCGCCGGGGTCGGTGGGCAGCATCCGGCCGAACCGGTCGTCGAGCACGCCGTTGACCTTGGCCGCCTCGTTGATCCGGGTGTCCTTGGCCGCGGCGTTGTAGACGAGGCCGCCGAGGCTGTCCAGTGCGGCAACCGGGTCGATGCCCTGCCAGAACAGGTGGCTGGGGTCCATCTCGGCACCGACGTGGGTGGCGTTGATCTCCTCGGCGAGCCGCACCATCGTGGCCGGGTTGTAGACCACGTTGTGCGGGTGCATCTCGATGCAGACCTTGACGTCGGCATCGGCGGCCCGGGCCTGGATGTCCTTCCAGAACGGGATCGCGACCTCGTTCCACTGGTAGTCGCGGGCGTCCAGGTAGACGCTGACCCACGGCAGCACCGTCCACGACGGCGCGCTGCCACCGGCATGCGCCTCCGGCAGCCCGGACATCGTGACCACCCGCTTCACGCCGAGCAGTGCGGCGAGCTCGATGGCGTCGCGAACGTCCTGGGCGTGCTTCTGCCGGATCCCGGGGTCAGGGTGCAGCGGGTTGCCGTTGCAGTTCAGCGCGGTCAGGGCCACACCGCTGGACTCGAAGAGGCCCAGGTAGTCGTCCCGGGCGGTCTGGCCGGCCCGGATCTGCTCGATCGGCAGGTGCGGCGCGGGCAGGAACCCGCCCGAGTTGATCTCCGCACTGTCCAGCCCCATCTCACGCAGGATCTTGAGTGCGTCGGCGATCGGCTTGTCGTGCAGGCATGCGGTGTAGGCGCCGAGCTTCACGGTGTGTCCTTCCGGTCTGTGGGTCGAGCTAGCTGACGGAGACGGCTGCGCCGCCGGCCTCCGCGGACTGGACGACAGCTCCGAGCAGTCGCAGGTTGCGCAGGCCGTCCTCGAAGGTCGGGCAGGGCGGCAGTCCCTCGATGCCGGCCACCTGGCCCAGGAACGCCCTCGCCTGGAACGCGAACAGGTCGTTCTGGCCGTGGCCGACGCCCGGGAAGTCCATCGGCAGCCCACCGGTGATGTAGGGGTGGTCCGGACCGACCAGGACCTGGCGGTAGCCGTTCGTGGCGTGCGGGGCGCTGTGGTCGACGAAGCCGAACTCGGATGCGCGGGCGAGGTCGAACGTCGCGGCACCGGTCTCGGCGAAGATCTCGAAACCGAGCCCGTTCGGGTGCCCGTACGCCGTCCGGGAGGCCGACAGCGTCGCGGTGGCGCCCGACGCGAACCGCGCGGTGAAGCTGACCAGGTCCTCGTTCTCGACCGGCTCGGCCTCCTCGCTGACCGCGGCCAGAGCGTGCCCCACGACGGCACCGACCGGGAGGTGCCGCTCGGTGATGTACGTCGCCAGCACCGCTCCGCTGACGGACTCGATCGGCCCGCAGAGGAACTCCGCCAGGTCGACCAGGTGCGCGCCGATGTCGGCGAGCGCGCCGCTTCCCGGCCCGCCCTTGTACCGCCAGCTCATCGGGGCGTTAGGGTCGCAGCCGTAGTCGCACCAGTAGTGACCGTCGAGGTGCAGCGGACGGCCGATCACGCCGGACTCGAGCTGTGCGCGGATGGCGTTGATCGCCGGCGAGCGGCGGAAGGTGAAGCCGGTCGCGGCCTGCCGCTCGGCTGCCCGGGCCGCGGCCACCATCGCCTCGGCATCCTCGACACTCGGCGCGAGCGGCTTCTCGCAGAGCACGTGCTTGCCGGCCGCGAGTAGGCCCTCGACGATCTCGCGGTGCAGCGTGTTGGCGACGACGACGCTGACGACGTCGATGTCCGGCGCGTCGGCGATGGCCTGCCAGCTCGACTCGGCACGCTGGTAGCCGAACCGGTTCGCGGTCTCCTTCGCGACGGTGGCGTTGACGTCGCCGACGGCGACGAACCGCACCTCCGGCAGACCGGCGCCGTGGATCGCGGTTGCGGCGCGGTACCCCGCCACGTGCGCGCGACCTGCCATGCCCGCGCCGATCACGGCCACCCCGATGGACGAAGACGACATGGTTGCTCCTCGGCTGCCGACGGACTAGGTCCCCTGCGCTGCTTGGATTTCAAGCGCTTGAATTCCCTGTACTATCCTTCCGAGACAAGCGCCTGTCAAGAGCTCGACACCACGCCAGGAGATTCCGTGGCCACTCGCGATCAACCTCTGGACGCCGACGGCACGCGCGCCCGGCGGCTCCGGCTGGAGGACGTGGCGGCCGCGATCGGGATGTCCCCGTCGTCGGTCTCGCTGGCACTGAGCGACCGGCCGGGGCCGAGCGAAGAGACCCGGCGCCGGGTCCGGGAGGCGGCCGACCGGCTCGGTTACCGGCCGGACCGGACCGCTCGCCTGCTCGCCCGCCGGCGCACCCGGCTGCTCGGCGTCATGCTCGACATCCGCAGCCCGTTCCACGCGGAGCTGGTCGAGGACCTCCACCAGGCCAGTGAGGGACGCGGCTACGACCTGGTGCTGAGCACGGTGACCGCCGGCCGAGACGAACGACGGGCCGTCGACGCGCTGCTGGACTTCCGCTGCGAGGCGGTCATCCTGCTCGGGCCGGCCGTCTCGGTCTCACAGCTGGGCGCGCTCAGCCGGCAGCTGCCGGTCGTCGTCATCGGCAAGCAGACCGGTGCTGACATCGACGTGGTGCGGGCGGCCGACGACCTGGGTGTGGCGCAGGCCGTCGACCACCTGGTCGGGCTCAGGCACCGCGACATCGCGTTCGTCGACGCCGGCAAGGGCCCGATCGCGTCGCTGCGCCGCCGCGGCTACCGTACGGCGATGCGCCGGAACGGCCTGACCGGGTCGGTACGTGTCGTCCCAGGCGGGCTCGACGAGCGGGCGGGCGCGCAAGCCGCCCACGCACTGCTGGAGTCCCCGGAGCTGCCGACCGCGGTGGTCGCGTACAACGACATGTGCGCGGTCGGTCTGCAGGACGCGTTCAGCCGGGCAGGCGTCGGCGTACCGGAGCAGGTGTCCATCGTCGGGTACGACAACAGCACGCTGGCGCGGCTCGCGCACATCGACCTGACCTCGGTCGACCAGGACGCCGAACAGCTCGCCGCGCACGCCGTCCAGGTCGCGGCCGACCGGCTCGAGAACGGCCGCGGCGCAGCCGAGGAGTTCGTGCTGACACCGCACCTCGTGGTCCGCGGCAGCACCGGACCCGCCGCTACGGCGTGACCGGCAGACCGGACTCGGCAGACCAGCGAACCAGCTCGAGCACCCGGGCCAGCTCGACCGCGTCCGCCCGGCCGAAATCGGGATCACGCTCGCCGCGGATCACCGCGGACGCCGTGTCCAGCTCGATCCGGTACACGTCGGCCTCGGCGCCGGTCAGGCCGTACGCCGCGTCCGGGTCAACGGCCTGTTGCTCGGCCTGACCGTCCCGGACCAGCTCGACGCGTCCCGGCAGATCCACGGGTCGCCGACCACGATCTTCCCGGCGGTGCCGATGATCTCGAGCTCGTCGCGGCGAGGCAGGTCGAGGCCGACGTCGAACTGTGCAAGCACGTCGTCCGGCATCCGCAGCGTCGCCGCGAGCCGGAGGTCGACGCCGTCACCATCGGTATCGACCACCTGCTCGGCGTACACCCGCTGCGGCGAACCGGCGAACATCAGGAGCGCACTGAGGCAGTAGCAGCCGAGGTCCAGCAGTGCACCACCGCCGAGTGCGCGCGAGCGCCGGATGTCGCCGGTGCCGACGCTCACGCTCAGCGCCGCGCCGACCGTGGTCAGCCGCCCGATCGCGCCGTCCGCGACCAGCCGGCGCGCCAGCAGCGTCCGCGTGCAGAGCGACCGGCAACGCGACGTACACCGCGTCGACCTTTTCGCTGGCCAGCAGCTCTTCGTACGAGCCGAAGCTCAGCTCCAGCCCGCACTCGTCCGCGAACTGCCGCGCCCGGCCGGCATCGCGACTGGCAACGGCCACGAACCGGGTGCGCGCCGTGCCCCGGGCTCTGTCCCTGGGCTCAGTCGTGGGTGGGGAACCCGAGGTTGAGCCCGCCGTGTGACGGGTCCAGCCAGCGGGAGGTGACGACCTTGCCGCGGGTGAAGAAGTGCACCGCCTCCGTGCCGTGCGCATGCGTGTCGCCGAACAGCGAGTTCTTCCAGCCGCCGAACGAGTAGTACGCCATCGGCACCGGGATCGGCACGTTGATGCCGACCATGCCGACCTCGACCTCGTTCTGGTACCGCCGGGCGGCACCGCCGTCGTTGGTGAAGATCGCCGTGCCGTTTCCGTACGGGTTGGAGTTCACCAGCTCGAGCGCGGCGTCGTACGACGGGACCCGGACCACCGACAGCACCGGCCCGAAGATCTCGTCGGTGTAGATCGACATCTCCGGCGTCACCTTGTCGAACAGCGTCGGGCCGAGCCAGAAGCCGTCCTCGCCGCCGTCGAACTCGTCGGTCCGGCCGTCCACCACGAGCTCGGCACCGGCGTCCTCGCCGGCGGAGACGTAGCCGACCACCTTGTCGCGGTGCGGCCCGGTGACCAGCGGGCCCATGTCGCAACCGCGGGTGCCGTCGCCGGTCTTGATCTTCGCCATCCGCTCGCGCACCTTGGCGACGAGCTCGTCACCGACCGGGTCGACCGCGACCACGGCGGAGATCGCCATGCAGCGCTCGCCCGCGGAGCCGAAGCCGGCGTTCACCGCGGCGTCTGCGGCCAGGTCGAGATCGGCGTCCGGCAGCACCACCATGTGGTTCTTGGCACCACCGAGCGCCTGTACCCGTTTGCCGTGCCGCGTCCCGGTCTCGTAGACATAGCGCGCGATCGGGGTCGAGCCTACGAACGACACCGACTTGACGTCCGGGTGCTCGAGCAGCCGGTCGACCGCCTCCTTGTCACCGTGCACGACGTTGACGACACCGTCCGGCAGACCGGCCTCCTTCCACAGCTCGGCCATCGCGACTGCTGCCGACGGGTCCTTCTCCGACGGCTTGATCACGATACTGTTGCCGCAGGCAACGGCAATCGGCACGAACCACATCGGCACCATCGCCGGGAAGTTGAACGGCGAGATCACCGCAGACACGCCCAGCGGCTGCCGGATCGAGTACACGTCGACCTTCGTCGACACGCCCTCGCTGAAACCACCCTTGAGCAGATGCGGGATGCCGCAGGCGAACTCGATCACCTCCAGCCCACGGGTCACCTCGCCGACGGCGTCGGACAGCACCTTGCCGTGCTCGGCGGTGATCAGGGCGGCGATCCGCTCCTTGTTGGTGTTCACCAGCTCGCGGTAGGCGAACAGCACCAGTGCGCGCTTGGTCAACGAGGTCTGCGCCCAGGCACGCCCGGCGTCGTGGGCGATCTTGACGACCTCGTCGACGGTTGCGGACGACGCGAAGTCGACGTGGCCGCTGACCTGTCCGGTCGCGGGGTTGTACACGTCGCCGGTGCGTTCGGCGACTCCGGTCCAGGGGCTTCCGCCGACCAGATGGGTGATGCGCTTGACTTCAGTGGTCACGATGGTTCCTCTTCGACTGCGATGGGTGTTACGGGGAGACGTAGGTGGGCGGCGTCGACCAGCCCGACAGGTATTCAGTGATCGTGTCCCGCATGAAGGTGCCGGACTCGCGGGCGCGTTCCTCCCAGGCGAAGACGCAGGTCGTCACCGTTCCGTCGAAGCCCGCGGCCTCGAGGCAGGAGAACAGCTCGCCGAAGTCGACCTCGCCCTGGCCGATGTCGAGGTGCTGGTGCACCCGGACGGTCGAGCCCGGCGGGTTCACGATGTAGCGCAGACCCGACGACCCGTTGTGGTCGAAGGAGTCCGCGACGTGGATGTTGGTGAGCAGGTCACCGGCGTACTCGATGATGCCCTTGGCGTCGTTGCCCATGTGGAAGGTGTGCGGCGCGCAGTACAGGAAGCTGACCAGCGGGCTGTTGATGCCTCGGATCAGATCCACCGCGGCCCTGCCGTCCTCTTCGAAGTCGTCGGGGTGCGGCTCGAGCACCAGCTTGACGCCCTCGGACTCGAACACCGGCAGCAGTTCTTCCATCGAGCGCCAGAACTGCGACTCGCTGCGCGCGGCTTGCTCGGGCCGGCCGTTGAACTCGGAGTTCATCGTGTCCACCCCGAGGTCCGCGGTGATCCGGATCGCCCGCTTCCAGTAGCGGACCGCGGCCTGCCGGTCGTCCTCGTCCGGTCCCGACCACCTGTACAGCGGCAGTACCGACGCGATGCCGACACCGGCCGCGGACAGCTCCTTACGAAACGCCGCCACGGTCGTGTCGTTCACGCGGGCGTGGTTGAAGAACGGCAGGAAGTCCTCCCGCGGCGACAGCTCGATCCACTGGTAGCCGAGCTCGGCGACCAGGCCGGGCAGCTCCAGCAGCGGCGTACGGCGGAACATGTACGGGTCGAGTGCGAGTTTCATGGCATCGCCTTGCTAACTCTTGACGTAGAAGTCGGGTCGTTCGGGCAGCGACACCGTTGTCCGGCTGCCGGTGCGCAGGGCCTCGATACACGAGTCGGAGACCACCGCCGCGGCGTACCCGTCCCAGGCGCTCGGGCCGGTGGAGCCACCGGCGGCCACCGCGTCGAGCCATTCCTGCAGCTCGACGTCGTACGCCCGGATGAACCGCTCGCGCCAGTCGGCCGGCGCCCGGCCACTCACCAGGCCCTCGGCCTTGACCACGGCCTCGGTGGTCTCGGCCAGCGCGGCCGTTCCGCTCTCGCCGACGACCTCGCCGCGGATGTCGTAGCCGTACCCGATGTTCAGCGACAGCTCGACGTCCACCAGTACGCCGCCGGCCATCTCGAGCAGCACGATCAGCGGGTCGTGCAGGCCCTCGGCGGCCTTGCTACTGCGACGCGCGGTCAGCACGTTGGTGGCGACGATCTCCTCGTCGAACATCCAGCGCACGAGATCGATCTCGTGGATCGCCGAGTCGGTGATCGCCATGTCGGTGGTGAAGCCGTACGGCGGCACGGCCGGATTGCGGTGCGCGCAGTGCATCAGTAGCGGGGCACCGATCGAGCCACCGTCCACCGCGGTCTTGACCGCGCGGTACGCCGCGTCGTACCGGCGCATGAAACCGACCATCACGAGCCGCCGCCCGAAGGCCATCTCGGCGTCGAGGATCCGCCGGCACGCTTCCTGGGTCGTGGCCAGCGGTTTCTCGCAGAAGACGGGCTTGCCCGCCTCGATGGCCGCGAGGACGAACTCCTCGTGGGTCGGCCCCCAGGAGGTGACCATGACCGCGTCGAGGTCGTCGTCGCGGATCAGTTCCTGACCGGTCGCGTGCACGCGGGCGCCGGCAAGGCCGTCGGCCACCGTCCGGGCGCGGGCCGGATCCACGTCGGTGACCGCCACCACCGCAGAGCCCGACAAGACCTGGGTGAGCCTGCGGATGTGGTCCTGGCCGATCATGCCGACGCCTATGACCCCGACTCGAACCGTCATCGCCCGTCACCTCCGATCCCTACGCTACGCAGGTAGTCATACGTCCGTTTCGCGATGGGCTTGGGTACGTCGAAGTCGCACGGGTACAGGTCCTGCTCGACGATCACGAACATCTCGTCGACGTCGAGACCCCGCAGCGCGTCGGCGATCGGCTCGATCTTCGGCTCGGCGTTCGGCGGCTCCGCCATCACGCCGCGCTTGACGGCCTCACCGAACGGGAGGTCCTCGGCATCCACCGCCTTGAGGACCTCGGGGTCCACGCCCTTGATGTGCACGAACCCGACGCGCTCCGGATACATCTGGATCAGCCCGACATTGTCGCCGTGGCGGTAGGCGAAGTGTCCGGTGTCGAGACACAGCGACACGTATCGCGGGTCGGTGTCGGCCAGGAAGCGCTCCACCTGTTGCTGGGTCTCCACGTGCGAGTCGGCGTGCGGGTGGAACGCGGCCGTCAGTCCATACTGCTCGCTGATCACCCGGCCGAGCTCGTTGTTCTGGCGGATGAGCGTGCGCCACGCGTCGCCGTCGAGATCGCGAGGCTCGCGGAGCTCCCCGGTCTTCTCGTCCCGGTAGGCACCGGGAAGGATCACCACGAACCGACCTCCGAGCGTGCTGACGAGCTCGGCGATCCTGCGGGCCTCGTCGAGGATGGAGGTCCACTGGCCGGCGTGCTGCAGCGGCGCGGCGATCGCCTGTCCGGACACCTTGAGCCCCCGCGTGTCCAGCTCCTCGGACAGCCGACCCGGGTCGGTGGGGAGATAACCGTACGGCCCCAGCTCCAGCCATCGGTAGCCGACGTCGGTCAGCTCGTCGAGGAATCGCTGCCAGGGTGTCTGCATGGGGTCGTCCGCGAACCAGACACCCCAGGAGTCCGGGCAGCTGCCAAGCGTGAGGCGCGGCCCGCTCGCAGCGCGCTCGAAGTCGGTGGTCGTCATGCGTTGAGGGAATCCTTCCGAGTCACCAGGACAGTGGTGGGCCGGTCGGCGGATCGTCGTACGGCGATCCGCCGACCCGCGGTCAGGCGCCAGCAGGTTTGTGCGCGATGCCGAGCTCCTGCACCTCCTCCTCGAGTACCTGCGCGGCCTCGGCCGCCGCACCGCCGCCGCTCTGGAGCTCGTGGTGCAGCTCCTCGAGCTCGGCACCGCCCGCCATCTGCGCGGTGAGCTCGTCGCGGGTGATCTCGTTCTTGGCGTAGTACCCGATCGACCTGCCCCGCTTGAGCAGCAGGAACCGGTCGCCGACCGGGTACGCGTGGTGCGGGTTGTGCGTGATGAAGATGACTCCCAGGCCACGCTCTCGTGCCTGCACGATGTACTTCAGCACGACGCCGGACTGCTTGACGCCGAGCGCGGCGGTCGGCTCGTCCAGGATCAGCACCTTCGCGCCGAAGTAGACGGCCCGGGAGATCGCGACGCACTGACGCTCACCACCCGACAGTGTCCCGATGGGCTGGTCGACGTCGCGAAGGTCGATGCCCATGTCGAGCAGCTCCTTCTTCGTCGTCCGGCGCATGCGGTCGATGTCGAGCCAGCTGATCGGGCCGAAGCTCTTGCGAACCTCGTTCCCGAGGAAGAAGTTGCGCCAGACCGGCATCAGCGGAACGACCGCGAGGTCCTGGTACACAGTGGCGATGCCGCGCTCGAGCGCCTCGCGGGGCGAGTCGAAGCTCACCGGATCGCCCTCCACCTCGTACGTGCCGTGCGTGGGCTTGTGCAGGCCGGCGATGATCTTGATCAGCGTCGACTTGCCGGCGCCGTTGTCGCCGAGCACGCATGTCACCTCACCAGCGTCCACCTCGAGCGAGATGCCGCCGAGCGCGATGATGTTGCCGTAGTTCTTGTCGCACGCCGTGAGCCTGACCAGCGGCGTCCGCGTCGGGGTCTGTGTGGTCTCTGCCGTTGCGGTCATCTCGATGCCTCCGCGCGACGCCGGATATAGGTGTTCAGCAGGATCGCGCCCAGGAGCAGCACGCCGAGGAAGAAGTACTTCCAGTCGGGGTTCCATCCGGCATACACGATGCCCAGCTCGGCCATGCCGTAGATGAACGCCCCGATCGCCGCGCCGATCGCGGACCCGTACCCACCGGTGAGCAGGCACCCGCCGACCACGGCGGCGACGATGTAGATGAACTCGTTGCCCACGCCGAGGCCGGACTGCACCGTGTTGAAGGCGAACAGTGTGTGCATGCCGGTGAACCAGCACAGGAAGCTGACGCCCATGAACAGGCCGATCTTCACCCGTTTGACCGGGACGCCCACTGCCCGGGAGCTCGGGGCCGAACCGCCGACGGCGAAGATCCAGTTGCCGATGTGCGTCCGGAGCAGGATCAACGTCGCCACGATGGCGAACCCGACCCACCACAGCAAGGTGACCTTGATCGCCACGCCCCCCACCGTGAACTGGGAGGCGAACACGTTCTGGGCGGAGTCGAACCCGTCGATGTTCGACACGTCGTTGGTTGCGACGTTCCCGGTGACCTGCTTGGTCAACGCGAGGTTGAGTCCTCTGAGCATGAAGAACGTGCCGAGGGTGACCAGGAAGCTCGGTATCGCCGTCCTGACGACGAGATAGCCGTTCACGAAGCCGATCCCGAGCGCGACCGCGAGCGAAACCAGGATCCCGATCCACATGTTCGCCGTGAACTGGTAGCTGAACATGGAGGCGACGAGGGCCGAGCTGGTGACGGCCACACCGGCCGACAGGTCGAACTCGCCGCCGATCATGAGCACCGCGACCGCGATCGCCGGGATGCCGTACACAGAGCTCTGGTAGAGGATCGTCGACAGCGAACCGGCATCACGGAACGGTGCCGCGACGATGAAGAAGAAGACGTAGATCACGATCGCGCCGACCAGTGCCCCCAGTTCGGGACGTGCCAGCAGCCTCGACAGCGCGGACCTTCGCGCGACCCGCTCGTCCCCCGCCGGCGGGGCGGGGGCGGCGGCAAGTGTCTGACTCATACAGACCTCCAAGTCTCAGGTTCCGCCGGGGGCACCCGCTCGGTGCCCCCGCACGGTTACTACCGGGTGCCGCCGGCGGCGAACTTGCCGACGAAGTCGACGTTCTTGTTGTCGACGAGGAACGGCCCGGTCAGCGTCGGCTTGCCGCCGCCGATGATGTTGCCGTTCGCCTTGTACAGCCACAGCGAGTCGACGGACAAGTAGCCCTGCAGGAAGGGCTGCTGGTCGATCGCGAACTGCAGCTCACCGGACTGGATCTTCGGCGGGATCTGCGGGTTGAAGTCGAACGTGCCGAGCTTGGCCTTGCTGCCGGAATCCTTGATCGCTCCCATCGCCGCCAGCGCGTCCGGCGCGCCGAGGGTGATCACGAAGTCGACGCTCGGGTCCTGCTTCAGCTTCGCCGCGATCGTGGACTGCTCCGACGGCCGGTCGGAGCCGTTGACGTAGATCTTGGTCCACTTTCCGGTGAAGGTCTTCTTCACGCCGTTGCACCGGTCCTCCAGCTGGACCTGCCCCTGGAACTGGATGACGCACAGGACGTGCTTGTAGCCACCCTCGGAGGCCCGCGTGCCGCCGGCCTCGCCGGCCAGACTCTCATCCGAACCGAAGTACGACAGCGCTCCCGACTGCTCGAACTGGCCGATACCGGCGTTGAGCGCGACGACCGGAATGCCCGCGGCGATGGCCTTCTTCACGGCCGGGATGAGCGCCGGCGGGTCCGGCAGGGTGACCGCGATGCCATCGACCTTGCTGTCGATGGCGCTCTGGATCAGGTTCGCCTGGTTGCCCGAGGACGGGTCCGACGAGTACTTCAGATCGACGTTGTCCTTGTCCGCGGCGGCCTTGGCACCCTTCTGGATGATGTCCCAGAAGGTGTCACCAGGTGCTCCGTGGGTGATCATCGCGACCGTTATCCGTTCGGTGTTCGCCTGGCCAGCGCCGACGCCGCCCGCCGCATCCTCCTCGGCCTTCTTGCCGCCGCTCTCGCTGCAGCCTGCAGTGACCGCCAATCCGACGACCATCGTGACTGCCAGCAGCCGCTTCCGTGATCTGAACATGGTGTGTCCCCTCCTTGGGGTATCTGCTGACCGCACCACGCGGCGGCCGGGACGTCCTGCGTTGAGCGGGGCGATGATCGCCGCGCTCGATGGCCGGCCGGCGGCTGATGATCGGGCCGGTCCGGATGCAGAGGAGCGGACGCCTCGGTGTCGGGCCATCACTCCTCCATTCCGTCGCCCGGGTACGTCACCGGGGCGAGGTACTGCCGTTGAGCCGACTTCTCCTGCTCGTACACCGCGCGCGCCGATCGGGTCGACTCCAGCGTCGAGGTCTCGCTCACGGGCACGTCCCACCAGGACTCGCTGTCCGGCGCGTACACCCGCGGGTCGGTGCGGACGTGGATCACCACCGGGCTTGTGCCGGCCTTCGCGGTCGCGATCGCCTTCTCCAGGTCGGCCCGGCTCTCGGCCTCGATCACCTCTACCCCGAGGCTGCGCGCGTTCGCGGCCAGGTCGACGGGCAGGACGTCGCCGTCCAGCCGGCCGTCGTCGCTCCGGTACCGGTACGACGTGCCGAACCGCTGCGAGCCGAGCGACTCCGACAGTGCTCCGATGGACGCGAAGCCGTGGTTCTGCACCAGGACGACGATCACCTTGATGTTCTCCTGAACGGCGGTGACCAGCTCGCTGGACATCATCAGGTACGAGCCGTCGCCGACCATCACGAACACGTCCCGGTCGGGCGCCCCGAGCCGTACGCCGATGCCGCCGGCCACCTCGTAGCCCATACAGGAGTAGCCGTACTCGACGTGGTACCCCTTGCCGTCCCGGGTCCGCCACAGCTTGTGCAGGTCGCCCGGCATCGAGCCGGCCGCGCACACCACCACGTCGCGGGGGTCGGACAGCTCGTTCACGCAGCCCAGCACCTCGCCCTGGGTGAGCAGGCCCGGCGCCAACGCCTCGGTGACCGAGGCGGGCGGGTTGTACGCCTGCTCGACCGCGGCGTCCCACTCCCGGGCCAGCTGGACGGTCTGCTCGCGGTACTCGTCGTCGACCGACCAGCCGTCCAGCGCCCGCGTCAGCGCGACCAGCGCCTCGCGGGCGTCCGCGACCACCGGCAGGCCGGCGTGCTTGCCGCCGTCGAACCTCGCCACGTTCAGGTTCACGAACCGCACCGCCGGGTTCTGGAACGCGGTCCGCGAGGCCGTGGTGAAGTCGGCGTATCGGGTCCCGACGCCGATCACCAGGTCCGCGGACTCGGCCAGCGTGTTCGCGGCCGTCGTACCGGTGGAGCCGATCGCGCCGACCGACTGCGGGTGGTCGTAGCGCAGCGAGCCCTTGCCGGCCTGCGACTCCCCGACCGGGATCCCGGTGGCCTCGGCGAGGGCGCGCAGCGCGTCCTGCGCCTCGGCGTACGCGACACCGCCGCCGGCGACGACGATCGGGCGGCGGGACGACCGGATCAGCTCCGCGGCCTCGGCGAGGACCGAGGCCTCGGGCAACGGCCGGGCCACGTGCCAGGTGCGCTCGGCGAACAGCTCGTCCGGCCAGTCGAACGCCTCGGCCTGCACGTCCTGCGGGAGCGCGACCGTCACCGCGCCGGTTTCCACCGGGTCGGTCAGCACCCGCATCGCGTTCAGCAGTGCGGACGGCAGCTGCTCGGGCCGCTGCACCCGGTCGAAGTACCGCGACACCGGCCGGAACGCGTCGTTCACGTTGACGTCGCCGGCGACCGTGCTCTCGAGCTCCTGCAGCACCGGCGCGGAGACCCGGGTGGCGAACGTGTCGGACGGCAGCAGCAGCACTGGCAGCCGGTTCACCGTGGCCAGCGCGGCACCGGTGATCATGTTGGTCGAGCCGGGCCCGATGCTCGCCGTACAGGCGTAGGTCTGCAGCCGGTTCCGGGTCCGGGCGAACGCGGCCGCGGTGTGCACCATCGCCTGCTCGTTGCGGGCCAGGATGTACGGCAGCGCCGGCGGGTCGGCGAGCTCCGACTGCAGCAGCGCCTGGCCGACCCCGGCCACGTTGCCGTGCCCGAAGATCCCGAAGCAGCCCGCGAACAGCTTGTGCCGCGCACCGTCCCGCTCGGAGTACTGCACCCCGAGGAAGCGCACCAGCGCCTGTGCGACCGTGAGCCTCATCGCTGTCCTCCGAAGGGAAGTCTCGGGTCGACCTTCTGGGTGTCCCAGCCGGTCCGCACCCAGCCGTGCGTCGGGTCGTCGCAGATCAGCCAGGCCCGTTCGTCGCCGGGTCCGGCCATCACGTTCAGGTAGTACATGTCGTAGCCGGGCGGTGCCATCGCCGGGCCGTGCCAGCCGTGCGGCACCAGCACCACGTCCCCGGACCGCACCTCGGCCAGTACGTCGATCGGCCGGTCCTGCGTGCCGTAGACCCGCTGGTACCCGATCGGCTGGTTGCCATCGGCAACGAGCGAGTCGGCGCGCAGCTCGAAGTAGTAGATCTCCTCGAGCTCGGTCTCCTCGCCAGGCAGGGCCTCGTCGTGCTTGTGCGGCGGGTACGACGACCAGTTCCCGGCCGGGGTGATCACCTCGCAGGCGATGATCGAGTCCGCGTCCAGCACCCCCGGCGTACCGAAGTTGTGCACCTGCCGCGACGCCACCCCGGCACCGCGCAGCTCGACCGGTACGTCGTCCGCCGCGACCCGCCGGAACGGGTACGACGCGGCCGCCCGCGCGTGTGGCAGCGCGATCCGCGCGCCGTCCGTACTCGACAGCGTGAACCGCGACGACACCGGCACGTACGCTAGGTCCGACGGTCCGGCGAACACCGACACTCGTCCGTCCAGCGACACCGTTTCGCCGTCCACCGTGACCTGCGCGGAGCCGGACAGCGGCAGCACGATCCATTCGCAGTCGCCGGTGTCGACGTCGCGGGACTCACCGGCGGCCAGGCTCACGACGTACAGGCCGGTGTGCTCCCAGCCCGGCCCGCCAGGGCTGACCGCCGGCTCGAACCCGTCCCGCCCGGTGCTGCCGGCGGGCTTGAACCACTCGCTCATGCGGCACCTCCGCGGACCAGCGTGGCGGCATGGTCGACCGCGGCGGCGACGTCGCCGTCCGGCGGGAACAGCAGCGCCCGCCCGACCACCAGGCCGCGCACCGACGGCAGCGTGAGCGCCTTCGCCCAGTCCGCGTACGTCTCCTCCGGCGCGGCGGTCGGGTCGCCGCCGAGCAGCAGCGTCGGCAGCGTGGTCGCCTCCATCACCCGGTCCAGCTCGGCGACGACCGGGAGCTTCAGCCAGGTGTAGGCGCTGGTCGCACCGAGTCCGGAGGCGACGGTCACCGACTTGATCACCGAGTCCGGGTCCAGCAGGTTCGTCACCCGGCCATCGTGATGAGTGGACCAGAACGGCTCGATCATCGCCATCAGCCCGTGCCCGGCCAGCTCGGTGACGGCCGCCGCGCTCGCCGCCAACGTGGCGACCGTGCCGTGGTCGTCGAGGTCGATCCGGGTGAGCATCTTGCCGCCGTCCAGGCCGCAGGCGGCGATGTCGGCCGCGCGGTACGCGGTGAACCGGTCGTCCAGCTCGAACACCGCACCCTGCAGACCGCCGCGGTTCATCGAGCCGATCACGATCTTGCCGTCGAGCGCTCCGAGCAGCAGCAGGTCCTCGAGCACATCCGGGGTAGCGAGCACGCCGTCCACACCCGGCCGTTCGAGTGCGACGACCAACCGGCGGAGCAGGTCGGTCCGACTGGCCATCGCGAGCTTGTCGGCGCGCACGCCGAGCGCCCCGCGGGCCGGGTGGTCGGCAGCGACGATCAGCAGCCGGCCGTCGTCGCCGAGCAGCGGGCGGCGCCGGCGCTGCTGCCAGGCCTCGCCGACCGCCTCCGGCCGGCGGGCCCGGATGTCGGTCAGCTCGGTGACCCTGAGACCGACGTCGATGCTCATGCGCTCTCCTCGGCTGCGGTGGCGTCCTGCAGGAGCTCGTTGACCTCGTCCTCGTCCGGCATCGCGGTGGAGCACTCCAGCCGGGAGGCGACGATCGCGCCGGCGACGTTCGCGAACCGGATCGTCCGCTCCAGCGGCCATCCGGACAGCAACCCGTGACACAGCGCGCCACCGAACGCGTCGCCGGCGCCGAGCCCGTTCAGCACCTCGACCTGATGCGGCGGAACCTCGACCCGCTCGTCGGCGGTCCGGGCCAGCACGCCCTTCGGACCCTGCTTGACGATCGCCAGCTCCAGACCCTTGGCCAGCAGGGCCTCGGCGGCCTTGTCCGGGTCGGTCTCGCCGACCGCGACCTCGCACTCCTCACGGTTGCCGACGGCAACGGTGCAGTAGTCCAGCGCCTTGCTCACCTGGGCGTGCGCGTCGCCCGGGTCGGCCCAGAACATCGGCCGGTAGTCCAGGTCGAGCACGGTATGACGAACCGACTGCACGGCGTGCCGGCCGGTCCGCACATCACGGCCACGCGACTCCCAGGCGGCGAAGTGCGCACTGCGGCTCGGCTCGGCGGACAGACCGGTGACAGTGGACCAGTAGATCTTCGCCTCGTCGATCGCGTGCAGGTCCAGCTCGGACGGGTAGATCTTCAGGTCCGGCGCGGTCGGATAGCGGTAGAAGTACAGGGGGAAGTCGTCGGGCGGGAAGATCTCGCAGAACGTGATCGGCGTGGGTAGCCCGTCCACCCCCGTGACGAACTCGTCCGACACGCCCAGCCGGGTCAGCTCGGCGTGCACGAAGGTGCCGAACGGGTCGTTGCCGGTCCGGGTGATGACCGCGGACCGGCGGCCGTGTTTGGCCGCGGCGACGGCGACGTTGGTCGCGCTGCCGCCGAGGAACTTCCCGAACGTCTGCACGTCCTGCAGGTGCACGCCGGTCTGCAGCGGGTAGAGGTCCACCCCGACCCGGCCGATCGTCAGTACGTCGTAGCTCATCCGGCCACCTCGCGCAGGTAGGCGAGCGAGGCCTGGACCTGGTCCAGCGGTGTCGCCGACGCAGCGGCAAGCACGGTGTCCTGCTCGAGCACGTACCAGCCGTCGTACCCGGCGCCCTCCAGGGTCGACACGATCGCCGCGACGTCGACGTCACCGGCGCCGAGCGGCCGGTAGATGCCGCGCCGCACCGCCTCGGTGTAGCCGACCTCGCCGGCCTGCACCTTGGCCGCCCAGCCGGCGTCCACATCCTTCAGGTGCGCGTGCTGGATCCGGCCGGTGTGCTCCTTCGCCAGCGCGACCGGGTCGATGCCGCCGATCAGCAGGTGGCCGGTGTCCAGGCACAACCCGATGCCGCTGCCGGCCAGCACCCGGGCCACGTCGTCCGCGTCCTCCACCATGGTCCCGACGTGCGGGTGCAGGGTCGCGGTCACGCCTCGGTCCGCGGCCAGCGCGGCCAGCCGGTCGAGGTTGCCGAGCAACGTGCTCCAACCGGTCTCGTCAAGCACCGGCCGGGCGTCGTACCCGTCCCGTCCGGTCGCCGCGGCGAGCACCAGCGTGCCCGCGCCGGCGGCGACGAACCCGTCCAGCACCCGCGCGACCTCGGTCGCCGGGTCGTACGACGGGTCGTGCAGTACCACCGGTACGAAACCGCCGACGGCCCGCAGTCCCTTGTCCGCCAGGACTCTCGCCTTCTCCGCCGGGTCGTCCGGGAGGAACCCGGCCGGCCCGAACTCGGTCGCCGCCAGCCCGGCCCGGCGCATCTGGTCCAGCACCGTCTCGGCGTCGTACTGCCAGCCCCAGCCGGGCACCTCGCACACGCCCCAGGAGATCGGCGCGGCGGCGACCCGTCCGTCGAGTGCAGTCACGACGCGACCTCGTCCAGCCGTACGACGCGGCCCTCGGCGCGGGACAGCTCACACGCCTCGGCGACCCGGAACGCCTGCAGCGCGTCCCGCACCGTGCACGGCACCTCCCGGGTCCCCGCCACCACCTCGGTGAACGCGGACAGCTCGGCGACGTACGCCGCGTGGAAGCGGTCCATGAAGGTCGGGTGCGCCGGCCCGGGCGGGAAGGCCACGCCCTGCTCGGCGGACCGCAGCGCGGTGTGCTCGTCCAGCCCGACCGCGAGTGAGCCGCCGCTGCCGAGGAGCTCCATCCGCACGTCGTGCCCGGCCGCGTTGTAGCGGGTGCCGCTGACGCTGACGAAGGTGCCGTCCTCCAGCGTGAGCAGCGCGGCGGCCGCGGCGATGTCGCCGGCCGCGACGAACATCGGCTCGCCCCGGTCGGTGCCGACGGCGTACACGCTCGTCACCTCGCGGCCGGTGACGAACCGGATGATGTCGAAGTCGTGCACAGTGCAGTCGCGGAAGAAGCCGCCCGAGGTCGGCAGGTACTCCGCCGGCGGCGGGTACGCGTCGTTGGTGTTCGCGCGGATCGAGTGCAGCCAGCCCAGCTCGCCGGCCCGGACCGCCTCGGCGGCGCGCCGGTACCCGGCGTCGAAGCGCCGCTGGAAGCCGATCTGCACCTTGACGTCACTCGCCTCGACGTTCTCCACGACATCGAGGGTCGTGGCCAGGTCGTGCGCGACCGGCTTCTCGCAGAACGTGGTGACCCCGGCCGTCACCGCCCTGCCGATCAGCCCCGCGTGTGCGGAGGTTGCGGCGGTGATCACGAGCCCGTCCAGGCCGCTCGCCAGCAGCGCGTCGATGTCCGCGACGTGCTCGACCTCGAGATCCTTGGCGACCACCGCGGCCCGGTCCGGATCGACGTCGGCGACCGCCACCTGGTCGATCGCCGGCAGACCCTTGAGCGTCGAGGCGTGGAACGCCCCGATCCGCCCGACCCCGACCACACCGATGCGCATACCGTCGCCTTCCTCACGCGGGCTGTGCCCAGTCCGGGCGGCGTCCCCCGCCCATGCGGACCAGCGTGTCCCGCGGTCTGATGAATTGTCAACACTTTGTTAACACATTTTGACGTAGGGACATACAAACGTCCGCGCATGTAACATGCCTGCATGGCAGCGTTGCCGATCCAGATCGACCGGGCCAGTCCGGTCCCGCTGTACCACCAGCTCGCCGAGCAGCTGACCGCGGCGATCAGCAACGGCACGCTGCGGCCCGGTGACCCGTTCGAGAACGAGCTGGCGCTCGCCGACCGGCTCGGACTGTCCCGCCCCACCGTCCGCCGCGCGATCGCCGAGCTGGTCGGCCAGGGCCTGCTGGTCCGCCGGCGCGGGATCGGCACCACGGTGGCGAACCAGATGGTGCATCGCCGGGCGGAGCTGACCAGCCTGTGGGAGGACCTGCAGCGCGAGGGCCGCAAGCCCCGGACCGACGTCCTCAGCCTGCGCACCGACGCGGTCGACGAGCGCGCGGCCGAGGCACTCGGACTGCCGGCCGACAGCCCGCTGGTGGCGCTGGTGCGACTGCGGTACGCCGGCGACGTCCCGCTCGCGATCATGCGCAACTGGCTCCCGCCCGCGCTGGACGATCTCACCGAGCGGCAGCTCGAGACCGACGGGCTCTACTCGGTGCTGCGCGCCCGCGGCATCCGGCCGGTGGTCGCCCGGCAGCGGATCGGTGCCCGCAACCCGACCGCCAAGGAACGCCGCACCCTGCACATGTCCCGCTCCGAGCCGCTGGTCACGATGACCAGGCGCGCGTACGACGCGGACGGCCGGCCGGTCGAGTTCGGCGACCACTGCTACCGCGCCGACCAGTACAGCGTCGACGTCATGGTCTCCGAACGGTGAACGGATCTGAGTCAGGAGGCGTCGTGCAGAAGGGTGCGGACGACCCTGAGGCCGACCGACAGGTGGGCGAGCTCGGGCCCGTCGGTGTCGACGATCTCCTCCATCATCGACGCGGCACGTTGCAGCGTCACGCCTTCCAGGTCCTGCCAGGTGGCGACCCGGTCCTCGGGCGACTGCGCCGGATCCGTTGCCGCGAGCACCTTCGCGGTGAGCTTGGCGTGCACGCCGTGCAGCTCGTCGCGTAGCGCTGCCCGGGCCATCGTCTGCCAGCGGTCCAGCCGCGGCAGCGCGATGATGCGCTCCAGGAACTTGCCGAGCTGCAGCCGCTCGCCGAGCGCGAAGTGCACCTTGGCCACCTCGAGCACGTCGAGGTTGTCGCGATGCGCGGTCTCGACGATACCGAGGCCCGCGTACGCCGGCGGCAGTACCGCGATCCGGGTCGCGAAGTCGTCGCTGACGCCCTTACGGACCAGCGCCTCCCGGCGCTGCTCGAACAAGGCCAGCTCGCGGCCCTTGAGCAGCTCCGGCATCGACTTGGTGAGCGTCGCGATACCGGGTGCGAAGAAGTCGATGATCTCGGCGATGTCGAGCGGCGAGCGGCGGTTGCTGACCAGCCACCGGGTGGCGCGTTCCACCAGGGTGCGGGTCTCCAGCCGCATCCTGGTCTGCGTCTCGGCGTCGACGACGTTGTCCAGTGCCGCGTTCTGTGCGAGCAGGTCGGGCTGGGTGAAGATCCGGCTGGCGGCCAGGTTCGCCCGGACCACGTCGTCCACGGTGCCGCCGGTCTCCAGCGACAGCCGGTGGAACGCGGTGATCCCGGAGGTGTTGACGAACTCGTTCACCACCTGGGTGACGATGATCTCCCGGCGCAGCTGGTGGTGCGCCATCGGCTCGGCGAACTCCTTCTGGATCCGCACCGGGAAGTACGACGCCAGCTTGGTGGTCAGGTACTCGTCGTCGGGCAGATCGCCCTTCAGCAGCTCGTCCTCGAGCACGATCTTGGTGTACGCCTGCAGTACTGCCAGCTCCGGCGTGGTGAGACCGCGGTTCTCGGCCTTGCGGCGCCGGAACTCCTGGACGCTGGGCAGGAACTCCAGCTCCCGGTCGAGCAGGCGCTGCTTCTCCAGCCGCCGGACCCAGTCGGCGTGGACGTGCAGCAGCGCGGCGGCCTGGTACGACGCGTTGGCGAGCGCGATGTTCGAGCGGTAGTTGCTCTTGAGCACGAGTGCGGCGACCTCGTCGGTCATCGAGGCCAGCACGTCGTTGCGCTGCTTCGCGGTCAGGTCGCCGTCCGCGACCATCTGGTCCAGCAGGATCTTGATGTTCACCTCGTGGTCGGAGGTGTCCACGCCGGCGGCGTTGTCGATGAAGTCGGTGTTCACCCGGCCGCCCTCGGCCGCGTACTCGATCCGGCCGAGCTGGGTCAGTCCGAGGTTGCCGCCCTCGCCGACCGCCTTGGCACGTAGCTCGTTGCCGTTGATCCGGATCGCGTCGTTCGCCTTGTCGCCGACGTCGGCGTCGGTCTCCGACGACGCCTTCACGTAGGTGCCGATGCCACCGTTCCAGAACAGGTCGACCTCGGCCTTCAGGATCGCCTTCATCAGCTCCGGCGGCGTCATCGCCGTGACCGAGGCGTCCAGATCGAGCACCTCGCAGACCTGCGGGCTGATCGGGATCGACTTGTCCGAGCGCGAGTAGATCCCGCCGCCTTCGGAGATCAGCTCCGGGTTGTAGTCCGCCCACGACGACCGTGCCAGTTCGAACAGCCGGCGCCGCTCGGCGTACGACGTCGCGGCGTCCGGCGTCGGGTCGAGGAAGATGTGCCGGTGGTCGAACGCGGCCACCAGCCGGATGTGCTCGCTGAGCAGCATCCCGTTGCCGAACACGTCGCCGGACATGTCGCCGATGCCGACCACGGTGAAGTCCTCGGACTGGCAGTCGACGCCCATCTCGCGGAAGTGCCGCTTCACCGACTCCCAGGCACCGCGGGCCGTGATCCCCATCGCCTTGTGGTCGTAGCCGACCGAGCCGCCGGACGCGAACGCGTCTCCGAGCCAGAATCCGCGCTCGATCGCGACGCCGTTGGCGAGGTCGGAGAACGTCGCGGTTCCCTTGTCCGCGGCAACGACCAGGTAGGCGTCGTCACCGTCGTACCGGACCACGTCGGCCGGCGCGGTGACCTCGCCGCCGACGATGTTGTCGGTGATGTCGAGCAGGCCGGAGATGAACGTCTTGTAGCTGCGGATCCCCTCGGCCAGCCAGGCGTCCCGGTCCACCGCAGGGTCCGGCAGATGCTTGGCGTAGAAGCCGCCCTTCGCGCCGACCGGCACGATCACCGCGTTCTTCACCATCTGCGCCTTGACCAAGCCGAGGATCTCGGTCCGGAAGTCCTCCCGGCGGTCCGACCAGCGCAGCCCGCCGCGCGCGACCGCGCCGAACCGCAGGTGCACGCCCTCGACCCGCGGCGAGTAGACGAAGATCTCGTACGCCGGCCGCGGCTCCGGCAGGTCCGGGATCGCCTTCGGCTCCAGCTTGAACGAGATGTAGTCGTGGTGGTTGCCTTGGGCATCGGTCTGGAAGTAGTTCGTCCGCAGCGTCGCCTTGATCACGGTCAGGTAGCTGCGCAGGATCCGGTCCTCGTCCAGGCTCTGCACGGTGTCCAGGGCGGCCTGGATCTCCTTCTCCAGCTGCCCCACCGCGCTGGTCCGGGCCAGGTCGTCCGCCGGGCCGAGGCTCGGGTCGAAGCCGGTCTCGAACATGGACACCAGCAGCCGGGCGATGTCGACATGCGCGGCGAAGGTGTACTCGATGTAGTCCTGGCTGAACGGCGAGCCACCCTGGCGCAGGTACTTCTGGTACGCCCGGATGATCGAGACCTGCCGCCAGGTCAGCCCGCCGGACACCACCATGGCATTGAAGTCGTCGCTCTCCGCCTGCCCGTCCCAGACCGCCTGGAAGGTGTCGGAGAACAGCTGCCGGATCTCCTCGCTGACGTGGTCCTCGCCGGCCGTACGCAGCCCGAAGTCGTAGATGTAGGCCGTTTCGCCGTCGGTCCGGCGGAACTCGTACGGCCGCTCGTCGACCACCTCGACACCCATGTGGGTCAGGTGCGGCAGCACCTGGGACAGCGACAGCGCCGAACCGGTCCGGTACAGCTTGAACCGCCGCTCGTTGCCCTCGGCATCGAACGGCGTATAGAGCGACATCGCCAGCCCGTCGTCGGTCGGCAGCGAGTCCAGGATGCAGACGTCCTTCACCGCGACCCGGGCCGGGAAGTCCTCCTTGTACGCCTCCGGGAACGCATTGCCGTACACGCCCGCGAGCCTGGTCGCGGTCACCTCGTCGACCTGCTGGGCCAGCGCGGCGTTGAAGTCGTCGGCCCACGCCCGGGTGGCGTCGACGATGCGCTGCTCGAGGTCCTCGGCGTCGTAGTCGCCGACCGTGGCGCCCTTCTTCATCCGGACCACGAAGTGCACCCGGGCGAGCACCGACTCGGTGACGTGCGCGGCGTAGTCGACCGACTCGGCGCCGATCGCGGCCCGCAGGATCTCCTGCATCTTCAGCCGGACGGCCGTGGTGTAGCGGTCACGCGGCAGGTAGACCAGGCAGGACAGGTAGCGGTTGTACACGTCGCGGCGGATGAACAGCTTGACCGCGCGGCGTTCCTGCAGGTGCAGCACGCTCTGCACGATCGGCAGCAGCTCCTCCACCGGCGCCTGCAGCAGCTCGTCGCGCGGGAAGGTCTCGAGCACGTCCAGCAGGCCCTTGCCGGAGTGGCCGGTCGGGTCGAAGCCGGTGAGCTTGAACAGCTCGACCGCCTTGCGCCGCAGCACCGGCACGTGCACCACGCTCTCGGTGTACGCGGTGGACGCGAGCAGGCCGAGGAAGCGCCGTTCGGCGACCGGCTCGCCGTTCTCGTCGAACTCCTTGATCCCGACGTAGTCCAGGTACGACGAGCGGTGCACGGTGGCGCGCGAGTTCGCCTTGGTCAGGATCAGCAGCTTGCGCTCACGGGCCTTCGCGCTCACCTCGGGCGGCAGTGCCGGCGGCTCGCCGTCCAGCTTCGGATCGGTGCGCAGGACGCCGAGCCCGGTGCTGGGAACGGGGCGCAGGAAGCCCTGGTCGCCCTCGACCGTGAACGAGTACTCGCGGTAGCCGAGGAAGGTGAAATGCTCGTCGGCGAGCCACTCCAGCAGCTCCCGGGCCTCCTCGACCTCCGACTCCGGCACCGGCAGCGTGGCCGGGTCCAGCGACTCGGCGATGCTGACCGCCTTCTCGTGCATCTTCGGCCAGTCCTCGACCGCCTCGCGCACGTCGCTCAGCACCGACTGCAGCGCGTTCTCCAGCCGGCGGTGCTCGGCCGGGTCGGCGACCCGGTCGATCTCCAGATGCATCCAGGACTCGCGGACCAGGTCGTGCTCGTCGTCCCCGGTGGCCTCGTCGCCGACGATGTCCTGGAGTACGCCGGTGACGTCGCGTCGTACCACGAACTGCGGGTGCACCAGCAGGTGCAGCGCCAGCCCGTTCGCGGCGATCACCATCGAGGCGGAGTCGACCAGGAACGGCATGTCGTCGACCACTATCTCGGCCACCGTGTGGCCGCCGGCGGACCAGCCGTGCTCCTCCAGCGTCGGGGTGAAGACCTTGACCTTTGCGGTGCCCTGCGGCCGGTTGGTGGCGGAACGGTAGTGGTGCTTGCCGGCGCCGACGATGTCGGTGGGCTGGCGGGAGACGATGTCCTCGGCCGCGACGTACCGGTAGTAACCGTCGAGGAATCGGGCCAGCTTGGCCGCATCCGTCGACTTGTCGTGACCGTGCGTCCCAGCCGTCACTGCCTTGGCGAGAACGTCCGCTTTCTGGGCGTCCAGCCTGCTCTGCATCGTCATCCCGTCCCCACGCAGCGCGGCACCTGTCCCGGCACCGGACCGCACGCCGTTGTGCGGTCACCTCTGACACTAGGCCACTGCGCCCGGTGGTGTTACCACGGGCGGGTGTCCGTGGGAGGTCAACGGGAGGTCAGCCGCAGGTCAGCCGGAGGGTAGTCGCAGCCCGGTACGACGCAGCTCCAGCTCGGCCAGCCGGGTCACCACCTCGGTGTCACCGTCCCGCCAGGCCGCCACCGGATCGTCACTGATCGGGGCCAGCCGGTGCATCGGCTGGTTGGCCATCGCCCGCAGTGCGAACAGCCGCAGGTCGGCCGCGGAGTCGATGAACCGCTGCGCCGCGGTGGCCCGGCGGGAGAACCGGACCCGCCGCGGGAGCCAGATCAGTGCCGCGAACAGGATCGGCAGCCCCGCCGTCACCAGGCCCAGCACGATCGCCAGCTGCTCGACGGCGTGCGCCTGGTCCCTGCCCGCCTCGGCCAGCCGGGCGGCGGCGTTCGCGGCCCCGTCGAGTGGCGCCCGCAGCTCGTCGCCGACAGCGGGTACGTCGCCGGCCGGTTCCGCCATCCGGCGCAGGTCGCCGGCCAGCCCGTCACCGGCCTCCGCGACCTTCCGGCCGGGCGCCCCGAGCGCGTTGGTGAACCGGTACACCAGGTAACCCATCGCGGCGCAGAACGCGGCCCAGCCGACCAGCAGCAGATCACCGAACAGCTGGCCGAGCCGCTGCCCGGTGAGGTCCGAGTAGATCTTCACCTGCTGAGTCCACCACGCCACGCGCTGTGGTGCCGCGGCTTCCTGGCGTTTCGTGTCCGCACCCCTGGATAACCTGACGCCGTGCTCGAGCTGCCACCGCCTCAGCCGCTGGCCTACCACCGGTCGGTGCTGGCGCACGTGCGCGGCACCGACCCGCAGGCCTGGCAGGCGCTGGTCCCGGACGCCACGACGGGCGACCCCGGCGTCTCGGCCGCGCTGCTGCGCGACACCTACCGGCTTGATCCGTCCGGCCATCCGGCCGCGCACGAGGCGGCCGGCCGCGCGGCCAGGGCGCTCGGCCTGACCGTGCCGGTCGAGCTGTACCAGGGCCAGGGCGCCGCGACGCCGAACGCGACCCTGCTGCACCAGCCGGACCGGGCGGTGATCGTGTTCGCCGGGCCGCTGCTGGACCTACTGGACGCCGGCGAGCTGACCGCGGTCTGCGGACACGAGCTGGCGCACCGGCTGCTGTGGACGGCCGAGGGTGGCGCCTACCTCGGCGTGGACCGGTTGCTCGACGCCGCCGCGGGCGACGGCCGTACACCGCACCTGTACCTGGAGACCGCGCGCCGCTGGGCGCTGGCCTGCGAGCTGTACGCCGACCGCGGCGCGCTGGTCGCGTGCGGGGACCTGCGTACCGCCGTGCGGGCGCTGCTGAAGGTGTCGACCGGACTGTCCACCGTCGATCCCGACGGTTACCTGCGCCAGGCCGGCGAGCTGGACCTGTCCACCGGCAGCCGCGCGACCAGCCACCCGGAGGGCGTGCTGCGGGCCTGGGCGCTGCGGGCCTGGCTGGACCGGACCGAGGTCGAACCGGTCCTCACCGGGCCGCTGGACGTCGACAGCCCGGACCTGCTGGACGCCCGGACGCTGCGTATGCTCGCCGGCCAGCTGGCCGCGCACGCGGTCGCGGAGCCCGCGATCCGGACCGAGTCGGTGCTCGCGCACGCGGCCGGGTTCTTCGACCCGCCACCACGGTCCGGCGTACCGGCGCCGTCCGGGCCGTTCCCACGGGTCGACCGGCCATGGCGGCCGCGCCCGGTGGACGGCGCGCCGGTCCCGGCGGCCCGCGAGCTCGCGGCGTCCACCCGGTCGTTCCTGTGCTACCTGCTGCTCGACCTGGCCACCATCGACCCGGACACCGGTGACGACGGGATGGTCGCGATGATGGCGCTCGCCCGGCGGGCCGGCATGGGCTCGACCTACGACGACCTGGCCGACGACGAGCTGGGCTGGAGCGACAGCCGCCGGGCCGAGCTCGTGGCGGCGGCCGACGCGGCCACCGGAGGTGCGCCATCGAGGCCCGAGGAGGCTCGATGAAGGCCACCGACCTGGTCGACCTCGCGGCCGGTTCCGGCGGGCTGACCAACGACGCGCTGCTGGCCGCGGTGCTGCCGCTGTTCCGGCAGACCGCTGAGATCCACGAGCGCGGCCTGGTCGCGCCGCTGCGGGGGCTGGACCGGATCACCGTCGACGAGCAGTCCCGGCTGGGCTTCGCGCCCGAGGCGGCGGCACGGCCGGTGCTCGCGCCGGCCGAGCTCGCCGCCCGCGAGCAGCGCCGGGCGACCGCGGTCGACGTGGTCAGCCATCAGCAGCTGGAGACCGACCTGCGCGACGGCGCGGCCGCTCCGGAGGTCCGGGTGGTCGAGCCGCGCCCGGACGCCGTACGGGCACCGGTCCTGGTGCCGGGGTGGCAGAGCTGGGAGCACGTGGTCGGGCACCACGACCCGCTGACCGACATCTTCAGCCTCGGCCAACTGCTGATCGCGCTCGGCTGCGGGCTGGACCTAGGCCGCACCGACGACGTCGCCCGGCTGATCGTTGCCCGCGGCAACCTGCATGCATTGAACCCGGAGCTGCACCCGGTGATCGCGTCCTGCGCGGTGCAGCTGGCCGACCCGGAGCGGCACCGGCGCAGCCAGGACCTGCACTCGGTGATCTCGGCGCTGGAGAACTACCGCGACCAGCCGCTGGACTTCGACGTGGACGCGATCACCGGCGCGCCGGGCGACCGTCGTACCGCGGTGCTCACCGCGCTACGGGACAGGCTGTTCGACCTTTCCCGGCGCAACCGGCTGGTCAACTTCCGGCACACCGCGCAGACGCTGAACCTGACCGAGGCATCCGTGCCGTTGATGCTCGACGTCCGCAACATCCGCGCCGAGCACCTGTTCACCTGGAATCCCGGCCTGGCGAAGCGCTTCCTGGACGGGACGGCCGGGGGGACAGCGCAGGTGCTGGGGCGCTGGCTGCGGTACGACGAGGCGCCGTACACCGCGACGTCGCTGGACACGCTGATCTCGACCGCCCGGCGGGACCGGGCCGAGTACGGCCAGGACCAGCTCCGGCTGGTGCCCGCGTTCCTGCGCTGGCACGACCTGAAGAACGACCCGGACACCCGGCTGTCCTCGCCGCTGCTGCTGGTCAAGGTCGAGCTGGCGAAGAAGCGCGGCGTACGGGACTCGTACACACTGCGGGTGACCGACCCGGTGGCGGAGGTGAACCCGGCGCTGCGCCAGCACCTGCACCAGCTGTACGGGATCACCTTGCCCGAACGGGTGGACCTGTCCGAGGGCCAGGACGCGGTCGCCGCCCTGCATGCGCGGCTCGCGGCCGAGATCGCCCGGACCGAACCGGGCCTCACCCTGCACCTGCGCGACCGGCCGCGGATCGACCTGGTCCGGCACCGGGCGCAGCTGCGGCTGCGCAGCTACCGCCGCCGGCAGCACGGCAACCGGGCCGGCGAGTTCGGCAGCCGGCACTACGCGTACTCGTACCGGCGCTCGGACTACCAGCCGCTCGGGCTGCAGATCTTCCGGACCCAGCTCTGCCACACCGACCTGCCGCTCGGCGGGTACCTGGGCGAGCCGGTGCGCCCGGCACATGCGCTGGACACCGACCTGTACACCCTCGATACCGGCACGGACGGCAGCCCGTACTCGTGGGACGTCGACCTGTGCGCGGTGACCCTGGCGAACTTCAACTACCGCACCCTCGGGCTGGTCCGGGACTACGACGAGCTGCTCGCGGGCGACCGGTCCTGCGCGTCGTTCGACCAGCTGTTCTCCGACCAGCCGCGGCCGCTCAGCCGGCCGGTCGAGGACCTGCCGATCGCCGACCGGCACCTCGTCGTACCGGCCGACGGGTCGCAGGTGGCCGCGATCGCCCGGGCCCGGCGCGGCGAGAGCGTGGTGATCCAGGGCCCGCCGGGCACCGGGAAGTCGCAGACGATCACGAACATGATCGCGGACTTCGTCGCCCGCGGCCGCCGGGTGCTGTTCGTCTGCCAGAAGCGGGCCGCGCTCGACGTCGTGCACTCCCGGCTCGCCGGCCGCAACCTGGACGAGCTGTGCACCCTGATCCACGACTCGCAGGCGGACAAGAAGGCGTTCGTGCACGGGCTGCGGGACACCTACGAGTCGTGGCTGACAGCGGGCAACGACCTGGACGCCCTGACGGTACGGCGCGACGCGGCCGTGGCGCGGGTCGAGAGCCTGCTCGGCACCGTCCGCGCGTTCGAGGAACAGCTCGGCGCGCCCGGCCGGCCGACGGTACGCGAGATCGTGAACCGGCTGGTCGAGCTGCGCGGGCACCGCTGGGGTACCGACCTGCCGGCGGCGCGGCGCAGGCTGCTGCCCGGCCCGGCCGACTGGTGGCAGGGCCGGCCCGCGGTCGCGGCGGTGGCCGGTGCGATGCCGGTCGGCACGTTCGCCGGCAGCCCGCTGAGCGCGGTGACGGCCGAGCTCTGGTCCGGACCCGCGCCGGACGCGGAGATCCCCGCCCGGGCCGCGGTGGCCGAACGTGCCTGGGCCGCCGCCGGGGCCGCGGTCGACGACGTCGTGGCCCGGCAGCCGTGGGCGGCCGAGCTGCACGACGCACCCGTCGAGCGGCTGCGTGTCGTCGCCGAGCTGGCCGCCGTAGCCGCACCGCTGGCCGAACGCGGCCGCTCCGCCGTACTCGACCCGGCGACCCCGGCCGCGCAAGCGCTGCGGGACGAGGTCCTGCGGCACGAGTCGCTGGTCACCGCGGCCCGGGCGGCGGAGTCGGCCGCGTCCGGCTGGCGTGATCCGCTGCCGGAGGCCGACGCGCGGGCCGCACTGGTCGTTGCCCGGCGCAAGGAAGGTTCGCTGTTCGGGTTCCTCAGCAAGGACTGGCGGACCGTCAAGCGAGTGGTGTCGACCCGGTACGACGCGTCCGCCCGGGCGGTCCGGCCCACGGTCACCGAGGTCCTGACCGCACTGGTCGCGTCGTACGACGCCTCCGCCGCGGTCCGTTCCGACGCCGCCCGCGCCGGGCACGACTGGGGGCACGAGGATCTGCCGGGACTGGCTCGCCGGCTGGCCGGGTACGCGCAGTCGCCGGACCCGGCGATGGCCCGGTGGCGCTCGGCACTTGCCGCGCAGCCGGATCCGGCGCTGGCGCAGCTGCTCGGCCGGCTCGGTGCCGTGCAGAGGTCCGCGGTCGAGTCGTCGGCCGGGCTGCTCGACGACGTCGGACCACGCCCGCTGTCCGCCGTACGGGAGCTGACCGCGGCACTCGCCGCACCGCCGGTCGCGAGCACGATCCGCACCCTGACGCCGACGATGCGCGAGCTCGCCGCGGCGCCTGCGGCCGTGCAGGTCGCGGTGCGGAACCTGGCGGCATCCCCGGAGCAGCTCGAGTACGCCGTATGCGCGGCGCACTGGGACCGGGTCCGGGCCGCCGCACCGGTGCTGACCGAGCTGACCTCCGAACGGCTGGACGGCATCGTCGCGGGGCTCGCCGCGGCGACCGAGGAGCTGACCGACCTGGACGCGGCCGTTGTGGTGGCCCGGGTACGAGCCCGGTTCCTGGACGAGCTGGCGCACTCCGAGCTGAGCCTCACCGGGATGTCCGAGCAGGACCGGGCCCGGAAGAAGACCTTCAGCGCGGGGCGGCGGCTGCTCGAGCACGAGTTCGGCAAGGTGATGCGGTACCGGTCGATCCGCGAGCTGTCCTCCGGCGACTCCGGTGCGGTGGTCGCCATGCTGCGACCGGTCTGGCTGATGAGCCCGTCCTCGGTGTCGGACACACTGCCGCTCGACCCGGCGTCGCCCGGCAGCGGGTTCGACGTGGTGATCTACGACGAGGCCAGCCAGATCCCGGTCGAGGAGGCGATCCCGGCGATGCACCGGGCGCCGCAGGTGATCGTGGTCGGCGACCAGATGCAGCTGCCGCCGACCCAGTACTTCCAGGTGGCGCCGCGGGTCGACCCCGAGCTCGGGGTCGACCTGGACCTCGATCCCGACGACGCCGAGCCGATCGGCGTGGTGCTGACCGAGGACAGCTTCCTCTCGGTGAGTTCGCTGCGGCTCGCCTCGACCATGCTGAGCTGGCACTACCGGAGCCGGTCCGAGGCGCTGATCTCGTTCAGCAACTCCGCCTTCTACGGCGGCCGGCTGGCCACCATCCCCGACCGGGTCCCGCCCGGCCGGGCCGACGCCTGGACCGTCCTCTCAGCCAGCACTCCAGCCGGCACCGCAGCCGGCAATGCAGTCGGCACCGCAGCCGGCGACGGGGATGGCGACGGGGATGGCGGCACATCCGGCGGCGGGTCCGGCACCGCATCCGGCGGCGGGTCCGGCACCGCATCCGGCGTGGACGGGTTGGCGGAGGTGGCCGGGGCGGTGCTGGCCGGCAGCATCACCGCCGTACGCGTGCTGGACGGCGTCTACAGCCGTCGGACGAACCCTGCCGAGGCGAGCTGGATCGCCCATCTGGTCCGCGAGCTGCTGGGCCGCGAGACCGGCGACAGCATCGGGATCGTGGCGTTCTCCGAGGCGCAGCAAGGTGAGATCGAGCGCGCCCTGGAGCGCCTCGCCCAGGACGATCCCGCCTTCGGCGACCGTTACGAGGCCGAGCTGTCCCGCACCGTCGACGGCCAGGACGTCAGCCTGTTCGTCAAGAACCTCGAGAACGTCCAGGGCGACGAGCGCGACATCGTGATCATGAGCATCTGCTACGCGCCCGGGCCGGACGGCCGGATGCTGATGAACTTCGGCCCGATCAACACCGCAGGTGGCGAGAAGCGCCTGAACGTAATCTTCTCCCGTGCCCGTAAGCACATGGTGGTCGTCTCCAGCATCGCGCCGGACGCCATCACGAACACCTACAACGACGGAGCGAACACCCTGCGCCGCTTCCTCGCGTACGCCGGAGCCGTCTCCCGCGGCGACACCGAGGCCGCCCGCGCCGCCCTGGCACCGTACGCGGCCGCACGACCACGCCGTACTCCTTTCGCCGCCCATGTACCGCGCGCACTTACGCGAGCAGCTGGGTCGGCTCGTGCCCATGCCGGCGCGAAGGCCGGCGCGCCAACAGTCGGTCCGACCGATGCGCCGGTCTATGAGTCCACTGAGGCGCCAGCCGTCGGGTCGACTGAGGCGCCAGCCGTCGGGTCCACCGCGGCGCCAGCCGTGGGGTCGACAGCGGCGCCGGCTGTTGGGCCGACTGACGTGCCGGACGTACCTATGACCCAGGCAGCCGTGACGGTGGTCGGACAGCTGGCCGAGACGCTGCGGCGTCGCGGCGTCGAGGTGTGGCCCGACATCGGCGAGTCCGCGTTCCGGTGCGACCTCGCGCTGCGCCGGCCGGGTGATCGCGGGTACAGGGTCGCGGTCCTGGTGGACACACCGGCCCGGATCGCGTCCGACTCCACCCTGGAACGGCTGAGCACCCACCACCGCGCGCTGGCCGGAGCCGGCTGGGTGGTGTCGGACGTGCTGACCAGCGACTGGCTCCGGGACCCCGACAGCGTCACCGACCGCCTGATCGAGGTGCTGGACCGCATCAGCCCGGCCTGATCCGCGGACGCGTCTCGCCGCGGGCGGGTCCAGCCGGGCGGGCGCGTCGTACAGCGGTCAGAGCGTCGAGCGCAGACCCCAGAGCAAGGGGTAGTACCGCAGGTCTAGCCGGCTGCGCAGGTACCCGGCGCCGGACGAGCCGCCGGTGCCGGGCTTGGTACCGATCATCCGCTCGACCATCACCACGTGACGGGCCCGCCAGGAGGCGGCGAGCTCGTCGTGCTGCAGCAGCGCCTCGGCCAGCTCCCAGATCGCGGCATGCTCGGCACGGTTGTGGGCGACGGCGTGGAGTGCGCTCCGGATGTCGTCCTCGGTGCCGGTCGCGAAGCCCGCCGCGCCGAGCACCCCGACGAACGCGTCCCACAGGGTCGGCTCCTCGAGCCGCCGGGCCAGCCGAGCCCGCTCGGTCTCGGTCAGACCGCGGAACCGCTTGACGAACAACGGGTCCTTGGCGCCGGAGACGAACTCGATCTCGCGGAACTGCACCGACTGGAACCCGCTCGCCGGCGCCAGCCGCTGCCGGAACTGGCCGAAGTCCTGCGGGGTCATCGTCTCCAGGATGTCGACCTGGTCGATCAGGACACGCTCGATCACCTGGACCCGCCCGAGCAGGTGCTGCGCCCACCACAGCTGGCCGGACGCCATCGCATCCCGCGCCGTGGTCAGCTCGTGCAGGATCTGCTGGAACCACAACTCGTACACCTGGTGGATGGTGATGAACAGCAGCTCGTCGTGGGCCGGCGGATCGGACTCGAGCCGTTGCTGGTCGAGCAGCTCGGCCAGCCGCAGGTAGCTCCCGTACGTGAGCCGGCCACCTTCCTCGCCGAACCGCACGTCATGCCCGTCCCAGTGCCCCGCAACCTCCTCGGCACCTGGAACCTGACCGCTCGCGCCCTCCCCGGCCGTCGCCCCGCCCTGCTCACCGGCCTGCTGCGCGTCATACGTGCTGCTCACTGAGCGAGGATAACCGTCCTGCTTTCGCCGGCCTCGGGCACGGCAGCGGTGCATGGTTGGACCGGCGATTCGGGACCACTCAGGCGACCGGCCGGTAGTGCCATGATGTGCGCCATGGATCTCAAGCTTTCGACGACGTACGACGCGTCGCCCGAGGACGTGTTCGCGATCATCTCCGACCCGTCCTTCCGGGAGACCGCGTGCGAGCAGACCCACGCGCTCTCGTACGACGTGAGCGTGACCGAGTCGGGCGACGACGTCGTCGTACGCGTGGTTCGCGAGATGCCGACGGACCAGGTGCCGGACTTCGCGAGGAAGTTCGTCGGCTCGACCCTGACCGTCATCCAGACCGAGACCTGGCGCCCGGCCGCCGGGGACGGGTCACGCACCGCGGACGTACACGGTGAGATCAAGGGCACGCCGGCCAGCTTCAACGGCACCGCGGCGATCACGGGCGGCACGGACAACGCGGTCCGGTCCGTCGACCTGGACGTAAGGGTCGCAGTACCGCTGATCGGCAAGAAGATCGAGCCCTTCATCGCCCAAGCGATCGAGGCCGCGCTGACCAAAGAGCAGCAGCTCGGCCAGTCCTGGCACGCCTGAACCCGGCTCACGGCGCGCGGCCGCGCCACAGCGTCGCGAACATCACGGACACCACCGAATCCGGTCGGCGTCGCGTGGGACCGTGTCGCTGCGGGGAAAGACAGGCCCACGGTGGCAACCTGGCAGGAACAGGTGCCAGCCGGAGGGAGGTCTCCCGTGCGAAGGACTCGGCGCCGTCACACCGCCGAACTGCTGGGAACGGCACCCGACGAAGACTCCCGGTACTGCATGCTGTGCGAGACCGTGATGCTTTTCGAACGAGTGGATCCGGGTGACGACCGCGCTTCAGCCTCAGCCGAGTGGATCTGCGTGACCTGCGGCTCCGCGGTGTTCGTGGATCCACCCGTGCAGGCCAACCTAGTTGACCGCCCGGCCTGACCCAATCACGCGGCCTGACCGGTCGGAGCCTGCTCGCTCGAGCCGTTCCCGACGGCTCAGTCGGTCCCACTGAACCCTGAGCGGGGTCCGCCGGGACCGCTGTCGTCACGCTGCATGCCGACCACGTCGTGCGACTCCTGCAGCCAGGACCGCAGTACGTCGTCGAGATCGGCCTGCACGCGAACATCTACGTAGTGCATACGCCAACGCGGCCCATAGTCGTCCGTGCCCACGATCCGCGGCGAGTCCAGCCACCGGTGCAGCGCGAAGTTGGCCCGGAAGCCGGTCCGCCGTGGATACAGGCCAGCGAACCGGACCCGCGCGACGCAGGTCAACCGCGTCTTCTGCGGGATGACCTGGACGTCGCCGAGCGAGCGCAGCATATCGGCGTACTGGACGGCCAGCTCGAGTACGCCCGGTCGCGCCTGAGCGAACAGGCCCTCGAGCGTGAACCTTCCACACGAGTGCGAGAGATTCCGGCTGAGCAGCCGCACACCGCAGCGCGGACAGACCCAGAGTTCCGGCGCGGCTGTATTCATACCTGGCTCCTCGGCGCACGACCCGATGGCCTGCCTGGCGCGGCGATGACCCGCACGACGCAGCACCGAACTGCCTATCGCAGGGGACATGCGCGCTGCCCGGTACCACCGGTTCCGGAACTCATGCTGTCACCTCCAGCCTGAGTCGTAGGAGTGATATGTGCACGAGCCGGGTCGGGCTGCACAACAGTCGACGCTGAGCGACGCGACCTGACGCTCGGCGTGCACGCGCCGACACCTGGCGACTGCAATAGCCGGCCGGGCTGCAATACGCGGCGGCTCGAGTGGACTGGGTCCGTAGGGTCATAGCATGGGCCTCCGCATCGTGTTCGAGACGCACTCCTGGAGCGAGGAGAACGAGCGCGATGTGGTCGCCAGCTTCGTCCGTGACCTGCCGGCGCTCGGGCACGCCACCCATTGCTTGTCGTCGGGCATGTCGCCACCACGTGGGCTCCCGACATCCAGCTCCGGGGCGCATCCCGCTGACCTGGCTGAGCGGCCGTCCGCGCAGGGTGCGCTTGACAAGGAGATCGAACATGTGTTCGAGTGTATCCATGTCCAGTGTGCTCGTCCAGTGCCGAGGTGACGGCAGGCTCTCGGTCGCCGGTGACCTTGAGGCCGGCGACGACACGGCCGCACTGCTCGCTGACCTGTTCGGTGCCGACGCACTGGAGGACGCTCTCGGCGCGCGCGAGGCGGGCCCCGTTGAGAGCAACTCCGCAGCCATAGGGTGGCTCGAGCCATGGGACCCGGATGGACTGCTGACGGTCTGGCCCGACGACCACGATGCCGCCGAGCGGGCCGTGCTCGAGGCCGACCCACCGTCCTGGTTCGGCCTC
>DASRHY010000076.1:0-38901 GCA_035650275.1 Kribbellaceae bacterium | reverse complement strand
GAAGGAGGTTGCGCTACGCGGCAACGCTGCTTCGGACGCACGCTGGAGGTGTCAGCCGAGGAAGGTCACGCCCAGGAGGTAGACGTTGAGGGCGATGATGAGGGTGGCTATCAGGGTGGCGGCGAGGGTGGTGGGGCGGCGGTTGACCAGGGCGCCCATCACATCGGGGCGGCGGGTCAGGAGAATCAGCGGGACCAGGGCGAACGGGATGCCGAAGGACAGGATCACCTGCGAGATCACCAGGCTGTCCGTGGCGGGAATGCCGAGGCCGAGGACGAGCAGTGCGGGAGCCATGGTGATGGCGCGGCGCAGGCCGAGCGGGATGCGGCGGTTGATGAAGCCCTGCATGACGACCTGGCCGGCGTAGGTCCCGACGCTCGACGAGGACAGGCCGGATGCCAGCAGCGCGACCGCGAACATCAGGGCCGCGCCACCGCCGACCAGCGAGCCGATCCCGGTGTGCGCGGCCTCGATCGAGTCGATGCCGGAGTACCCGCTGCTGTTGAACAGAGAGGCCGCGATGCACAGCATCGACAGGTTGATCAGACCGGCCGCGCCGAGTCCGACGAGGACGTCGAGGCGTTGGAAGCGCAGCAGCTCGCGGCGTTCGGCGTCGTCGCGGCAGTGCACCCGGGACTTGGTCAGCGCGGAGTGCAGGTATATCACGTGCGGCATCACGGTGGCGCCGATGATGCCGGCGGCGAGCAGTGCGGCGTCCGGCCCCGGCAGCGACGGCACCAGCCCGCCGGCGATCCCTGCCGGGTCGGCGCCCACGGTCGCCAGGTCGTAGGCGAACCCGAGGAACACGATCGCGAACAGCCCGGCGATCGCCAGCTCGAAGCGGCGGTACCCGCGCTGCTCCAGCGCGAGGATGCCGAAGGCTACGACCGCGGTGATCAGCCCGGCCGGGAACAGCGGTACGCCGAACAGCAGGTTGAGCCCGATCGCGGCACCGACGAACTCGGCCAGGTCGGTGGCCATCGCGACGATCTCCGCCTGCACCCATAGGCCGCGGGTGACCGGGCGGGGCAGATGCTCGCGGCACTGCTCGGCGAGGTCGCGGCCGGTCGCCACGCCGAGCTTGGCGGACAGGTACTGCACCAGCATCGCCATCGCGTTCGCGGCGAAGATCACCCAGACCAGCTGGTACCCGAACTTGGCGCCCGCGGTGATGTTGGTGGCGAAGTTCCCGGGGTCGATGTAGGCGACCGCTGCCACGAACGCGGGGCCGCACAGCGCGATCGAGCCGCGCAGCCGACCCCGGCCGCGCAACGTGCGCAGCGCGTTCGTGACCTCGGCCGAGGTACGGACGCCGGTCGTCGCCGCTGGGGCCGGATCCGGCTCCAGCGGCGACGGTTCCCCGACGTCCGCCTCGGTGGACACAGCCTCAGCCGACCGACGGTCCCAGGCCGAGCGACTGCGGCGTGCTCGAGTCCGGCGACGGCTGGTGCAGGCCCTCGTCGAGTGCGCCGTACTCGGTCATCAGCGCGGGGCTGCCGCCCCACGGGGTCTGCTCCTCCGCAATCAGTGTGTTCGTGGTGAGCAGCAGCCCGGCCACCGACGCACCGTTCTGCAACGCGGACCGCGCCACCCGGAGCGGGTCCACGATGCCCATCTCGACCATGTTGCCGTAGCGCCCCTCCAGCGCGTCGAACCCGTCGTCCACGCCGAGCCGGCCGACCTGCTCAAGCACCTCGGCGCCGTTGTACCCGGCGTTGGCGGCGATCAGGTACGCCGGCTCGGTGAGCGCACGTCGTACGATCTCGACGCCGATCGCGTAGTCGTCCTTGACCTCGAGGTCGTCCAGCGCGGAGGCCGCGTGCAGCAGCGCCACGCCGCCACCGGCCACGATGCCCTCCGCCATCGCGGCCCGGGTCGCCGACAACGCGTCCTCGACCCGGTGCTGCAGCTCCTTCAGCTCGGCGTTCGTCGGTGCGCCGACCTTGATCACCGCGACCTTGCCGGACAGTGCACCGATCCGTTCGGTGAGCACGTCCTCGTCGACGCCGAAGGTGGCCCGGTCCAGCTCGGCCCGCAGCTGGGTGACCCGGAAGTCGACGTCGGCCTCGTGCCCGCCGGCGATGATCGCGGTGCGGTCCGCGGTGACCCGGACCTGGGCGGCCTGGCCGAGGTGGTCCACCGTCATGGTCTCGAGCGTGAACCCGGAGTGCCGGCTGTACACCGCACCGCCGGTGATGGCGGCGATGTCCTCCAGCTTGTGCAGCCGCCGGTCGCCGAAGCCCGGTGCCTTCACCGCGACACAACGGAAGATCCCGTTGACGTGGTTGTGCACCAGCATGCTGAGCGCGGTGCCCTCCAGGCTCTCCGCGATGATCACCAGCGGACGCGGCGCGCGCATGATCTTGTCCAGCAGCGGCATCAGCTGCTGCACCTTGGTGATCTTCTCGCTGCACAGCAGGATGTACGGCTCGTCCAGGACCGCTTCCAGGCTCGCCGGGTTCGTCACCATGTACGGCGACAGGTAGCCGTTGTCGAACTCGAAGCCCTCGACGAAGTCCACGCTCATGCCGTGTGTCGGTGACTCCTCGACGGTGACGATGCCGCCGTCGCCGACGGTGTGCAGTGCCCTGCCGATCACCGCACCGACGGAGTCGTCGTCATTCGCCGAGATCGCTGCGACCCGGGCGAAGTCCTGCTCGGTGGTGACCGGGTGTGCCACCCGGCGCAGGTGCTCGACCAGCCGGGCCACCGCGACATCGATGCCCCGCTTGACCAGCACCGGGTTGCCGCCGGACTCGATCGCGCGCATGCCCTCGCGGACGATCGCGTGCGCCAGCACGGTCGCGGTCGTGGTGCCGTCGCCGACGATGTCGTTCGTCTTGATCGCGGCTTCCTTGACCAGCTGGGCGCCCATGTTCTCGAACTGGTTCTTGAGGTGGATCTCGCGGGCGATCGTCACCCCGTCGTTGGTGACCACCGGCGAGCCGGTGATCTTCTCCAGGATCACGTTGCGGCCCTTGGGCCCTAGCGTCGACTTCACCGCCTCTGCCAGCTGGTCCACCCCGGCCAGCATCAGGTCGCGCGCCTGCTCACCGAATCGCAGTTCTTTCGCCATCGATCCTCCTGAAAGCGGTCCGAAGAGTTAGGGAACGAGAATCGCGCGGCCCCGCACCCGGCCCGCGTCGAGATCCGCGACCGCCTCGGCCGCTGCGTCCAGTGGGTAGGTCCGGGTGTGCAGGGTGACCTTGCCGGCCTGTGCGAGAGCCATCAGCTCGGCCAGCTCGTTGTAGGTCCCGACGATGTTGCCGATGATGTTGCGCTCGGTCGAGATGATGTCGAGCGTCGGGATCTGCACCTGGCCGCCGTACCCGATCACGTAGTAGGAGCCGGCCCGGGCGGTCATCGCGAAGCCGTCCTGCTCCGCGCCCTGTTCGGCGACGAAGTCCAGTACGAGCTGCGCACCCTGGCCGCCGGTCAGGTCCTGAACCGCCTGCACGTGGTTGCCGTCAGCAACCACTGTCTGACCGGCGCCGAGCTGTTCGGCGAGCTTCAGCGCATCGGGGTTCCGGTCCACCACGATGATCTCGGCCGCGGTGAGAGCGGCCAGGCACTGGATGCCGATGTGTCCGAGCCCGCCGGCCCCGATCACTACGCAGGTGGTGCCCGGGTAGAGCAGCGGGATCGCCTTCCGAACCGCGTGGTACGCCGTGATGCCGGCATCCGCGAGCGCGGCCACGTCCTGCGGCCGGGTTGTCGGATCCAGCTTCACACAGGCCCGAGCCGACGTGAGCAGGTACTCGGCCATCCCGCCGTCGCTGTCCAGACCCGGGAACGAGCTCGCGACGCAGTGCATGTCCTGGCCGGCCCGGCAGGCCGTGCACAGCCCGCAGGTCGGGGTCGGGTGCAGGATCACGGTGTCGCCGACCGCGACGTTGGTCACCGCGGAGCCGACCTCGTGCACCCAGCCCGCGTTCTCGTGCCCGATCGTGTACGGCAGCGAGGGCTGCATCGCGTCCGCCCACTGGCCCTCGATGATGTGCAGGTCGGTGCGGCACACCCCGGCGCCGCCGATCTTCACCACGACGTCCAGCGGTCCCTTGACCGTCGGTTCCGGCACCTCCTCCACCACTGGTTGCTGGTGATACCCGTGCAAACGAACGGCCTTCATCCCTCGTCCTCCTCACCCGCACCTGTTGTGTCGTACCGGTGTCGCAACATGCCGCGGCAGATCCCCGTGTTGGCCTCGATGCCGACCCGGGTCAGCCGGGCCCGGCCCAGGAAGAGCGACGCCCCGGCACCGGCGATGGGAGCACCGGTACCGGGGTCGATCAGCAACGGCGCCGCGGAATCGGTCCGCAGCCCGAGCTCGGCCCGCCGCCGGCACAGTCGTTCGAGCTGTGCCGACGGCGGCAGATCGCCCAGGGTGAGGACCGCCAGCTCCTCGGCGCCGAGGCCGAGCGACCGGCACACCTGGTCCGTCCCGGCGAGGACCGCCTTGCACAGGAAGTCCCGCCGCAGCTGGTCCAGCTCACCGGCCGCCTCACCGGGGAACGACACGGCGAACCCGGCCCGTGCCGCCACCCCCGCGTTGATCTGGTCCGACGCGAAGTGGTCGTCCAGAACCACGTCGGCGCTGCGCACCTCTGGCAGCGCCGACACCGCGTCGTACGCGTCGGCGACCATCAGGAACGCGAAGTTCGGCGCACAGAAGTACGTCGGCAGGCGGAGCCGGACCTGGACGTCGCCGGCCGCCGACACGACGCACGACGAGACGAACCCGAGCGTGGTGATGGGCTCGTCGAGCTCCGGGTCCCGCACCGTGTCGAGCGCGGCGAGGACCCGGGACCGCTCCGCTACCGCCGCCGTCATTACTGCGTGACCAGCTTCGCGTCGTCCTGTGCCGCCGGCTCCGCGTCCTTGAGCTGGAGCTCGTCCGGCACCTTGATGTCGTAGAGCTTCGCCGCGTTCAGCCCGAGGATCTTCTTCTTGCCCTCGACGCCGAGCCGCGGGTAGTCGGAGAACTCCTCGTCGTCCGGGAAGTCCCAGTCCACGAAGCCCTCGACCTGCCACTTCGGCTCCCAGATGCCGTAGTCGCTGCCGAAGGTCATCTTGTCCTCGCCGACCCAGAACAGCAGCTCGCCCATCACCTTGGCGAAGAACCTCGGCCGGGCGTGCATCAGGCCACCGATCACGACCGCCATCCCGGCGTACACGTTCGGCTCCTGCGTCGCCATGAAGCAGAAGTCCTCGATCCGGGGCAGGCCGACGTGCTCGACGATGAAGTTGAGCTCGGGGAAGTCGGTCGCCGCGTGGTCGACATCCGACACGTCGAACGCGTCCTTGTCCAGCGGCCAGATCGTGGGGCCCTTGTGGACGTGGATGTTCTTGATGCCGAGCTCCTGGCAGGCCTCGAGGTACCGGTACGCCTCGCGATCGGTGAGCTTCCAGCCGCGCGACCCCTCCCGCCACTCGGCGGTGTAGAGCTTGACGCCACGCGACCCGTACCGTTCGACGTTCCGCTTCAGCTCCGCCAGGCCGGCGTCGCCTTCACGCGGGTCCCAGCGGGTGTTGTGGATGAACATTCCCGGGTGCTTCTCGCCGAGCGCCGCGTTGCGTTCGGTGGTGTTGAAGCCCTCCTTGTACCACTCCTTCAGGTAGGTGGGCTGGAAGATCGCGACGTCGACGTGGCCCTCTTCGAACACGTCCTTCATCAGGTCTTCCTCGGAGTACTTCTGGAACTTCTCCAGCGACCAGTGGGTCTCCGCCGGTGCCAGGCTCATGTACGCGTGGAAGCACTCGATCCACCCCTTCGCGTACTGCTCGGCGCCCGGCACCCAGTTGTCCGGTGCTGCATTCCAGTAGTGCATGTGGCTGTCGACCACGAAGTACTTATCGCCATTCTTCTCGTACACGGTGACCCCCTACTTGGACGCGGTCAGGTCGAAGCCGAGGTACTCGGCCGCGTCCTCGGGATTGGCGACCATGATTGTGCGGTCGTCGGTGTGGATCATCCGGCCGTAGTGCGTCGACATGTTCTCCTCGAACTCGGCGGCGTCGAAGTAGCCCGACTCCTCGCCCAGCGCCTCGGAGACCTCGTCGTAGACGACCTCCATCTTGCCGATCGCATCGACCCTGATCATCGACGGCAGCGGCGTCACGGTGACGTTGTCCTTCTGCCGCATCACGTCGGCGACCACGACGCCGACCTGGTTGTTCATCAACGTGAAGCCGCACTTGTTCGACGCAGTGCTGTCGGACTTGAACGGGCTCTCCGGCATGGACTTGAGCGTGGTCACTGGGACAACTCCTTCGGTTCCTGCAGGCTGAGCCCGGTCACGATGCCGCTGAAGCGACTCTTGGCACGATCCAGCCCGTCTTCGAATCGGGGTGGCTTGGCGTCGGGCTGCGACCAGATCGGCTGCAGCGTCCGGGCCGCCGCGATCGCACGCGGCACCCAGGTGGACAGCCAGCCCTGCATGGCCGACTTGTTGTGATCGGCGAACTCACGGTCGTTCGTGAGCAGCTCGAACATCGCCTTGGTGTAGCGCAGATCCCGCTCGGCGAAGTCGTACTCGGCGGCGCCCACCACCGTCGGTGTCACCCAATCGCCGTTGCCGGGGGCAGCCTGCTGGACCAGGTGGCTGCGGAACAGTTCTCCGACCAGCGGCTCGAAGACCACGTTCGCGGCGAAGATCGCCTCGCACCAGTCGTCGATAGCGGTGAGCTGCTCGGCGGTCTCGCGAACGCCCTGCCAGACCGGGTCGGAGTTCCAGGTCTCCAGGTGCGCGCTGCCGTCGAAGCCTTCGAGCTCCTCGCTGAGGGTCAGGTTGTACAGCGCCAGGTCCTGCGCCGCGCGGATCCGGTGCATGCTGTTCACCGAGATCGCGTTGTTGTGCATGTTCGTCGGGGCCCGCCGGTTCGCGTTCGCGTACAGGTACAGGCCGAGACCGTGGTCGACGTGCATCCAGGCGCCGACGTGCTGCTCCACGAACCGCACCCAGTTCGGGTTCCACTGATCGAATGCCTTGGCCTGCCGGGCCGCCTCGACGTTCTGGGTCACCTGCCGTACGACGTTCGAGTTGTACCGGTAGAGCGTGAGCTCCCACTCCTCGTTCGGGTCGCGGAACTCGTGCCAGCCATGCGCCGGCCAGGAGAAGTCCTTCGGTAGCCCACCGGATCCGGGCCCGCGCTGCGGCTCGGGCTTGTCCGTGCCCCACGCCTTCAGCACGGTCCAGTCCAGCGGGTAGCCGCCGATGCCGTCGGAGAACCCGTACAGCCAGCCCTGGCTGAGGTAGTGCCGCGGGTCCGGTTGCACCTCGACCGTGACGTCCTCGTAGTGGGACTGCTTACGCTTCTGGGGGACGTAGTAGTTGTACCTGCGTGAGGTCGAGTCCGGGAACTCCTTGGCACCGGCCTCGGCATCGGTGAAGACCGGCTTCGGCACGCTACGTTCCTGCTTCGGCTCCTGTGATGTGGTCATCTGGTCTCTGCCTCCAGCACCTTCGGGTCACCGGCGTCGCCGGTCGTGGTGAACTTGTCGTAGTAGATGTGCTTCTCCGCTACGCCGAGCCGCTCCAGCAGCGGTATCGCGGCCTCCACCATCGGCGGCGGTCCGCAGACGTAGGCGTCGCTGCGGGACAGGTCGCTCTCGAAGCGCGCGACGACGTCGGTGATCAGACCGACCTCGCCCTCCCAGTCGTCGTCCGGCCCCGGCTCGGAGAGGGCCGGCAGGTAGCTGAACCGTGGCAGCGTCTCAGCCAGTTCTGTCAGCTCCTCGGTGAAGCACAGGTCGTGGCGGGTCCGTGCTCCGTAGTAGAACCTCGAGGGACGGTCGATGCCCCGCTCGGCCATCGACCGGAGCAGTGCCAGGATCGGCGCCATCCCGGCACCGCCGCCGACGAAGATCAGCCCGGCGTCGGGGTTGTCGCGCAGCGTGAACACGCCGAACGGCCCGGTGAGGTCCAGCCGATCCCCGACCGAGAGCCGCTGGTCCAGGAACTCGGAGAAGACCCCGCCCGGGTAGATCTTGATCACGAACTCGAGCAGGCCGCCCTCGCGGCTGGACGTGTTGGCCATCGAGAACGACCGAGTCTGCTCCGAGCCCGGCACCGCGATGTCGACGTACTGGCCCGGGAAGTACTTCAGCTCCCCAGGCTCGATCAGCCGCAGCACCAGGTGCCGCATGTCGTGCGTGACCGGGTCCTTCGAGACCACCTCCGCGACGGCCTCCTGGATCGGAAGGCCCGAGCGGATCATGTCCTCGTCATAGTTGAGCAGCTCGATCGTGACGTCCTCGTACGGGTGCGCCCGGCACAGCAGCGTGTAGCCCTCCTCGAGCTCGTAGTCGGGCAGCGCGAAGGTCGAGTAGCGGTCGAGCTCGATGTCGTCACCGTCGAGCACGAAGGACTTGCACGACGAGCACTGACCCTCCTTGCAGCCGTGCATGAGCATCACGCCCTGCTCAGCCGCGGCGCGCAGGATCGTCTGGTCCTCGTCGACCTCGATCTCGATGCCGACCGGTTCGAACCGGACGACGTGCTTCTCGCCCATGGGTCTCCTCGGGCTCGGACCAGGAGTGGGAGGACCTCCAAGTCCTCCCACTCATCCGTCACTGCTCAGGCGTCGACTGGCGCCCGGCCAGCCGGGCCGCCGCGCACGTAGCGGGCCGCGAAGGCGTTCCGCTCGTCGTCGGTCATCTCGTTGAGCAGGACGTTGGGGCTCTGCAGCGGCGGGCAGCGGCGCAGGTGGTCCGTCGTCCACATCTTGCTCGGGTCGAGGTTGAGGTGCGGCTGCGCGACCATCGTCTTGCCGTCGTCGCGGACGTACCCCATGTCGGTGATCACGTCGGCCCAGTTCCAGCCGTGGTAGAGCGTCTCCCACTCGCGCAGGCCGATCAGCTTGCCCATGTTCGGCGTCTCGCGGCCCTCGTACGTCGGCCGGAACGCCACCTCGTCGGTCCACCGGCACATGTCGTGGCAGTAGGTCCGCCACTGGCCGTCGACCTCAGCCATCACCATGTCCTCACGGACCAGGCACGGCACCATGCAGGTCCAGCAGCGGTGCGGGTACTCGTAGTCAACGTCCTCGAACACGATCGGGTTGTGACCGTTCGGAGTCGAGAGCCGGTTGTAGTTCTCCCACCACTTGCCGTACCTGTCGTACCAGCCGGGGTACTTGTACTCGAACCACTCGAAGTCCTTGTCGGTCATCGGGTCGATCCGCCAGTAGTTGGCCAGCCAGCCGGTGGCGAAGAACTGCGCCACCTCGTGCACGTAGCCCTTGTTCCAGATCTGGTTCCAGGACTCCTCGATCAGGTCGTGCGGGATCTCCAGGCCGTACTTCTCCAACGGCACCAGGTAGCTGCGGTAGTAGTCGTCGTAGATCCACCGGCGCCACATCTCCGCGTAGCTCTCGCGGTCCTTGCGGCGGTCCTTGGTGCCGTACTCGATGAAGGTGCCGATCGCCGCGTCGACCACACGGTGGTTGTTCCACCAGGCGTACCGCAGGTCGCGGGCGAGGAGTTGATGGTTACCTTCGTCGGCCAGCGCCATCAGCAGCGTCGCGTAACCGTTGCTGATGTGCCGGGACTCGTCGGACTGCACGGAGTGGAACACCGTGGGCAGCAGGTAGTCACCGTTCGCAGCCGCCTCGGCCGGCATTGCGACGAACAGCGTGTTGGTGAACGCCGTCTCGGCCACGATCGTCAGGTAGATGCTCGCCGCGGTGATCGCGTCGCCGGTGATGAAGCCTTCCGCGAACTGCCGGCCGATCGTGCCGCAGTAGTCGTTGTGGAAGTTACGCAGGCTGGAGTTGAAACCAGCCGGGTCGATGTAGTTGTTCATGTACAGGCGCTTGAGGTTCTGCTGGATCGTCGAGTGCCTGACCTCGTCGATCATCTGAATCGCCTGGCCGTTGTGCAGCTCAGGGTTCGGCACTGTGCGGAACAGCAGCGGCATCGCCCGGGCAGCCGAGATCTCCGGCAGCGGGATGATGCTCAGGAACAGCTTCTGCCATTCCAGCCAGCGCTCCTGTACCTGGCGGAACATGTTGCCGCGGATAGCGCCGTCTGAGGCGCCGTACACCCGGTGGTCCTTCTCCTCCTGCATCGGGAAGTACGACCGCAGAACCTGCTTGAGCGGGTCCTTCTTCTGAGCTTTCTGGAACGTGTAGTCGGTTCCGTACTGCGAGACCGGCTCGTGGTACATCGGATCCCAGGAGAGTTCCTGGATCTTCTGGTGGGCCCTCGCCACGCTTTGTCGACTCATGGCACTCCTTACCTCGCAGACCGCATGCCTGGTTGATTCGAATTACACTCCGCGCGGCACGGTCCCGAGGTCTCAAATTGAGACGGCCTCCGGATGACCTCGGCGCGGGCCCCTCACGGGTCGCCGAAAACCGCCTGCCGGAGCGCCTCGAGCTGCTCCTTCTTGTCCTGCGCGATCCGCGCGTTCCCCTCTGCCACCGGCTTGATACCCAGCGCGAGCAGCAGCTCGGCCGCCGGAACTCCAGGGTGACCGGCACTACCGAGCACCGGATGCAGCCCCTCGTCGGCGAGATGCTCGAACACCACGTTGACGATGGTCCACGGGTTGTAGGTCTCCTCCATCTCGAGCCGCCTCCAGCCTGCCGTCGGGACCCCTATCCGCATCAGACGTCTACCCGGACCTGCTCGATGTCTCATTTTGAGACATCACTTGCGAAGGCCCGGGTTACGCTCGACGAGACGGCGTGCCGGGGGGACATATCTGCGCGCCGTTGCCTGCCGAGGGTCAGGAGGCATCGTGGACGAGCTTGCGCAGTCGCTCGACAACGGCAGCCAGCTGGCGAACGCCCGGCTCCGGTTCCTGACCTCCGAGCCGGTGAACCCGCGCCAGGTCCGGCACACCATCCTGGCCTCCTGGATGCGCTCGCGTCGCTGGAACATCCCGGCGGACGGCATCGACCTGCCGTACATATCCGACCCCGACCTCGACCTCCCGCTGGCCCGCAGCGCCGACCCGGTGCTGCGCCGGCTGTACGAGCACCTGGACGGTCAGCCGATCAGCATCATCCTCACCGACCGCACCGGGCTGGTGCTCCGCCGGATGACCGCGGACAGCGAGCTCAGCCGGCACCTGGACACGGTTCACCTGGCGCCGGGCTTCAGCTACGCCGAGCAGTTCGCCGGTACCAACGGCATCGGTACGGCGCTCGAGGGCGGCCGTCCGGCGCACGTGTTCGGTCACGAGCACTACGCGGAGGATCTCGAGGACCTCGCCTGCGCCGGCGTTCCGATCCGGCACCCGATCAGCGGCAAGACCGTCGGCGCGATCGACCTGACCTGCTGGCGCAAGGACGCCGGCTCGCTACTGATCGCGCTGGCCAAGACGACCGCAGACCAGATCCGGGTGGCACTGCTGAACGACAGCTCGGCCCGCGAGCTCGAGCTGCTGCAGGCGTACCTGCAGGCCGGGCGGCGCGGCACCGAGATGGTGCTGGCGGTCGACCAGGACCTGGTGTTGATGAACGACCAGGCCCGGCAGCTGCTCGACCCGGCCGACCAGCCGGTGCTGCTGGCGCACGCCACCGACCTGCTGAGCCGCGGCCGTCCGGCTCCGGCGGTGGTCGACCTGCCGACCGGACGCAGGGTCAGGATCTCCTGCCGGCCGGTGCGGAGCGACCTGTCGAGCTCCGGCGGCATCGTGCACGTCTCGCTGCTGCCGTCGGCCGGCGGCCCCGCTGCCGGCATCCGGTCGCCGTCGCGGCCGGTGCTGCCCGGTGTGGTCGGCAGCGCCGCGCCCTGGCTGGGCACCTGCCGCGAGATCGACCGCGCGTACCGCGCCGGCGAGTGGCTGCTGCTCAGCGGTGAGCGCGGCGTCGGCAAGCTGGCACTGGCGCGGGCGGCGCACCAGCTGAACAGCCCCGCCGCGCCCTTCCACGTCGTCGACGCCGGTACGGCGACCGGCGAGGGCTGGGCCGCGGAGCTGGAGGCCGAGCTGCTGGACGACTCGGTGCCCGCCCTGGTGATCCGGCACGTCGACCGGCTCGACCCGCCGCGCCTGGACGAGCTGGTGACTCTGCTCGACGACGCCCGGGTGCACCGCGCCGGTGATCTCTGGGTCGCGATGACGATGACCCCGAGCGGCACGGCCGAACCGGACCTGACCGACCTGCTCACGCTGTTCCCGCTCACCGTCGACGTACCGCCGCTGCGGCACCGGATCGAGGACCTGCGCGAGCTGGTGCCGTTCTTCCTCGCCAGGCTGAGCCGCGGCGCCGACCTGACCTGCTCGCCGGAGGCGATGCAGCAGCTGATGCGGTCGAGCTGGCCGGGCAACACCGCGGAGCTCTACCAGGTGCTGCGGCACGTTGTGCAGCACCGGCGGCGGATGGGTTCGATCCTGCCCGCCGACCTGCCGGCCGACCACCAGGTGGTGAGCCGCCGGCAGCTCAGCCAGCTGGAGTCGCTGGAGCGCGACGCGATCGTGCAGAGCCTGCTCGACACCGGCGGCAACAAGGGCAAGGCGGCTCGGGCACTGGGGATGTCGCGCGCCACCATCTACCGCAAGATCCACGACTACGGCATCCGCACCCCCAAAGCCTGACCCGCTGCGTCCGGACCGGCCGGTAGCGTCTGGCGCATGCTGACGACGCTGGCGATCGAGAACTACCGGTCGCTGCGGCGGCTCGTCGTACCACTGGGACAGCTGACCGCCGTCACCGGCGCCAACGGCACCGGGAAGTCCAGCCTCTACCGGTCGCTGCGGCTGCTCGCCGAGTCCGCCCGCAACGGCGCGATCGCCGCGCTCGCCCGCGAGGGTGGGCTGCCTTCCACACTGTGGGCCGGTCCGGAGAACATCGGCAAGGCGGTACGACGCGGCGAGCACGCGGTGCAGGGCACGGTCCGGTCCGGGCCGGTCAGCCTGCGGCTCGGGTTCAGCTCCGACGACTACGGGTACGCCGTCGACTTCGGACTGCCGATCCCGACCCGGACCGAGTTCGGGCTCGACCCGGAGATCAAGCGGGAGTGCCTGTGGCACGGCTCGTTGCTCCGGCCGGCGGCGCTGCTGGTGGACCGGCGGGCCGGCGGGGTGCGGATCCGCGGCGACGACGGCTGGCAGGACGCGGCCGGCTGGCTGCGGCCGTACGACAGCGTGCTCAGCGAGTACGCCGACCCGGAGCGTGCGCCGGAGCTGCTCACGGTCCGGGAGCGGATCCGGTCCTGGCGGTTCTACGACCACCTGCGCACCGACACGGAGGCGCCGGCCCGGCTCAGCCAGATCGGCACCCGGACCCCGGTGCTCGGCCATGACGGGGCGGACCTGGCCGCGGCGCTGCAGACGATCCGCGAGATCGGTGACGCCCGCGCGCTGGACGCGGCGATCGAGCACGCTTTCCCGAAGAGCAGGGTGGAGATCCGCAACGACGCAGGCAGATTCTGGATCGCTTTCCACCAGCACGGACTGCTCCGGCCGCTGAGCGGTGCGGAGCTGTCCGACGGGACGCTGCGCTACCTGCTCTGGGTGGCGGCACTGCTCACCCCGCGACCACCCGAGCTGCTGGTGCTGAACGAGCCGGAGACCAGCATGCACCCGGACCTGCTGCCCGCCCTCGCGGACCTGATCGGAACCGCCGCGGGCAACACCCAGGTGATCGCGGTGACGCACTCCCGGCCACTGCTCGCTGCCCTGCAGGCTTGCGCCGCCGAGCGCAAGGTCGACGTACAGCTGCTGGAGCTGACCAAGAGCTTCGGCGAGACCACGGTCGACGGCCGCGGCCCGCTGGACGAGCCACCCTGGCGCTGGCCGACCCGCTGATCACGACCAGGGAGTGATGGGGCGTTCCTGGGGTTCGCCGTCCACGGTGATGTCGACACGTTCGTTGAAGAAGGCAACCAGGTCGCGGACCTCGATGGCGTCCGACAACGGCTGCTCGTAGGTCCAGCACAGATCCGGTACCACGCCGCCCGGCAGGTCGACCGACCAGTACTTGGCCTGGCCCTTGTACGCGCACAGCGTCCGCGACTCCGACGGCGTCATCAGGTCCAGCCGGACGTCCTCGCGGGGCAGGTAGTACCGCGGCGTGATGTGCGTCTCGAAGAGCAGCTTCGGGCTGGTGCTGTCCGCGAGCACCTGGCCGTCGCGCGCGATCGTCACGTGTTGCGAGCTCTTCCGGACATCGATCCGCTTGAACGGGTCGCGCGGATGGCCGACGATCCGGTCGTCCTCCTCGAGCCACTCGTCGAACGCGGCGAAGTCGAGCACCAAATACTCGGCCAGGTCCGGGTCCTCGATCCGGAACGCGGCGCCGTCCAGACTCGCTTGCCTGTTCCGGATGGTGAGCGACTCGCCCGCGGTGGTGTGGATCGCGAACGGCGTACTCGGGTCGAGCACCGGCGGCAGGTCGCGGCCGAGTCGGACCGGGTGCGACTCGGCCTCGGGATCCGGTGGCGCCGGGGCCAGGGTGCCGTTCACGTCCTGCGCCGGGACGGCGTACGACGGGACGACGCGACTCGGTTCCCAGACCAGCACGGCCCGGCGGGAATCGACCACGGTCCAGTCGCCGACGAGCGCACGCACCCGCTTCGGCGTCGGTTCGTACTGCAGCTCGCCGAACAGGTCGACCAGGTGCCGGCCGATATGGAGTGCCATGCGGCCAGCGTCCCTGCCGGATTGCTGAGCCGTCAATCTCTAGGCCGGCCGGTCCGCGTGCTGGGTTCGCGCAGTGTTCAGCACAGTGTTCAGCCGGACCTGTGCGCGACGACGACGGCGTTGCTCAGGTACACCGTGCCGTTCCAGTCCTCGCAGGTGATGAGCACCAACCGTCCCGCGACGCTCTGGTCGAACACCTCGCCCGCGTGCTTGGCAAGGCTCTGCTTGCGGTACATCGTCACCGAGTCGACCTCGTACTTCAGCCGGCCCTGCTCGGTGGTGACGAGCACCTGGTCCCCCGCGGAGAGCTGGTCCAGGTCGTCGAACGCGCCGCCGCCGTTGTGCACCGTGTGCCCGGTGATCACCGCGGAGCCCTTCTTCGCGCCCGGCTGCGCGCCGTCGGACCACCAGCCGACCACACGCGGGTTGGACGGCGGCGTCAGCGAACCGCCCTTCGCCTTGATCCCGATCACCCTCGCAGAGACACCGAGCTGCGGTACGGCGATGCGCTGCGGCCGGCCCGGTGACGTCGCGATGCGGACCGGAGGCTCGGTCGGCGTCTTCGACGGCTTCGCCTTCGTCGGCTTGGCGGCCGGCGGCTTGTTCTTCGTGGTGCCGGCCGGCTCGGCCGACCGCGACGGCGAGCTGACGACGGACGGGTCCGAGGCGGCCGGCTTGTCGGCGTACTCGAGCCAGCCACCGGCCGCTGCCACGCTGAAGCCGGCAACGACGACCAGCCAGCCCCACCGAGGTAGGACTGGCCGGTGCCGGTTAGCGCGTCGCGCGCCGCTCATGACCTCAGGCAGTGTGCCGACCGCGCCGTAGTCCCGCGGTGAGCGCACCGGCGCTGACGAGCAGGCAGCCCACCGTCAGCAGTGCGGCACCCCAGAGGGTCCGGTTGTCGTCAGCACCACTGCTCGTGAGCGAGAGCGGTCCAGAGCTCGAGCCACCGTCCATACCGGCGTTCACCTCGGTCGGGACCGGCACCGTCTCACTGACGGTCTCCGACGGAGTCTCGCTCGGGGTCTCCGACGGAGTCTCGCTCGGAGTCTCCGACGGCGTCTCGCTCGGGGTCTCTGAAGGAGTCTCCGACGGAGTCTCGCTCGGGGTCTCCGACGGCGTCTCCGACGGCGTCTCGGACGGAGTCTCGCTCGGGGTCTCTGAAGGAGTCTCGCTCGGGGTCTCCGACGGCGTCTCGGACGGGGTCTCCGACGGCGTCTCGGACGGGGTCTCCGACGGAGTCTCGCTCGGGGTCTCGGACGGAGTCTCGGACGGGGTCTCCGAAGGCGTCTCGCTCGGCGTCTCCGACGGCGTCTCGGACGGGGTCTCCGAAGGCGTCTCAGACGGAGTCTCCGAAGGCGTCTCGGAGGGAGTCTCGCTCGGCGTCTCGGAAGGCGTCTCGGACGGAGTCTCCGAAGGCGTCGGGGTCGGGGTCGGGGTCGGGGTAACGCAGCCCTCCACCCAGAAGACCTTGTGCTTCACGTCCGCACCGATCGAACCCGGCGCGTTCACCGTCAGCTTGACGTGGAAGCCCTGCTGCTCATGCGGCTCGCCGGTGAAGGACAGCTGGTAGGTCACCCGGGCGTCCAGATCACGACCGCCGCCCGCGGCGTCCTCACCGATGAACGGCGTCAGGTCTCCCGACTCGACCGTGAGGCCGGCGTCCGCGGTCGGCGCCTGGTCCTCGAAGGTCACCGTGGCGGTGTAGTCACCCTCGTCGTAGTTGTAGAACTCGACGACGAAGACGCAGCCCTGGTGCGGGTTGTTCTGCGGGATGTCGTCGAAGTCCTCCCCCTCGATCTTGACGGTGCCGTTGTTGCCCGGCGGGTTGTTCTCACCCCCGCCCCTGGTCTCGTTCTCGGCCACCTGGTTGGCACCTGTGGCGCTCGCGCCGGACGCGGTCGCGACCATGACGCCACCGAACACCAGGGACAAGGCGCCGGCGCCGGCGAGTGCGGCAGCCACACGCGTGCGGGCAGACTTCGGCAGAACGTTCAACGGAATACCCTCAAAAGTGGACGGATGGCGGAACCCCCAGGAGAAGTATGTCGACGGCGGCGCGGCTGTCAACTACCCACGCCAATTCCCTTCGACCACCATCACCGAGCGTGACCAATACCGCCGACCTCGTCAGCGGAATGACACCAAGATGCTGATCCGCCTCAACATGTCACACACATTTCTTCCGTTACCACGCCAGGGGGGTCACCACCAGTCCCGACACGCCCAACGACGCCCTCGATCCGTCCGCCTGCGAGCCTTCCAGCAACAATCTGCGGAGTCAACATCCCCACTGATGGCACCCCCAAACCGCGAGACGCCAGGGAAACAAGGCAGTCGTGGCACTCCGACACATCGCCACGACTCCGGCTCAACGCGCGGGCAGCAGCAACGGCCGACCGGCCGCGCTCCCGGCGCCACCGACGGGTGCCCCGCCCGAGCAGCCCAATCAGGAGCCCGCTGACACTATTGTGTCAACGCGGCCGTTACGTTTCGCACAATTGCCAATAAGTGCCAATCGGCCCGTGGCACTAAGCGGCCACGAAAAAGTCCGAACAATACTGACCAGTTGAATGCAGTTGCTGAGGGCAACAATTCGTCACTGAGACGAGTCGTCCTGTCACGGAATGCGCTCGCCAGACCTCGAGTCGGCCGTCATCGAGTCGCCGGCGCCGCGGCGGTAGCGGAACGTCGGGATCTTGCGCCGCCGCAGCGGCGTCGTCCAGGACCGCGTCGTACGCCGCTCGTCCGACACGACCACCGACGGGTGCATCTCGCGGTGCACCATCACCAGCGCCGCGTCGTCGTTCGCGCCGCCGATCGCGTCGACCAGCTCCTGGGCCGCACCTTCGAACTGCTGAGCCACCAGCCGCTCGGCGTGGCCGACCAGCTTGTCGATGCCGAGCCGGATGTCACGCTTGCGCGTCTCGACCATGCCGTCGCTGTAGAGCAGCAGCGCGTCACCCTGCTTGAGCTGCCCGGAGCCGACGTCGAACTCCGGCTTCTCCAGCAGGCCGAGCAGCGGGCCCTCGGTGTCCTGGGTCTGCCAGCGCCCCGACCAGGCGTCGAAGTGGATCGCCGGCGGATGCCCCGCCGTACGGACCTGGTACTCACCGCTGACCAGGTTCACCGCCACGTGGACGACGGTGGCGAACTCGTCGTCCATGTCCTGGCGGCGCAGGTACTCGTTCGCGGCCGGCAGGAACTCCTCGGTCGGTACCACCCCGAGCAGCCCGCCGAACGCGCCGGAAAGCAGCAGTGCCCTGGTCCCGGCGTCCAGGCCCTTGCCGGAGACGTCGACCAGCGCGATCTCCAGCACGGTGCCGCGCTGGGTCGTCGCGGAGACCACGAAGTCGCCGGAGAACGACGCGCCGTCGGCCGACCGGATCACCGACTCGGCCCGCCAGCCGGTGGGCAGCGATGGCAGCTCACCCTGCATCGCCAGCACCTCGCGCAGCTCGATCAGCATCGTCTCGCCCCGGGTGCCCTGCACCCCGAGCCGGCTGCGGACCCTCGCACCGGCCAGCACGATCCAGCAGGTGACGAGCAGGATGATCGCGGCACCGAGTCGCGGCTGGCTCGAGCTCAGCTGCGCGATCCCGTACCCGGCAACCGCGGTCGCCGTCACGGTCAGCACCACCAGCCAGCGGAAGCCGAGCAGCAAACCACCGGCCAGGATAGGAATGATCTGCGCGAGGAGGGGTATCTGGTTGGGCAGCATCTGTCTGAGGACACCGAGAGCAACCGCGAGAGCGATCAGCGCTATCGCGGCCATACCCTGCGACGTCCTCACGCGACGAAGCAACGAACCGGTCAGCGATCCGGCTCGTTGCATGCTTGCGCCCACGGGTGAGTTACCCACGCCGCTCATCGGACTGAACATAACGGGACGCCCGGGTCCGCGCATCTGATCGCTGGCTACATATCGGTCAAAATATCGGTCAAAATATCGGTCAAACCTTTCGCCCGGACGCGGGATCGGAGCCGATCCGGCGGGTCAGCCCGGTCCGCTGGCACTTCGGGCACCAGAACAGGTTGCGCCCCGCAAGGAGCTGGGTGCGCACCACGGAGTGGCAGACGTGGCACCGGTCGCCGTGCCGGCGGTACACGTACACCTCTCCCCCGTGGTCGTCCCGGCGAGGGTCGCGACCCATCGCGTCCGGGGTGTGCTCGTCCGCGACGGTGTCGATCCGGCCCGTCTGCACGCCGTACCGCATCAGCTGCACGAGGTCGGTCCACATCCGCTGCCACTCCGACCGCTTCACTGCGCGGCCCGGGGTCAGCGGGTGCAGCCGGGCCCGGAACAGCGTCTCGGCTCGGTAGACGTTGCCGACGCCGCTGAGCACGGCCTGGTCCATCAGTAGCTGCCCGATCGGCAGCCGGCTGCGCCGGATCCGGCTCCACGCCAGGTCCGGGTCGGCGTCGTCGCGCAGCGGGTCCGGACCGAGCCGGGCGAGCAGCGCCTCGCGTTCGTCGCCGGTGAGCAGCTCGCAGACGGTCGCGCCGCGCAGATCGGCGTACGACGTGTCGTTGGCGAGCCGGAGCCGGACCTGCCCGACGGGTTCGGGCGGCGGCGCCGCGCCGAAGTCCACCTTGCCGATCAGACCGAGGTGGATGTGCAGCCAGTCGCCGCCGGAGAACTCGGCCAGGAAGTGCTTGCCGTGTGCCTCGGTGCGGAGCAGGACCTGCCCGTCGAGCCGGGCCGCACCCTCGGCGAAGCGGCCCTGCGGGCTGTTCGCCACGACCGGACGGCCGCCGAACGCGCCGTACACGTCCGTCGCGAGCCGGTGCAGCGTGTGTCCTTCGGGCATGATCGTCTCCGTGGGAGTCAACAAGGGACCGCGTCGCAGCGGCGCACCGTCGCCGGCGGTGGTCGGTATCGCCCGCTCGATGCGGGCCAGGGACGTGTCCCGCCCGCGGCCGGCCGATCCCGAGCCGCGCCGCGCTCAGGAGCCGCCGGACACCGATCCGGACGCCGACTCCGGCAACGGCGGCAGCACCCCGGACGACTCGTAGTCCGACAGCATCCTGATCCGCCGGCCGTGCCGCTCGTCGCCGGAGAACGGCGTCGACAGGAAGGTCTCGGCGAATGCGACGGCGCCCTCGGCCGGGTGCATCCGGGCGCCGATCGCGACCACGTTGGCGTCGTTGTGCTGGCGGGCCAGCCGGGCCGTCTCGACGCTCCACGCGAGTGCGGCCCGCGCACCCTTGACCTTGTTCGCGGCGATCTGTTCGCCATTTCCGGATCCGCCGATCACGATCCCGAGCCCGTCGTCGTCGGCCACCGCGGCCTGCGCCGCGCGCAGGCAGAACGGCGGGTAGTCGTCGGACGGGTCGAACACCGCCGGGCCGTGGTCGACGACCTCGTACCCGGCCTTGCCGAGGTGCTCCGCGAGGTGGTTCTTGAGCTCGAAACCGGCATGGTCGGAGCCGAGATGAACACGCATGCCCGGCATCCTGTCACGCACGACCGACGGTGGTCGCAAGGGCCCGACGAACGCCGACACGCCGCGTCACAAGGGCCCGATGAACGGATCTACTGAACGGATCTACTAGGAGAAGTCCGGTTCGCGGGTGCGGGCGCGCTTGATCTCGTAGACACCGTCTGTGGTGGCGATGAGGCGGAAGCCGTCCCAGAGGCGGCCGGCGGCCTCGCCCTTCGGCGCGGGTGTCACCACGGGGCCGAAGAACGCTACGCCGTCGACCGAGATCACCGGCGTGCCGACGTCGTTGCCGACCTGGTCCATGCCCGCGTGGTGGGACTTACGCAGCGCGTCGTCGTACTCGCCCGACTCCGCGGCCTCGAGCAGCGACGCGGGCAGGCCGACCTCCTCCAGCGCCTCGGCGACCACGTCCAGCCCGGCCTTGCGGCCCTGCACGTGCGCGCGCTCGCCGATCGCGGTGTACAGCGGCCCGAGCACCTCGCTGCCGTGCTCCTGCTCGGCCGCGATCAGCACCCGGACCGGCCCCCAGGCGCTGTCCAGGAACTGCCGGTAGTTCTCCGACAGACCCTCACGTCCCTCGTTCAGGACCGCGAGACTCATCACGTGCCAGCTGGTCCGCACGTCGCGAACCTGCTCCACCTCGATCATCCAGCGGGAGGTCATCCAGGCCCACGGGCAGGCAGGGTCGAACCAGAAGTCAGCGGTGGCTGTCATGCCTAAGACAGTACAAAATGCAACCAACTCGGTCACGCCAGGCGAGTGTCCGCTCACCATCTGGACGGCCGCTCACGGCCGAGAGCACGCTTTCAGCACGATGTCGAAGTCGCGGGGAAACCCGCACGGCTCTTCGCAGACACCTGCATAGGATGCGTTCATGCCTGGAACCAACCTCACGCGCGACGAAGCGCGTACCCGTGCCGGTCTGATCGGCGACGTCAGCTACGCCATCGACCTGGACCTGACGACCGCTCCGTCCGGCGCGAAGGTGTTCTCGTCCACCACGACGCTCACCTTCGGCGCGCAGCCCGGGGCCTCGACGTTCGCAGACCTGATCGCCGACGCGGTGCACGAGATCACCCTGAACGGGCGCTCGCTCGACCCGGCCACGGCATACGACGGGGCGCGGATCGCGCTCGACGACCTGGCCGAGCGCAACGAGCTGAGGGTGGTCGCGGACTGTCTGTACTCGCGCAACGGCGAAGGGCTGCACCGGTCGGTCGACCCGTCCGACAAGGAGACCTACCTCTACACCCAGTTCGAGGTGCCGGACGCGCGCCGGGTGTTCGCCACGTTCGAGCAGCCGGACCTCAAGGCCCCTTTCACCTTCTCGGTGTCCGCGCCGGCTCGCTGGGCGGTGATCTCGAACGCACCGACGCCGGAGCCGAAGCCCTACAAGGGTGAGCACGGCGAAGAGCTGGCCCGCTGGGAGTTCGGTCCCACCAAGCCGATCTCGACGTACATCACCGCCGTCGTCGCCGGCCCGTACCACGTCGTCACCGACGTGTACGACGGCGAGCACGGCAGCTACCCGCTGGCGCTGCTGTGCCGCCCGTCGCTCGCCGAGGCGCTGGACACCGAGGATCTGTTCACGGTGACCAAGCAGGGCTTCGCGCTGTTCGAGAAGGCGTTCGGGCAGCCGTACCCGTTCGAGAAGTACGACCAGGCGTTCGTGCCCGAGTACAACATGGGCGCGATGGAGAACGCGGGCTGCGTGACGCTGCGGGACGAGTACCTGTTCCGCAGCCGGACCACCGCGAGCGAGCTGGACAGCCGCGCGAACACGGTGCTGCACGAGTTGGCGCACATGTGGTTCGGCGACCTGGTGACGATGACCTGGTGGGACGACCTGTGGCTGAACGAGTCGTTCGCCGAGTGGGCCAGCCACTGGGCGCAGGCGAACGCGACCAAGTACGCCGAGGCCTGGACCACGTTCTGCAACGCGCGGAAGAACTGGGCCTACCGGCAGGACCAGCTGCCCTCCACCCACCCGATCGCCGCGGACATGGTCGACTTCCACGCGGTCGAGGTGAACTTCGACGGGATCACCTACGCCAAGGGCGCGTCCGCGCTGCGTCAGCTGGTCGCGTTCGTCGGTGAGGACCAGTTCGTGTCCGGCCTGAAGGAGTACTTCGCCGACCACGCGTTCAGCAACACCGAGCTGGCCGACCTGCTCAAGCCGCTGGAGAAGGCCTCCGGCCGGGACCTGGACGACTGGACCGCGCGCTGGTTGCGTACGTCCGGCGTCAACACGCTGCACGCCGATTTCGCGGTGGACTCCGCCGGCGCCTTCGAGCGCTTCGCGATCGTACAGTCCGCGCACCCGGACTTCCCGACGCTGCGGCCGCACCGGCTCGCGGTCGGCCTGTACCGCCGCACCGACGCCGGGCTGATTCGCACCGAGCGGTTCGAGGTCGACATCGACGGCGAGCGCACCGAGCTCGCCGAGCTGGCCGGCGCGACCCAGCCGGACCTGATCCTGCTCAACGACGACGACCTGACCTACGCCAAGATCAGGCTCGACGAGCGGTCCCGGCAGACACTGTCCGAGTCGATCGACCAACTCGCCGACTCGCTGCCTCGGGCGCTGTGCTGGGGCGCGGCCTGGGACATGACCCGGGACGCGGAGATGGCCGCCAGCCAGTACGTTGCGCTGGTGCTGCGCGGGGTCGGCGCCGAGACCGACCTGACCGGCGTCCGGTCGCTGCTCGCGCAGGCCACGACCGCGATCAACTCCTACGCCGCACCCGAGCACCGGGTGAAGCTGCGCGCCGACTTCGAGGAGACGCTGGCCCAGCTGGTCCACGACGCCGTGCCCGGCAGCGACCACCAGCTCGCGTTCGCCCGCGCGTACGCCGGCGGCGTGGTGTCCGAGGCGGGCGCGGACCGGCTGGCCGCCTGGCTCGACCAGGACCAACACCAGGATCAACACCGCGACGGACTGCCCGACGGCCTGGTGGTGGACGCCGACCTGCGCTGGATCCTGCTCGCGCACCTGGCCCGGCTCGGCCGGATCGACGCCGCCCGGATCGAGGACGAGCTCACCCGCGACACCACCATCACCGGTCAGGAGCGGGCCGCGCAGGCGCTCGCGTCGCGGCCCACCGCGGAGGCCAAGGAAGAGGCCTGGCGGCTCGCCGTCGAGTCGTCGGAGACCCCGAACGAGACCCAGTTCCGCACCATCCTCGGCTTCCAGCAGCCCAACCAGGCGGAGCTGCTCCGGCCGTACGTGCAGAAGTACCTGGATGCCGCGGCGGACGTCTACACCCGGCTCGGCGCGCACATGGGCGAGAACGTGCTGGTCTACCTGGCGCCGAAGCTGCTCGCCGAGCAGTCCACCCTGGACGCGCTGGCCGGCTGGCTCGACGGACCCGGCCAGCAGGCGGACGCGCCGACCCGGCGGTACGTCGGCGAAGCCCGCGCCGACCTGGTCCGCGCACTGGCCGCGCAGGCACGCGACGCGCAGCCGTGACAGTCGACCCGATCCTGGCCGGATCGCACGCGGTTGCACTGACCGGGCTGGCCGGCGGGTACCGGCCACGCCCGGTGACGCCGCTGATGCCGTGGCGGCTGGACGACGGCTGGCTGGTCAAGCCGTACGTCGTGACCGCGCGTGGCAAGCGCTGGGACGACGAGCTGGTCGCCGGAGCCCGCGCGGTCGCCGCCCGCCAGCTCGGCTTCGACAGCGCACTCGGCGGTCTCGGCCTCGCGGTCGTCGTCCTGCACCTCGGCGCGGACGGCGTGTACCTGGTGGTGCAGAGCTGGACCGCCGACTACCAGAGCCGGCTGACCGTGTTCACCGGCGTCGACGTGGACGGTCTGCGGCCGGCGCCGATCGGGCTGGCGCCGTGCGTGTGGGAACAGCAGGTGCTGAGCCACGAGCTGGCCGCGTACGTCGAGCACATCCTGCGCGGCGACGTCGACACCACCACCTGGCTCGACGACGTCCTCGACACCCGGGACTCCTAGGGCTGCTTGGGTACCGGGATGGTGTCGGCCACCAGGTTGGTCGCGACGTCGATCGCGGAGATCGTGCCCGACTCGCTGTTGACGGCGTACACCCGGAACCCGTCCGCGGTGACGGTGATGTCGGTCGGCTTGGCGCCGACCTTGATCGGCGTACCCACGAGCGCTCTGCTGCCGAGGTCGACGACCATCACCTCGCCGGTGTCGTACGACGTCGCGTAGAGCCGGCGGCCGTCGCGGCCGACCGTGATGTCCCACGCGCTCAGGGGAAGCCGGATCGTCTGCTGTGCGGCCACCTTGCCGGAGGCGGTGTCGATGACAGTGACCTGCGGCAGGCTGATGTGCGTGACGAACAGCCGCGCACCGTCCGGACTGAGCGCCAGCGAGTGCGGTTCGGCGCGCACCTTGATCGGCGCCCCGATGGTGCGGTTGGTGTTCAGATCGATCACGGAGACGGTGTTCGACCCGAAGTTCGTGACATAGGCACGGGCGCGGCTGGGGACGAGCAGGATCTGCAGCGGGTTCTTGCCGACCTCGATCCTCGCGATGGTCCGGTTCGCCACCGTGTCGATGACCGAGACGTCGTTCGAACCGCGGTTGGTGACGTAGGCCCGGCCGAGATCCGGGTGTACGGCGACCGCGAGCGGCATGTCGCCGACGCCGATCGGTTCGCCGACCTTGCGGCCTGTCGCGGTGTCGATCGGCGAGACGCTGTCGACACTGCCGCTCACGACGTAGACCCGGGCGCCGTCGGCGGCCAGGCCGACGCCGAGCGGCTCCTTGCCCACCGGGGTCGGGCGCCCGATCAGCGCACGGGTGGCGGTGTCGACGGTCGACAGCGTGTTCAGCTTCCTGTTGGTGACGTAGATCCGGCCGCCGTCGCGGCTGACCGCCATCGCGTAGACGCCCTTGGCTCCGGCTGCCGCCGGCCCGGTCGGGTCGGACGTCGGGGTCTGCTGGCTGAGTGTGACCGTCGGGATGTTCGGTGAGTCGGCGCCGTCCGGGGTGTCGTCCCGCAACGCGACGGCAGCGCCGATGCCGATCACGGCGAGCACCGCGGCCGCCGCGGCGCCGACGGCCAGCCAGCGGTTCCGCCACCACGGCCCGCCCGGGCGCTGGGCGACCGGCAGGACGGGTCTCGGTGGTTCACCGCCCGGGGGCGTGCCGCCCGGAGGCGGGCCGGCCGGTGTGGGCGGCACCGGCGCGGGCGCAAGCGCGTCCGGCACCGGAACGATCGGTGCGGTGGCGGTCTGGTCGGGGCCGGACGGCCGGGTCTGCGCGGGCAGCTCTGTCGTGGCCGCCGCGGACGCCTGCTCCGGTTGCGGCGCCAGCACCTCGCGGAGTACCTGGGCGTCGTGGCGTGCGCGCGCGTCGCGGGAGTCCTGCGCGGTCCCCCGGTCCACAGGCGGCGGCGCCGCCGCGGTCTCGGGTGCCGAGCCGGGAGCGTCGTACTGGACCGCTCCGAGGGCGATGTCGTGCTTGGGATGGGTGTCGAGGGCGGTCGGCGTACCGAAGTTGCTCTGGAGCAGGTGGCTGACCAGGGGGATCCGCGAGCTGCCACCGACCAGCACGATCGCGGTGAGCTGCTCGCTGGTCGTGTTCGCTGTGCGCAGCGCCCGGGCTGTGGCGTCGACGGTGTCGCGCAACGACGGTCCGATCAGGTTCTCCAGCTCCGACCGGGTCAGCCGCACAGACGTGCTGTGGTCGGGCAGCGAGACCGGGATGACGGTGTCGACGTCGGCGGACAGTGCCTCCTTCGCGTCGATGCAGTCCCGCCGGAGCCGGGTCAGCGCCGCCTTGACCTCCGCACTACCGAGATCGAGCTCGGAGACCGCGGGGCCGAGCCCGGCGACGACATGCTGGAACACCGCCTCGTCGAAGTCGACACCGCCGAGGTGCTCGATGCCCTCCGGGCTGCCCAGAATCCGGAACCCGGCCCCGGTCTTCTCCAGCACACAGACGTCGAACGTGCCACCGCCCAGGTCATAGACGGCGACCCTGGCGCCCGTGTCGAGCTCGGCCCGGGCCGCGTACTGGATGGCGGCGGCCTGCGGTTCGGGGCAGGTGCGAGCGGGTCCGACGTCGGCCATCGTGATGACCTGGTCGAGCAGCTCGCGCTTGTAGGCGCCCCAGTTCGCCGGATAGGTCAGCACCACCTCGGCCGGCGCGGACCCCATCCGCTCCGTCGCTGCGGCGACCACCCAGGCGAGCAGCCGCGCCGACAGGGACTGCGGCGAGAACGGCGTCCCCGCGACCAGCAGCGGAACCGGGTCCCCCATCCGGCGCTTGAACTCGCGCACCACCCGCGCCGGCTCGATGTAACCGCGACGCTCCGCCGCGTCGCCGATCAGGAACTGCCCGTCCTCCTGCAGGAACAGCACCGAGGGGATCTGCAGCGCGCGGTTGCCCAGGCCGAGCATCGACGGTCCCTGACCGTTGCCGACCGCAGCGGCGGTGTACGTCGTACCAAGATCGACGCCGAGTCGATACCCCATGTACCCAGCCCCCCGGGCTAGAACGATGGCCCTCATCGTAGGCCCACTGCTTCCAGCATGACGGTCCGCGAGCGACCGCCATACACTGGCGGTGGCGGCAGCCGATTTGCGGGCAACCTGGGGGTGGAGGTCCACATGGCCGTCCTGTCGATCCGGCAGATCTACCAGGTCGCACTCGAGGCGGGTTTCACGCCCGAGCAGGCGACGACCTGGACGGCGATCGCGCTCGCGGAGTCGCGCGGCCGGACCGGTGCGCTCAACGACCGGGGCGAGCACTCCGTCGGGCTGTGGCAGATCAACGTGGCGGCCGACGTACGGCGCAACTCCTACGGCGACCTGACCGATCCGCGGGTCAACGCCCGTGCGGCGTACGAGATCTCCCGGCACGGCACCGACATGCGGCCCTGGACCACCACGCACGCATCGAACAAGGGCACGGCGGCCGACTATCGGACCTACCTGGACGACGTCGAGGCCGTCTCCGGTGTGCGGGGCGATCCCCGCGGTGTCGGGGGCTACCACTCCGACCTGCCGCCACCGTTGCCGTCCGGCAACGGATCGGCCGGCGCGACGGTCGCCGGATACGACCAGATCGCCCCCGGGATACCGGTCGGCGCCCAGGTCGACACGGACCGCGACGGGCTCGCCGATGCCTTCGAACAGGCGACCGGCTCCGACGCCCGGATGGCCGACACCGACCGGGACGGTCTGGCCGACGGGTACGAGGTGGTGAAGAGCCACAGCGACCCGCGGCTCGCGGACAGCGACCGGGACCAGCTGTCGGATGCCACCGAGGCGGCCCTCGGGACGTCGCCGTCGATGGCGGACAGCGACACCGACGGGTTGCTCGACCAGGCGGAGCTGCGGTTCGGCTCCGATCCGCTGTACGCCGAGGCCGGCGACGGCCGGATGCCACAGCCGGGTATGCCGCAGGGCTCTACGCAGCAGGGCATGCCACAGCAAGGCATGCCGCAGCAGGGGGTTGCGCAGCCGGGCTACACCCAGCCGGTAATCGGACCGCCGGGCTATCCCCAACCCGGCTACCCGCAGCCGGGCTACCCGCAGCCGGGCTACCCCCAACCCGGCTACCCGCAGCCAGGCGGCATGCAGGCCGGTTATGGCCAGCAGGGCTATGCACAGCAGATGCCCGGCGCGACGATGCAGCGGGCGGTGGGAGCCGCCGGCGGCAACTCCAAGGTGGACCGGTTCGTCGAGGTGGCGCTGGCCCAGGCCGGCGACCGGTACGTGTTCGGCTCGAGCGCCAAGCTGAGCGACGAGGACCCGGATGTCTTCGACTGCTCGGAGCTGACCCGGTGGGCGGCGCACCAGGCCGGCGTGGATATCAAAGACGGCGCGATGTACCAGTACCTCGACCTCAAGCAGCGCAACGCGCTGATGCCGGTCGAGGAGGCGCTGCACACCAAGGGCGCGCTGCTGTTCTACTTCTCCCGCGAGCCCGTGCCGGGTGGAGGCCGGCCGTCCCGGGCCCATGTCGCGATCAGCCTGGGTGACGGGCGCACGATCGAGGCCCGCGGCCGGCGGTACGGCGTCGGCGAGTTCTCCGCACAGAACCGGTTCAACTACGCCGGGATGATCCCCGGCATGGACGCCGGCGCAGCGCCGTCCGGGCCACCGGACTCGCCGGCCCCACCGCCAGGCCCGGCGATGCCGGCCTACGACACGATCGGCACGGGTGCGCCGGTGGAGGCCGCTACGGACACCGACAAGGACGGGATGACCGACGCGTTCGAGCGGCTGGCCGGGATGAACCCCGAGGCCGCGGACACCGACAAGGACGGGCTGACCGACGCCTACGAGGCGATCAAGTCGCACACCGACCCGTTGAGCATGGACACCGACCGTGATGGGCGGTCCGACCCGTTCGAGATCGCGGCCGGCACCGATCCGGGCAGGATCCCGGGCATCGCCGGCGTCGCCGGACAGGGCCAGTTCGCCGAGCTGATCCGCGACGGCGTCCGGGACACCGACTCCGACGGCCTGAGCGACACCTACGAGCAGCGCGCAGGTCTCAACCCGAGGATGGCGGACTCCGATGCCGACGGCTTGTCCGACAGCACCGAGCGCGCCCTCGGCACCGACCCGACCAGGTTCGACACCGACGCCGACGGGCTCGGCGACGGGCTCGAGCTGCGGTTCGGCGAGGATCCGCTGGGCACCCGGCTGGGCGCGGCGGCCGCCGGTCCGGACCCGACGCAGCCGCCGGCCGGCTTGGCCGAGGACGACCTCGGGGTGGCTGACGACGCACCGAACTGACGTCACTCAGCGAGGCCGCGGCGTCGCTGTCAAAGACCTGGCCGCAGCACGGGCCGGGCCAATATCGTGAGAAGGCCGGGCAGGGGGGTCATGCCGTGGAGCCTGTTGTTGTTCTCACCAAGCCGGTCGTCTTCCGGGAGAAGATTCGACGTCCGGAGCCCACGGGGCTGTCCCGTGAACGGCTGGAGCGGCCACTGCTGGACGACGACGGCCCGACCGTCGCCCTCGTTCTGGCTCCCGCCGGCTCCGGCAAGACGACTCTGCTGAGCCAGGTCGCCGCATCACCTCGCCGGCCGGCGGCCTGGTACCGGGCGGGCCCGGACGACGGTACCGAGGCCGCGTTGGTTCGCCACCTGGCGCACGCGCTGTCCGGGGTGCTGCCCGGCGATCTGCCAGCGAGCACGAGCGTCGACGCGTTGATCGCCGCGGTCGAGACCACGGTGCGATCCCCGCTGCAGCTGATCGTCGACGATGTGCACGAGATCGCCGGGACCGCGGCCGAGACCGCGCTGGAACGGTTCCTGGACCTCCGGCCGCGGCCGCTGCGCGTGCTGCTCGGATCGCGGCGGCCACCGGCGCTGAACACCACCCGGCTGATCGTCTCCGGCGATCTCCGCGAGCTCGACGGCGACGACCTGCGATTCCGTTCCTGGGAGGTCGAGGAGCTGTTCCGCTCGGTCCACAAGCAGCCACTGTCACCGGAGGCGGCCGCGGCGCTGACCCGGCGGACCGGCGGCTGGGCGGCCGGGCTGCAGCTGTTCCACCTGGCCACCATGGGCAAGCCGGACAGCGAGCGGGTGCGGGCGGTCGGCGAGCTCAGCGGCCGGTCCCGGCTGGTCCGGGCCTACCTGGCCCGTAACGTGCTCGCCGAGCTGCCGCCCGACCGGCGGGACTTCCTGCTCGTCACCAGCACGCTCGGCCTGCTCACCGGGCCGCTGTGCGACGAGCTGCTGGACCGGACCGGCAGTGCCGCGATCCTCGAGGACCTGGAGCGGCGGCAGTTCTTCACCACCGCCGCGGACGACGGGTCGTCGTACCGGTACCACGAGGTGTTGCAGTCGCACCTCGAGGCGCTGCTGATCGATGAGCTGGGCGCCACGGCGTCGCGCGAGCTGCACGCCCGCAGCGGTCAGCTGCTGGAGGAGGCCGGGCATCACCGCGAGGCGATGCGCGCCTTCGCGCTGGCGGACAACTGGGCGTCGGTCGCCCGGCTGGTACAGCGCAGCGGCGGCAGCCTGCCGGCGTCCGGGGTCGAGTGGCCACGGCTCGCCGACGACGACCCGTGGCTGGCGCTGGCGCGGGCCCGCCGGCTGCTACGGTCCGGCTCGATCGCGGCGGCGGTCTCGGCGTACCGGCGAGCGGCGGGACTGCTCGACGACCCGGACTTCCAGGCGCGCTGTGCGGACGAGTGCGCGGTCGCGACGGCATGGTCGGCTCAGCCGCCGGCCCCGCGGCCGGCCACCGGCGACCAGACACGTGACCTGGCGACGTCGCTGCGCCAGCTCACCCGGCGGGTGCCGAAGGACGGCGTCCCCGCGCATCCCTTCGCCGCCGGCGTGGCGCACCTGCTCGCCGGACGACTGGACGAGGCACGTGAAGCGCTGTCGGACGACGGCACCGAGGACGACGGGCCGGCCGGGACGGGCCGCTGGCAACCGCTGTGCGCGCGGCTCGCCATCGCCCTCGCGGACGTTGCCGACGGCAACTGGTCCGGCGCGGTAGTACCGCTGGAGGAGATCGCGCTGTCCGCCGACCTGGACGAGCTGCCGTGGCTGGCCCGGCTGGCTCGCGGACTACAGACCGCTGTACTGCTGACGACGCGGCCGGAGGAGTGGCGGGCGGACGCCTGCGGCTCGCTCGCCGAGGGTTGCGCCCGCAGTGGCGACCACTGGGGCGCGCTGTTGATCACGTTGTTCGGTGGCGCCGCCCAGCTGCACGCCGGTCACGACGAGGCGGCCGCGGAGTCCCTCGGCAGAGCCGCGCTCGCGGCCGCGGAGTTGGATGCCCGGGTCCTGAAGGCGTGGGCCGACGCGCTCGCAACGGTCGCCGCCGCACGGATGCGACATCCGGACACCATGACCCGGATCGCCGCCGTCCGCGGCGCCGCGCCGACCGCCGGCGTGCCCGGAGTCACCGCGCTGCTGGACCACGCGCGCGGGCTTCTCGAGCAACACGCGGCCGCGGTACCGGATCCGCGCACGGACAGCGGGCTACGGATGCGCTGCCTCGGCGGCTTCGACCTCGAACGCGACGGCCGGACCGTGGACTGCTCCTCGCTGCGGCCGCGAGCCCGGTCGCTGCTGCTGCTGCTCGCGATCCACCACGGCCGGGACGTGCACCGGGAGCGATTGATCGACGCGCTGTGGCCGGACGCGCCGCCGGATGCGGGCACGCACCGGCTCCAGGTGGCGGCGTCCGCCGTCCGGCAGTGCCTGGCGACGGCGGGTCTCGGCGACCATGCGGTGCAGCGGCACGCCGACGCCTACCGGCTCGACCTCGCCGATGCCTGGGTCGACCTGGCCGAGTTCGAGGACCGGTCGGACCGCGCCCGCCGCGCTGCCACGCGTGACGACACCGAGACCGCGGTCGGGCAGTGGTCGGAGGCGCTCGAGCTGTACGCCGGCGAGCTGCTGCCCGAGGTCGGCCCGGCCGAATGGGTGCTGGCCGACCGGGAACGGCTCCGGCTGACGGCCGCCGAGGCGGCGCGGGGAGTCGCCGGGCTGAGCGCCGATACGGCTGATGCGGTCCGCGCAGCCCAACGGGCGATCGAGCTGGACCCGTTGCGCGACTCGTCGTGGCTGCTGCTCGCGGAGCTGCAGGAGCGGCTCGGCGACCCGACCGCTGCGGCGGCGACCATGCGTGAGCACGCCCGGGTGACCGCCGAGCTCAGTCCTGCACCACTTGTACCCGATGGACCACGTGCGCGGGTTTGATCGCCGCGACCACCGCCTCCAGCCGCTCCAGATCGATCTGCCGGCCCGGTTCGGGGAACACGCGCACGACAACTGCCGGGGCCGGTTCGCCGGGAAGCGGATCGTCGGCGTCGACGGACCAGGATGCAGCGCCGGACTCGACCGCCTCGGCCCGGACGCCGAGCAGCGCGCTGACTGCGAGCTCGATCCCGCGCCGGGTGCCCTGCCAGCCCTGCAGCTCGCTGGTCGAGCGCAACAGCTCGCGCTGCCGGACCGGGTCGTGACCGGGGTCGACCGCGAGCCCGAGCCAATGCGCCAGCCAGGGCAGCAGGTCGTCCGGGGCCGTGGTCAGGTCGAGGTAGGCCGGCAGGTTGTCGAGCGTGCTGAGCACCGGCGCGAGCACCGCGTCCAGCCCGTCGCACAGCCGGGTGGTGAACGAGTCGTTGCGGTACACCGCGGGCAGCGTCTGTGCCAGCGGGTGCGGGCTGACCAGGGAGTCGACCGGGCCCCTCATCGGCGTACCCGGACCTGATGCTCGTAGGAGAAGACCAGCGCGGTGGCGGGCAGATCGAGCCGCTGCACCGGCTCGGACCGTCGGCCGGTGGCGGCGTCGGCGGGGAACAATGCCACGGAGATCTCCTGCGCCATGTCGACGCCGGAGATGCGGGCCAGCGCGGCGTGCACCTCGTGCGACTGCACCGACCGGCCGAACGGCCAGCCGGTACCGTCCGGTCCGCCCGTGAGCGGGTGGAACAGGTCGTACAACGCGCGCAGCACGTCCTGCCTCACCTCGTCCCGGTCGAAGCGGGCCCGGGCGCTGACGTCCACGACCGCGGTCAGGCCGACGTACGCCGGTGGCGCGACCAGCAGCCGGGTCCCGACCAGCCGGCGGTCGTCCAGCGCGGCGGTGATCCGCTCCAGCGTGCCTTCGGGCGGGATCAGGTCCTCGCGCCGGATCCGGCCGACCTCGTCGCCGGCGACGTGCGGCACCACCAGCACCCGTACGCCGCCGGCGTCAGCGGGGTCGTCGGCCGTCACGCAGTGCACCCTGGCCGCGTCCGGCGCGACCTCCCGGGCCAGCTCCTCGAAGTCCTCGGCCGTCACCGCGCGGCCCCTGGAGCGCAGCAGCATCGGGCCCCGGACCTTCGCCTCGGCCAGCGTCTCGGCGTCGGCGCCACCGATCGCGGGCGCGCGGTTCTCCACCCGCGCGACATACGGGACGCTGGTCTTCAGTACCCGCACCTGGCCACGCGCGACGTTGCCGTTCCGGCCGCCGCCGGTCCGGTACGACGTCAGCACGATGGACGCACCGCTCGGCGGCACCGCGCCGTAGTGCCGCAGCCCGCCGTCCGCGGTCCGCACCGAGGGGCCGAACTGCACCTCACCGGCGAACGCGTCGACCCGGAAGCACCGGTCCTCGGCACCGGCGTCGGCGAAGTGCGGCACCGGCGACCAGGTCTCCACGCCGTCGCCGTCGGCGACCTCGACGGCACTCGGCTCCTCGGACGGCACGACCGGCCGACGCTGCAGCGCGAACCGCTGACCGGGGGTCCCGTCCGAGCGGCCGATGACCTCGTGCCGCACGACCTCGGCGTGCATCATCCCGACCGTCCCGCCGATCGTGAACGCCGACGCGGCCAGGATCCGCGGCGAGGCGGTGTACGTCGGCTGGCCCGGCTCGGCCTCGACCAGCCGGCACCGGACCCAGCCGGCCCGCTGCCGGGCGATGATCGAGGTCTGGTGCTGCGCCGGCACGTGGATCACGACATCGCCGGCCTTGTTCAGCCCACCGGTCTCGTCCCGGTCCAGGTCGCACGTCATCCACTCCGCGCCGGTCCACGCCTCCCACACCAGTGGCGGCCGCCGCGGGTCGACACCGGCACCGGCCACCCGGCAGTCGAGCCGGATGTTCACCGCGCACGACGGCACCGCGCCGGACAGGCCGATCAGCAGTGCGTCACCCGGAGTCGGTGCGGCGGAGAAGCACGCAAACCCGTCCGGACCGGACAGCGCCGCGGTCACGTCACTCGGGCTGCCGCCCGCCGGCATCAGCCCGGCCCGTTCGAACGTGCAGGGCACGATGTCCAGGTCCGCCGTGGTCGTGAAGACCACCGGCTCGTGGATGTCGGTGCGCGGCGTGGCGACCTCGGTCCCGGCCCGGACCAGCACCGTCTGCGGCTGCGGCGCGGCCAGCCAGAACGTCACCCCGCCGCGGGCCGCGGCCGGCGGCCGCAGCTCGACCCCGATCAGCTCGAGGAACTTCACGTAGTTCAGGTCCGGCACCCGGTTCAGCCGGTAGATCAGCTGGTCGACCATCTGCGCGAACGCCTCGATCAGCGTCACGCCGGGATCAGAGACGTTGTGGTCAGTCCACTCCGGGCAGCGGCGCTGCACGAGCCGCTTGGCCTCGTCCACCAGGCTCTGGAAGGTACGGTCGTCAAGACTCGGCGCGGGCAGCATCTCAGGCTCCTGTCCCGGTGAGGTCGTGCTCGGGGATCACATAGAACGGGAAGACCAGGTTGCGCGGGTCGTTGGTGCCGACGATGAGGTAGCTGACGTACACCTGCAGCACCCCGGTCTCGATCCGGTCGTAGCCGACGCTGACGTCCTGGACCGAGATCCGCGGCTCCCAGCGTTCCAGCGCCTCCCGCACGTCGTACGCGATCTGACCGGCCGTCGCCGAGTTGGCGGGCCCGAACACATGGTCGTGGATCCGGCAGCCGAACTCGGGACGCATCGGCCGCTCGCCGCGCGCCGTACCGAGGATCAGCCGGATCGCCTCGGCAACCTCGCGTTCGCGGGCCACCAGTGCGACACCGCCGGTGGCGTCGGTCGTCACCGGGAAGGCCCAGCCGGCGCCGATGAAGTCGGTGTTCGCCACAGCGTTCAATCCGGTCATGTCAGCCTCCGATCATCACGGTCGGTGCGCCCATCACGATCGGCGCACCACAGGCCGCCAGGTCGCCCATCCGGGCGGCGGGCATACCGCCGATCAGCACGGTCGGGCAACCCGGTGGCACGATCGCCGACGGCGGATGGACGGCGGGCGGCGGGAACGAGCAGATGTGCGGTGTCCCGACCGTCGCGGCCGGGCGCCCCTCGATCAGCACGGTCGGTACGCCGGGCGGGCCGATCACACCCGGATGGCCGGTCGGGTCCCCGACCCTGGCTGCTGCAGGCATGTCGTCGCCCCCTAGTTGATCTTCACCAGTGCGGCCTGGACGGAGCACATCGCGCCGCCCTTGATCTCGGTACGCGCGCTGCCCTCCAGCGAGGTGGTCGCACCCTTGAGCTGGAGCTGGCTGCCGGCCTGCACCGAGACCTTGCCGCCGCCACCGTCGACGGTCACGCCGTTCGTCGCCGTGATCGACACCTCGCCGCCCTTGAGCTCCAGCTTCGAGCTGGAGGAGTCGACCACGATGCCCTTGCTGCCCTCGATCAGCACGGTGCCGTCGGCGTGCACGGTGACCTTCGTCTTCGTCGCGTCGAGGGTCAGGCTGACCTTGTCGTCACCGCTGGCGAGGCTGATTCCCTCGGTCTTGCCGTCCTGGTCGAGCAGGTCGATCCGGTGCCCGTTCCGGGATACCACCGAGCGCCGGTTGACCGCACCGGAGCCGGGATCGATGACCGGGATCCCCTTGCTGCTGGGCAGGTCGATGCCGTTGTAGAGCCCGCCGAGCACGTACGGCCGGCGCAGGTCGCCCTGCTCGAAGGTGACCAGCACCTCGTCCCCCACCTCCGGCACCACCATCGCACCGCGGTCCTTGCCGGCGCCCGGCTGGACGGTCCGCGCCCACGCGCTCACGTAGGTGTCCGACAGCCACGGCAGCGTCAGCTTGACCCGGCCCTGCTCCTCCGGGTCGTTCACATCGCTCACCTGTCCGACCACCACCCCGGCCGGCGCCCGCGGAGGTCCGGCGTTGCCGCCGGCGAGACCGAGCAGGCTTCGGTCGTGCGCTCCACTCACCCCGAACGTCGTGGTGTAGCCGGTGGTCGGGTCGAAGCGGTGCCGCGAGGTGGTGACCGTGTACTTGCCGTCGAACGGGGCACCGAGGTTCTCGACAGTCACGGCCGCGCGGGCGCGGAGCGCGGGGTTGCCGCGGGCGACCCCGACGAACTCGGCGAAAGCGCCCGCGATCTCCTCGGCCAGCGCGGCGGCCGCCGTGTCCACCTCGGCCTGGGTGCGATGCGGTACGTCGGTCGACACGTACACCGGGTCTCCGAACACGTGCGCCAGGTCAGCCGGTTTCGCCTCCGGCAGGTCGGCCACCGTGGTCTTCGCCGGAACCGTCGTCGTCAGCGCCTTCTTGCTGGAGGTGTCCCAGCCGCGGACCTCCACCTCCTTGACCTGCTCGGCCGAGGTCAGCACCGCGCGGAACCGGAGCAGGTCCGCTCCGAGCTGCAGCACCAGCGGGTGGTTCGGGTCGCTGCCGGGCGGTGCGCCACCGGCCGCAGCCGGCGGTCCGAAGCTGAACTTCCCGTCCCGTACCGAGATCTCGTAGCCCGCGTCCCTGGCCAGTGAGTCCAGCAGCTCCCAGTCGGAGGTCCCGGCCTGGGAGACGTGCTCGAACACGGTGCTGGTCGAGGACACCGCGTCCGGCTTCAGCCCGGCCCGGCGGGCCACCTTGGTGGCGATGTCGGACGCGGTCATCTGGGTGTAGCTCTCGGTACGGCGACCGCGGAACAGGCGGTGCGCAGGGTCATAGCCGCGCAGCACGGTGAACGTACCGCCGTTGTCGAACTCCGCCTCCAGCGCGGTGACCTCACCCGCCATCAGCAGCACCGGGGTCTGGCTCGTGGTCGTCATCACCGACACCCGGACCGCTGACCCGATCTTCGCGCCGGTCTTGGCCAGCACGGTCCGCCCGCTGTCGCGGAACCGCAGCTCGAACAGGTCGGGCAGCCGCTGGCTGTCATCGACGTACGCCGCGGTGAGCAGCGGCAGCACGTCCTGCGGCAGCGGCGAGCCGTCGATCTCGACGATGCAGGTGTTGGTGATCGACATCGCTACACCAGCTCCTCGGGCGACGGGAGCACCAGGACCGCGCCGGCGCCGAAGCGGATCGGGTCGTCGATGCCGTTGTACGCCGCCAGCGGCCGCCACAGCGTCGGGTCGCCGTACTCGGCGTACGCCACCGAGGCCAGCGTGTCGCCCTCGATCATCGTGTGCGAGCGCCGGACCGACTGTCCGCCGGAGGTCGGGTTCTGCCGCCATGGCTCGTTCGGCATCTCCTCCAGCGCCACGCTGCACAGCGCGCGGATCGGAACGCCGTCGGGGCTGAACAGCGTGTACTTCGCGCTGACCGAGGTGACGAAGGCCGGGAAGCTGACCACCTTGCCCCAATGCAGGACGACGAGCGGCGGTGTGGGCTTCTTCTTGCCGAGGCTGTCCTCGGTCGGCACGCAGCAGCTGAACAGCTTCTCCACGGCCTCGACCACGGTGCCGTCGTGCTTGCCGGACGTGTCGAAGAACATCTCCACGGTGAGCTTGCACGGCTCGGAGCCGCTGAACTCCGGTGGCCCGGCCTTCTTCGCACCCTTTGCGGTCTTGCGCTCCCACTTCGCGGACTTCTGGATCGTCACCTCTTTGGGGTTGAACTGGAACGGCACCGATCCGCGCTGCTTGCCCGGCGCCCCGCCGCCACCGCCCGACGGTGTCGGGTCGTAGAGCTTCAGCTCGGCCTTCTCCAGCTGCGGCCGGGACTCCTCGGCGGCGGGCGACGGCGCATGCGTGGCGCCGCCACCGGCAGAGGTCAGCAGGGCGATCGGGTTGCTCATCGTCGTGCCTTCAGGCTGCTCATTGACGTGCCTTCGCCGGCGCGAACCCGTGGTGGGCGATCTCCAACGTCTCGATGGCGACCTTGGGAGACTCGAGGTTGAGGGACGGACCGCTCCAGCGGACCGGGATCACCCCGAGCAGTCCCCACTGCGCCACGATGGTCCTCTCCGCCGTCATCGCGGCGATGCTCGCGGTCTGCGGAGTGACCCCGGTGGTCATGCTGACAAGCCACTTCATGACCTCGTCGGTGTCCTTGCACAGTGGCCGGGACAGCTTGACGTTGGAGTACTTGATACGGGTCGGCAGCTGCCACACCAACCCGTTCAAGCCGCCCTCCTCGCGCTGCTCGAGCACGACCTCGACCCCCAGGCCCTCACAGCTGTTGAAGGTGCCGAGCGACTTCTTGTCGATGGTCACCGCGAAGCACACGCTCACGGCTGGTTCGGGATACGGCTCGGCCATCGTCACACCCCTATCGCCGTCGGTCGGTGACCAGGCCGGCACGTTCGCGGTCGAGCCACAGCTCGGCCCGGAGCCGAGCGGTCAGCGGGTCGTAGAGCCGCCTGGCCAGCTCGTCCAGGTCGGTCGCTGCGGCCGGCCCGGACGCCGTGGGGGCCGCCGGACGGCTGCTCGGCGCCGCCTGTGTCTCGGCAGGCGGCGGGCCGCCGGCTTCCTGACGCTGGACGTGCACGGCCTGCGTCGTCGTACCGGAGGGATCGGCGAACATCTGCTGCAGCGAGACAGCGTTCACAACCTCCTGCGGTTGGTCTGCGACTGCGGACGATGGTTGCCTCGCGGCAACATCCTGGCGCTGGAGGCTGGGCGGCTCGAACGTGATCACTCGAGCCGGTGGCATTGCGCCCGGGACGGCGGCTCCTGTGCCGGGGGTGGTCGCGGCCGGTGCGATGGCGGGCACCGATGGCGGTACGTCGTACCGGAGCCTTTGCACGGTCGCGGCCGGCGCGGCGGATCTGTCAGCTGTCTGCGGACGGCCGGAGAGCAGGGGCCGGATCTGGAGAGTCGGCTGAGCGGGGGCCAGGGGTTCGCGCTGGACGGGCAGGTGATCAGCCGCGTGGCTGCGCTGGACCGGAACGGCGGGTTGCGCGGGAGGGATGGGCGATCCGCCGTCGTCGGCGGGCGGCGCCAGCCCCTCGAGCGCGGCGACGAACGGTGAAGGCCCGAGCGGATCGGTCGATCCGACCAGAGGCAGTTGTACGTCGCCGACTGCAGGTGTCGTTGTGAGCGACGGTGCCGCGTCGGTGGCCCGTTGGACGACCGGCATCGGCTGAACGGATGGCGCCGGGCGGTCGGTCGGGATGTTCGGGGCACCCACGCGCTGAATCGCCGGGGTCGGTGCTGACGGGAGGGCATTCTGCGAGGCGCCTGGCGTGGAACCCGGAGCCGTCGTCGACGGCGAGCCGGGCGCCGGGCCGAGGGCTGCGG
>DASRHY010000075.1:0-8321 GCA_035650275.1 Kribbellaceae bacterium | reverse complement strand
TCGCGGTCTCGGCGGGCGGGCATCGGGAGCGGTTTTGCGCCGTCGTCATCTCCGCCGACCGGGCCCAGCACTGCCGGCCGGCCGCGACCGCGGACGAGGCGGTCCGGTGGGCTGAACGGGCGCGGATGACCGAGATCTACCTTCTCCGAACCAACGGCATTGGCTTGCCGCCGCGTGGATGGACCTCGTTGGACGGCCGGACGGTGTCCGCGTCCTGCATGGTTGCCGACCGGCGATCGTTTCGTGGGCGGGCCGCAGATATCGAATCGATCAACTCCTACCGTGAGGGCTTATCGATGAGGTCCTGGAAGTGGTTCCCGCTCAAGCTTCCCCTTCTGCGGCTGGCCCAGGCGGTCCTGGATGGTTCGCGGACGACCGCTGATGCTTGACTACTTTCACGCCCCGCCGCCCTGCTGCGTTACGTCCAGATGTTGCGTAGGTCCGAGGTGAGCGCGGCCGCGATCGGCTGCAGGGTTCTGGAGTTGCAGCTGACCGTTACGGCGGTGTTGCGGTCGGGGGTGATCTCGAAGCCGGTGCTGAAACCTGCCCAGAGGCCGTTATGCATGAGCGAGTCATAGACGGTGACGATAATGCCGGCCCGGTAGTCGAGGCTGCCGGGCACGCGTCCGGCCAGTTGGGCGGCGAGAAGCGGCTTGCCGCCGATCGTGCCGGTGCGGTAGTTGTCGGCCCAGCGCACCAGGTCACTGGGGCTGCTTTGAATACCGGCTGCGCCGACCTGTTCCCAGGCTGAGTCGGCCACCTGCGCGTCGCTGGTGTCCGGGGCGTCGTTGGTGTAGGAGATTGCCTTTGCGGGGATCTTCCCGGTGGAGTCCATCACCATGTCCAGGTCGAGGGGTGCGAAGATTCGTTCCTGCAGGAACCGGGGCAGCGGCGTGCCGGCGACATGGTGGACGATCTCGGCCAACAGCAGGTAGTTCGAGTTGGAGTACTCAAAGGATGTGCCGGGCTTGAACCGCAGGGCGGGTGTCTCGGCGAGCGTTCGCACGGCCTGGGCTTGGGTGGTGCGCTCCGAGTACGAGTACCCCTGGGCCTCCAGCAGTTGGAGGTAGTCCGGGAGTCCGCTGGTGTGATGTATCAGGTCGGTGATGCGCACCTGCCCCGCCCAGCCCGGTAGCCCGGACAGGTGCTGCGACACGCTGTCTTGGGTGGACAGGCGCCCGTCAATGGCCAGGAGCAGGACCGCGGCGGCGGTGAACTGTTTGGACACCGAAGCGATGTCGAATACCGTGTCGGCGGTTAGCTTCGCACCGGTGCTCAGGTCGGCGATGCCGCGGGTGCTGGTCCACACGACCGTCCCCTTGACACCGACCGCGGCGGAACAGCCTGGTGTGTCGGCCTTGAGAAGCTCACTGAGCGCAAGGTCGCTGCGGGCGGCGCGAGTCGTGTCCAGGCTGGTGTCCGCGATCGGAGGGCCAGTCACAGCGTCACTTCGGCCGCAACTGATGAGAAGGACAGCAATCGACAGGAGCCACGCAAGGTGGCGCACGCCCCGATCATGGGCGGTGTGGCTGGCCGCAGGTCGTTGAGCGATGTTCAACACCGGACGCCTTCCTTGGCTCGGTAGAGGAGACGGACCGCCCCCGCCGCAGCGCGGGGTGGCCTCGCGGGACCGAGGGGTCCCCGCCGTGCATCAGCGCGACTCACGCACGCCTCAGACCGGACGGTGACGACAGCCTGCGTGTGGGTGCGGGTTTGCTGGGCCGAATAGGGCGCCTACATCAAAGGTTGCGTGCCGGCCTCGGTGAGACGCGGGCCCGTGAGTAGAGAACGGACCGGCTACGCGATTGGTCAGCAGCCGCCGAGCAGGAACTGACGCACGAGGAGTCGGTGGGGACCGACCTGGAACGCTCCCACTCCTGACCGGAATGGGTGGTCGGTGAACAGCTCGGCCCTGTTTCCGACGCGAACCACATAGCCCACCTGTCCCGCACTATTGTGGATCAAGTGTCCGCGACGGCCGTAGATCTGTTCCAGTTCCGCAAACGACATGCCCACCATGGCGCCGGATCGGGACCTGACAGCATCGGTGGCTGTATCGATTACTCTCAGCCTGTTCGACCGGAACGTAAGGAGGATGTTTCCGGCCCACACGCCGGTGGCACCCGCGACGATGATGCCGTCACAGCCCGGAATGGGCGCGGGATCGACGACTAGGCCCGCCGCGGTCAGACGCTGCAAGGTGGCCCCGATCCGGTACGGGCCGGCGCCCCGCACGCTCATAATAAGATCTTGGGTCTTCGCGCCCTTGTCGACAGCCGCTGAGGCGGGATTACCGCTGACCACGATCATTAGACCTGTCGCAACCACCACGGCCGCCCTGTTCCATCTTTTCAACATCCTTTTGACTCCCATCACTGCGCGGCGACCGAGGTCTGGGGTCATTGGATATACACACACTCTTCACCCGATCTTGACCGGGGGCAAGGTATGCGGCGTGCCATTCAGTAAGGTCAAACCGCCCGGTTCACGATAGGAACCGCCAAACGGAAACAGATCCGAACTGGCCCTTGTTCTTTCGGCGAAAGTTCTCGGCGCGGTGACCGAGGTGGCCCACACCGCGGGTTGACTTATCCAGGAGCGCTCCGGACAACGTATCGTCTCTTGTGGACGGTTGGCGGGTGGCCGGCTGTCGCGCCGTTGGGCGTGGTCTCCTTGGTTCCTCCGGGTCGTCGGGGCGGGAGTGCGTTAGCCCAAACGCACTCCTCTCGGGTATGTGAGTGCGCGGCGCAGCCCGGGAGGAAGCGTTTGTCGGCGTACGGTCGGCCGCCGAGCCGGCAATAATGGTCACGTCAACCGATGCGGTTCGATGGTCAGCAGTGTCTGGGTACGGAGGCGGCGGAGTTGATCTAGTTTCTGTCGCGCTCCGGCGAGGCTGACCTTGAGGCCGTCGACTTCGCCGAGCCAGCCCCGGTCGGTGGCTTCGCTGATGCGCTCGTGCAGGTTGGTGATGATCTGGGCGAGGCGCATGGCCTGAGCAGGGTCAGGTTGCAGCATCGGGCAGCGGATGCCCCGTTGACCGAAACAGGGAGGGACGCCCTTGGCGTCTCCCACTGTCAACGGAAGGTGACTCTTCGGCCTGTCGCCGTTCTGGATTGGTCTCACATGTCACTGCGTGTGGTGGCCTGGATCTGTTGTCATCTCGGGTCATCGACTACGGCGGCCTGCGGAGGCATGGATGGCAGAGCACGGCACGACGGTCCGGGATGTCGCGAGGTTGGAGGTGGCCAGGGTCGGCAGGGTGGAGGAGACCGGCGATCGGTTGATGCCGTTCCGGCTCCTCGACGGCCGAGGCGTGGAGGTGGCCGCGGTCACTGAGTTCCTGCACCACATGCTTGCTGACGACGCCAGTCCGGCGTCACTGCGGTCTTACGCCTACGAGTTGCTGTCGTGGCACCGGTTTCTGCATGCGGTGGATGTTCCGTGGCAGCTTGCCGGACGTGTGGAGGCCCGCGATTTCGCGCTGCGGCTCAAGACCAGCAAGAAGCCGGCGCGGCAGCGTCGCCCCGACGCGCCAGCACCAGGGTCGGTGAACCCGGTCACGGGCAAGGCCACGCCCGCCGACAACTACGCGGCCCGGACCAGGCGGCACGCCCGGGCGGTGATCCGGTCGTTCTATGAGTACCACCGGGAGATACATGGCCGGCCGCTGGTCAACCCGTTCCCGGCGGCCAAGGGCGCCGACGAGGAGCGTCTCAACGCCCATCACAATCCGATGCGGCCGTTCCGATCACCGTCACGGCGAGCGGCGTACCAGCCGAAGGAGCCCAAGCCAGCCCCGCGCAGCATCCCGGACCAGGCGTTCAACGACCTGTTCGCTGCCTTGGACTGCAACAGGGATCGGGCGCTGGTCGCGTTCTACATCTCCACCGGCGCCCGCGCCTCCGAACTGCTCGGCGTCTGCCAGGGCCTAGTCTGCCCGGAGGATCAGGTGATCGGTGTGGTCCGTAAGGGAAGCCGGGCGCTGCAGCGGTTGCCGGCCTCGACGGACGCGTTCGTGTGGCTGCGGCTCTACCGGCAGGAGATGTGGGATTTGGTTCCGCAGGGGCCGGACGAGGCGTTGTGGTGGACGCTGCGCCGCCCGTTCCGTCCGCTGACGTATGACGCGACCCGGATGGTCTTCAACAAGGCCAACGCCTTTCTTGGCGCGAACTGGACCTTGCACGATTTACGGCACAGCGCGGCCAAGAGGATGGTCCGTGACCCCGACCTGACCCTGGCCGATGTGCAGTGGGTTCTCGGGCACGCCCATATCACCACCACGGAGATCTATACGGCGCCGGCCCCCGATGAGGTCATCGCCCACGTCCTGGCCCACCACGAGCGGCAGCGCACGCAGCAGGCTAAACCGCCCGCGCCGCCAGCGCCCGGCTACCGGCCGGAAGTGCTGGCGACGCTGTTCGGCGGGCCGGCCGCGGACGGAGGAGTCCGATGACCGTCGCTGCGCCCGACGGTGTGATCGCCGAGGCCAGCACCGCCATGGCAGAACGGCACGTAGCGTACGAGCCGCGGCCATCCGAGCACAACTGGTGGCAGACCTGCCAAGGCCGGGAGGCGTTGGTCGGACGGCTGCTGGGCCTGTTCACTGACCCGGGCGCGGGTCGCACCCGCGACAAGACCCGTCGGCGGGGCTTGGCCAAGCTGCTGGATTGGCTCCAGCGCCAGCCTGGGGACACCTGGCAGGACCGCTGGCTGGCCAGCGGCGCAGACACCGCCGGGTTCGACTGGGCTGATCTGCCGCTGAAGGGGCGCGTCCCGGCTCGCCGCCATCACCGCGATGAGCTGTGCTGCGGACTGGCGCTGCTGGTGGCCGGACAGGTCATCCGGCCTGGCTACCCTTGGCTGTTGCGGCAACGCCAGGCGCTGATGCTCGCCGAGGCCCGCGCGGTCATCGACCCCGACGGCTTCCAGAGCCTCCAGCCGCAAGCCGAGCATGCCGCCGGCTGGGCCAGATCAGACGCGCTGAACAAGCTCACCTGGATCGTGATCCGCAAGGGTGGCCTAGTCCGTGACATCACCGTCGGCGAGTGCGTTGAGCTGACCCAAGCGCTGCAGGAGCACCACTTCCGGGGCAGCGCGGGTAGGCCGCTGTTCTACGCGATGCTCAAGAACGCCGGCGTGCTGCCGGCCGCGGCGCCGGAGCGGTTGCGGGTGTTGCGGCTGGACGGACGCCGCAGTGTCGAGCAGATCGTCGACGGCTACGACATCGAATGCCGGTCTGTCCGGGACCTGCTGGTCGAGTACCTCACCGAGAGGTCCCCGGAACTCGACCACACCTCGCTGCGTTCGATCGCCCGCAACCTGTGCCGGCTGTTCTGGCGGGACCTGGAGATCCACCATCCCGGCATCGACTCGCTGCGGCTGGCGCCGGGGGTCGCGCAGGCATGGAAGGAACGCCTGGCCCACATCAGAGGCGCCGACGGCCAGCCGGTACGCCCCCGGGTGAACTACCGCAGCGAGCTGGTGTTCGTCCGGGCCTTCTACGAGGACATCGCCCGATGGGCCGCCGACGACCCAGCCCGATGGGCGCCGTGGGTGGCGCCGTGCCCGATCAAGGCGGCCGAGGTGACCCTGAAGAAGGCCAACTCGCGGGTCAAATCGCGGATGGACCAGCGGACCAGGACCCAGCTTCCGCTGCTACCGGCGTTGCTGCGGGCCGTCCAGCGGCACCGCGCAGACGCCGAGGAACGCGTCAACACCGCCACCGCCACTGCAGCCGGGGGGCGGTTCACCGCGGCCGGTCAGGAACTCCAGCGCTGCCGCGAGGGCGAGTCCGGCCGGGTCTACGCCATCGACCTGGCCACAAGCAAACGGCGGGATCTCAGCCACGAGGAATCAGCGGCGTTCTGGTCGTGGGCGACGGTGGAAGTGTTGCGGCACACCGGGATCCGGATCGAGGAGATGCTGGAGCTGACCCACTACAGCTTCGTGGCCTACACGCTGCCGACCACCGGGGAGGTGGTGCCGATGCTGCAGGTGGCCCCGTCCAAGACCAATGCCGAGCGGCTTCTGCTGGTCTCACCCGAGCTCGCCGAGGTGCTGACCGCGATCATCTTCCGGGTCCGGGCGGGCAACGCCGCGCTGCCGCTGGTGTCCGCCTACGACGTCTTCGAGCAGACCTGGAGCCCGCCGATGCCATACCTGTTCCAACGGCGCTTCGGCACCGAGGACCGACCTCTTACCCGCAGCTACATCCGAGAATGCCTGGTCGCCACATCGCAGGCCGCGCAGATCACCGCCGCTGGCCAGCCGCTGCAGTGGCGCCCGCACGATTTCCGGAGGATCTTCGTCACCGACGCCATCCGCTCCGGGCTACCCCCGCACATCGCGGCCAAGGTCTGCGGCCACACCACTGTGGACACCACGATGGGCTACGCCGCCATCTACCCCGAGGACGTCATCGCCCACCACCGGACGTTCATCGCCCGCCGCCGGGCGCAACGCCCCAGCGAGGAGTACCGCGACCTCACCGCCCAGGAATGGGACGAGTTCCTCGCCCATTTCGAGCTGCGCAAAGTCGCCCTCGGAACATGCGGACGCGACCACGGAACCCCGTGCGCGCACGAAAACGCCTGCGTCAGATGCCCACTACTGCGGGTCGACCCAGCTCAAATCCCGCGGCTGCAAGGAATCCACGCCAACCTCGTCGACCGGCTCCAGGAAGCCAAAGAGCAGGGCTGGCTCGGCGAGGTCGCCGCGATCGAGACCACCATCGCCGCCGCAACACAGAAGCTCACGGCGATGCGCGAGTCGACCGTTCGCCGTACTACCGTCCAGTTGGGCATGCCTGACGCCCGGAACTCTGCCGGCCGGGTCAGCTTCGACGAAGACTGAGCGGTGGCGCCTGGATCGCTGGCTGGCGCCGCCGGTGGGCCAATGAGTGCCACGTCGCAAACGAGGACTCAGTGCGGTGCAACGGCGACTACCTACGGTCGAGCATCTCCCGCAACCGCACCGCGAGCGCCACCGATGCGTCGATCTCAACCTTCCGGATCGACACGCTTTCCACATTGAACCCAAACGGCATCCCCAGCCGTCGGCAGAAGGTGGTCAGATCGCGGGCGTTGGCCACGCACTGGTCGTAGGACTCCGCCAACGGATCCGCAGAGTGCCGCAACGTGTTCTCCAACCACCGTGGCACGTCGACCCCCAGCCACTGCAGGAAGGACAGCGTCTTCATGGACCCGCACACCGACAGGGTGAGGATGACCGGACGCGGCGCGGTGCGCCGATCCGCACAGGCGTAGAAGTAGTCCGACAGCATGCTCTTGGTCGCGTCCACGTCATAGACCACCTGCGAGATGAAGAACGTGCATCCCCGGGACTGCTTGGCGAGCATACGCAGATGTTCGTCACCGCCGCGCGCGTACCGCTCGGTGATACAGACCCCGCCGAGGAGAAGATCCGGGCGGATCCCCTCGCGAAGGGCATGGGCCTGCGATAGTTCGGTCTGCACCGCCTTTTGTCCCGAGGACGCGCCCACGAAGACGCTCACAACCTGGTCTATGTCAGCTGACAGCAGCCACGTCCGCAAGTCGGCTTCCGGGTACTTGCCCACACACCGGTAGATGACCACGGGGCGCCGCCAGCCATGGAGATGCTCGGTGTGGAAGACCGCTGGATCCATGGTCGGCAAATAGGGGAACGGGCGCTCGTCTGCGTTGCGGTCGCTCTCGTCATCGATGTCGTACAAGACGAGACCGTCGAGGTTGAGGTGAGCCAGTCGAGCCATGGTGACCTTGGCGATCTCACCGACCTGCTCATGACTGGCACTACGGCGGGGTGGGGTAATCCCGACCAGCAGGACCCCACTGTGGGCCCCCACCAGCATGTCCCGCAGCGATGGCCGATCCGTGCCAGCTCCCACCATCCCGGCACCAGCCGCCACAGCGGAGAGTTCGGCGTCCGTCATGGTCGACACGGTAGTGGGGCTTTACCCGGCAGACACGCCGCACGGTCGTAGAAGCCCCCACCGCAGGAGCAACGACACGCCCGATCGTCGTGCCTCGCCAAGGTTTCGCCGTGACCCTCCGTCACCGGATGGCGTCCAGCGAGACGATAGCCCACTCCAAGATCATTTCGGTTAAGCACGCGTGTTCGTGACGGCAGGGGGTTCCGTATGGGCGCGCGCAGGTGCCGAGTTCGACCTTTCGTCGGGTGAAGTGGCTTTGGAACTCGTCCCACTCGCCGGCTGTGGGCTGCCGGTACTCCTCGCTGGGCCGTTCGGCGCGGCGGCGGGTGATAAACGCGGAGTGGTGGCGCAGGACGTCGTCCTGGTAGACGGCGGCGTAGGTCTGGGTGGT
>DASRHY010000074.1:0-2415 GCA_035650275.1 Kribbellaceae bacterium | reverse complement strand
CGCACCAGGCCGTAACACACGTAATTGGCTCTTCGGGCAGCCGTCCGCATGCACCGCCAACCCAAGCACGTCGATGCGCGATCATCTACAGATCCCTGACCGCGTCGGCGAGTTCAGGATCAAGCGTGATGAACGCATCGGCTTCCATCTGCTCAGTGCGGCGTAGTCGGCGTCGAGTGGTCACCCGAGCTTGACGCGCCGTGAGCCGTCGAGCTTGACGACGCAGAACGGCCTGTTGTGCCTACCGTTTTTGGGCATTTGCCGGCGGCCTGCAATTTCCACGGCCTCGGCTGCCGCCACTCGCCGCGCACTCCACCTCGGATGCTGGCCGCCAACCGGTGCGGGCTCGCGGCCGGACGGCGAGACCGGTCCACCAACCCGGGCAGACATTCTTGCTCGAACCGGCGACGCCACGCAGGCTGCGGTTGCCGCGGTGTGCGATGCCGCAACGGACCTCGCCGACCGGCGAGCCGTTCAGCAGCTCACGGACGGCCCGGTACCGGTACTCGGCCATCGCCTGCTGATCCACACACGCGCCTCCTCGAATCACCCACAAGGACAGTGAGGAGATGAGATCGGCAGCAGGCCATGGTGTCAAGGAGGTTCCGAGGACGGTCAGTCAAGGATCTCCTGTAGCCTCACAGCGACACCCGACTCTGTGTCAGATTGGATATGAACGCGGTCAACGGGGCGACATCGCCCTACAAGTCGGTTCTCAGCAGGGCTGTGGGAGTAGCCAACACGCTTTGGAGAGATCTGGGGAGAGCTTCCGCCGCAAACAGGGCCGCATAAGCCAAGGGTCCGTTTACGCGGGTGGCGGGGATCGGGCCCCGCCACCGCTTGTCGTCGCTATTCGCTGACCTCCGGGTCGGGCCGTGCGGGTCTACGGTTGTCGAGGATGCGTACGGTGGTACTCAGCTTGATCGGCGCGTCCTCGGGGCCGCGCAGGAACGGGTGGATGTAGACCGGGCGGCGTAGCGCTCGGCCTTTGCCGTATGCCTGGTTGCGCCAGTGGCCGCTAACCCACACGCGGCTGGTGTAGGTGCGGCCGGTGCCGGTCGCCCCGACGGTGCTGGCGCTGGCCTCTCGTTGGGTGTGGGCACGGATGCGCACGATGCGTACGTCGGGCAGGGGACGTTTGGTGCGGGCGTACGTCTTGCGGACGGTCTTGTCGACCTCGGCGGGCACGGTCTCGGCGGCCTTCTGCGCGATCAGCAGCCAGGTGGCCAGCAGGATCGTGGAGCCATAACCGTGGGCGTCCTCCACCAACTGCTCGTGGCGTGGCCGGAAGGTGCGCATGGGTGCCAGCCAGCCCACCTCGTTACGCAGGTGCTGCATCGCCTGGTGGTCGAGGCCGGTGCCGATGGCGCGGTAGACCACGGCCTGGACCACGTCGTTGTCGGTGGTCCACGAGACTGCTGTGATGCGGCGGGCCGTGGCTGGACGTGCCCAGACGAGTAGCCCGTCGTCGCAGGGTGCGAGGTCTTTGCTGGCGGTGACGGCCGGCAGCTGCGAGGCGGCGTGTTCGGCCAGCTCGGTGAAGCTGTGGTCGATCCAGTAGAGGCGGGCTCGGTCCAGGCTGCCGGCGAGCTGGTCCCTTTGGGTGATGCGCAGGGCGGTGGGGAGCTCGTCGGGTCCGCGGTAGAACTTGGCCAGCCGGTCGCGGACCTTCGGCAGGTCGCGCGGAGTGAGGTTGAGGTCCGGCCAGGCGGTCGTGGTGATCAGCACGCGGCCGGGCTGGCGCTGGCGCAGGAAGGCTTGGTGGAGCTTGTTCGTCTCGGTGTGCGCGAACGGGATGTCGTGCACGCGCATGCGTCGCACCGCTCGGTCCACGACGCGGTTCGGCTTTCCGGCGTCGATGTCGGCCATGCAGGGCACGCAGGCGGCCCAGGTTTCGCCCATGTCCTGCAATAGGTCTGTGTGGCTGCCGGTCGCGAGAATCTTCACGCTACCGCCGCGCAGTGTCCACATCGGATGGTCGTCTCCGCAGAAGTCACAGGTGCGGTCCACGGTGTCGAGTTGCGCGACGGGGACGGGCACCGGCGGGTGCCCGACGTTACCCCGGCTCAGCGGATGGATGTAGTCGCCGTCGAGGACGTTGAGCGGGGTCAGGCAGGTGGCGCAGGCCATCTCTTCACGAGGGCCGCTCATGCGGTCGCCCGGTGCTGCTGGCGGAGGTCGCGCAGGCGCGGCCCGCGACGGTGTTCGCTGGTGGGCATGGTCATGCCGGGCTCGTAGACGGTGTACCGGTTTCCGCCTGCATGTTTGGCGTGGTACGTGGCGATGTCGGCCCGGCGCAGGGCAACGTCGTCGAGCGGGTCGCTGGTTTCGGCGGTGGCCATTCCGATGCTGGCGGTGATGGTCACGGTGACCGTGGCCTCGTCGGTGGCCAGCTGGACCGGCTGGGCAATAGCG
>DASRHY010000073.1:0-17170 GCA_035650275.1 Kribbellaceae bacterium | reverse complement strand
AGCAGCTACTCCTGCACACCTACCAGGCTTGGCGCGCGCATATGCCGCGCCCGAGGGCGGCAAGGACTAGCGGCACCTGCTGCTGCGCCCCGGCGACCCGACCTTCGGCGTCGCAACCCTGCGCCGCCTCGACGACACCATCTGGCTGGTGTCACCGGACGCCGAGGCCGCCGCCGCGTTCGCGATCCCGTACGCCGCGAGGCTGGTCGGCGAGGTCACCGAACACGGCAACGGGTGGAAGCCGACCGCCCACAGCAACCCGGAGCACCGCTACCTCGGCGGCGGCCTGGCCTACGACCTGCCACCGCACGACGACCTCGTGACCGCCTGCCGGTCGCTGCTGCGCTGGTGGGCCTTGCGGCACTCCGCCGCCTGGCGCAGCCGCCGTCCCGAACAGCTCACCGAAGCCGAACTGGCCGCCCTCGCCGAATAGGAGCCCTCCTCATGAACCCACAAGACACCGCATTACCGCTGGGCCACGCCCACGTTCACCTCGACCAGGTACGCCGCAAGCTGCTGGTCGCCGTCTACGAGCTGCGCACCCTGCTCATCAACGGCGACGACCTCCTGCGACCCGCCGACACCGCGCTCGGCGAGCCACTGGCCGGCATCGCGGAGCTGGCCGAGGTCTACCGGGCCGCCCGCGGCGACGCCGAAGCGCAACCCGGCGACCTGGCGGCCGGACTGGCGCGCCGCCGCTACGTCAACCCCGGCGACACCGTCCTGGTCGTCCTGCCCGACACCGAGCACTGCCGCCCAGCGCGCCTTTCCGGGCGAGCGCCCACGTCACCGCCGTGGACGCCGAACTCGACCTCACCATCGGCCCCGCACAGCTGCGCCTGCCGCACGCCGACGCCGGAATCCACCGCGACCCGGACACCGACCGGGGCTCCATCCTGGCCCCCCGAAGGCGGCCAACGATGATCCGGCCACCCTGCCCGGCCTGCGGCAAGCGGTTCGGGCACCACGACGACTGCGCGGCCGTCACCCACCTGCACCAAGGCAGCCAGTGGCCCGGCAACACCCATTTCCGCGACCTGTGCGGCAACGACTGGCAGCGGCTGGCGTTCAACGCCAAGGACGCCTTCGCGATCTGGCTGTACGACGTCGAACTGGGCAACATCACCGACCCGGTACGCGCCCGACATATCGCCGTCGCCCGCCGCTTCCGCGACGCCCTCGCGGCGACCACCGTGTCCTGGCTCCCACCGCCGGGCATCGAGTTAAACATCATGCTGCCCGGCAGCTGGCAGATCTGGATCGAGATCGTGCCCGGCTACCGCTGCCGATCGGAGCAGCGCCAGCCACCGGTCGGCTTCGACGGCGACGCCATGCGTACGGCGCTGCGCCAGCTCGAGACCCCTGGCCCGCCGGATCAACGACGCCCGCTGCCCCTGCCAGTGCCAGCTGCGCTACCTCGCACCGGCCGGTGCCGAGCACCCGCAGCACTGCGGCTGCTTCTGCCGGGCAGATCCCGTAGCAGCCGCTGCCCATCCGGCCAGCGCCCACATCGAGGCGCGGCCGATTCCCACGGCCACCCGGTCCGCACCTTCCCCGCGTCGCCAGCACGGCACCGCCATCGGCGGGTGCCGCGATGGCGGCTGCGCGCGGCCCGGCGCACCACCGGCCGGCACACCGACGTGCCGAGCCGCACCCGCACCACCGACCCCCAGGAAGGGAATCCTGATGCACGACCTGTCAACCGGCGCCCAGCAGGTGCTCGACGCCCTCACCGAGATCGGGCACGGCACCGTGGCCGAGATTCGGGAGAAGACCGGCAAGTCCGCACGGGTCACCGACAAGGCGATCCGGGAGCTGGCCGACGCCGGTCTGATCACCCAGACCGACCCCGGCGATGGCAACCCGGCCCGCTGGAGCGTCACCCCGGATACGGAGCCGACCGACCCCGACACCGCAACCGGCAGCGATGCGGCGGCCGAAGCCGACACGGGCACCGCCACCGCGCCCGACGAGCCGGTCAACCTCGGCGACGGCGACCCGGCACAGCCCAGCGACCCTGGCCAGCTCGACCAGCCCGATCAGCCGCTCGGCCCGAACACCGAACAGGCCACCGGCAATGACGCCATGGCCGCCGACGACATCCCGGCCGACGAGGACGGCAGCGACGACGGCAGCGGCCAGCCGGCCGACGACACAGCCGACGAGACCGAACCGGTTGCCGCCCGGCCGAAGCCGCCCGCCGACCGCCGGGTCCTGACGGTGGCCGGGGTACTCGGTGACTACCCGGACGGCGCCACGATCGATGAGATCTCCGAAGCCACCGGCTACAAGTACGGTGTCGTGGCGCTGCTGCTGCAGGCGATGGAGCAGGGCGACGCCGCCCGCCGGGTCCCGGAGGACGCTGAGGCGGGCACCCCGCAGCGGTGGCAGCCCGGACCGGGCAAGGCCATCGAGGTGGACCCGAACCCGGCCCCGCCCCGCTGCCCCACCTGCCACCAGGTGATCCGCAACAGCACGCCGAAGGCCGCCACCGCCACCATCCGCAGCGGCGGCAGCGCCAGCAGCACGGTCAACGCCGATGGCAGCGAGCCGCTCGGACGCGGCGTGCTGCGCGCCTGGACCGAGGAGTTCATCAACGCCAACCACGGGCACGAGTTCACCCCCGGCACCATCGCCGAGGCCCTCGGCGCCCAGCACGGCCGCACGATCAGCTCCGGCGCGGTACTCAACAACTGCCGCACCCTGGCCATGAACGACCAGATCACCGTGGTCCTGCAGGAGCCGTTCACCGTCACCGCCAACAAGCCCGCTGCCGACAGCGCCGCCGACAGCGACGGCGAGCAGCAGTAAACCCTCGACGCGCTGGGGCCGAGCACACCGCTCGGCCCCAGCGCCGTCTTCGCCCCACCCACAGACAAAGAAGGAGAACCCCACCGTGGCACACGAACTCGAAACGTTCGCCGACGGCACCACCAGCTTCGTCTCGGCTCGCCAGTCGGCGTGGCACCTGCTCGGTACTGTCACCGACCGCAGCCAGTCCGCCGAGGAGATGATGACCAAGGCCAAGCTCGGCGGCTGGGGCGTGCGCAAGATCCGCCTCGTGGGCATCGACACCCTCGCCGATGGCACACAGGTCCAGATCCCGTGCGACGACCAGATGATGACCGTACGCCGTAACCCGGTCACCGCCGGAACCGACTATCTCGGGATCGTCGGAAACGACTACGGCGTCGTGCAAAACGAGCAGGCCGCCGAAGTCCTCGACCGGCTCGTCGACCAGATCGGCGGCGCCCACTACGACACCGCCGGATCGCTGCGCCGCGGCAAGTCCGTGTTCCTGACGCTGAAGCTGCCCACGGCGATGGAAATCGCCGGGGTCGACCGGATGGACCTGTACCTGATCGCCACCACCTCCCATGACGGCACCTCGGCGTTGCGCATCGACGCCAGCCCGATCCGGGTGGTGTGCGCCAACACCCAGCGGGCCGCGTTCGCCCACTCGGTCGGCCACTACGTGTTCCGGCACACCAGCAACGTCGCCTCCCAGATCAGCCAGGCCCGCGAGGCGTTGGGCCTGATGTGGCGCTACATGGACACCTTCGAGAAAGCCGCCGAACGCATGATCAACGAGACGTTGACCATGGGCGAGTTCGAGAAGGTCGTCGCCCAGCTGTGGCCGGTCGCCGACGACGCCCCCGACAAGACCAAGAACAACGCCAAGGAGCGGCTGGGGACGCTGAAGTACCTGCTGCGTGACGCCGACACCCAGGCGACGATCAAGGGCACCCGGTGGGCCGGCTACCAGGCCATCACCGAGTACCTCGACCACGTGCAGCCCGCCAAGAACCCCCTCGTGCGCGCCAACCGGGTCGTCACCGGCAAGGTACCCGAAATCAAGATCCGGGCGTTCGACCTGCTCAAGGCCGGAGCCAGCCGATGACCGCAAACCGGCCGCCGCAGTGGTTCTACTTCGGACCGTGGGCGTTCTCCATCGACGAGGCCGAGGCGCTGATCACCGCGCACCCCCGCGAACCGGGCAGCCTCAACGTCGCCGCCTGGGCCAACGCCTACGGCCTGACCCACATCGACGACCCCGACCCACGCACGATCAGCCTCATCGGCCCCACACCCGACGGCCTGGACCGCGAGCACGCCATGGCAACCGACCTGACCAAGCCGGGCATCGTCGCCACGCTGGAAGTCCACGGCGAGCCCACCGCGCTGTTCATCGACGGCGTCCACCGGCTCTACCGCGCCTGGCGCCAAAGCGTTCCGGCGCTGCCCGCCTACGTGCTCACCGTCGCCGAAACCCAGCAGATCAAGCACAACCGCATCATCGGCGGCAGCATCAGTCCGCGTCGACGCCCCACACCGCGCCGCGACCGCTGAGCCACCTCCAGCTCCGCCCAACCCCTTTGCCGATGGCCGCCCTCGCGGCGGCCATCGACATCTCTCCCATGCCCACCAACGGGAAAGGCCCTACATGAGCCACACCAGCCCGTGGACGCGACGGTGCGACTGCCACTGCCCCACGCACCACGGCTATCAACGCATCACCTACCACGACGAAGGCTGCGCCTGCGCGATCACGTGCGCCACGCAGCCGATGACGCTGCTCGCCGAGCAATGGAACTGCGCCCTGTTCCTCGACCCCGGCGGCGACCTGTGGTTCGTCAGCAAGCTGCCCGGCGGCCAGTGGGACTGGGCCAACTGCGACCACGTCCACGAGCACCACGACTTCTACGACGCCAGCCTCATCATCGAACGGCAGCTGCGCCGCACCGCCACGATCCTGCTCAACCCCAGCCAGCTGCGCCGCGATCCGGCATAGCCGCTTCACACCGCACCCATGGGCCTGGGTGGGCCGCCCGCAAGGGCGGCCCACCGGCCCTTTTCGTGTTTCACCCCAAGGAGATTCGCCCGTGACCTGCCACCACCCACCGCCCAGCCCGTTCGAGCGCACCTGGGACTGCCGCTGCCCCACCCACGCAGGGCGGCATCGCTTCACCTACAACGATCCCGGCTGCCACTGCCGGATCATCTGCGCCAGCCAGCCCCCGACGCTGCTGGTGGCCCGCGCCGCCGTGTTCGTCAACTACCACGGCGACCTGTGGTCGGTACCGGCGCTCGCGGCGGATCGCTTCGACTGGTGGCACGCCGCACCGGTCAACCGACACGTACCCGGCCGCATCGGTCATCGAGCACCTACTGCGCGCCGCAGCAGCCCGACACGACAACACCTTCCCTGAACCACACCCTTTCGCCAGACGCCGCAGCGCCGGTCGCGCCGAGCGCACGCGGCCCTTTTTGTTGGCCAGAAAGGCAATCACGCCATGACCAAAACCGTCACCGGTATCTTCGCCATCGTCATCGTCGCCTGCATCGGCGTACCGCTGCTGCTCATCTCCGCCGTGCTGGGCGGCTCCGGCGGCTGCACACCCGCGGTCCCCAACACCTCCGGTCAGCCCAGCATCGGCCGCTGGGACGCAGAACAGGTCTCCATAGCCGCCACCATCGTGCACGTCGGTATCACCAAAGGCGTTCCGCGCCGGGGATGGGTCGTCGCCCTGGCCACCGCCATGCAGGAAAGCCAGCTGCGCAACCTGCCCTACCTCGGCGAGAACAACGACCACGACTCCATCGGCGTGTTCCAGCAGCGGCCAAGCCAGCGCTGGGGCACACCCGAACAGCTCGCCGACCCTGCCTACCAGGCGGCACACTTCTACGACAAGCTGCTCACCGTGCCCGGCTGGCAACAGATGCCGCTGACCGAGGCGGCACAAAGAGTGCAAGTCAGCGCCGCCCCCACGGCATATGAGAAGTGGACCAGCGATGCGCTCCTGCTCGCCGACGCACTCGCGTCGGCCAACGCCAGCGCCAGTCCCGAGGCGATCGGCTACTGCGGCGCCACCGGCACCTGGACACAGCCCGTGCTCGCCGCCATCGTTTCCGGGTTCCGCACCGAGTCGCGTCCCGACCACGACGGCGTGGACCTGGGAGCCGTACGCGGCACGCCGATCCGCGCCGCTTCAGCAGGCGTCGTGGCCCGGGTACGATGCGACATCGAACCCGAAAGCTACGGCTGCGACCGCGATGGGTCGCCGAACACACCCGGATGTGGCTACTACATGGACATCGAGCATCCCGGCAAGATCTATTCGAGGTACTGTCACATGCTCACCCCACCCTACGTCGCCATTGGAAACGAGGTAGTCGCCGGGCAGGTCATCGGGCTGGTCGGCTCCAGCGGGCACTCCAGCGGACCACATCTCCACTTCGAGGTGCACCTGGGCGACCAAACCTCAAGCACAGCAACAGATCCAGTGCCGTTCATGGCCGCCCAAGGCGCGCCCCTCGGCACGCCCGTCGTCGTCGCGTAGAAGATCACCATTCGCGGCGTCCCCGTTCGTGTCCAAACGGAGGGCGAGCTGACATCGCTTGTCGCACTGAGACTGTCTTCTCGGCGCTGTGCTTGCAGGCTCACCATGGCCGCCTCAGCCGATCCCCAGCGTCGGAGCGATCACGCATCGGATGCCGTCCGTTAGCGTCGCGCGGGCGGCATGGTATCGCGCGCCGGGGTCATCCTCGGCTTGTCTGGGCTCCACGGACCAATACCGATGCTTGTGATTGATTGAACCGCGTCTTTCAGCTGCTCGGCCGCCGCTGCGAGCGGTCGTGGGCAAACAGTGCGGACTGCCTCCAGCGCGAGCATAAGGCGTGCCTCATCGGCCAAGAGCCGTTCTGCGGTATGGGTTTCCGCCAAGCTGATCTGCTCACCTCCTCCATAACGGGCGACCACCCGCTCGGCCGAATGACCTCGCATTACCTCGGCGGCGGCAAGCAGTTCAGCGACGGCCTTGTGTCGTTCAGAGCGAAGCCACTTGCGGTACTCGCCGTTGCGGTTGAGCAGGTTGCTGTGGGCGATCGAGTAATTCGGCTCTGGCGAAGATCTTGGGTAGCGTCGGCGCGTCGGCTGGATGTCCTATGTGGACTTTGATAGCTGACTCCGGTGCGAAGTCGGCGGCCTCCTGCCGCACCTGAAGGACCTCGTCGTTGAGCAGGTCGAGCGAGGTCCGGCCGGTATCAGGGTCACGGCCAGGAACACGACGGCCACCCCGAACTGCCTCGACTGCCAGATATCCGCACCACGGGTGCATGGCCGCTACGTGCGCACGTTGCGGGACACTCCACTGGCCGGCACGCCAGTGCTGTTACGGCTGACGGTCCGCCGGTCATCTGCGACACGGTGGCCTGCCCTCGTGGCACCTTCGCCGAGCAGATCCCCGAGTTGACCACACCGCACGCCCGCAGCAGTCCACCGCTGCGCGCGGCGCTGACCGCGATCGCCGTGGCGTTGGCCGGTCGCGCCGGCGCCCGTCTGGCCGCAGCGCTAGGCATGGCGGCAAGCCGCGACACCATGCTCAATCTGCTCCGCGCCGTCCCTGAGCCGCAACCCGGCACCGTCGAGGCGGTGGGCATCGACGAGTTCGCGCTACGCCGTGGCCACGTCTACGCCACCGTCCTGCTGAACATGCACACCCGCCGTCCCGTCGACGTGCTACCCGGCCGCGGGGCCGACCCGGTAGCCGACTGGCTGCGCGCCCAATCCCGAGGTCCGCATCGTGTGTCGTGACCGTGCCGGGTCATACGCTGAAGGCGCCCGCCCCGGAGCACCACAAGCGACCCAAATCGCTGACCGGTGACACGTCTGGCACAACTTGGGCCAGGCCGTCGACAAGACCGTCCCCGCACATCACACCTGCCTCCGCGCAGCCGCAGCCGCCGCCGTGCAGGCGCCCGCCGAGGCTGCACCCGTCGAGTCCGTTCCCCCGCCGGCGGCGGTCGCACCACCACCTGAGGGCACCACCGATGTATGCGGACGCGAGCCTCGGCTGGTGGTACGCACTCAGGAACGCTACACAGCCGTCCAGCAGCTGATCGCCGATGAGCACTCGCTGAACCAGATCTGCCAGCAGCTTCGCCTGGACCGCGGCACGGTGCGACGCGTCGCCCGCGCCACCAGTATCGACGAGCTGATGGTCAAGGCCATCAACCGAACCGGGAAGCCGGACGGCTACACCGACCACCTCCACGCCCGCTACCACAGCGGTGTCACCGACGCGATCACCCTGCACGCCGAACTGCGCCAACTCGGCTTCACCGGCAGCGTTCAGACCGTCCGGCGATTCCTCCAACCCCTCCGCGGTACATCACCGCGACCCCGGCGTCGCGCCCCGGCGCGCCCGCCGGTACCCAAGCCCGCCACCTCACCCGATGGCTGATGACCGACCCCGACACCTCAGCCTCGATGAGACCAACTAGCTGGCCACGGCATTGGCAGCCTGCCCACAACTGCGCACCGTCGCCGAACGGGTCCGCGAGTTCGCCGACCTGATGGCCAAGCGCCGCGGCGACCGCCTCACTGACTGGATTTACCGAGTCCACGCAGATCCTCTGCCAGCGCTGCATTCGCTGCTCAACGGTCTACGCCGCGACATCGACGCAGTCACCGCCGGTCTGAGCACGTCGTGGAGTTCCGGTCCGGTCGAGGGCGCCGTAAATAGGATCAAGACCATCAAATGCCAGATGTACGGCCGGGCCTGCTTTCCCTTGCTACGCAAAAGAATCCTACTCAGTCAGTGACCGAGACCCTTCTCCCCAAGATCTTCGCCAGAGCCGAATTAGCTGATCGCCCACAGCTGGCGGGGTTGAACCGGCCGTCCCGCCGCCAACCCACCTGGGCCGTCAACCGCAGCACCGTCAAAGCCCGAGCCCTCGGCGAACGCTCCGCGGCTACCGTCAAGACCTGGCGCATCTTGACCAGCCTGCGTTGCTGCCCGCGCCGCGGCATACCGCTCCTGGCCGCGATCACCGTCCTGCAACATGTCGAGGAAGATCGACGTTGGTCACGATGAAATCAGCTCTCTGTAGGAGCATCGTTTTCGGCACGATCAAGCCCGCTTGGGCCACTCTGCCAGACCGCCCGTGAGCGGATCGGCTTCCTGGTCGGCGACGTTGTCGGTGCCGAGGGCCGCGATGACGCGCACGCGTGGCCGAACCGCTCGCCACGGCTTCTCCCGTACCTGCTTGCAGAGCGCCTGGATGCTGGCGTTGTCGAACCCTGGCGCGGCGGTCGCGATGATGATCTGGTCGGCCCAGACCACTTCGGCAAACGTGGTCCGCTTGGCCACACACCTACCAAGCTCCCGGCCCGCGCCGAGGGTGCCGGGACGCTTCGCTTCGGCGGTGATGAGGTCGCCGTCGGCGAGGGCGATGAGATCCGCCTCGGCCACTGGCGAGCCGGCAGTGTTGAGCAGTTCTACCTCCGCGATGTCGACGTGGTGGCGACTCCTTGCCCGCAGGTGCTGGGAGAGTTGAAGCGGCACGTCGCCGTTCTGGGCGAGGTGCTCACGCACGCTCGGGTGCAGGTCGTAGAACCAGTAGGGCTCCTCGGTTGGCTTTCGCCACCGTTCGTGGACCAGGCCGTTGGCCGCGCCGCAGCGAGGGCACTGGTTGACTTGGCGCACTTCGTCGATCGACCTGAACGCGGGACGGCCGCACTGGGCGCAGTTAAGGATGAGGCCTCGGCGTAGCACGCCCTTCTGCAACAGACCATCGAGCAGCGTGCGCAGCTCCACCGCGTCCGTGTTGCCGGACGCGGTCAGGTTCCGCATGCCGTTGAAGGTCAGGTACGCCTCGTAGAGGTGCTGCTCACCGGCGCCGGTCGCAAGTACGACGCCGTCCGACTCATCGAAGGCTCGCTTGTTCTTCCTGTCCGTCGGTGTAAAGGCCCGAAAGACGGGTAGCAGCGGACCACTGAAGTCTGCGGCAAGACTGGCCCGGTCGCCCCACAGACGCCGAAGTACCTCGACCGTGCGACCGGCGCCAGACAGCCGTATCTGCTTGCCTTCCTGCTCGGCCATCAGCTTGGACCAGGTGAGGAGGCTTGGCGCCCGTAGGCGAGGCCTGGCCAACGTTCCCGATTTCGGCGTGCCGGCGGCGATGAAGTCATAGCGTTCCGACTCGTATGTGACGGTGTCCCTGCCCGACCGGATCCAGGTCAGGTAGGCGTCGCTCGCATTCGCGTAAAGGGTATGGCCGTCGAGGCCACGCCCGGGCGGCGTGACCGCCTCGACAAACTCGACGTCGACCTGCCAGCGCAACTCGTCACAGTCGGCGAGATCGGGTTGCGTGAGGGCCAGCAGCGGGCAAGCCACGACCATCTCGATGTCGTCAACGTCGTTACGTACGATCGGGATCGCGAAGTCCTGGTCGAACTGGCCGTCGACAGCAAGATAGCGAATCGCCCGACGTGGCCAACTGCCCGAGTCCACAGTCACGTGTTCCGTCAGGCGCTCGACGGCCCGGTCGTAATCGTCCTCAGCCCAGGCGATCGGCGTACGCAGCGCCGCCAGGATCTCCTCGATTACGGGCGCCTCGACTGAGGTGCTGCTGACAATAACCTCGCCGCTTCGGTGGATGTGGTGGAACACGGCCGATGAGAGCACCGATCGTACGACGTCCTTGGTCGGCTCATCGGCCGTCCACCAGGTGAGCGGCAGCCAGATGCCGGCACCATAGAGCCGCTGGTGGATGAGGGCGATAGCGAAGTCGTCAGCATCGTCCCCGGCTGAGATCAACATCCGGCCACGGGCTCTAAACCCGCGCGCGATCCACCCGACTCCGCGCGACGTGGGAGCAAAAGCCGTCACCACCGAGTTGGGATCGATGCTCATGGTCATCCCGGCCTGCCAAGAGAGATCGAACGGCATCGACCGTATTGCGTGGTGGGGGTCGAGCAGCCACCGGGTCAGCCTGACCAACTCGCCGCGTTGGAGCTCAGGATCAACGCTGGGGATCGGTTCCTCGACGACACCGCAGCGTGCGGAGGCCATGACACCTAGCGGCCCGCCCCAGGTTGAGGGTGGGCTCAAGAGTACGGCCGGAGTCTCGTCGGTGATGGCAGTGAGGAGTGTGAGGCCCGATACAGCGCCATCCGTGGGCAGCTGGGTGATCGGGTAGTCCCAGCCGCTCTCGGCCAGGTCCACATGCCGCCGACGATGGGGTGAGCATGCCTCGGCGACCGCGAGGCGCGCCGTCTCGTCGGCCGAGTTGGAGACTGGCTGATCACCGGCGAGCGTGACGGCTTCGGCACGGGCCTCTCCGGTGAGGGCCTTGCCGCCATCGTGGAAATTGAGCGCGCCCGGCGTGGCGAGTTCCACGGTGCGTACGGTGCGCTCCACCGTGACCACATAGTCCGGGTCGTAGGTGCGCACCGCATGGATTAGCTGGGGATGGACCTTCCCCTCGTGATGGGGCACGAGAACGAATCCCTCTCCGCCCCACATCTTCGTGCAGGCCCGCAGCGCGACCCGTGCCCAGAAATGCCATTGCGGACCGCCGTCGAACACGACCGCAACGCGAGGCGGACGAAGGCAGGTTCGTAACGTCGCGTACCCGGGACTGGCAACAGGGGTCACGAGGTCCCGATTCGGTGTTGGCGCAGCCATTCGACGTCGCCGTCGCCCGCGGTCGCGACCATGCCCGTGCACAGCCAGATCATGGCCGGGAGGAAGTCGATGTCGAGGAATTCGGCGAGCTGCGCAACGGTGACCTCTCGTACACCGAGGTGCTTGGCGAGGAACCTGCGGCTTTCGGGATGGCCCGCCAGCCCGGCCACGATACTCGCGGGTCCGGCGTACTCCACGCCGAAGTCTTCGCCGATCCAGGTGACGGCGCGGTCGAGCTGTGCCGGCGTGACCACCGACTCCTTCATGGAGACCAGGTAGCCGACGGCGTGGGCGACCAGCAGGCTCATGAGCGTGTCGTTTTCGTCCCCACCAAGATCGAGTACAGATTCGAGGAAGTTCCGGGGTATGTCGGCGTCGCCGGACTCCAGGATCCCGCCGACCATCTGTTCACACATCTCAGCGGGGGCCAGACTGAGACCTACGTCGAAGGTGTCGTCCTCGTCAGAGGCGAACAGGCGGCGATGTTCCAGCGCTGCGGCCGCTGCGGCAAGCAGGACGGGCAGGCTCGCTTCGTCGGCCCGGTCACCGGTCGCCGCCGCATGTACCTGTTGTGCTAGCGCCGAGCCGGACCAGGCCCGGGCCAGCTCAACGGCGGTATCGGCTATCGGCTTCTCCTGGAGTCTGGCAACGAGGCTTTTGGACGACGTGTGCAGGTACTCGGCGACAACGTCGGCTTCGCCGTCGAGGTCCTTGCCGCTGGTGAGGCGTTGCACGAGCGAGCTTGCGAGCGCCGGATCGTCCGACACTCCACGCAGGCTCATCAACGCGAGCGCAGTGCGCAGACGGCTGAGTTGCTCATCCTGGTCGAGGGTTTCGTCGGGATGGGTGCGCAGGTAGCGTTCGATAGCTTCGTCCCACTCGCGGCGATCGGCCTCGGAGTTGAAGGTGCCGTCGGGGCGAGGAAGCAGCCCCTGCGTGTGCTGGTAAGCGTATATCCAGGCGCCCGAGATCCCGGCAGCTTCGAGCATCGCCGTGGTCTTGGCTTTAAGATCGATCAGCTGGATCGGGCGCGGCTCGTCAGCATCCGGGTCGAAGAAGATCGGATCATCGGGTCCGGGTGGACGCCCAAACTTCTCTTCGAACCCACGTATCTGCGCCTGGAGCAATGCGTTGGCGTCCTCGTCCAGGCGCATCGTCTTACGCTCACGACTGATGACCTGCCGGTACCCCAGTTCAAAGGCCAGCTCAATCAGTGCTGTGCCGGGGTCGGCCGTGAATGTCCGGTCAGAGGTGGAGACGGGCTTGTCGAACGTCTGCACCGCGAAGAGGTGACCAAGCGTGGCATCGACATCAAGATCACGGCGCGCCGCGATGAGCATCACGTCGACGATGGGTACCAACGGCGAATCTTCGGGTAGGCCCAGTGCCCATGTTTCGGCCCTCTCGCCCGCCTCGGTGAGTTCCTCGTCGTCTCGGGCAACGAGCGCCGCGTACAGCGCGGGCAGTAACACGATCGTGTCCTGCCGGGTCTCCAGGCCGGCGTTGCCGAGCATGTACAGGCCCTCCCGCAGTGCATCGACGGCGGTACCGTCGTGCGGGAGCTCGGCGTTGGTGGACGCCCAGAACTTGGCCACCCGCTCGGCGGCATCCGCTGGCGGCGGAGGCAGCGCGAGGTCGCGGTCGGGACCGGTTAGGAATCGGGCATTGGCAAGTGCCGTGCGCGGCAGCAGGGCGGCCGGCAACTTACGCCGATCCAGCCCGGCATCCTCCAGCCGGCCGACCGCGAGGAGCATCAGCTCACCTTCATCGACAGGTAGCTCGTGGGCCTCGCTCGCCGCGACGACTTCGTGTACGAACCGCTCGATGCCCGCCCAATGACCTGTGATGCGCATCAGCCGTAGCCATGCTGTCCGGGCGTTGCCGAACTCATACACGTCCCGGAACTGCCCTGGCCATGACGTTCCCAGAAACAACGTGTCGAGGGGGTCGAGATCGTGGTACCAGTCCGGACCCTCGCCTTCATGCTGAGCTATACCCAGAGCCCCGTACCCGAAGGCATACGCCCCAGCCAAGCTCAGCCGACCGGGCGAGTTGGTGCGTACGAGCCGGGCCAGTGCCGCCTCCGCACGCGTGCGGGGATCCTCACGATCAGGGTGGAGCGGCGCGGGTCGGCGCTCTCCCGGCCCCTCACGCCGGCGCCGAGCTGCCTTACCCACTACAACCTCCGTGTCGTCACCCGCCGTAGCGGCACTCGCACGCAGGTTACAGCAGCCGGCGACCGTCGTCGGTGGGGCTCCTGACCCTGTCGATCACACTGCATCGACGCCACCTTGCGCGTTCGGGCTATGCCGCCGCGTCCCTCGGCCCTCGTCGGCCAGCCATTGTGCGAGGCGGCGGCAGCCCTTATGCCAGTTGGTCAGGGTGGTTGCCCAAAGTTCGGCGGCGTCGGGGTCGGTGTGGCAGGCGCGTTCGACCGCGTGCAGGGTGGCGAGGATCCGCGGGTGGGATCGGCGTCCCGGGATCGATTGCCGCGTCGCGGATGGGACCGAGAGCAGTCACAAAGGTTTAGAGTACGTGCCCGATCGGATCATCTGCGTGCACCTTGCCGCCGGGCGCGGCGACGTCGCGTCACGCAGGATGATCTTGTCTACCATCGTGGCGCTCAACCCCGGCCGTCACTGAACGATCTTGACGCGCTCGGGAAGATCAGCCATCCACTCGCGGCGTTTACGTCGGCCGAGGCCCGTGCTCGGCAGGACTCCGGTGGCTCGGGACAGTTCCGCGCCGGTCGGGATGCGGCCGTTGGAGACCTCGTTGTCCCAGAAGCGGCGCATGGCCTGCACAGCGGTGGTGTCGGCGTCGTCGTCGGTTTGCTCGTTGTCGAGGCAGTCATCGTCGATGTCGTCGCTGGCGTGGTCCTCGCCGGTGTCGGGTTCGTGCGTCCGGTTCGGGTGCGCGCCGACTGGCCCCGCCGCCTGGTGCGCCGTGTCGCCGTTCAACCGTCCAACCAAGGTGTGGTCCAGCGTCCATCCGTTGTTGTCGGTGTGGGCACCGATGGGCGACGGGAGCGTGACGGCGGGTGGAACCGCGAAGTCAGTCCCGGCTGCGATTGGCGAGACCGCCTGCGCAGGTCGGATTGGCGGAGCCAGATGGCCGTCTGCTCCATTGACCCTGGGGCTCGGGAACGCCGCCGCAACTGACGGCACGCCGAGCGTCGTCTCCGCTGTGCCGATGGCCGAACGCCCGCCGTCCGGGCTCGTCTGCTCGCCGCCGGTCTGCCAAGCGTGCAGGTGTGCGACGGCTCGTGGTGAGGTGGCGTCCACGAATCCGTAGAGGGTGGCCATGTACATCTGCATGGCCTCGCGCTCGTTGGCGGCGTCGGGGAAGTCGGCCAGGCCAACGTGTTCGGCGGCCTGCATCGCCTGCCGGACAACATTGCGGTGAGCGCGGCGTACCCGCCAGGTGAATGTCTTGCGGCTTTGCAGCAGGTGAAGGTGAAGCCGTGCCCGGCCGAGCTTTGCGCGGCGGCGTGCCCGGTCGACTTGGGATACGTCGCGGTCGCTGGCTTCGGCCAGCCGCAGCCAGACGAAGATCCGTTCCGGGGTGATCGCCCAGTTGATCCGGCGGGCGGCCTTGCCGAGGCGCGAGTTGCGTTCGGCGGCTAGGGCGCGTTCCCACATCCACGCGGCGACCAGCGGCGCGACCAGGCGCAGGCAGACTTCGCGGAAGCTGTCGCTGTCCAGCGCGGACAGGGTGGCGGTGAGCGCGGCGAGCACCCAGACGGCGATGCCGTCGATGCCGGTGGTGCCTTTCTCGGGGTCGCGCAGGAGACGGGAGCGGGCCAGTAGGGCGGAGGCGAACAGTGCGATCTCGATGAAGGCGAAGAACGCGATCCGCAACGGGGTTTCGCCGAGGATGTCGGTGAAGAACTTCCACATGCCTGACGCACTCACCGCTGTGGCCAGGGCGGCGGCGATGGTGGTCAGGATGTTGGCGACCAGTAGGGTCGCCCGGTGCTCTTTCATGGCCCGCAACCGGTTCGCCGCGACCAGCAGCACCGCCACACCCGCCAGCGCGCCGAGGCTGGCGATCAGCGGCTGGTTGGCGGTGTAGAGGGCGTTGATGTCGTCGAAGGTCACGTCGGCGGTCCTTTCTACGGCGTAGCGGGGTGACCGGCTTGGCGGTCGTTGTCGCGCGGTCAGGCTGGTGCTCGGTATGGGCGCCCGGTGGGCAGGCAGTAGCAGTGGACGTTGGAGCGGCGTGCTTGCAGCGCCTGTCGTACCTCGTCGATCTCCGCAAGGTTGCTGGCGAGGCCGCACCAGCTGAGGGCCACCGCGCCCGGCTCGATGTCGGGCGCGGGCTCGCCGGGCGGGGTGACGGCGATCCAGGGCCGATGCTCACCAGCGCATCCGCTTCGCGCAGCCGCAATACGGTCGGGTCGTGGTGCAGGCTGTGCGTGATCTCCAGGTCGTCGAGGTCGGCTCCGTATGCGGGGTCGAACTCGTGCATGACGTCGGCGCCGGCGCATGGCCGCACGGCGAGGTCGAGGCGTTGCTGCGCGGGAGACGGCGTTCCTTCGACTGCGTTTTGGTGCAGCTCCCAGGCGTCCTGCGGGTGCATGTTCAGGTAGTCGGCGATCTGCCACCAGTCGAGTCCGGCGGATAAGGCGTCGCGGACGACGGCGTCTGGCAGCATCTCGGCGCGTTCGCGCAGCAGCCGGATCGGTTCGAGGGTGCGCCGCCAGCGCCGCTGCGCCACGGCCTGCGCGGCGTGGCCGAAGGTGTCGGCGTGGGTGGCGCGGCACGCGTCGCGAAGGCGTGCGGTCCAGGTGGCTTCTCGCGGTTCGACCATCGTTTATGTCCTTGAAGGGAAGCGGGACTGGTTGCGGTGCGGGTGGTTCACTGCCACACCAGGGCGGCTGCCGCCCCGGCGATCAGGAACGGCCCCAGCGGCAGGTGACCCCCACGCTGAAGTCGTCCGGTCTTGCGCAGGGCCAGGGCGGTGACGGCGGCGGCGGCGAGGCCGAGCAGGCATCCGGTGTAGACCGCCGTGGCGCTGTGCCAGCCGGGTGCGGCGGCCAGGGGTACCGCCAGGGCGACGTCGCCCCAGCCGAGCTGCCCACGCGAGGCCACGGCCACGGCGGCGAAGAACGCGGCCAGCACGGCACCGGCGGCAATGGCGCGCCACCACGCCGCGCCGTCGCCTACGGCGGCCAGCAAGGCCAGGAACCCGATGGTGGTCGCGGCGGTGAGCCGGTGCGGCAGCCGCATGACGGCAAGATCGACGAAGGCGAGCACGACCATGCCGGTGGCCCACCACATGTACGCGGCCAGCTCCCATCCGGTACGCCCGGACACCAGCAACGTCGCGGCGGCCAGCACGGCTGTCGCTTCGAGCAGGTACGGCGCCGGTCCGATCCGCGCCGAGCACGAGGTGCACCGCCCAGCCGGGCCGCACGCCCCCGGCCACAACGGGGCTGCGCAGCCGCAGCGGGTACGCCACCGTTGGCCGGGTTCGGTGCTGTGGTGGGCGACGAGCCAGCGCAGCAGTGGGGTCACCGCGACCGCGTACAGCGCGGGCGCGGCGGTGGTCCGGGCGGAGGTGGCGGTCATCGGCGCTGCAGGCTGGTGCGCAGCTTTGTGGCCAGGGCGGTGGTCTCCTCTTCGGGTTCGGCGTCCAGGTCGGCCAGAGCCTTGGTGAGCGCCCGCAGCAGGGTGCGGATGCCGTCAGCGTCGTGC
>DASRHY010000072.1:0-6170 GCA_035650275.1 Kribbellaceae bacterium | reverse complement strand
ACCGTCCCGGTACGCGTCCCGCAGAGCCGTGCGGACCTCCAGCACTGCGTCGGTGAACCGTTCGAACGCGTCCACTTCCCCAGCGGTGGGCGCCAAGTCGGCCGAGCAGATGACGACCCTGGTCGGGCCGACGGCGATCTCCAGGCCGCATTCGACGACTTCGACGTCTTTCAGCGCGGCGAGGTAGACGGTCAGGTCGACGACGGGCAGGCCGGCGTCCTGCCGTGGGACGCCGATGTCGTGGGGGTGCACGATCCGGACGTCGTCCGAGAAGGGTGTTGAATGTGTCATGGGCGGGACCTCGTTTCCCGTCAAGTCCCCGGGTCGGCGTTCGGTCGCTGGCCCGGGGGCGTCTTTGTCTGGCCACGTCCGACGCTAGAACCGTATGCCCGGTGACACAAGATGCGTCTGGCCAGGTGGCATGTCGTTAACCTGGCCAGATTCCACCCACTGTACTGGGCTAAATCAGTGCCCATGCCACCATTGCGGACATGGCCCAGTTGGACGACGCCGTACAGGCATACCGGGCGTCGCTCGCTGCCGTCGACAAGGCCAAACAGGCCGCGGAGGAGCGCATCAGGGCGGCCCGCGAGAGAGCCGAGGCCGCCCGCCTCGCACTCGCCGACGCGATGGTCCGCGCGGCCCTTGACGGGACCCGGCAGCGGGACATCATCGCGGTGACCGGGTACTCCCGCGAGCAAGTCCGAACGATCTTGCGAGCTGGTGGCGTCGAGCCCGAATAGGCTCCATCAGTGACCGCGTAACTATGGCCCCGGCGCTCGTACGTTACCTGGGAATCCGCAGGTCGGCACAGCGTTCAGGCCGTACCTGCTTACAAGCGGGGGGTCGCTGGTTCGAACCCAGCCGTGCCCACCACCACGGGTTAACCTGCGGAAACGCCGGACACGAGGCCACGCTAGCGCGTTGCACAGCGTTCAGCAACCCTGTAACTTCCCGACCGTGACCGACGTACGCCATGCGTGGGACGGCATCCTGCGCGACTGGGCCAAGAGCCTCAAGAGCGAGAACAGGTCGGACTCGACGGTCCGGCTCTACACCACCGCGGGCAGGCAGCTACGCGACTTCCTCGACGAGACCGGCACGCTCGTGCGCCCCGAGGAGGTGGACCGGCCCCGGCTCGTCGCGTTCATGGAGCGGATGACCTCCACCCGGGCCGCCGCGACCGCGAACATGACCTACCGGGCGCTGCAGCAACTGTTCGGGTGGCTCGTCCGGGAGGACGAGCTGGACCGCTCCCCCATGGAGAGGATGCGGCCGCCGCTGGTGCCCGAGGTCCCGGCGCCGGTGCTGACGACAGACCAACTCCGGGCGATCCTGGCCACCTGCAAGGGGACGACGTTCGTGGATCGCCGCGACGCCGCGATCATCCGTCTGTTCATCGACACCGGGTGCCGTCGCGGTGAGATTGCCGGGCTCGCCGTGGATGACGTCGACCTGGACACCGACACCATTGCCGTGCTCGGGAAGGGTCGCCGGCCCCGGCAGTGCCCGTTCGGGCACAACACCGGGCTGGCGATCGGGCGGTACCTGCGGGTCCGGGAACGGGACAAGTGGGCTCACGTGCCGGGGCTGTGGCTGGCCGAGAAGTCCCGCGGTCGGCTGCTCGACAACGGGATTGAGCAGATGCTGAAGCGCCGGGGCGCGGCGGCGGGGGTGCCCGGGTTGCACGCGCATCTGTTCAGGCACTCGGCCGCGCACCGCTGGTCGGCCGCCGGCGGCAACGAGGCAGACTTGCAGCGGTTGATGGGCTGGCGGTCTCCGCAGATGCTGCGGCGGTACGCGTCGAGCACGGCGGACCAGCGGGCCCGCGAGGCACACCGTCGCCTCGGGCTGGGCGACAAGCTGTGACCCCGCGACTCGCCGGGTGTAATAACAGGCCGTAACAGGCCGTAACATTCTAAAGAATCTTGGGGGCCGAACACGTGTGCGAACCCCTGTTTTCGACGATCTTCTGACCTGCGGTTACGTAACCCCTGCAGGAACACGCAGGAGCAGACTCCCGGACTTACATGCCCGACACGCCCGGCGGCGTCCACAATGGATGGTTGCGAAGTTGAGGGGAACCGCGCAAGCTTAAGCGCAGTTCCCCTCAACACTCCCTGTTACCGCCGCTCTGAGCCGTAAGACCCAGCGTCGGCGAGGTTGGAAGGTCGTTGCGAGCGACCCCCACCCGACCCGACTTTACGCTGTACGTCGCCAACCGGCGACCCTTGGGAACACGGCTCGGGACGGTCCACCCGAAAGGTGTGAACCGCCGTGCCCGAAGACCGCGCCGTGATCGCATCGATCGCCTCCCATCTGAGATGGGCCTTCGAAGAGGACCGCACTGCCGCCACTGAGCCCGCGCGCAGCGCGTTCATGCGTTCCTTCGAGGACCGGATTGACCCGGAAGGCGTCCTCGACCCTGACGAGCGAGCCCGCCGCGCGCAGAACCTCGTGAGCGCGCACTTCAAGACCCTCGCCCGCAAGAGTGCCGCCGTACGCCGCGCCCGAGGTGCTGCCCGCCGGGCCGTCGCGAACGAGGCGACCACATGAAACGGGACGACCCCCGCCCAGAGAGCCGTCCCGCCACCATCCACCTGCCGCAGAGCGTACCGGTAACGGGCGACACTCCGACGCTTCCGCCGAGGAGGCGTCATGGCCGTTGACATGTCTGGATACGTCGATGTGGCCACCCGCATAGCCGAGTTCCGGGAGAAGCACCCGGACGGCTGTCTGCGCCCGGTCAACCCGGAGCAGCCGTACCGGATCGAGACCATCGCCGGTGACACGGTCATCACCTACACCGCGGCCGCGTACCGCGGGCCGGACGACCGGCTGCCCGGCATCGGCGTGGCGCAGGAGCCGTACCCCGGCCGGACCCCGTACACCCGGGGGTCGGAGATCCAGAACGCCGAGACGTCCGCTTGGGGTAGGGCCATCGTCGCCGCCCTGGCCGCCGACACCCGCCGCGGAGTGGCGTCCGCCGATGAGGTACGCAACCGGGCCGCCGAACGCGAGGACGAAAGCCCGCAACCGATCCCAGACAACCTACGCAAGATCCAATTCGCGCTCTTCCGTGACCTTGGCCTCGCTGGCGACCAGGACAAACAACGTCGCCTGGACCTGCTCTCGGACATCCTTAAGCGCCCGGTCACCTCAGCGAACGATCAGACCGCGCAGGAAGCCGCACAGGCGAACTTCGAGCTGCGTAAGCGGTTGGCGGGCCACAACTCCGGGAGGTCGTCATGACCGGCCGGACATGCCCACGGTGCCGAGCGCCGCTTGCGTACAACGTGGGCCGGGACGAGGAGTGCGACGGCGACGTCCGCGAATCGCTCGACTGCACTGCGTGTGCCTACTCCGAAGCCTTCACTGGCGAGCCGTTGCCGGCCGAAGAGTGGCGCCGTCGCGTGCATCTGGTCGTCCAGCAACGCAAGGCCCGCCAGCAACTCCGGGACGAGCTGGCAACGTGCCGACGTCTCGGGCTACAGGCCCGTCAGGCCCAGCGGCTCCGGCGCGCGTCTGGTGGTGACCGGTGAACACCGAATGGCACGACCTCATCGAGTTCGCCTACGACTGCGGGTACGCGGACGGCCAGGCGGCCGAACGGCACCGGATCGCCGAAGGCCACGCCGAGCTCGCCGAGTGCTGGAAGCCGGTCGGGCGCCGCGCGCACGAGGACCGGATCGCCGAGCGGGTCCGGCTGTTCGAACAACTGGCTGCGCAGAATTACGCACGTCTTGGCTATGCCAGCGGCTACGAATACATCGGAGATGTCAACGTTGACATCTCCGATAAGGGCGCGGCACTACCCGGATTGCGGGTGGCGGCATGAGCGACCCCAACCCGTACGACCCCGAGACCGAGCCGGATCTGTACGCGGCGTACGGCCGCGCCGTCGCCCCGGCCGACAGCAACGACCCGATGCCGGCCGAGCCACACACCGAACTCGGCTACGCGAACCGGCTCATCCGGGTGTACGGCGACCGGCTGCGGTACGTGCCCGCGTGGCGCAAGTGGCTCACCTGGGACACCACCCGATGGGCACCCGACACCACCGGGCAGGTGCCCCGGTGGATGAAAGTCATAGCCCGCAGGGTCACCACCGATGCCCTGTCCATCATGGACGACCAGAAGCGCCGGGCCGCGCTGAACCTGGCCCGCCGGGGCGAGTCCTCCGCCGGCATAGCTGGGGCGCTCACCCTGGCGTCCACAGTGGGCGGCATCGCGGTCACCCCGGACGACCTCGACGCGGACCCGTTCCTGCTGAACTGCACGAACGGCACGCTGGACCTGCGCACGCTCGAGCTGAGGCCTCACGACCCCGTCGACCTACTCACCAAGCTGACCGGTGCGGCGTACCGACCAGACGCGACCGGGCCCGAGTTCGACAAGTTCCTCGGCCGGGTCCAGCCCGACCCGCTGATGCGGGAGTTCCTGGCCCGCCTCGTGGGACACGCCCTGGAGGGGCGCGTCGTCGTGCACACCATGCCGATCTTCTTCGGTGCCGGCGCCAACGGTAAGGGCACCTTCGTCGGTGCGGTGCTCAACGCCCTAGGTGAGTACGCGGACGCTGCCGACCCGGACCTGTTGACCGCTCGCACGTTCGACGCCCATCCAACCGGCGTCGCGGACCTCTTCGGACTCCGGCTGGCCATCCTGCACGAGGGTGACGCTGGCCGCCGCCTCGCCGAAGGAACCGTCAAACGCCTGACCGGTGGCGACCGGGTCAAGGCCAGACGCATGCGGGAGGACTTCTGGGCCTTCGACCCGTCCCACACGTTCGTCATGCTCACCAACCACAAGCCGATCGTGGGCGGTACGGACGAGGGCATCTGGCGTCGCCTACGCCTGGTCCCCTGGGACGTCGTGGTGCCCACGGCCGAGCGGGACGAGGACCTGGGCGACCGGCTCGCGCTGGAAGCCGACGCGGTGCTGGCCTGGATCGTGTCCGGGTACCGGTCGTGGCGGGAACGAGGTCTGGACGAACCCGAACCGGTCACGAAGGCGACCGAGGCGTACCGGGCCGAGTCCGACGCCATAGGCCGATTCATCGACGAACGTTGCCTGATCGCGACGGGCCTCTACGTCACCTCCGGGGAGCTGTTCGCCTCCTGGGCGCAGTGGTGCGCGGGTGAGGGTGAGGACCCAGGGACGGGCAAGGCGTTCACCACGGCGCTCCTGGCGCGCGGCTACGACCAGCCCAAAAAAGACGGCCGGGGCCGGATGTCCTGGCGCGGCCTCGGGCTAGCCTCACAAGATCAGGATGGTCCGGAATGACCAGATATGTGGGCACTGACGGAGGGTTTACGGAGGGTACGGAGTATCTATCGGTTCCTGCCCCACACGCGCGGGGGGGGAACCTGGAAACCCTCCGGACCCTCCGTACCGACAGACAACCGTCTATGCCGGTGATCCTGGATTGGCACACTCACAAGATCGGCCCACCGGCCCGGTGCCGCATCTGCCGGCGCGACGCACTGATGCGGGACGCCGAGGGCAAGCCCTGCCACAAGGTGTGTGCGGAAGGCAGGGCCCGACCGTGAGCAGGTCATGGGCCGCAGGGAGCAGCAGGCGATGGAGGAAGATCCGCGCACGGGTGCTGTACCGGGATGGGTACTCCTGCCGGCTGCGCCTACCCGGCGTGTGCGTGGGCGTGGCCACTCACGTCCACCACACACTGGGCAGAGCGGTAACCGGGGATGACCCTGCCCACCTGGTGGCCGCGTGCGCACCATGCAACCTCGCGACCGGTGACCCATCGAAGACACCCGACCCACCACCGAGACCGAGGACGAGATGGTGAACTGGACCGACCTACCTATCGGGTACTACGCCGTGGCCATCAGTGATGATGAGTCCGAGGCCATCGGCTACCAGGTGTTCCGCCGCAAGCGGACCGGGGTCAGTGCGGTCGCCACGTACTGCGTACCCGGTGCTGATACAGACATGGTTCACCGCGAGGCGTGTAGCTTCGCCGAGCTGGTCTACCTGGTGGCCCAGGACCCAGCCTGGTATCGCGAGGAGTACGGCCGGTTCGCTGGCAAGTGCGGATGCTGCGGGCGCAGACTCACCGACCCGGAGTCGAAGGTCCGCGGCATCGGCCCCGAGTGCGAAGCGAAGACGCGATGATGTCCGGTTTTCCCCATCTGGGGCCTATGGGACAC
>DASRHY010000071.1:0-3189 GCA_035650275.1 Kribbellaceae bacterium | reverse complement strand
CACCGCCACACCGACCAGGTGCTCGCCGTCGAGCAGCCCGAAGCACATCCGGGCCGCCGGGAAGCTGCGGCTGTAGTGATGGCCGGTCACAAAGGCGCGGGCCGGAGACTCCGGGATCGGCGTCACCCGGTACCGGCGGGCATCGAACCCGCCCTCGTGCACCGGCCGCCAGGTGTGTGCGCCGGCCCGCCAGCGCTGGCACACGACCGGGTCGAACAACGAAAGCTGCGCAAGGTTCATCACGCACCTGCTCACACGAAGGAGTTGCGGGCGAAGGAGGGCGGGGCTGGCCGGCCACGCAGAGATCGGGCGCGCGGCCGTCACCGGCCGCGGTGTGGGCGCCGGTAGGCCACCGGCCGGCCGCCGTTGACATGCACCAGCAGCACACCGGCCGCGGCTGTGCCGTCGACGGTGACCGCCACCCCGTCGGGGTGACGGTGCACGCCCACCTCGACGTCGAAGACCCGCAGCCGGTACAGGTCCGACAGCCCGCCCGGGCTGGCCAGGTGCCGCCACGCCCGGGCCGCGCCGAGGGTGGACAGGTCGTGCGTCAGCCGGCCGGGTACGTCGTCGCCGCGTCGCTTGGTGCGCAGATCGCCGATCACCAGTTCGTCGACGCCGAGCAGGGCGGCCACCTGCTCGCCGGTGAAGGCGCCGGCGACGAAGACCAGCGACCGGTCGTCCGGCCCGCAGATCTCGAACCCGTCGTCGTACACGTCGACGGCGCCGATCCCGGCGACGAGCAGGGCCAGCAGCAGCACCCGCAGCGCCGAGCCGGGATCGGTTGGCGTCGCCGCACCCAGCCCGCCGTCAGCCGGGCGGCAGGACACCTGCGGTTGCGGGCCGGTGTGCCACCACGGGCCAGTGCCGGGCCGGCGGGCGATCGGCCACCCGCAGCGGCGGCAGGTCGACCGGTTACCACCGGGATCGCGGCTCATGACCCGGCCCTTCCGCCAGCGGCCAGGTGCCGCGCCGCCGCAGGCCGGTGCCGGCGGCGCTGCCGGACCGCAGCGCCGGCCGGGCCGACCTCCGGGCCACCGCCGCCGGCGGTGTGGTCACCGGACGGTGGGTCGAACCGGACCGTGCGGGTCTCCTCGTAGCCCAGCCCCAGCCCGCGGACGTACTCCAGGGCCAGGTCGAGGCCGGCGTCGCTGCCGCAGCTCCACTCGCCGCCGGTCAGGCTGATCGCGCGTAGCTCGCCCGGGCCGCCCTTGAACCGGCCGAACCAGCCCGCCGGCAGGCTAAGGTGCGGGGCCAGGCCGGCGAACTGCTCGGCGCTCATGTCCGGCACCACCACGTACCGGTCGGTGACGGTGCCGCCGCCGAAGCGTTCCCAGACTTGCCCGTCGCGCCAGCGGCCCGGGCCGCCCGCGTCGAGTCCGACGACCGGTTGCCCGTCTAGCAGCACCACCGCGGTGTCGTCGTCGCCGAGCCGGAACCGGAACACCAGCCCGCCCGGCGCGACCACCTGCACCTCGCGGCCGACACCACCGCTCCGGCCGCGCCGCCCGGTCATCGCGACACCGCCACGGCCGCGTGACCGGCGCGCTCGTCGTAGACGTTCTCGCCGCCGCAGTTGACTTCGCCGGTCAGCCGTTCGTACTCATCCGGCATGTCCGAGCTGTCCACGTGCACGAATAGCCCGTCATCGCGGCGGCGAATCGACAGGTCAACCCCGTAGACGGTGACGACGACCTGCTCCCCCCGGTCGTCGGTACCCGGCTCGGCCTCGTAGGTGCGCAACCGCAACGCGGCCAGCAACGCTCGCATGCCTCGCGCCACCGCGACCGCGTTGTCGCAGCCAGCGTCGAACAGATCGAGGTCGGTGGTGAGCTGGCCCAGCAGCGGCGAGATCGCCGGTGTGGTGCCTGCGGGCGCGTTCGTACCGTCGTGTTCGGGCATGGCGCGTAACCCCCTTCTGGTGGGTGCGGGCTTCTGGATGCCGGTCCGGTTGCCGACCAGACCCATCTATAATGATACCCTTTTAGGCTTTTGGGTGCAACACGAGCCATGGACCGGCCCGGCGTTCCGAACGCGCCCAGAACCGCTGTTCCGTCGGCCCGAGCCGTCGTTCCGCCGTTCAGCACCCTGTTCCGCGGAACGCCCCAACGGATCGGTCCGTCGTGCCCACGCCCGCCGCGGTGAGGCCCGTTCCGGAACCCCACACCCGTCGCTCGATGCGTCGACACCGACGAGCCGGACACCGACCGGCCACCGCGCCCGCTGGCGCTCCCGGGCGGCGCTCGACCGAAGGCGCCGGCGACCCGATCCCCCGTTACCACCGACGCCGGGCATCCTCATCCGGCCGGCAGCTCGCACGTCCACCGTCCGCACATGCGTTACCAGAACGCCGGAACCCGCTACGAGCTGGGCGACGACGCCGTCACGCGTTACCGCGACCCCACCCGCAGGCGGCGGCACCGCGCGCTGACGACACACCGCCGATGCGACCGCGTTGACCAGGCACAACCACGCACGCCCGGTCACCACTGTCGATGACGACCACCCTCACGATGCCGACCGCCATCGGCAGGGGCCGGAAGGAGCAAGTTGGAGTAATGGCAGCCCAACCTCGCGGCCGAGCGCGGCCGCAAGGTGGACTGCCGCGCGCTCCGCGCGCAGTGCCGTTGCGCGGCCACCAAGAAGAGCAACAATCCGTCAATCGCGCCGCATGGTCCCGGCCGGCGAGGGACCGCTCCTCGGCCACCCGACGCACCGGGTTGATGGTCGATCTGCGGCTGGCCCCACCAGAACGCCGCGGCCGCGTGCGCGAGCTGCGCCTGCGCGTCACCTACTGCCAGCCCGGCGTCGTTGCTGGCCGGACCTAGCATCAGCAACAGGTCGACGACCATGCCCGCGACAGTCGTCTCCGCGTCCAACGGAACTGCGAAGGCGGCCCAGGGCCGCACCGGGTCCTCACCAGGTGGTGCCATCCGCGAAAGGCAGAACCTGCATACCCAAGTTGCCGAGGGCGACAAAGGTTGTTCCGCCTGCGGAACCCTTGTCACCACGGAACAAGCCGTCGGGTCCGACTCACCGTTCCGCGGCTGTCGCTTGCCACGGTGATGGGTTCTGGCGACGATCTTGTGGAGCCGGGGGGTCGATGGAAGTCATGCGTTGAGCAGGATTCTCTTGCGTAGCAAGGAGAAGCTCGCTCGGCCGTACATCTGCCGTTTGATGGTCTTGAGT
>DASRHY010000070.1:0-4159 GCA_035650275.1 Kribbellaceae bacterium | reverse complement strand
TGGGCTTGCTCCGGGCGTAGTGTGGAGTGTCAGTTCTGTGTCGCTGCCCCGGACCCCGGCGGCCTGCCTGCTAGGAAGGGCGCAGCCGTGAACGACTCTCGACCCGCCTTGTCCGAGGATGCCGGCCTCGGGATCGATGGTTGGCGACATGATGTCCGCTGTCGGGGTGCGTCGCCCGGCTCAGTTCGGCGGCTAGGGTGACCGGCATCGCGGGTGGGTGGGCGGAAGTCCAGGCGTTGATCGCGGCCGAGCCGCCCGGCGTCGAGGACAAGGCGGGCGTGGTCGGCTGGCTGCAGCGGCTGTGTCGTGCCGCGGTGCGTGCACTGCCTGCACGGGGGGTCGGCGTGAGCGTGCTGTCGGAGTCGGGTGAACAGGTGACGGTGGCCGCGTCTGACCCCGCAAGTGAGGCGATCGAGGAGTTGCAGTTCACCCTCGGCGAGGGTCCCTGTCTGGACGCGTACGCCGGCCGGCGTCCGGTGCTGACCTCGAACCTGGCCGGGGAGGCCATGACGCGATGGCCGGGCTACTCGCCGACCGCCCAGGCCCGAGGTGTGCGGGCGGTCTTCGCGTTCCCGCTGCAGATCGGCGCTGCCCGACTCGGCGCGCTCGACGTCTACCGCGACCGGCCGGGCGCACTGTCGACCCGGGCACTGCACCTGGCCCTCACCTTTGCCGAGGTTGCGATGGCGATCCTGCTCGACGCGCAGGAGCGCAGCGGCGCCGCGGACGACCCCGTCGGAGGGCGCGGTGAGCCGCTCGACGACCCGCTCGACGACCGCGCAGAACTGTGGCAGGCCCAGGGCATGGTGATGATCCAGCTCGGGGTCTCGATGATCGAGGCGATGGCCCGGCTACGGGCGTACGCCTACGCCCAAGACCGCCGCCTCAGCGATGTGGCCCGTGACGTCGTCGCGCGTAAACTCAGGCTGGAACACGATCCCTGATGACCCATCGCGGTCGACCCACATCGAGTCTGGAGAGGGGAGCTCAGGTGGCCACCGCACCCGCTGCTGAGCGACTCGCCGAGGTGTTCGTCGAGGTAGCCGACACTTTGGTCGACGAGTTCGATCTGATCGAGTTCCTCCAGATGCTCACCGCCCACACCTCTGAGCTGGCCGATGCCGCGGCCGCCGGGCTGCTGCTGGCCGACCAGCACGGCCGGCTGCAGTTCATGGCCGCATCCCACGAGCAGGCCAGGCTGCTCGAGCTGTTCCAGGTGCAGACCCACGAAGGGCCCTGCCAGGACTGCTTCTCCCAGGCGAAACCGGTGATCAACGCCGACCTGAACGACGCGGCCGATCGCTGGCCCCGGTTCGCGCCCCGCGCCGTCGCCGCCGGGTTCCGGTCCGTACACGCGTTCCCGTTACGGCTGCGCAACGAGGTGATCGGCGCCCTCAACCTGTTCGGCACCGCGGCCGGCGCAATGGAGCCCCCGGCGATACGGATCGTGCAGGCCTTGGCCGACGTGGCCACCATCGGCCTGCTGCAGGAACGAGCGATCCACCGCGCCGAAGTCCTCACCGAGCAACTCCAGGCAGCGCTGAACACCCGGATCATCATCGAACAGGCCAAGGGCGTACTCGCGCAGATCCACGGCTGCGGTACCGACGAGGCATTCGAGTTGCTGCGCGCCTACTGCCGCACCCACCGCCTGCGCCTCAGCCAGGTCGCGCACACCATCACCACCAACCCCGCCGACATCCCCGACCTGACCACCCGCACCTAGCACCCAGCCGCCCAGGCCACGCTGGCTCGGCGGGCTAGCGCCAGTCGAGGCCACGGACCGGGTCACGCTTTGGCCAATGCAGGGTGACCGTGGCCGCTGCGCGTGCGCACGGGGGTAGAATATTGGACAATTCTTGTCGTCCCAGACCCCGACGGCAGATCTGAACCCGATCTGCAAGCAGGGGTGAAGACCTGTGGTCGACCAGCGCGGGACAGCAACGGTCGAGCTGCACCCTGACTGAGTGCCAGGCCGCCAGACCGTGGAGGCGGCGCTCGCGCCGCACGCGAATGGCTACGCCGCCGGGGACCCCTCAAACCCCGCAGCCCTTGCTCCTCCTCCGCCGGGTCTCCGCGGTCAGCGGGGCGGCTGAGATGACCATGGACCGGCGTGACGACCGCGTGGCGGCGATCGTGGCGCCGGCTGAACGACGATTGGGCCTGCCGGAAACGCTGCACCGGATCACCCTTGGCCCGGCCAGGCCTCGTATCAGGCCGACGCGACTGGCGGTCGGGACCTGTTCGTTGGCGCCGCAGTAGGCAGAACTGGCACTCCGAACTCCTCGCTGTCGGCTCCATGGCCGTCCTCAGCATCTACGTGCGACAGCGCGGTTCCGCGGAAAGGAAACCCGTCGGTTCCTCGCACGAGTCCACCGGCGGCGCCGGCTGACGGGTGTGCGGGTCACCCGTGACCAGCTCGATGACTATTCCCGGGAAAACCCGACCAGGCGACATGATGAACCCAGAGCCGCCGCCGTGGTGGGCGGCCGTGCCAGCGGGTCCCAAGGAGGTGGCTCGCAGTGTCCGGAACCGAGGTCGACGGGTATGACGGCGCGGATGTGTTCGCTCAGCTCGCCGTCGATATGCACGGCTCGGGAGGAGTGACCGAGACCGTCGACATGGTGGTCCAATTCGCGCTCCACGCACTCGATTGCGCGCACGCCGGGGTGGTGTTCGCCGCCCGCCATTGTCGCGCGGACATCGCCGCGGTCACCGATCCGGTGCTGGTCGAGATCTACCAAGCTCAGGTCGCCGCTACCGATGGCCCGCTGGTGCCGCACTGACGGGGTTGGAGACGGTTCTGATCCGTGACACCCGGACCGACCGGCGCTGGCCGGCGTGGGCGGACCGGGTCTGCGAGCTCGGCGTGCGCAGCGTGCTCGACGTGCCGATGAACGTCAACGACCGCACCATCGACGTCCTCGGCCTCTACAGCGCCCGACCCGACGCGTTCGCGGCCGACGACGAAGCGGTGGCACAGATCCTGGCCCGACACGCCGCCGTCGCGTTGGCCAACGCGCGAAATGAAGAGACCTTCGCGCGGGCCATCGACGCCCGCAAACTGGTCGGCCAGGCGATGGGCATTCTGATGGAGCGCTACCAGATCAACGGCGACCAAGCCTTTGCGATCCTGCGCCGCTACTCCCAAGACACCAACACCAAACTGCGCGACGTCGCCCAGCAGCTAATCGAGAACCGCGCCCTACCCGGACGACCCGGCGAATGATCGACTGACACACCCGAGCCTACGATCCGTGTTCCATCTGCCACATTCCGGGGGCACAGGGCCGGTACAGCGACTTGTCGGCAAGGCGAGGAACGTCCTGTCCTCGCTCTAGTCGGTTCGTCCGTGGCCGCCACCCCGCGACGGCCCTCGGCGTGCCATCCTCCGCGAGACGCTCGCGTCTATCGCGAGCGGACTGCGATTGACGCCGGTCCGGACTGGCACAAGAATCGCGGTCCCCGCTCCGGTTGTGCAACGAGTTCGAAGATCTCGCGCGGCCGTACGACACCAACGGAATTGCCGAGGTCGACCACCGAAAATCCAACCCCCGCCGCTGACGCCTGGACCGGCTCATCGCACAGTGACTCCGCTGCCGCGATCCGTGACTGGTATCCCTACTTGTCTACCGGCGCGGATCCGCTATTCGGTGAAACTCAGGGCTCTGGCTTGGCGCGCGTCGCCGTGGGTACTGGAACGAAACCGAATACTCGAGACGCGGGTTCGGGTCTCGAGCTGCGTCCGTGTCCGGGTCCTGCTAGGCAACCGCCCGCGACGCGAAAGGCGCACACCAAATGTCGATGAGCTCGTTCGACCCTGGCAGCTACCGCCGGCCTGTCGGTCACGCCGCACGCACGAACGAAGCCAGCTGATCACGCCTCGTTTCAGGTCACTGGCCTCGGGTGGACCGACTTGGCCGCGACGAGCCGCAGTCTTGCGGAAATCCTTCTCGGTCCAAGAAAGGAACGAACATGCGGATCGGATTGGTATCCACGCCTTGGGTCCCCGTGCCGCCCCCGGCCTACGGGGGGATCGAAATCGTTGTCGACCGATTGGCGCGCGGGCTTGCGAGCGCAGGCCACGACGTCTTGTTGGCCGCGCCGGCTAATAGCACGTGTCCGGTGCCCGTCGTGCCGGGATTGGCCGAGGTGGACC